>NZ_JBFAYI010000031.1:0-97024 GCF_040681245.1 Lentzea sp. NPDC051838
TCGTCGAGTTGACACCCCTTCCCGGCTGTGGCTCGCTCCGGTACGACTCGTGACGGGGCCCGCCGGACCGCACCACCTACGCAACAGGCAGCCGCTGTAAGCAACAGGCGTGCCATCAACCCACCCACAGCGCTGGACCCCTGATCAGATTGGCGGGGTTTGGGGCAGAGCTCCCAAGGGGAAGCACGCAACAGCCAGAGACCTACGCAACTGGGGAACGCTACGAACAACAAACCGGAACCCGCCAACGCAACAAGGGAAACGGCAACCGACGCGCCCCCAGAAACAACAAAACGGGCGTGCACCCCCGTTGAAAGGTGCACGCCCGTTAAGGCAGAACAAAAGCCCCAACTGGGGCCAAGATCACTTGAGCGAGATCTTGGCGCCGGCAGCCTCGAGCTTCTCCTTGGCGGCCTCGGCAACGTCCTTCGCGACGTTCTCGAGCAGCGGCTTCGGAGCAGCCTCGACGAGCTCCTTGGCCTCCTTCAGGCCCAGGCCCGAGACGACCTCGCGGACGACCTTGATGACCTGGATCTTCTTGTCGCCGGCGCCCTCGAGAACGACGGTGAACTCGTCCTTCTCCTCCTCGGCGGCCGGAGCGGCACCCGCGGGGCCCGCAACGACAGCGGCGACCGGAGCCGCGGCGGTGACCTCGAAGGTCTCCTCGAACTGCTTCACGAACTCGGACAGCTCCAGGAGGGTCATCTCCTTGAAAGCGTCGAGCAGCTCTTCGGTGCTGAGCTTCGCCATGATCGGCGTTCCTTTCTATCTCCCGCGCGAAAGCGTCGGGTGTGTCTTCGGGTGATCAGCTTTCGGCGGGAGCGTCGGCCTCGGCGGCGGGTGCCGCAGCGGCCTTCTTCTCCTGCAGGGCAGCAGCCAGGCGAGCGACCTGGGAAGCCGGGGCGTTGAACAGACCCGCGGCCTTGGCCAGGTTGCCCTTCATCGCGCCCGCGAGCTTCGCGAGCAGCACCTCACGGCTTTCGAGGTCTGCAATCGCAGTGACCTCTTCGACCGAGAGCGGGCGGCCATCCATGTAGCCGCCCTTGATGACCAGGGCCTTGTTGTCCTTCGCGAAGTCGCGGATCGCCTTGGCGGCGTCGACGGGCTCGCCCTCGACGAACGCGATGGCGGTCGGACCGGAAAGAAGGGCCTCGAGGCCCTCCACGCCGGCGTCCGCAGCGGCCAGCTTGACCAGCGTGTTCTTCGCGACGGTGTACTTGGTGCCCGCGCCGAGAGCGCGACGCAGCGTGGTGAGCTGCGCCATGGAGAGGCCACGGTACTCAGTGACAACCGCTGCCGAGCTGCTGCGGAACGAATCCGCGAGCTCAGCGACCGCCGTAACCTTCGTGGGCTTCGCCATGATCGCCTCCTCTCTGGGCTGGGTTAGACCGCCGATCAGAGAAGGCTCCGAAACAACAAAAACGCCCACGCGCACAAGCAGCACGGGGCGTCACGAACGAGCCTCGTCCTCCCTGCGCGGGCCGCCCGTGTTGCAACGGGGCCTTCGTTCTCCTCGCGGAGAAAACCAGCGGTCTTCGGTAGAACCACCGATGAGACTACGCGAGTCGTGTCCGCCGATCCAAATCGGCATGATGTGACCTGTGACCGACGAGCCCGGCAAGGACCTCGCGCCCCGCCAGCCGCAGCCCCCTGCACCTCCGATGGACCCGGAGCAGCTCAAGCAGTTCCAGGAGTTCCAACGGTTCCAGGAGTTCCAGCGCTACCAGGAGGCCACGGGCCAGGCTCCGCAGGCGCCGAAGTCCGCGCGCACCGGCAGGGCGTGGTGGCTCATCGTGCTGCTCAGCCCTGTCTTCTGGCGGCTCCTGACGTTCCTCGTCGTCGTGGTTTCCGCCATCTGGGCCTACAACCACTTCTTCGGCGCCGACGAGCCGGGCGACGTCGCGTCCGACAGCGGCGGCGTGACGGGCCCGGCTCAGGGACTCTCCGCCCCGGCAGGTCTGCAGGGCACTGTCGGCATGTTCTACAAGCACGTCTCGTTCGCGGACACGACCCGCGCCTGCACCCTCTTCCTGCGCGACGACACCCGTCAGAAGTTCGCCAACGGCTTCAACGCAAGCGATTGCGCCGCCGCCGTCAAGGACCTGAAGACCAAGGTCACGAGCGTCGACAAGTACCAGCAGGTGATGTTCCCGCCGGACATGCTCAAGACACCGACCACCACCAAGGTCACCATCAACTCGTGCGAGCTGACCGTGGAAGGCGGCCCGCGACTCGGCACCTTCGTCGTCGAGAAGGTCGGTTCCGGCTGGGTCATCACCGACTGGTCCCCCAGCACCTGTGGTTGATCGGGGTGCATGGCAAACGCACTGGGGGTGCCCAGCCCTGACGAGGTCGCGTACATGCACGACGTGGCTGCGGCCGCGGTCCAGGCCGAGCTCCACCGAGTCCACAAGCCCGGCGGACTGCTGCGCATCGGCGCTAGCCGCGCGCGAATGACTCGACGGCGCGGGCCAGGCTCTCCTCGCCACGGCCGTCGAGAACCTGCTGGTCCACCAGGGCTTTCAGCTCGGAGAGCGCCCCGAACGGAACGCCCTGCGCTTCGGTGGCCCGGATGAGCAGCGCCAAGCCCGACTGGTTCATCGCGAGGCTCGACTCCCCGCCGGTGTAGCTGCCGCTGTCGATCTCCTCGGCGAACGTGTGCAGCGCCGGCTGCATGTCCGTCAGCCAGGACAACAGCATCGGCGTGAGATCGGCGGCCTTGATGCCGCCTGCCCGCGCCAACGCCGCCGCGTGCAGGAACCCGCCGAGCAACCCGTACATCCCGGAGAGGATCGCCGCGTCGTACCCGGACGCGCGACCGGCGTCCTCTCCCAGGAACGTGACCTTTCCCAGCAGCGCCAACACGTTCTGCCAGCGTTCGTGCACGAGCGGGGAGCCGCTGTAGTTGATGGACGATTCTGCGGTGCCGATCGTCTGGGGCACCGCGTACACCGCGCCGTGCAGGTACTCGGCGCCGTTCTCGTAAGCCCATCGCGCCAGTTCGCGTGCCTCGCCGGGAGTTCCGGATGTGAGGTTCACGAGCGCCTTCCCGCGCACGTCCACTCCGGACAGAACCTGCTGTGCCGCTCGGTTGTCGAGCACGGCCACGACGACGAGATCGCCGAGGGCCACCGCCTCGGCCACCGTTGCCGCGGCGGAGAATCCTGGAGTCTTTGCGGCAGAACGGTTCCAGACCGTCACAGGGTGGCCGGCCCGCACGAACGTCTCCGCCAGCGCGCGTCCGAGGTTTCCGAGGCCTAGCACGGTGATCGCTTCAGATGTCATGGATCCAGCTTCGCCACCCGTGATCAACTCAACCAGTGACCGGAATGACCCCTTTCACCAAATTCCTGCCATAGGCTGGAAACCATGAGCGCTGGATCCGTCGCCCTGATCGTGCCCAGCGACTTCGGCGTCGTGGACCTCTACGAGCTGGGCATTCCCGCGGCCGTCTTCGGCACTCCGCAGCCCGATCTGGCCGACCCCTGGTACGAACTCTGGTTGTGCGGCACCGGATCCAGCACACGAGGCGCCGGTCCCGGATTCACGTTGCACACCACGCACGGACTCGACGACGTCGTGCACGCGGACACCGTCTTTGTTTCCTGGGTGCCGGAAGAGGTCGTCGAAGAGAACGCACCCGTACCGCCTGAGCTGGTGAAAGCCCTGCGCAACGCCCACGACAACGGCGCGCGCATCGTGTCGCAGTGCGTCGGGGCCTACGCACTGGCCGAGGCAGGACTGCTCGACGGACGCAGGGCGACCGCGCACTGGATGCACACCGCGCTGCTGGCCGAGCGGTACCCGAAGATCGAGGTCGACGACTCGGTGCTCTACGTCGACGAGGGTGACGTGCTGACCAGCGCCGGCATGACCGCGGGACTCGACCTCTGCCTGCACCTGGTGCGCCGCGACCTGGGCGCGCACGTGGCGAACCAGCTGGCTCGCCGGATGATCGTGCCTGGTCACCGGCCCGGCAGCAGGAGCCAGGTGATCGACCTCCCGGTTCCGCCGGACGATCAGGGCCTGGAGTCGGCGCTCGACTGGGCGCGCACCCGTCTCGACGAACCGTTGACGATCGAGGACCTGGCCCGCAAGGCCGCCATGAGCCCGCGAACCTTCCACCGCAAGCTCCAGGCCACCGGCACCACGCCGTTGCAGTGGCTGCTCAACGAACGGATCGCGCGGGCGCAGGCGTTGCTGGAGACCACGACCCTGTCGGTCGAGAGGATCGCGGGACTGAGCGGCATCGGCACGGCGAACAACCTCCGTCACCACTTCCTGAAGCAGGTGGGGATGTCGCCGACCGACTACCGGCAGCAAAAAGCCCCGGTGCCGAAGCACCGGGGCGTTTCACAAAGCTAAAACCGTTGAGGCTCAGGCCTCGTCCACCAGCATGTTGCGGGTGCGGTTCGGGTCGACCGGGATGCCGGGGCCCATCGTCGTGGAGACGGTGACCTTCTTGACGTACCGGCCCTTGGCGGCGGACGGCTTGGCGCGGAGCACCTCGTCCAGAGCAGCCGCGTAGTTCTCGACCAGCTTCTCGGGGTCGAACGACACCTTGCCGATGACGAAGTGCAGGTTGGCCTGCTTGTCAACGCGGAAGTTGATCTTTCCGCCCTTGATGTCGTTGACGGCCTTGGCGACCTCGGGGGTCACGGTGCCGGTCTTGGGGTTCGGCATCAGGCCACGCGGGCCCAGGATGCGGGCGATGCGGCCGACCTTCGCCATCTGGTCGGGGGTCGCGATCGCGGCGTCGAAGTCGAGCCAGCCACCCTGGATGCGCTCGATCAGGTCCTCGGAGCCAACGGCGTCCGCACCGGCGGCCTCGGCCTCAGCGGCCTTGTCACCGGTTGCGAAGACGATCACGCGGGCGGTCTTGCCCGTACCGTGCGGCAGGTTCACGGTGCCGCGGACCATCTGGTCGGCCTTGCGAGGGTCGACGCCGAGGCGAATCGCGACCTCGACGGTCGAGTCCAGCTTCACCTTGGACGTTTCCTTGGCGAGCTTGGCGGCCTCCAGCGGCGAGTACAGCCGCTCCCGGTCCACCAGCTCGGCGGCGGCCTTGTAGGCCTTGCTGCGCTTCATAACTCTGTCCTTACCGTGGATCAGTTCGTGGTGAATGAGCCGCGCTCGGCTCTCCCACGCTTGCTTGAAAGTTCTCGATCAGCCTTCGACCGTGATGCCCATGGAACGGGCGGTGCCGGCGATGATCTTCGCGGCCTGGTCGATGTCGTTCGCGTTCAGGTCGACCATCTTGGTCTGCGCGATCTGACGCACCTGCTCCATGGTCACCTTGGCGACCTTGACGCGGTGCGGCTCGCCGCTGCCCTTGTCGACACCAGCGGCGGCGAGGATGAGTCGCGCGGCCGGAGGGGTCTTCAGCTTGAAGTCGAACGAACGGTCTTCGTACACGGAGATCTCAACCGGCACGACCTGACCGCGCTGCGACTCGGTCGCGGCGTTGTAGGCCTTGCAGAACTCCATGATGTTGACGCCGTGCTGACCAAGCGCGGGACCGACGGGCGGCGCCGGGTTGGCGGCACCAGCCTTGATCTGCAGCTTGATGATCGCTGACAGCTTCTTCTTCTTGGGTGGCATTGTCCGTACTTCCTGTTATTGCGGTGTCCGCGCGCGGCCCTGCCAGCCGCAGCGTGGCCGATCGGTCTCCCCTTGCGGGAAGACCGCTCAGATCTTGGAGACCTGGCTGAACGACAGCTCGACCGGCGTCTCCCGGCCGAAGATCGACACCAGGACCTTCAGCTTCTGGCCGTCCGCGTTGACCTCGCTGATCGTCGCGGGCAGCGTGGCGAACGGTCCGTCCATGACGGTGACCGACTCGCCCACCTCGAAGTCGACCTCGATCGTCGGCTTCGGAGCAGCGGACGCGGCGGCCTTCTTGCCCTCGGCCGGCTTCTGCTCGCCCTGGGGGAGCAGGAACTTCAGCACCTCGTCGATCGTGAGGGGCGAGGGCTTCGAGGTGGCTCCGACGAACCCGGTGACGCCCGGCGTGTTGCGGACGGCGCTCCAGGACGCGTCGGTGAGCTCCATGCGGACCAGGATGTAGCCGGGCAGCACCTTGCGCTGCACCAGCTTGCGCTGGCCGTTCTTGATCTCGGTGACCTCTTCGGTCGGCACCTCGACCTGGAAGATGTAGTCCTCCATGTCGAGCGTGTGGATACGAGTCTCGAGGTTCGCCTTGACCTTGTTCTCGTAACCGGCGTACGAGTGCACGACGTACCAGTCGCCGGGCGCGTGGCGCAGGGCCTGACGCAGCTCTTCGGCGGGGTCGGCGATCTCTTCGTCGATCGGGGTCTCGTCGATGGCGAGAACGTCGACGTCCTCTTCAGCCTCGACGGCGTCCTCGGTGTCCGTGGCCTCCGACTCGACCGTCTCGTCGACCGCGGTGTCCTCGGACACCTCGTCGTCGGTGAGGTCGGTCAGCTCCTGGGCGTCGACGCCGTGATCGGAGGTCACTGTGGATCTCGCTTCCTTATTGCAGCGGCAGCTGTCCGGCTCAGCCGAACAACTCGAAAACAGCCGCGCCGAAGCCGAGGTCGAGAGCCCACACCAGCGCAACCATGAACACCACGAACACGAGGACAACGCCCGTGTACGTGACGAGCTGCTTGCGCGTCGGCCAGATCACCTTGCGGAGTTCGCCGATGACCTCGCGGATGTAGCGGAAGAACCGCCCGATCAGCGAGGGACGCTTCTCCTGTCCTTCACGGGTCTTGGTCGGGCGACCCTTCTTCGACTCCTCGTCCGAGGCGTCGGACTTGGCGTCGCTCTTCTTCGACTCAGCGCTGCTGCCGTCCTTGCGGGCGGCCGGGCGAGAGGAGGCACGACGTTCACGTCGCGCCGCAGCAGTGGACGGCCGGACAGCGCCTTCGCGCTCCTCCGGCTGGTCCTGCTCGCGGCCCTCGCTCATGCCGTCCTCCACTCGACCGATGACGCTTCGACAGCAGGGGCGACAGGACTTGAACCTGCAACCTGCGGTTTTGGAGACCGCTGCTCTGCCAGTTGAGCTACACCCCTTTGAGATCTCTTGCAGAGACCCCCTGGCCACAAGATTGGAAGTGTACGGGAGCATCCCCGGACCACTCCAACCAGACCGCCCAAGCTATTGCCGAGCGGCCTGTCACACAGCCTACCCATACGAGTGCCGAGAACACGAATCAGGGTCGGGCAACTGTGCCCGACCCCGTGTGTCAAGAAACACGTACGCGAGCAAAAGCCCCGGTCAGGACCGACTTGCCGTCGAAAGCCGCGTTGATGTTGACCTTCACAGTTCCGTCTTCGAAGTCCTTGGTGACCTTCGCGGTGACGTCGACCAGCGCGCCCTCGTCGTCGTTGGGCACCACGACGGGCCTTCCGAACCGGCAGCCGTACTCGACGATCGCGCCGGGATCCCCGAGCCACTCCGCGACGATCCGCGACGCCACGGCCATCGTGAGCATGCCGTGCGCGATGACGTCCGGCAGGCTGACGTCCTTCGCGGTCTTCTCGTTCCAGTGGATGGGGTTGAAGTCCAGCGAGGCCCCCGCGTAGCGCACCAGGTCGGCGCGCTTGAGGCGGACGGACAGCGCCGGCAGCTCGGTACCAACCTCGATCGTCACGCGTCTTCTCCCCTCACGACGAGCATCGACTTGGCGGTCGTGACGAGCTCGCCCTCGATCGTGCTGATCTCCGTCCGCACGGTGACCATGTCGTTGCCCATGCGGGACGTGATGGCGTCGATGTGCGCCACGCACACGAGCTGGTCGCCCGCGGTGATGGGACGGTGGTGCGTGAAGTTCTGGTCGCCGTGCACGACGCGGCTGTAGTCGAGCTTCAGCTCCGGGTCGAACATCACGGTCTCGTTGGTCTTCATCGACACCACGATCGCGAACGTCGGCGGCGCGATGACGTCCCTGTGCCCCAACGCCTTCGCGGCTTCTGCGTCGCGGTAGGCCGGGCTGGTCGCGCCGATGGCGTCGGCGAACTCGCGGATCTTCTCGCGGCTCACGTCGTACGGCTGCGACGGCGGATAACTACGTCCGATGAAGGCGGGGTCGAGAGGCACCCGAGAAGCCTATAGGGCTCCTCGGACACCGCAGAAACGACGAAGCCCGCCCCAGGTGCGGGACGGGCTTCGTCGAAGATTCGCTACGCGCTCAGCGGGTTTCCTTGTGCGCGCGGTGCGTCTTGCAGTTCGGGCAGAACTTCTTGATCTCCAGGCGGTCCGGGTCGTTGCGCCGGTTCTTCCTGGTGATGTAGTTCCGGTGCTTGCACTCCTCGCACGCGAGGGTGATCTTCGGGCGTACGTCGGTTGCAGCCACGGTCCTTGCCTTCCTGAGAGCACATGGTTCCCGGCCTCTTGCGAGGCGACCGGCGTGGGCTTACCACCCGGCGGGGTCTGGGGGTGCAGCCCCCAGGGGATGTGATTGCGGAGCGAGGACGGTCGGCGCTTTCCGCCGACAGACCCCACCCACTCGCGTAGCGGTGGCCGGACTTGAACCGGCGACACAGCGATTATGAGCCGCTTGCTCTACCAACTGAGCTACACCGCTATACACAACTTAAGCCGCGATGCTGACATCGCGGCCGAGTCGTGGAGCCCCTTTACGGAATCGAACCGTAGACCTTCTCCTTACCATGGAGACGCTCTGCCGACTGAGCTAAAGGGGCTTGCTCTTTCGTTCTTGCCGAGCAAGGAGAACTCTACAACACGCGGCAACCAAGAACGAAATCCGGGGGTGCCTCTAGTGCACCAGCGTGAGCACCGTCTCATCGCGAGCACCCCTGACCTGCACCGTTCGTGCGCGCAGCCACGCCTCGAAGCGGTCCTCGGACAGCGGCCGGGAGATCAGGTAGCCCTGGGCGACATCGCAGCCCATGCCGACCAACTGGTCGCGCGCGGCGTCGTCCTCCACGCCCTCGGCCACCACGACGAGACCGAGTGAGTGCCCGAGCTCGACGATCGACCGGACCACGGCCATGTCGCCGAGATCCGTGCCCATCCCGAGCACGAACGACTTGTCGATCTTCACCTCGTCGACCGGCAGCTGGCGCAGGTACGCCAGTGACGAGTAGCCGGTGCCGAAGTCGTCGACCGCCAGCACGACACCGATGGCGTGCAGGCGCCGCAGCACCGGCAGAGCGCGCTCGGGATCGGCCATGACGCCCGACTCGGTCAGCTCGAACGTCAGCAGGCCCGAGGGCACGTCGTGGCGCTGCAGAGCGGCTTCCACGCGGTTCGGGAAGTCCTCGTCGCCCAGCGTCCGCACGGACAGGTTGACCGCGATGGACATCCGCAGCCCGCGGTCGAGCCAGCGGCGCACGCGTTCCAGCGCCCGGTCCATCACGAAGTCCGTCAGCACGTCCACGAGACCGGTGGCCTCGACGGCCGGCACGAACTCGTCCGGGTCGACGCGGCCGAACTCCGGATGTGTCCAGCGCACCAACGCTTCCGCGCCGACGACCTGACGGGACGGCAGGGCGACCTTCGGCTGGTAGTGCACCGAGATCTGGCCGGTCTCGACGGCCTGGCGGAACTGCGTCACGAGCTGGAAGCGGCGCAGGAACAGGTGGCCCATCGAAGGCGCGTAGGCCTTGACCGGCGTGCCCTCCGACGTCGCGCGCACGGCGACGTCCGCCCGCTGCAGCAACGCGTCGGGGTCCGGGTCCTCGGTCTCGGAGTCCGCTTTGGACGCGTATCCGACGACGGCGGAAGCCTCGACCGTGAGCCGATCCACGGGATACGGCACGGAAAGCCCGGCGCGCAGTCGTTCCGCGATCTCGTGGGCGTCACCGGCACGTGAGTCGTCGAGGAACGCGGCGAAAGCGCCACCTTCCAAGCGCGCCAACGGAACGTCGGCGCCGAGAGCATCGCGCAGCCGGCGTCCGGCCGCGACGACCATGCGGTTTCCCCAGGCCTGGCCCAGCGCGTCGGACACCGTCGACAGGATGTCGAGGTCGATCCGCAGCACCACGCCCTTCTGGGAGTCGCGCAACGGTTCGGCGCACGCCTCGCGCAGGCCCGGCCGGTTGAGCAGGCCGGTCAGCGGGTCGTGGTAGGCGTCGTGGCGCAACCGGGCCAGCAGGCGCCGGTTGTCGACGGCCGTCGCGAGGTGCGAGGCCAGGGTGCGCAGCAGCTGGATGTCCGCCTTGCCGAAACCACGCCAGCGCGAGAGCCGGTCGTGCGCCTCGACAGCGCCGAGCAGCTGGGTCGCTCCGCGCAACGGGACGACGAGCGCTTCTTGCGCATCACGGCGCAGCAGGGCCTCGGTGACGTCCTCGGTGGCGTCGGCCACGCGGTAGTAGCGGACGTGGGTGCCGGGCAGCTGCAGGATCGGGTCCTCGCGCACGGCCCGCGGGTCGGTGGCGGCCATCTCGTCGGGCAGCGGTTCGCCGGCGACGAGAGTGATCATGGCTTCCTGCGGGTCGGTGCGCAGGCGCAGCACGACCCTGTTCGCGTTGAGCTGCTCGCGGATGCGTTCCGCGATGAGCTGCCACTCGTCCTCTTCGACGCCCGTGGTCAGGTCGTCGTCGGGCTGGCGCGGGCCGGTGCCGTGCTGTCCCGACCTCGCGACGCGCAGGCTGACCTCGCTCAACGCCTCGAGGTCGCGCTGTTCCCGCAGCAGGCCCGAGTAGGCGAGGTAGGTGGCCACGATGCCCGCGAGCACCAGGACGAT
Source organism: Lentzea sp. NPDC051838 (assembly GCF_040681245.1). Lineage (NCBI taxonomy): Bacteria > Bacillati > Actinomycetota > Actinomycetes > Pseudonocardiales > Pseudonocardiaceae > Lentzea > Lentzea sp. NPDC051838. The sequence continues at coordinate 10,677 of NZ_JBFAYI010000031.1, forward strand.
CAGGAGGCCGCCCCATTTGGTGGTGGCGACGATCTGGTAGCCGACGAGACCGGCGGAGGTGTTCAGCAACGCCACGACGAGCGTCTGCAGCACGAGACGGACGCTGTTGCCGACGCGCATCGACTTGCCCATGAGCCGCAACGCGCAGAGGCCGAGCACGCTCGCGAGCAGCGGCACGGTGATGGTGCCGACGAACGCACCGGCCCAGAACGGCCCACCGGCGCCGACGAGCCTGTTCACGGCCTCTGCCGCGGCGAACGCGACCGAGATCTCCATGAACATGAGTCCGGCGTTGTACACGGCGCGGTCGAGGATCCTGCGCCCGAGCAACGTGCCCACGCCCGCGACCACGTGCGCGGCGAGCACGACCTCGAACGGTGCCACGAGCAAGCCCAGGACCAGCGGGATCTCGGTGAAGGAGATCGTCCACGCGACGCCGCTGCGGACGTCGACGTTGATCGCGAGCTGTTCCGCCAGCAGGAAGCCGACGACGAGAAGGGGGCCGATCCAGAAGAGGGAGGTGTTCTCCTTCTCCGGAAGCCATGCCGCGACCATGCCCGCGCAGACGACACCGGCCACCAGGAGGGTGACGGCGAACGCGCTGAACGCGCGGTTGGTCGACTTGGCCGACCAGGCGGCCGAGTCCGACACGGGGGCCGACGCTCGGTCGGACATCCAGCCTCCTCGTCGGCCTGGGGTGGGGGGAACCTCTAGGCGTGACTGAGGGGTCCCGCACTTGGCGATCAGGACCCCTCCAGGGGCACCAATGTACCCCGCTCGGGGGACGAAATGGCAGGTCGAGCACCCCGAGTGACCCTTATTCACCCAGACGTGGTTACACGCTCAGGTGCCCGCGGAGCACTGTCACGGCCTGACCGGAGAGCAGTACGCGATCTTGGACGAGGGTCGTCCGCACGAACCCTCCCCGCGGTGACGCCTGCTCCGCCAGCAGGTCAGCGCGCTGCAGCCGAGACACCCAATAGGACGCCAGCGTGCAGTGGGCCGAACCGGTGACGGGGTCCTCCGGGATGCCGGCGGCCGGATAAAAACAGCGACTCACGACGTCAGCTTCACCGTCGCCAACAGCCGTCACGATTACTCCGCGTGACGAGATCTGTGTCAGTCCTTGGACATCAGGTCGCAAGGAACGGACTTCCGCCGCGCTTCCCAACTCGATCAGGTAGTCGAAGCGCCCACGTGAGACGGACTTGATCGTCGCATGTGGCAGCGCTTCTACTAGTCCGATTGGCGGGTCAGTCAACTCTGGAGGGTCCGCCGGGAAGTCCATCCGGATCCATCCATCGTCATTCACGCATGTGAGGACACCACTACGCGTGGTGAACTTCTGCTCTCCGCCCAGCACGTGGGCCGTGGCGAGCGTGGCGTGCCCGCAGAGGTCGACCTCCACCGTCGGCGTGAACCAGCGGAGGTGGTTGTCGGGGGTGACGAACGCAGTCTCGGCGTGCTTCATCTCGGCTGCGACGTTCTGCATCCAGGCGTCGTCGCGAGGCTCGGTGAGGAGCACGACGCCGGCCGGGTTGCCCGCGAAGGGCCGGTCAGTGAACGAATCCACCACGTAGATCTCCACACCCAGACCCTCCCATGCTCAGATGGGTCGTGGCCGACTTCTTCACGTACCGCGAATCAGACCCGGACTCGCTGCTGCCCACGTGGGGAGCACTGCGCACGCACGGGCTCAACTGGCAGCCCGGCTGGGACCTGCCCGCGTTGCTCGACGAGTGGGAGACCCGGCTCACCGGCGCGGACGACCCGGACACCGCCGCGATCGTGGTGCTGCCGAGCCACGAGACCGCGGACGCGCTTCCACTGGTCCGGCACGGGTTCGCGCCGCTGGTCGTGATCGCCGAACGCCGCGCGGGGCACGCCGTCGCCGCTCGCCCGTCGGATGTTCGGATCCGGCCCGCGACGCACGCGGACCTGGACGTCGCGGTCAAGCTCAACCTCGACACCATCAGGTACGACGAGGCGTTCGGGATGGTCAACGTGCGCCCGAACAGCGCGGAGCACCTGAGGAAGTCGCTGGGCGAGGTGCTGGACCGCCCCACCGAGTCGATGTGGCTCGCGGTTCGCGGCGACACGCCCGTCGGCATGGTTTACGTCGACATGCCGGAGGACGCGCTCTGGGTCGAGCGGTACGCGCGCGCCCGGCCGTTCGCGTATCTCGGCCACCTCGGCGTACGGCCCGATGATCGGCGCACGGGTGCGGGCAGCGCGTTGGTCGCCCACGTGCACGCCTTGATGGACCGCTCCGGAGTGGCGTCGACGCTGCTCCACCACGCTCTGCCGAACCCGCGCTCGACGCCGTTCTGGTACTCGCACGGGTACCGGCCGAGTTGGACGCTCTGGGTTCGCCGGCCTGCCCTGAGGTCGTGACTGCGCAGCTCCCACGGCGTGTCTTCGTGACCCGAACGGCCTAGAGGCGCATGATCTACCCGTTCACACAAGCGAAGAACCCAAACGACACCGTACTTGTGGAACGAATCCGGCCTCTATTTCGACAAAGGGGTAGCGGATTCGGACACCACGCCTGGGGGGTCGAGATGGAACTGAGCGGAAGAGCGAGATCGATGCTGCGAGCTGTCGCGGCAGGTCGTGCCGAGGTCACCGGCGGCACGGAGCCCGAGCTGTACGTCGACGGGCTGCCCTGCTGCGACCAGATGGCGACGCACGACCTCGTGCACGCGGGACTGCTGCGCCCCACGCAGCCGACGAGCTTCGGCCGCCGCGTCTGCGCGGAGCTGACCGACGACGGCCGGGCGGCACTCGCCGCCAGTTGATCGGCGTGTTGACCACTCGATGATCGAACATTTGTTCGACATGGGGTATGCTGCGCGCTGAAGCCGGCACGCAAGAGAGAGGAAGCTCTTGCGCGCCGGCTTCAACCTTTGTGGACTCTCAGGCCACCTTCTGCTGCGTGCCCACGTTCATCCGGTTCCAGAGGTTGATCGCGCCGATGGCGATCATGAGCCCGGCGAGCTGGTCCTCGGTGTAGTGCTTCGCCGCCTCGGCCCACACCTCGTCGCTCACGTGCACGTGCGTGACCTGCTCGGCGAGCGCGAACCCCGCCTTCTCCGCGTCCGTGTAGTACGGCACGTCCCGCCAGCCGGCGACGGCGTAGACCTTCTCGTCCGCGACCTTCGCCTCGCGCAGCAGCTTGGTGTGGTAGTCGATGCACGCGCCGCAGCCGTTCATGATGCTGACGCGCAGGCAGATCAGCTCCACGTAGTCCTTGTCCAGCCCCGTTTTCCCCGCTGCCGTGGACAGGTCCAGCAGGGCCTTCATCGCGCCGGGCACCGAGATGATCGGGTTGGCGATCCTCATCTTCGTTCTCCTTGTCCTCATCGTCTTCTGCCCTCTCGACCCGGTGGGCGACCGATGTGTGACAGGTGGTTCGAAGATTTTTTCTACGCGCTGATCCCCTGGCCGAGGCCGCCGTCGACGGCAAGCTCGGAGCCGGTCGTGAACGTGGCGTCGAACGCCAGGAAGAGCACGGCGTCGGCCACCTCGTCCATGGTGCCGTGGCGCTTGAGCGGCGTGATGCGGTCGCCCTCGTCCTTGAACTGCCGCAGAACCTCCTGCGGCACACCGGACACGCCCATCGACGGGGTGTCGATGAAGCCGGGGCTGACGACGTTGACCCGGATCTTCGGCGCGAGCTCGGCGGCGAGGCCCCTGGAGAACGCCCTGACCGCGGCTTTCGCACCCGCGTAGACGCTCAGGCCGGGCGAACCCAGGTTCACCGCGACGCTGGTGGTGAAGACGATCGAGCCGCCTTCCTTGATCAGCGGCGCCAGGTGCTGTGCCGTGAAGAACGCGCCCTTGGTGTTCACGTCGAACGTGCGGTCGTAGTCGGCTTCGGTGGCCTCTTCGAACGGGGTGAGCGTGGAGAAGCCGACGTTGATGAACAGCAGATCGATGTCCTGCAGTCGTTGTGCCACTTCGGTTTTGAGCTTGACGATGTCGTTCAGGTCCGCCGCGTCCGACGCGATGGCGTGGGCCTTGACGCCCTCGGCCTTCTCGATCGTGCGGCCGGTGAGCAGGACTTCGGCGCCTCCTTCGACCAGCTTGTCGACGACCGCGCGGCCCATGCCGTGCGTGCCGCCGGTGACGACGGCCTTGCGCCCCAGGTACTTCACTTCCGGATCTCCTCGATGACGCTCGCGATGCTGTGCGCGCCGTGGCCGTTGCGTTGGGCGCGCTGGAAAAGGTCGTGCAGTGCTCGTGGCACCGCGGTGTCGAGGCCCTGCTCCTCGTTCGCCTCGGTGAGCAGGCGCAGGCCTTCGACGTTGATGTCCAATGCGGACACATCGGTCTCGTACTGCTTGCTGTGTGTTTGTTCGCCCATCTCGGGCAGGAAGGTGCCGACGGTGGCGAGCCAGTCGGTGGCCAGCGGCGTGAACTGGTCCGGCATGATTCCCGCGGTCTGGATCAGGGCCTGGGCCTGCAGGAACCCGCCGAACGTCGACCACATGATCCCGAGCAGCGCCAGGTCGTACAGCGCGGCCAGCCCGGCGTCCTCACCCAGGTGGACGGGCTCGCCGAACGCTTGCAGGACGTGGTGGTTCTCGTTGCCGCTGAACAGGATCCGGGCCTGCTTCGTGCCGATCTGCTGCGGCACGGCCATGATCACGCCGTCGACGTACTCGACACCGTTGGTCTTCGCCCATTCCGCGGTCGCGCGGGCCTGTTCCGGCGTGCCGGACGTGAGGTTGACGAGCGTCTTGATGGTCTTGCTGAGCAGTGGTTGCTGGACCTCGTAGGTCGGCAGGCACGTCACCACGACGTCCGATTCGAACGCTTCTTCCGGCGTGGTAACGGTTTTGGTGCCGGGAACGGTCTTCGGCGTGCGGTTCCACACGGTCACGTCGTAGCCGTCGCCGGCCAGTGCGGTGGCGAGCGCGGTACCCATCCGGCCGAGGCCGAGCACGCTCACGGTTTTCTTGATCCCCATGCCGTGAATGCTCGTTCCGCCACTGTCATGGCGACAAGTACCTACTATTTTGTCAGGTACCCACCTTTTGGTAAGGATCCTGGATGAAGCCACGAACGTATGCGTGCGGACTCGACGCCGCGGTCGACGTGATCGGCGGACGCTGGAAGGCACTGCTGCTGTGGCAGCTGCACTACGGCCCGCTGCGCACCGGGGAGCTGCGCCGCAAACTGCCGGGCATCAGCGAGAAGATGCTGATCCAGGTGCTGCGCGAGATGGAAGCCGACGAGATCGTGCACCGCGAGGTGTTCCACGAGGTGCCGCCACGCGTCGAGTACTCGTTGACGGAGCTCGGTCAACGACTGAACACCGCGCTGCTGCCGTTGGGCGACTGGGGCGAGGACAACATGCGGGCGATCGCGCGCCGACGTGGCGTGGAGCCCGCGCCTAAGCATTGAGCAGCAGGCGTTCCGCCCACTGCGGTACCGCGTAGCCCGCTTCCCTGATGCGCACCCTCAGCGGGCCGGGCAGCCGTGCCACGTCGAGGCGCTGCTTGATCCGGCTGTTGCCGACCAGCAGCAGACGAGCCGCGGCCGCGTCGTGGCGAGCGTCGGCCCGCGGGTCCTCGAGCGCGGCGATGATCTCCGCGATCGGGGTCTCGCGCAGGATCAGTCCCGGAACGTCCTCGTACGGCGGGGACTTCACGCTTCCACCGATGCCGGACGCGTACCAGGACAGCAGCTGGAGCACGCCCGTCACCGAATCAACGGCACGCATGCGTTTGCGCGCCTCGACGACGTGCTTCGAGTCGTCGGCCGTCGCGAAGTGTCCGACCAGATCGCCGGCCATCTCCTCCAGCGCGGGAGGCATCGCGGCGATCCACGCCAGCCGCTCCGGCCGTTCCGCATCGCTGAGCAACAGGCCGGGCAGACCGTGCTCCTCCAGCCAGCGCAACAGCACCACGCCGTCCGCGAGCTCCGCGTGGCCGCTCTCCCACTGCCAGTCGAGCGAGATCCCGTGGTGCAGAACGACTTCGGTGAGAGGTTCGCTTTGCGCGTCGAAGAACTCGAGCCTGGCCTGGCCGCGGCACGCGCACACGTAGCCCGGCAACGAGCCGACCTTCATGGCCGCGCGCAGGCGATCGCGCTCCTCCGGCCGGGACAGGTCGACGGTGATCTCGCCGTACCACTGGATCTCGGAGACGCGGACGCTCGCGGCGTTCCGGAGGACCTCGTCGAGCGCGGTGAGGCTCATCGGTCGAGATAGACGACAGTCGCGTCGTCGGAGACCTTCTTGCGCGGCCAGTCGACGGCCTTGGCGTCTTCCTTCTCGACAGCGCGCATTTTGCGGATCAGATCGTCCGGCCCGTTCGCGGCCATCAGCTCGAGCGCCTGACGCCAGTCGAAGAGGTTGAACAGATCGACCGCCCGCGCGGCGCCGTCGGACAGGATCGCGACGCGCTTGACGTCCTGAAGCGGAATCTCACCCGTCAGCGCATGCTCGACGTCGGCGGCGTTCGCACCGGCCGTGCGGTTGGTCTTCGTGTCGCTCACGACGCGAAGTTCCTGCTTGGTGTCGACCACCACCGTGGCGTCGCCGAGCACCAGGTACCGCAGCACGTCGTCCTTGACCTGAACGAGCCCGACCGTCGCGCTGGGGCTGTCGGGATGATCGAGATCGCAGCTCCCGGTGTGCAGCTCACGAGTCTGCTTGATGGCCTCTGCCAGCGCCGGAGCAGGTCCGAGGTGCGCGAACCGCAGCAGCTCGGCGGCCAGTTGGTCGGCGAACCAGCCGACGCTGTGCTCGCAGCCGTTCTCGGGCTTCGCGGTCACCCCGTCGAGCACGGCGAGCAGGTTCGGACCGACGAGCGCACGGTCCTCGCTCGGCGCCGTGGATCGTCCCGCCTCGGTAGCCATCTGCGTACGCACAGCGTTTCCCCTCCGCCACAACGACGACGGGCCCCTGACCGGCTTGGTCAAAAGGCCCGTCGCGGAGCCTACAGGTCAGGTTCGGGTTTCCACTCGGACGCTGATGACCTGATGGCTGGCGCACCTGGTGAACGAGATCTCACCCACGCCGACCCACGGCCCCTCGCACGCGATGAGGCCGACCGCGGGGTCGAAGTGCCGCTGCACCATGACGACGCGGTGCTGGCCGACACCGGTGGTGCACAGGCTGCTCGCGGAGTTGCCGTTGTTGCTGACCGTGCAGTTGCCCGGACCTGGCGCCGGCGGGGGCGGCGGGATGAGCTCGCGGACGTACAGCAGCTTGTTCGGGGATGCGTTGCCCACGTTGGTGATCACGTTGTTGGTGGCGCTGTTGACCAGGGTGTCCCTGACCTGCTGCGGCGTGAACGACGGGTTCGCCCCGAGCACCAGCGCGGCGGCACCGGCGGCATGCGGGCTGGACATCGACGTACCGCTCATGATCGTGGACGAGGTGTCGTCGGAGTTCGCGAGCGAGGGGATGTTCGACCCCGGCGCGAAGATGTCCACGCACATGCCGATGTTGGAGAACGACGCGCGCGCGTCACCGCTGTCCACCGCACCGACGGTGATGGCCAACGGGTTCCGCGCCGGGGACGGCCTGCAGGCGTCGGAGTTCTCGTTGCCGGCCGCCACCGCGATCGTGATGCCGGAGTTGATCGAGTTCGTGACCGCGGTGTCGAGAGCACTGCTCCCGCCCAGGACACCGAGACTCATGTTCGCCACGGCAGGCCTGACCGCGTTCGAGGTGACCCAGTTGACGCCGTCGATGATGCCCGCGACTGAGCCGGTGTTGCCGCAGCCCAGAACCTTGACGGCCACCAGGCGCACCGCCTTGGCGACACCGAACTCGAACCCGCCGACCGTCCCGGCGACGTGCGTGCCGTGCCCGTTGCAGTCGGAGTTGATGCCGTCGCCGGTGGTGTTGACGCCGAAGCTCGCCCGGCCGCGGAAGTCCGCGTGCGTGGTGCGGATGCCGCTGTCGATGACGTACGCCGTCACGTTGCCCGCCGCGTTCGGGTACGTGTACGAGCTGTCCCTCGGCAGGTTCCGCTGGTCGATCCGGTCCAGGCCGTAGGACGGCGGGAACGCCTGCGTGTCGTAGCCCGACACGACGTGGTTCTGCTCGACGAACGCCACCGCGGGATCCGCGGCCGTCCTCGCCGCCGCCTTCGCGTTCATCCGGATCTCGGCACCCCGCAGTGCCGCGCTGAACGTCCTGGCCACCGTCCCTCCGTGCCTGCCGGACAGCCGGGTCGCCGACGACCCGACCCCCGCCCGGCCGACCGCGCTGTCCTTGAAGACCACGATGTAGCTGTCGGCGATGGCAGTGGCACCGCCGGCCCTGAGCACCGCACCGACCGGCTCTTCCGCCACCGCCGGCGTCGCCATGGCCACCAAGGCCAGCGCGACCACCGATAATCGTCCCAACGACCCCATTTTCCGCCTCCCTGAACGATGTCCAGAAAATGAATGCGGACGAGAGTCGCCGGTCATGGGCCACCGGCACATCGGTAGTTCTGCTGAACCGGCTACGGACTCGCTCGGCGGGCGGCTTCGAGATCCTGAGTGGACAGCCAGGTGACACACGAAGACCCCGTGACCTGTCTCACCTGGTCACGGGGTCTTCGTGTTGCTGTGGCGGGTAGAGGATTCGAACCTCTGTAGCTTTCGCGACGGATTTACAGAGTGCCTCGACCACCACGTTTGACCTTGTGCTTTGCAGCCTGCAGGCACGGTTTCGGCAACCGGTTCGGCAAGGGGTGTTGGCCAAGCGAGCCCAGCGCGCACGTCGCCCTGCTCACTTGCGTTCGGTTTGAGCTGTGCTGAACCGAACGGACGGGGCACACTGAAGCCATGAGCGAACAGCCCATCACCACTGTCTCGGCCGAGGAGTCGCCGAGTTGGGCCGATGTCCTCCGCCATGCCGAGCACGGGGAGACCGTCGCCGTCGTCGCGTGCGGCCAGCACGTCGCCGACGTCGTTCCATCAGGAGAGCTGGACCGCTTGCGCGAGACCATCGATGTCCTGTCTGACAGCGAGCTTGTGCGAGACCTGATCGAGGGGCTGAGCGACGCTCAAGCCGGCCGTGTGGTCTCGGCTGAGGACGTCATCGCCGACCTGGCAGCACGGCGCAAGAGCAGTGATTAACCTGCTGTTCATCTTCACCGAAGCGATCTACGGCTTGAAATGCCAAGCCCCGTAGTTAGAGTCAGCCCCATCCCGAACTGACTCCGAACGCTGCGAGGCCGCCATCGAATGGACAGCCCCTCCTACACAGTCGCGTTCTCTCGGGCAGCGCGCCGTCGCCTCGCCAAGCTGCCCGAATCAGCAGTAGCCGCACTCATCGAGCACTTGATGGGCCCCGTCGCCAGCAATCCCCACCAACTCGGAAAGCTCCTCGAAAAGCCTTTGAACGGCGTATGGAGCACCCGCCGAGGCGAGTACCGAGCCCTCTACATCATCAATGACACCGAACACTTGGTCACAGTGATCGCAGTGGACCATCGTCGCGATGTCTATCGCCCTCGGTGAGTCAATCACCGGCTGCCATGTCAGCCAGATAAAATCGCTCCATGCTTGCCGAGATACCACCACTGATCGATATCACCGTCACATCTGGCCCGGGAGAGCAGCCGAAGATCACTGACTGGTGGTCAGTCGGAATCGCCATCGGAGCCTTGTTTGTCGCGTCCATCGCGGCCTTCTTCAACTGGAAAACAAATCAGAACCAAGCAAAACAACTTGCCAGCCTCGAACAGGAAAACGCCGAACGGAAGCAGCAAGAGAGGCGACATCAGGCCTCCCGCGTATGGGCCGTGATCGACGACAGACTAAACATTATTGTACGAAACGCGAGCGAACTTCCAATCTACGACGTGGTCACAAGCTACATCGGCCCACATGGCCAGGAAGCCTTCGACCGGGTCGACATGATCGATCCAGAGCACTCACGTCTTGAAATAGGCGGCTCTCAAAAGTCTATATCCCGCCAGATTGACCGCTCCATCATGGGCGAAGGCTGGAATCCAGACAAAAACGTCGGCCTCTACTTTAGATCCGATGGAAGCTTCAAAGAAACGTACGTTGAGGCCAGATCCTTAGGTAAGGAAGTAATTCGGTCTGGGGCCACCGTCGCGTTTCGCGATGCCAATAATCAGACCTGGGTTCGTCGTCCAAATGGCGACCTAGAGAGCGGCTCGGCAGGCGAGTAATCGGCAGGTTGCTAAGTCAACACGACGCGTCCTGCAGCACGCAGACGGAGCAAGGCCTGCACAGTCGATCACAGTTACGCCGACACCTGACATCCTCGCCGGATGCGCGCCCCCGGTTTGGCCACCGGGGGCATCGGCGGGGACACATCCGGCGATGAGGTGGACCTATGGCGACCTCGGGTTTTCCCGACCCTGCGCACGGGCGCCAAGTTGGTGGCGTTCTTCGCGCTGATGTTCTTCGCGGCGCTCCGGCCTGAGGAGGCCTCCAACCTCAGGCTCTACAACCTGCGGCTCCCGCCGAAGGTGTGGAACGAGGAGGCGCAGCGTTGGGAGGTCCACGAGTGGGGAGTGATCGACCTTGAGGGAGCGGCTCCCGAAGTCGGTGCCGAGTGGACGGACAGCGGTAAGCGGCACGAGGAGCGCGAACTCAAGCACCGTCACAGGGGCTTCGGCAGATCAGTCCCGATGTGCCCGGAGCTGGCTCTCTACCTCTATGAGCACATCGATATGTTCGGCATTGGGCCGCGGGCTGCTGTTCGTCGCTGAGCGTGGTGGGCGCATTGGCAGCTCTACCTACGGGCGGATCTGCGATCTCGCTCGCAAGATCGTGTTCACGGTGGAGGTGGCGGCCGGCCCGCTGGCGAAGCGGCCGTACGACCTGCGGCATGCCTGTGTGACGTTCTGGCTCAACCTGGTCAAGGAACCCAAGCGGGTCGCCGAGTGAGCAGGGCACAGCCTTGCGGTGCTGCTGCGCGAGTACGCGAAGTGCATCGACGGAGGTGAGCAAGAAGCCCTTAGGAGCGTGCAGGAGGGATTGAGCGGCTCTGCGGTGGCGTTCAGGGCTGCGTGACCGCCCTGCCACGGGCCTTTGACGAGCAGACAGCAACGTCGAAGCCCTGCAAGAACCCGATAAGCCAATCAGCCTCCATCGAGTGCCGTCATCCGGACGACTTGCACCCCGAATGTCCCACGAGGTGGTGGTGGACTGACGCCATGTACGCAAGCCGCTCTGCTGGGATCAGCACAACTGAACGAATGATGGCATCGGCGTACTTGTCGTCAGTAGACGCGAACGCCAGAAAGCCCACAGTTGCCAGCGTGGTAAAGAGCAATGCAACAGACAAATAGGGGCCAACAGGAAGGTCTATTTGATTACCGAAAATCTGAAATCCGAGCGTGGCGATATCAGCATGCTTGGACCAATCGCGCGCCAAGTGCGACGGCATCGCGGCGACTGCGAGAGCGTAGATCATCACAAAAGCGACGATAGCAATACCAAACACAAGGACAAAAACACGACGCAATGATCGCCACTTAAGGCGCTTCTTAACCGTCGCCGCGATGGCGTCCACGCATTCATCATCAAGGGGGACCCGAAATGCGTTGAGGTACCTAGCCTCTAGCTCCTGCTTCTTGGGCTTCTCATCCGACGCCCTGACTTTATATGCGATTTCGGCCGCCGTGACGTGAGGATTTTCATCTTTGCCTACAGTACTGAATCCATGAGCCAAGGCATCGCGCGTCGAGCTCTTTGCTACCCGGCGCACGGCAAGCACAACGAGAGGAATCACGGCGATGACCGAAAGCAACGCAATCCGCCCACCGCCCATTTCTGACGCCAACCGCCACGGGTCTTCAGTAAGAAGCGGAGCCAGGACCACAATAAAGGCAACAGGAACGAACAGAGGAATGGTCGCCGCGAGTGTCAGCGCCGCAATTCCCCACTTAGCGGCGAAGATCACAAGCAACGGGACAAAATAGACTGCAAACAGCGCGTTCTCGTCCCCCCGGACAAGCAGCCAAACCCATCCCGCAAACCATGTAACCACGTAGGAAAGATACAGAATGGTCGCCGTGCAACTGTTGAAGGCGACAGCAAACACGCCACAGATAAGGACAAACACGACGGCACCTACAGCCGAAGGCACACCCCACTTCAGCTCACGAACTGCAAGAAAGACTATGCAGACCATCACGTAGATAAGCAGCCATGTGCTGGCCCTGCCAGATCCAACAGAGTAATCGGGACGCTCCGCTTCACTCAGGCCACGACCTCCGTGCAGTCGTAACGCACGCAACGCCAACAGTCGCGGCAGATCGGATCTATCTGGCTTACTACTGGCGTTCACGTTTACCTAGCCTTTCCAGCCACACTGGTTAGCACTAAATCAAAAGAGGTCAGAGCTCCACCACCGATGCCAATGCTGGGTCCGGCCACTGAGCGTCGAGCCATGCCGTCACGAGTTCCCTGTTAAACCCGGCAGTCCCGACCACCAGAAGGCAGCCGCCGCCTTGGTCTACCAGGATAAGGCCGGGCGACCGCGGCGATCAGCTTCCAGGTAGACGGTGGTGGCAGTGTCGGCGCACCCCCAGGTAGGGGGCCGTTTCAGACTCTGATGCGCCGGATATCGGGGTAGGTGTGTTCACACCTGCTCATCACCGCATGAGGCCCAAGCGCTACATCCAAGCGCATGTCGAGCCGGATGCCCGTGCCTGCCCCTCCCACGGACCATCCAGCTAGGGGTGTGCCGAACTTCGGCACGCATTCGGCACAGACACCAGCAACGGGCCGGATCGAGCCGTACGCAGCCGGACAGAACGACGAAGGCCCTGTGACCAGAACTTCCTGGTCACAGGGCCTTCAGTACTGCTGTGGCGGGTAGAGGATTCGAACCTCTGTAGCTTTCGCGACGGATTTACAGTCCGCTCCCATTGGCCGCTCGGGCAACCCGCCCCACACCGCCGTAACGGTGCAGGCGGAACAATACATAACCCCTTCGGGAGACCCCAAATCGGGGTACCCCAGTAGCATCGACGCAGGCTGTGACCCCGAGTTCGAGGAGTGAAGTCGTGGCGGACCCGTCGTTCGACGTGGTGAGCAAGGTGGACCGGCAGGAGGTCGACAACGCGCTCAACCAGGCGGCCAAGGAGCTGAGCACGCGCTTCGACTTCCGCGGGACCAACACCACAGTGGCCTGGGCCGGCGAGGAGGCGATCGCCTTCTCCTCCGAGACCGAGGAGCGCTGCAAGGCGGCGATCGATGTCTTCCAGGAGAAGCTGGTCAAACGCAACATCTCGATGAAGGCGTTCGAGATCGGCGAGCCCGCGGTGTCCGGGAAGGTGTTCAAGGTCACGGGAAATCTCGTGCAGGGCATCACCTCGGAGAAGGCCAAGGAGATCGCCAAGAAGATCCGTGACGAGGCGCCCAAGGGCGTCCAGGCGCAGATCCAGGGCGACCAGCTGCGGGTGTCCGGCAAGAAGAAGGACCACCTGCAGGACGTGATCGCCCTGCTGAAGGGTTCCGACTTCGGCATCGCCCTGCAGTTCACCAACTACCGGTGAAGGGCATCGTCCTCGCCGGTGGCAGCGGGACGCGCCTGCACCCGATCACGCAGGCCGTCTCCAAGCAGCTGCTGCCGGTGTTCGACAAGCCGATGATCTACTACCCGCTGTCGGTCCTGATGCTGGCCGGCATTCGCGAGGTGCTGATCATCTCCACGCCGACGGACTTACCGCTGTTCCGCCGGCTGCTGGGGGACGGATCACAGTGGGGCATGAGCTTCTCGTACGCCGAGCAGGCCGCGCCGAACGGGCTCGCCGAGGCGTTCATCATCGGCGCGGACTTCGTCGGGGACGACGACGTGGCGCTGGTGCTGGGCGACAACATCTTCTACGGCCAGGGTTTCTCGTCGACCCTGCAGTTCCACGCGTCCACTTTGGACGGCTGCGTGCTGTTCGGGTACCAGGTGAAGGACCCCGAGCGGTACGGCGTGGGCGAGGTCGACGCCTCCGGGAAGCTGTTGTCGATCGAGGAGAAGCCCGCGCAGCCCAAGTCGAACCGGGCGATCACCGGGCTCTACTTCTACGACAACGGTGTGGTGGACGTCGCGTCGAAGCTCAAGCCGTCACCGCGCGGCGAGCTGGAGATCACCGACGTCAACCTGCACTACCTGCGCGAGGGCCGGGCGCAGCTGGTGGACCTGAGCCGCGGGTTCGCGTGGCTCGACACCGGCACGCACGACTCGTTGCTCGAAGCCGGGCAGTTCGTGCAGGTGCTGGAGCACCGGACCGGCGTGCGCATCGCGTGTCCCGAGGAGATCGCGCTGCGCATGGGCTTCATCTCCGCCGAGGAGTGCTACGCGCTCGGCGAGAAGCTCGGCAAGTCCGGCTATGGCGAATATCTGATGGCGGTGGCGCGCGCCGGCCGTTAACCGGCCCTGCGCGCCATCTCCTCCAGCCGGCGGATGCGGTCGGCGATCGGCGGGTGGGTCGAGAACCACTTCGCGAACTGCTCCCCTGAGCGGAACGGGTTCGCGATCATCAGGTGGCTCTGCGACACCACCTCCGGCTCCGGTGCGAGAGGCGCCGCCCGCGTCCCCAGCTCGATCTTGCGCAACGCGCTGGCCAGCGCCAGCGGGTCGCCGGTGAGCTCCGAGCCGGACGCGTCGGCCTGGAACTCGCGCGAGCGGCTCACGGCCAGGCGCACGACGGTGGCCGCGATCGGGCCTAGCAGCGCGATCAGCAACAGCCCCAGCGGTCCGGGACCGTCGTCGTCATCGCCGCCGAAGATCCCGGCGAACAGCGCCAGGTTCGCGAGCATCGTGATCACGCCCGCGAGCGCACCGGCCACGCAGCTGATCAGGATGTCGCGGTTGTAGACGTGGGCGAGCTCGTGGCCGAGCACGGCGCGCAGCTCGCGTTCGTCCAGCAGGTCCAGGATGCCCGTGGTGCAGCACACCGCGGCGTTGCGGGGGTTGCGGCCCGTCGCGAACGCGTTCGGTGCGACGGTCGGGCTCAGGTAGAGCCTCGGCATGGGCTGGCGCGCCTTCTGCGACAGCTCACGCACGATCGCGTAGAGCAGCGGCTGTTCCACCTGCGACACCTGCTGGGCGCGCATCGCACGCAGGGCGAGCTTGTCGGAGTTGAAGTACGCGTAGGCGTTCACGCCCAAGGCCAACACCAGGCCGATGACCAGTGCCGTCCGGCCGAACAGCCCGCTGATCACGATGATCAGCGCGCTCATCCCGCCGAGCAGCACGGCCGTCTTCAACCCGTTGAAGTGCTTGTGCACGGTTTTCGCCTCCGGGTTTTACGTCCTACCTCTCAACGAACCAGGCCTGCGTCCGGTTCCGGTGGAGGTTTCCGGGGCGGCCTCGGCGGCAGGGTCGAGCGGTGGTGGCGGCGGCACCTTCTCCACCCACGTGGCCAGCACGTCCCGTTCGTGGACCAGCTCGGCCACGGCGCCGTCGCCCTCGATCGAGCCCGTTCCCGGGTAGCCGAACTCCGGGGCCCAGTGCAGGGCGTCGAACGGGCAGACCTCGACGCAGATGCCGCAGTAGAGGCACTGGCCGTAGTCGATCGCGAACCGGTCGAGCACGTTGCGGCTGCGCGGGCGGGCGCTGCCGGGTTGCTGTTCGACCTCGGTGTGGCTCGTGATGTGGATGCACCAGTCGGGGCACTCGCGCGCGCAGATCATGCAGACCGTGCAGTTGGCGTCCAACAGCGCGATGACGCCCCTCGTGCGCGGAGGAAGCTCGGTCACGGGGTCTCCTCCTCGCTGCGATTTTCTCTGCGCGGACCCCACGACGGGTCCGGCACTCCGGGCGGTGCGGTGCGGCGGCGGCTCGGGGCGCTCGTGTTGTCCTCACCAGGTTCGAGCGCGCCTGGCCACGGGCGTACAACCCGCGAGGCCAGCACGAAGTCCTTGCGCAGCGGGTGGCCCTCGAAGCTGTCGGGCAGCAGCAGGTGCTCAGGCTTGCTGTCGACGGTGATGCCGAACATCTCCGCGGCCTCGCGTTCGTGCCACCGCGCGCCCTTCCAGAGGTGGGCGACGCTGGGCAGTGCGTCGGCGTCCGAGACCTCCGTCCGCAGCATCACGCCTTCGCGTGTCTGCGGGTTGATGACGTGTAGGAACACCGCGTGGCGCTGTCCTGCCGCGCCCGGTCGTCCCGCGTCCTCGACGCCGAGCCAATCGAACATCACGTAACCGCTGGCGTGGTGCCCGGTCGCGGTGTCGAGCCAGTTCGCCAGCTCGACGTGGTGGATCGTCTGGCCGAAGGCGGTCTTCGGGGTCGTCACGCGTTCACCAGCCCGTGGAGTGCCTTGAGGCCTTCGAGCAGCGCTTCCGGCCGCGGCGGGCAGCCGGGAACGGCGACGTGGACCGGCAGAGCCTGGTCGATGCCCTTGGTGACGCTGTAGGAGTCCCAGTACGGACCGCCGGTGTTGCTGCAGGCTCCCACGGAGATCACGTAGCGCGGTTCGGGCATGGCCTCGAAACTGCGGATCACAGCGGGCAACATGGCGTCCGTGACGGTGCCGGAGACGACGAGAACGTGTGCCTCGCCCGCGCCTTGGGCCAACGTGACACCCAGGTCGGGAAGGCGGTCGAGCGCTGCCATCACTTCGACTCCGCAGCAGGCGAGCCCGAGTTCGAGGACGGTGACCTGGTAGGTGACACCCCAGTCCAGGCGAGCAGAAACGGTCACAACCAGCGAGGGTAATACTTGGGGGCCCACCAGCTTGCGCCTGGCGGACCCCCACCCCCCTCATGATTCCCCCCCCGGAATCGGCTCCCACGCGTGGTCGCCGCAGATAGCTTTGTACACCGCGCTATAGGTGTCCAGGGATTTGAAGACAGGATCTGCAGATAATTTCCCTGCGAAATGTGGACAAGTTCAGTTCAACTGATCGGTAGAACACCAGAGAGGGTTCCGATGTCCGGCTCGTCCCAGTTGGTGCTCCCCACGAGCACCTCCCTGCACCGCCTGCTGAACATGCCCGGCGCTCTACTGGATACCACGATGGACCAGCTCAGGACACTGTTGACGGTGCATGAGACCCGATCGGCGCTACGGGCGGCACGGGTGCTGGGGCGCGAGCAGTCGAGCGTGCAGAAGCAGCTGGACACGTTGAACAGGAACTTCCAGGAACTGTGCGGCGAGCAGCTGGTGGTGAAGCAGGGGCGCGGAAAAGACGTGCTGTTCACGCCCACTGGTGAGTCGCTCGTCGAATTGGCGCGGGAGACGCTCGCGGAGTGGCTCGACGGAATTCACGAGTGCCGCCGCAAGCTCGGCACGACCGTCACCGTCGGCACCACGCGATACATGCTCGACACGCTCGCGAAGGCGTGGCACCACGTCTCCGACGAGTTCCGCGAGCGCGACGTGGACCTCAAGGTCGTGCACATCCGCACCAAGGACATCTGGACGAAGCTGGAGACGCAGGAGGTCGACGTCGTGTGCGGCAGCGTCGTGACGCGGGCCGGCGCGGGGTGGGAGCGACCGGAGTTCGACGTGGTCGAGTGGCGGCGCGGCGGGCTCGCGTTGCTGACGAACCTGCCCCAGACGGTGGTCGGCGACCGCGTGCGGGTACCTCAGCTGCGGTCGATCCCGCTGGTGGTGCCGGGGGCGGGGCTGATCGCGGAGTTCCTGCGCGGCTGGTTCGGGCCGGACTACCAGCAGGGGCTCGACATCGCGGCCGAGATCGACGAGATCCAGTACGGCATCTCGCTGCTGCGCTCGAACCTCGTCCAGGGAGCCATGATCGTGACGTCTGGCTTGGGCGTGGTGGCGTCGAACAACGAGCTGAGGGAGGGAGGGGGCCTGCGCGTCGTCGAGCTCTCAGATGACTCGCTGGAGCGGCTTGTGGGCGTCTTCGCCCGAACGGACGAGCTGTCGAAGCATCCGGCGGATCACCCGCTGAACCTGCTGTGGTCGGCCTTCAAAGCAGAAGCGCCCCGGCCGTAGCCGAGGCGCTCCCAGTTCCTACTTCTTCGCGGGTGTCATGCCGTCGTGCTCAGGCCTCCGCTGTTCGACTTTGGGGCGTTGCTGGGCTTTGGCCATCTTGGCCAGCCAACTCGTCGCCTCCGAGCGGATCTTCGCCAGCTCGTCGTCGCGTGCCTGTTGCTCGTTCATCGGCCACTCCCTGCGTTCGGGAAATCGCTTCGATGGGAGCACTACCGGGCGTGCGCCCGCTAGGGCCGCCATACTTGTGGGTGAACCTGTTTGACAGCATCGCCCGCCGATGGGTTTCACGCACCCCGACACGGCGTGATTGGCGTCTTTAGTACCCCCGGTACCCGCCACCCAGGCCGATGCTGACCAGACCGGGGTGGTTGTGGAAGCCGCCGTAGCGCGCGTAGGTGTAGCGCACCCCGGCGATGATGTTGTCGACCGGCGCGAGGATGTTGTCGTAGCCGGCCAGCTTGTACGCGTTGAACGTCGGGTCGATGCACTGCATCAGGCCCTTCGACGGCGTGCCGCGCATCGCGTTGGAGTCCCAGTTGTTGACGGCGTTGGGGTTGCCGTTCGACTCCTTCATGATGATCGTGTAGATCTCGTCGATGCTGCTGTTGTCGATGTTCGTGCCGTTGGCCTGCAGGATCTTGATGGCTTCCTTGATCCAGCCCTCGACCTCGCGCTGCTTCGCGGGCTTGCGCATCTCGATCTGACGCTCGGCCTCGGCCTTCGCGGCGGCCTCGCGCTGGGCATGAGCGTCCGCGGCGACCTTCGTGGCCTGCTCGAACGTCTGCTGCGCGTACATCTGCTGGAACTGCAGCAGGCGGCCGACCTGGGTGCCGGGGTTGACGTCGTGCACCGTCTGAATGGTCTTCGCCTGCTGGTCCGGGACTGCGCCGAACTCGGCACCAGCCGCAAGCTCGCTGGAGGAACCGCTGGTCGCGGCGTTGGCGATGGCTGCGGTGCCGGCGGCGACACCCGCTGCGACGACGATGGCGCTCACGCGGTGGGCGAGCGGAACCTTGTCGTCCTCGGCGCGGTGCGCACCGATCTTCAGTTCTGCGTTGGGCACGACCGTGTACACGGTTCGGCCGGCGGCCTTGCTGTGCCGGGCCAAGGGGAAGCCTCCTGCGTCGGGGAGCTTGGCCACCGGACTTGCTCGGCGGGGGATTCCGGGCCGGACTCACTGGTTGCGCGTACTGCGGTTCCTGTGTCCTGCCGGTGACCAAACCGTTATCGGCGGGCGAGAACGTAACCTCGCGTCACGAGCGCAGGCAAGCTTGAGCGCCCGTTGGGTGACTCTCGTCACGTTTCCGATGAGTTGGGCTAGCCGTTGCTGACAGACAGTCAGCTCGCTGTGTGCATCCTGCTTAAGTTCATCGTTGCCTCCTGACGAACTGGCGGAGCTGTCTGTTAGTTCGGCGTGAGCCCGGCTCTCGTTATGGGTTACGTCCACGACCACGCGATCGAGTGATGCCGTCACGCTTCGTAGTCTTGCTGGGGTGTGTGGCACTGACCTGCGCGTTCTTGATCGCTGGACAGCGTTTTCTGCAGTCTGATGAGGGGTACGGAGCAGCGCTGTCCGTGGTTCACTCGAAGTCGTGGGTGATCAAGAGGCGCGGCGCCGGGCCGCGCGGGAGGCCGTTCTTCAGGCACGCCTCGAGGCCGAGCGCCCGTGGTGGCAGAAACGGCTGGCCTCGTGGTTCTTCTCGATCCCCGCGCGCATGTGGCGTTCGTTGAAGTGGTGGGGCCGAGAGGTCGGCGGCGGCACGCTCGAAGTGCTGTTCGCCTGGATCGCACTCGCGATCGTGTTCGCCGTCGGCCTGCTCGTGACGTGGCTCTGGTCCTACCTGCCGTTCTGACGCTGCTGCTCGAGGGCCTTCAGCACCCAGTCCGCGCTGTCGGTCGGACCGGAGTTGAACGAGATGGCAGCGTGCGGCTGGTGCCAGTGCACAAGGTTGACCACGGCTTGGAAGAGCTCCAACAGCTCGGCGGGCTTGCGGATCCCACCCCCGACGACAACACAGTCGTAGTCGCGCTGCTGCAGGTGCTCGGCGATCTTGGCGGTGTCGTACGGCGGGTCGAAGCTGATCAGGCACTGGTCCTCGGTGAGGCCCTGGCGCGCGAAGTTCCTGCTGCCTTCGTCGAGCTGTGCCTGGACGGCGCCCGGCTCGAAGCCGGGGATGGTCTCGGCGGCGAACCCGATGAGGAGAACGTTGGACACCTTCTAACGCTTCCGCTGCTGCTCGAGCGCCTTCAGCACCCAGTCGGGACTGTCGCTGGGACTGTCGTTGAAGGCAATCGCGGCCGTCGGCTGGTGCCAGTGCACGAGGTTGACCACCGTTTGGAAGAGCTCCAACAGGCCAGGCCCCTTGCGGATGCCACCGCCGACCAGCACCGCGTCGTACTGCCTGCTTTCGAGCTTCTGGACCAGCTTGGCCTCGGCCGTCCCACCCAGCTCGGCGAAGTCGACAAGGAACAGGTCTTCGTCGATGCCGAGCTCGACGAAGAGCTTGCTGGCCTGCTCGATGCCCGCCGCCACCGGAGCCGGGTCGAAGCCGGGGATGGTGTGCGGGTCGAAGCCGATCGCGAGAATGGTTGGCATTCACCCGAGGCTATGCGTTCTTGTGGCGGTGAGCCCGTGAAATCCGGGCGACAGTCCACCGGCCCGTGGATACGGTCGGCCGCATGCGTGAGCTCACCTGGCGGCCGCTGACCCGTGACGACGCCCAGGCGTCGGCCGACCTCCTCAACGCCATCGAGGTCGTGGACCAGATCGGTGAGAACTACACGGCCGAGGACACCCTGACCGAGCTCGTCGACCCGTCCGCGGACCTTGAGCGCGCGAGCCTCTGCGCCTTCGACGGCGACGTGATGGTGGGCTACATGAAGGTGCGCCACAAGCCGTCGGCCTCAGTGGTGCACCGGGTCATCGTGGACGGCGGAGTGCATCCCTCTTATCGGCGCCGCGGGATCGGCAGTCGACTGCTGGAGGCCGGAATCGCGGCGGCGCAGGTGGTGCACGCGCTGCATCACCCCGGTCTGCAGCTCGTGGTCGAGATGCTGAAGGCCGAGAAGATCGCTGGGCTGTCCGAACTGGCGTCGTCGCTCGGCTTCGCGCCCGTCCGCTACTACCAGCGGATGGAGCACCCGCTCGACTCGTTGCCGCGGGTTGCCGAGGACCTGCGGATCGAGGCGTGGACCGCGGAGAACGACGAGGACTTCCGCTTCGTGCGGAACGAGGCGTACGCGGACTACTGGGGCACCGCGCCGATGCCCGCGGACCTCTGGCAGAACAAGATCACCAACCAGACGTTCCGGCCCGCGGCCAGCTTTTTGCTCCGGGATGGTGGCGGCGCGCCAGTCAGCGTGCTCGTGACGATGCATTGGGAAGCCGACACGTCGTACACGGGGATTCGGGACGCGCACTTCATGGTCATCGGGACGCGGCCCTCGTACCGGCAGCAGGGGTTCGCGAGTGCGCTGATCGGTTACGCGCTCGCTGCCGTGGCTGTGCAGGGCTACGACCGGGCCAGCCTGAGCGTGGAGAGCGCGGCCGAAGCACCTCGGTTCTTCGAGAAGGCCGGGTTCGAGCCGAAGATGAGGTACGTGCGGTGGGCGCTGCCTACTTCTCACTGAGCTGCGGCTCGCCGTCCACGATGAGCAACGTCGTGAGGCGGTGGTCTAACTGCTCGCGGAAGTGCCCCGCGTAGCCGTTCTCCTCGACGTGAGGGGCCAGCAGCATGACGACCTGCCCGTAGATCTCGGCCCACTCGTCGTCCAACCAGTACAGCCGCGCGTGCAGCCCCCAGGTGAAGTGCTCGCCCTGCAGGTTGTGGCCGCGGTACTGGCGGCGCAACGCCACGTGGTCACCGCCGGGCAGGTGGCTTCTGGGGGCGCTCCTCGGTGAGGCCCAGGTGGACCGCAACTCGTCCAGAACCTCCTGCGGGGTGTAGTCGCGCAGGAACGTGGATAAAACGACGAAGGCCCCCGGCGTCGTTGACGGGGGCCTTCGAAGCAGACTGCGTGGGCGAGGTCTATCCGCGCAGTTCCATCGTGCAGCACTTCGGGCCGCCGCCCGACTTGCGCAGTTCTGAGATGTCGACGAACACCGGCTCGAAGCCGCGACGAGCGACCTGCTCGGCCAGGTTCACCGCTTCGACCGGCATGACGACGTGCTTGCCGTCGGACACTGCGTTGAGGCCCAAGCAGACCGCGTCGTCGTCGTTGGCGATCACGGCGTCCGGGAACAGGCGCCTCAACACCTGCTGCGAGCCCGGCGAGAACGCCTCCGGGTAGTAGGCCACCAGAGGCGAGGAGGACTGGTCGTCGAGCATGAAGAGCGCGACGTCCAGGTGGTAGAAGCGCGGGTCGACCAGCTGCAGCGACACGACCGGGACGCCCAGGACCTCCTGGGCCTCGGAGTGCGCGCCGGGGTCGGTGCGGAAGCCCGTGCCCGCCAACAGCAACTGACCGGTCCAGGTGAAGTCGCCCTCGGCCTCGTTCACCGCGGTGGGCATCACGACGGACTTGTAGCCGGCGCCCAGGAACCAGCGGCGGAAGTGGTCGGCTTCGGCCGAACGCTGCTCGGCGCGGAAGCGGGAGCCCAGGACTCGGCCGTCGATGACCGTGCCGCTGTTGGCCGAGAAGACCATGTCGGGCAAGCCCACGACAGGTTCGATGACCTGGACGTCGTGGCCCAGGCGCTCGTAGGTCTCCTTCAACGCGGTCCACTGCTCCACCGCCAGCGAGGTGCTGGTGGGCTGAGTGGGATCCATCCACGGGTTGATGGCGTACTCCACCGTGAAGTACGTCGGCGGGCACATGAGGTACCGACGGGTGGTCGGCATGCGCGTCGGCGCGAGGGGCGTGGCGATGTCGAGCGTGATCGGCTCGCCGGGCCCGGAGATGGATACGGTCATGGATCGAAATGTAAATCCCGCGAGGACCATCGATCAACGCCGCGACATTGCGTTAACTAGGGCAGAATGTTGCGTGTGGACAGCATCGACCAGCGAATCATTTCGTGCCTGATGGCCAACGCCCGATCCAGCTACGCGGAGATCGGCAAAGAGGTGGGGCTGAGCGCCCCGGCGGTGAAGCGGCGGGTGGACAAACTGCTGGACACCGGGGTTCTGCGCGGGTTCACGGCGGTGGTGGACCCGGAGGCGCTCGGGTGGGGCACCGAGGCGTTCGTCGAGGTGCACTGCAAGGGCAACGTCGCGCCGCACGACATCCAGCACCGGCTGGAGCCGATGGCCGAGGTCAGCGCGGCTTACACGGTGTCTGGGGCCGCGGACGCGATCGTGCATCTCCGTGCCGCCGACATCCACCATCTGGAGACGGCACTGGAACGACTGAGGGCGGTGGAGATCATCGACCGGACGGTGTCGACGGTGGTGCTGTCCCGGCTGCTGGACAGGCCGCTGGCACCCTAGTGCGCATGGCTGAGGTTCTGCTGGAGCACAACGATTCCGTCGCCGTGATCACGATCAACGATCCGGACCGGCGCAACGCACTGACGATCGACCTGTCGCAGCAGCTGCACGACAAGGTCAAGGAGGCGGAGCAGAACGCCAACGCGCTGATCATCACGGGCGCTCCGCCCGCGTTCTGCGCCGGTGCGGACCTCACGCAGCTCGGCAACTCCAAGGACGAGGGCCTCAGGAACATCTACCGGGGGTTCCTCGCCGTGGCCAACGCCACGATCCCCACCATCGCGGCCGTCAACGGGGCCGCGGTGGGCGCCGGGCTGAACCTCGCGCTGGCGGCAGACGTCAGGGTCGCCGGGCCGAAAGCACGGTTCGACGCGCGGTTCCTACAGCTCGGAATCCACCCCGGCGGCGGCATGACGTGGATGTTGCAGAAGATCACCAACGTGCAGACGGCGACGGCCATGACGCTCTTCGGGCAGATCTTGGACGCCGACCAAGCGGTCGAGAAAGGGCTCGCCTACGCCAAGGCCGAAGACCCACTCGCAGTAGCAAAAGAGCTGGCCAAGGCGGCTGCGGAGGCGCCAGGAGCACTCGTGCGGACCATCAAGGCGACCATGCGCGCGACCGATGCAATGCACGACCACGCGGAGGCGGTCGAGACCGAGCTCCGGCCACAGGTCGCTTCGATCGACACTCCAGAGTTCGCTGCGAGGCTTGCCGAGATGAAGGCTCGGATCAGCGGACGTTAAGTGTTACCTTGAGTAACAGGTATTGAGGGTGACGTGTGCCGCATTCGGGTATCCGCTGGTAGTGCTGTGCTTACCGTCTAGTTAAGGACCCGGTACGGCAGATGGGACAGTTTGTCTCGCCTAGTGGTACGCGGCCCGCCTGGCACGCGGTCCTGGCGACTACCCTCGATGTGGGGCACAGCCACCCTTGGAGAGAGGTATCGGCGTAGGAATGAGCACTGAGACCCGCAAGCTGGATCGCGTCGTGATCCGGTTCGCCGGCGACTCCGGTGATGGCATGCAGCTCACCGGAGACCGGTTCACGTCGGAAGCGGCGGCGTTCGGCAACGACCTCGCCACGCAGCCCAACTTCCCCGCCGAGATCCGCGCACCCCAGGGCACCCTCCCCGGCGTTTCGTCGTTCCAGCTCCACTTCGCCGACTACGACATCCTGACGCCCGGTGACCGCCCCGACGTGCTCGTGGCGATGAACCCGGCCGCGCTCAAGGCGAACGTCGTCGACCTGCCGGACGGCGGCATCCTCATCGTCAACACCGACGAGTTCACGAAGCGGAACCTGACGAAGGTCGGCTACGACGCGAACCCGCTCGAGGACGAGTCGCTGGAGAAGTTCCAGGTCCACAAGATCGCCATGGCCACGCTGACCATCGGCGCGCTGGAGGAGACCGGACTCGGCAAGAAGGACGCCGAGCGCGCGAAGAACATGTTCGCGCTGGGCCTTCTCTCCTGGATGTACCACCGGCCGACCGAGGGCACGGAACGGTTCCTGCGCGAAAAGTTCGCGAAGAAGCCGGACATCGCCGAGGCCAACGTCCTCGCGTTCCGCGCCGGCTGGAACTACGGCGAGACGACCGAGGCCTTCGCCGTCACGTACGAAGTGGCGCCCGCGAAGCTCAACGTCGGCACCTACCGCCAGATCACCGGCAACACGGCGACCGCGTACGGCATCGTCGCGGCGGCGCAGCGCTCGAAGCTGCCCGTCGTGCTCGGCACGTACCCGATCACGCCGGCGTCGGACATCCTGCACGAGCTCAGCAAGCACAAGAACTTCGACATCACCACGGTGCAGGCAGAGGACGAGATCGCGGGCATCGGCATCGCCCTCGGCGCGTCCTACGGCGGTGCGCTCGGCGTGACGTCGACGTCGGGTCCGGGTATCGCGCTGAAGTCCGAGACCATCGGCCTAGCCGTGATGACCGAACTGCCGCTGCTGGTGATCGACGTGCAGCGCGGTGGCCCGTCCACCGGTCTGCCGACCAAGACCGAGCAGGCCGACCTGCTGCAGGCGATGTACGGCCGCAACGGCGAGTCGCCGGTGCCGATCGTCGCGCCGCAGTCCCCGTCGGACTGCTTCGACGCCGTGATGGACGCGTGCCGGATCGCCCTGAAGTACCGGACGCCCGTGCTGTTCCTCTCCGACGGCGCGGTCGCGAACGGTTCCGAGCCGTGGCTGATCCCGGACGTCGACTCGCTGCCCGATCTCACGGTCGAGTTCGCGACGGACCCGGAGAACTTCCAGCCGTACTCGCGCGACCCCGAGACGCTGGCCCGCCCGTGGGCCGTGCCCGGTACTCCTGGTCTGCAGCACCGCATCGGCGGTCTGGAGAAGCAGGACATCACCGGCAACATCTCGTACGACCCGGAGAACCACGACCGGATGGTCCGCCTGCGCCAGGCGAAGATCGACGGCATCGAGGTCCCCGACGTCGAGGTCGACGACCCGAGCGGCGAGGCTCGCGTGCTGGTCGTGGGCTGGGGCTCGTCCTACGGCCCGATCGGCGCGGCCGCCCGCCGCGTCCGCAAGCTCGGCCTGCCGGTCGCGCACGCGCACCTGCGGCACCTCAACCCGTTCCCCAAGAACCTGGGTGAAGTGCTCAAGTCGTACGACAAGGTGATCGTGCCGGAAATGAACCTGGGCCAGCTGGCGTTGCTGTTGAGGGCGAAGTATCTGGTGGACGCCGTGTCGTACACCAAGGTGCAGGGCCTGCCGTTCAAGGCGGAAGAGCTGCAGGACGTGCTCGCTGACGTGATCAAGGGGGTGTCGGCGTGACTGCGATCGACCTCGGAATCCCCGGCCTGACCGGGGTTCCCACCACCGACGAGAAGCAGACGGCCAAGGACTACAAGTCGGACCAGGAAGTTCGCTGGTGCCCGGGTTGTGGTGACTACGTGGTGCTCAACGCCGTGCAGTCGTTCCTGCCGTCACTGGGTCTCAAGCGCGAGAACATCGTGTTCATCTCGGGCATCGGGTGCTCGTCCCGCTTCCCGTACTACATGAACACCTACGGCATGCACTCGATCCACGGCCGTGCGCCGGCCATCGCCACGGGTCTCGCCGTGTCGCGGCCGGACCTGAGCGTGTGGGTGGTGACCGGTGACGGCGACGCGCTGTCCATCGGCGGCAACCACCTGATCCACACGTTGCGGCGCAACGTGAACCTCAAGATCCTGCTGTTCAACAACCGGATCTACGGCCTCACCAAGGGCCAGTACTCGCCGACCTCCGAGGAAGGCAAGGTCACCAAGTCGACCCCTGTCGGCTCGCTGGACCACCCGTTCAACCCGGTGTCGCTGGCACTGGGCGCGGAGGCCTCGTTCGTCGGTCGCGCGATCGACTCGGACAGGGCCGGTCTGACCTCGGTGCTGCGCCAAGCGGCCGAGCACCGCGGTTCGGCGCTCGTCGAGATCTTCCAGAACTGCCCGATCTTCAACGACGGCGCGTTCGACGTGCTGAAGGACGCGGACGAGGCTTCTCGCCGCATCATCAACGTCGTCGACGGCGAGCCGATCCGCTTCGGTCGTGAGGGCGAGTACTGCGTGATCCGCGAGGGCTTCGGACTCGCGGTCGCGAAGTCCGCGGACGTGGACGCCTCGGACATCGTCATCCACGACGCGTCGGACCTGAACCTGTCCTTCGCGCTCTCGCGGCTGTCGACGCAGGACCTCTCGCACACCGTCACCGGTGTGTTCCGGCGCGCGGACAGGCCGACGTACGACGACAGCGCGCGGGCGCAGGTCAACGAGGCCAAGTCCTCGAAGGCCGCGGACCTGGGCAAGCTGTTGCACGGCAAGGACACCTGGACCGTGGTCGGCTAGAGAACGCTTGCGTGAAAGGCCCGCCAGCACGTTGCTGGCGGGCCTTTCGCCGTTTGAGACTCCTTGAGCTGCAACGCGTGCCGGACGAACACCGGTGGTTCCGTACGGGTTGTGCGATGCGCAAACCCAAGCACCGCAACCGGCAAGATCAGCACCGAACGACCGGTCGACCACAAACGGCTCTCAATAGCATCGCTCGACAATCAGCCCTGGAACGATGACCAGGAATATCTCGTGGCGGTTCCAACGAGGTTCTGCCAGTCGTTTCACTGATCAAAGATCAGCATCACACCCCATAGCAGTAGGCGACCTCTTTGCTCGCTGGCGCAGCCACGACGTACAGCATCGGCGTTGCGCTGAGCGGCGTCGGGCCAGGGCTGCCGGCCATTCGGAAACACATAGGTCGGACACGGCACATCTGGCGGACACGCAACGCCGGCATCAGAAGATCAGCGAAGTACTTACGGCCGGCAGGCGTCGACAGGAAGTAGGGTGCTGCACAGTCCCTGCTTCGCGTCGAGCGCCCCAGAGAACAAGGGAGACACGCCCCTAGTTCACGCCATGAGGAATGTCGCTCGCGGCGTGGACATGTCTACAGGCCACCGAAGCGTCTCGACTAATTTGCTCTAGAAATAGGTGACGACCCTGGTGCAGGAGAAAAGGTGATTGAGCCCACAGCAGGCAACCGGGCTCAAGGTGATGGCAATCCTGGTTGGCGGCATAGCGATCAACAAGATCTCAGATCTGCTGACCATATCCGCTCCGATCGTGCTGATCGGTTCGCTGATTGCCCTGCTTGTGCTCGTAGTCGTTGAGAACATGACCGTTGGCGCGAACTCAAGCGTTACGATGCCGCTGGTTCGATTCTGCCTAGCCTCCCTGATTCTTGGGGCCGTGATCGGCGGGCTGTGGATCATGCCGATCTTTCAAGATGTCATGATCCGCTTGCCGTCTGTCTCCGATTTTGTAGCAAGCCCATCCCCTTCAACGGGACCTGGATGGTTCACCGTCGACCGTGATGGCTACTACTACCGCCTGAACGAGAACCTCAGCAACGCTCACGGTTACGGTGTCTGCGCCGCTTTGGTTATCGCACTCTTCGCTGCGGTTGCGGCAGTTCGGAAGCAGAGCTTGCTCCAGGTTGCCGCATTTGCCATATCCGCAAACACAGGCATGAGCCTTGTCGTCTCGTTGAAAGACCGCGGAAACGACTTTACCTCAAGCTTCTTCGCGGCACTATTTCTATCCGCCCTTGTTGTTACCGTTTCTTACCTGACTCCAGATTTTCTCCGCCTGTTCAGCGACTTTCTCGGTGTTCGGGGGTCGTGGTTTCGACTCAGTCGGACACGTTCGACATCATCGAATACCGAGGACGAGGACGGAACCCTCGCGCGTAATGGCACAGTTTCAGTCAGCGGCCCACCGCTGATTGCGGGTAAGGATTCCGCCTTCGCGAAGGATGTGTCAGGTTCATCGACAGGTCACTGACTGCGACCGTCTGCGGCTGCCTCTGGAACATATGTGGAACGAGAAGAGGCCCCCGGCGGCGAGAACATCGCCCGGGGGGCTCCTTCACATGACCGTGTCTGCAGCCTTTGGCGTCAGCGCTGGTGCGAGCGGCGGTCGTAGGAGACCGCGTAGATCGTGCTGCGCGCGGCCAGGACCGGGTCGTCCGACGGCTCGATGCCGTCCACCAGCGAGGTCGGGTCGAACACCTGGGACTGCCAGTGGTCCTGGTCCGGCGACTCCTTGGTGATCTCGATGCGGCCGGCGTCGATCGTCTTGCGGTCGGCCGGCCAGGCGACGGTCGAGTCGTGGGTCGGGTCGCCTGGCTCGCCGAACGTCACCTGGAGTGTGAAGGCGATGGGCAGGCGGTCGCGCAGTTCCTCGGTCAGGTGGTGCGGGGTCCACGAGGCGGAGTCGTCGGCGTTGACGATGCCCGCTTCCGGGATCCACGAGTAGCGGATCGGACGCACGACACCTGAGGCGTCCCGCCACAGGAAGGCGTGGATCGCCCAGTACTGCGTCGTGGCGTACGAGACCGGGATGGCGATGGTCTTGGCCGCTACCAGCGCGGGGCCCACGGAGGGATGGGCTCCTACGAACGACTTGATGTGCGGGACGGACGGGTCTTGGGCGTCGGTGTCCGCTTTGGCCGCCTTGATGAACTCCACGAACTCCTCGGGGGTGGCGGCTACGAAGCGCTCCACGCTCACCATCACCAGGTCGGTGTTGGTGCCGTCGGCGAGGTGGAACTTGGTCGCGAAGCCTCGCACCGCGCGGTCGGCGTCCGCCGCGTGCGGGTTGGCGTCGGTGTGCGAGAACCGGACGGTGGCGCGCACCGGTTCGCCCTGCAGGTGCGGGGCCGTCGTGAACGGTGCCGCGGCCCCGCTCGGCGTGAAGACGGCTTCGTACACGAAGCCTCGGGCGTGGGCGCGACGGAAGCCGTGGTGGGTGCCCTTCAGATTCTCGATCGAATCCACAATGGTCGATGAGATCTGCGATTTCGCCAGCTCGGAAGACATGAGCCGACGCTATCGCCGCTGGTCAGACCCCGCCAGAACAGCGTTCCATTTGGGCACGATTCCCGGTCTTCCCGGTCATGGTGCCGGTCGGAACCCCGCTTTTTCGGCGTCGGCTTCGGTGCGGAACCAGACATCGGCGCGTGTTTCGCCGAAATTGGCCGAACCTTCCGTGTAATAGCGGCGGCCGGTCAGCGTGGCCTTCACCGCGAAGTCCGCGGCCGGTGCGTGGCCGTCCGACTTGGGCAGCACCGAGCCGGGACCGAACGGGGAGCGCGGGTTGAAGCCCTCAGGCTGCTGGAACCTCGACGATCCCGGAGCCGCTGCGCCGTTGGGACGGCCGCCCGTGGACGGCGAAAATCCGACAGGACGCGGGCGGGACGGGAGGGCTGCGGCCGGGGCGGGGGCGGGTGGGGCTTCCTTCGGCTGTTCGAAGGCGGCGAACGCGCTGAAGCTCTGCTGGCGCTGCTGGGTGGTGCGGCGGGCCTCGCGGATCGGCAGGCCGGCCTCGGTCACCCGCGCAGGCAGGTCGGCCTGGACCGGCTCGAAGATCTCCGGCTCGGGCTCCGGCGGTGCGGCCAGCAACGGCTCGTCGCTCGGCACGAACTTCGGCACGAACGGCTGGTCGTTGGTCGTGTCCGGGAGCTGGCGGGTCTGGCCCAGTGCGGGCAACGGCTCGTCGGCGTCCAGGAGCGGCTCGAAGAGGGAGCGCGGGCGGTCGGCGACCGGCTCGGGCTTGGGTGCTTCGGGCGTCTCCACGGCGTGGTGGAACGCGCCGGCTACGGCACGGGGCTGGCGGCCCGTGGTCTCCAGCTCCGTCTCGGGCGGGGCGCCGAACGCGGAGAAGGGAGCCGGTGCGGGGGCGCCGGGGGTGCTGAAGGGCTCGACGTACCCGACGGGCTGGGAGTACTCGGGGCGGGCGGGCTCGGCGTAGCCGTCGAAGTCGGGACGGCCAGAGGGCGCCGGGTGGTCGGCGGGCTCGGGCTCGGCGTACTCGACAGGCTGGGCGTAACCGGCGGTTTCGGCGTGGACCTCGGGCTCGGCGTACTCGGCGTGCTCTTCGTGAGTCTCGACGTACTCGGCCTGCTCGGCGTAGTCGTCCTGGTCGAAGACCTCGGGCTCGAGCGGCTCACGACGGGCGTGCGCGGGCTCGGAGGCGGGTTCGGGCTCGGTGAAGCCCTGCTCCTCGGCGAGCGTGCTCTCGAAGACGCCGTTGCGGACGTGCGGGGCGTCCAGGTCGAGCGGCTCGACCATGGTCTGCTCGGCGGGCGACTCCGGTTCGACGAAACCGTCCAGCTGGCCTGAGATCTCGTCGCGCAGGCCGGGGTACTCGCCGGTGAGGTCGTTGGCGGGCCAGGAGCTCTGCTCGACCGCGATGAACGTGGTCTGCTCGGAGCGGGTGGGCTCGTCCTCCTGCTCGGCGGCCTCGTCGAGGAAGGCTTCCTGCTCCTGTTCCGCCCAGACCTCGCGCGGCTGGTAGATGAAGTCGCCGTGCTCGTCGACCTCGGCGGGCGCGGTCGGCTCGACGACGGGCGGCGCCACCTCGGCGACCGGCTCCACGATGGCGGGCAGGACGCCCGTCTGCTCGGCCGGGAGCTCGGGCTCGTCGTCGAAGTCGGCGGCCTCCAGGCCGGACTGCGACAGCACCGTCGTCATCTCGGCCGGGGTCTCCTCCGGCACGTCCTCCGGAGTCAGGCGCTCGAAGAGGGAACGCGGGCGGTCGTCGTCGGCCTCGGCGAGCGCGCGCTGCTCGGCGAGCTGCTCCTCGAACCGGCGCTGCGCCTCGTCCGCCTCCATGTACTGGCGGACCGGCGTGACCGGCTCCTGCACGACGGGCTCTTCGACGACGGGCTCGGGTTCCGGCTCGGGCTCTTCGGCCACGACGGGTGCGACCGGCTCACCGAAGTAGGCAGGAGGCTCCGAGTACGGCGCGGGTGCGGGCGTGGGCGCCGGAACGGGGAACGGCGCGGGCGTCGGCGGGTGCAGCACCTCGTCGCTCAACGACCGCGGCGGGGTGTCGTCCCACTCGTCGACCTCGAAGTCGTCGTCGCGGGTCACCGTCGCGATGGGCGGGGCGGACCGGCGTGCGTCCAGAAGTTGATCTTCGAGGTCGGCTACCTGCTTGCGTGCGGGTCGGACCCACACCAGCCACGTGAGCCCGACTCCCGCGGCGAACGCCAGCAGACTCCACAGCCAGACCTGCCCGAAGACATTCACGGGTAAGCCCCTTCTACGACCACACTCGGTCCCTACTCACTCGGAAGGGTGAGCACGGCCAAACTACAGTGCCTTTGATGATGCTCCGTCACTACGCCGTTCGGCGCAAATATCCGGAGGAAACGCCAGCGTAGAGTGGCATTTTGTGCCGCCTCTGACGACTTCTTCGCTCTCTTCGCCAGAAGTTCACACCCAGGGGCGAGGCGTCACCTACGGCGTACTCGCCTACGTCCTTTGGGGCCTGTTCCCGGCGTACTGGCCACTCCTCGTACCCGCCCAGCCGGTCGAGGTGCTCGCACACCGGATCGTCTGGTCGTTCGTGACGCTCGCCATCGCCGTCGTGATCCTCAGGCGGTGGCGTCCTTTCCTTGATTTATCAGGAAAAGGCTGGCTCATCGTTACCGCCGCGGCGGTGTTGATCACGGTGAACTGGGGCACCTACATCTACGCCGTCAACACCAAGCACGTCGTCGAGGCGGCGCTGGGCTACTTCATCAACCCGTTGGTGAGCGTGGCACTGGGCATGATCTTCCTCAAGGAACGATTGCGTCTCGGTCAGGTGATCGCGATCGGCGTCGTCGTCGCGGCTGTGATCGTGCTCACCGTCGACTACGGACGGCTGCCGGTGATCTCGCTGATCCTGGCCGTGTCGTTCGGCTTTTACGGGCTGCTGAAGAAGAAAGTCCCGCTCGACGCGATCTCCAGCCTCACCGCGGAGAACATGGTGATCGCCCCGATCGCGCTCGTGTACCTGCTCACACTCGGCAGCGCGAACACGTTCACGACGGCAGGCACCGGCCACACGCTGCTGATCCTCAGCACGGGCATCATCACGGTGGTGCCGCTGTTGCTGTTCGGCGCTGGGGCACAACGGATTCCGCTGACCACCATGGGCATGCTGCAGTACCTCGCACCGGTCCTGCAGTTCCTCTGGGGCGTGTTCGTCGTGCACGAACCCATGCCACCCAGCAGGTGGATCGGGTTCGGGCTCGTCTGGCTGGCGCTGGCGATCTTCGTCACCGACGCGCTGCGGTACCGGCGCAAGCAGGTGCTCGCGCCGGTCCAACTGGCTCAGTGAGACCGCGCCACCACGTAGACGGCGAGCTCTTCGAGGGCGTCACGGGCACCGCACGGCGGCAGCTTCCCGAGCTCCGTGCGAGCCCTGTCGACGTACTCGTCGAGCGTCTCGCGCGAACGCTCGATGCCCACGGACTTGCGCAGCAACGTCAGCGCCTCGTCCACCAGCTCGTCGTCGGAGATCGGGCCTGCGAGCAGCTCGGCCAGCCGCGTCTCGGACGGGTCCGCGAGCGCGTAGAGCATCGGCAGCGTCTTCACGCCCTCGCGCAGGTCCGTGCCCGGCGTCTTGCCGGACTCGATCGACGGCGAGGCGATGTCGATGACGTCGTCGGAGATCTGGAACGCCGCGCCGATCACGTCGGCGTACCGGCGCAGGGCGTCCGTCTGCTCCTCGGTGGCGTCGGAGAACATGCCGCCGAACCGCGCCGCGGTGGCGATCAGCACGCCCGTCTTCTCCTCGATCACCTTGAGGTAGTGGGAGATCGGGTCCTCGCCGGGCTTCGGGCCGACGGTCTCGCGCATCTGGCCGGTCACCAGGACCGAGAAGGTCTCCGCGATGATCCGCGCCGCGTCGGTCCCCAGATCCGCGGTCAGCCGCGACGCGTGGGCGAACAGGAAGTCACCCGTCAGGATCGCGATGCTGTTGTCCCACTTGGCGTTCGCGGAGGCCGCGCCGCGCCGCATGGTCGCCTCGTCCATGACGTCGTCGTGGTACAGCGTGGCGAGGTGTGTGAGCTCGACCACAGTGGCGGCCTTGATGACCTTCTCGCGGTCCCAGTCCTCACCGAACTGGGAGGCGAGCAGTGTGAAGAGCGGGCGGATCCGCTTTCCGCCCGCCTCCACAAGGTGAAGCGAGGTTTCCGTCACCGGGGCGAACTCGCTCTGCACGACGTCGTGCAGGTTGCGCTCCACCTCGGCCAGGCCGTCCTGGACTAGCTGGTTGAGCACGGGGTCCACCAACGCGAACCCCGGTCCCTCATGCTCGCTACTGGTCACACCAGCAGACTACGTACACCTAGCTGAGGAAGGTGCCGGTACCCGCCCAATCGAGCACGAACGTGGGCCACAACCCCAGCACCAGGGTCACGACGGCACCCAACGTGATCGCGATCGTGGTGAACGCGCCGGGCACGCTGACGGTCGGGCCGTCCGGCGCCGGGTCGCTGAAGTACATCAGCACGATCACCCGCAGGTAGAAGAACGCCGCGACGGCCGAGGCCACCAGGGCGATCACCACGAGCGGCGTCAGACCGGCCTCGATCGCCGCGCTGAACACGACGAACTTGCCGATGAAGCCGGACGTCAGCGGGATGCCGGCCAGCGCCAGCAGCAGGAACGTGAAGACGCCCGCCACGATCGGCGACCGCTTCGCGAGACCGGCCCACTGCGACAGGTGCGTCGCCTCGCCGTCCGAGTTGCGGACCAGCGACACGATGCCGAACGCGGCGATCGTGGTGAAGCCGTACGCCAGCAGGTAGAACATGGTCGCGCTCACGCCGGCGCCACCAGGCACCAGCGCGATCGAACCGATCAGCAGGAAGCCCGCGTGCGCCACCGACGAGTACGCGATCATGCGCTTCACGTCGGTCTGCGTGAGACCCAGGATCGCGCCGATCACCATCGACACGACCGCGACGCCGTAGAGCACACCGCGCCACTCCCACTGCGTGTTCTCGAACGCCACCGTGAGCACGCGCAGGATGCCGCCGAACGCGGCGACCTTGGTGCACGCTGCCATGAACGCCGTCACCGGCGTCGGCGCGCCCTGGTACACGTCCGGGGTCCAGGCGTGGAACGGGCCGACCGCGGCCTTGAACAGCAGACCCACCACCAGCAGGCCGAAGCCCGCGAACAGCAGCGTGTCCGAGCGGTCCGTGCCGGCGGCCGCGGAGGCGATCGCCGAGAGCTTCACCGAGCCCGCGTAGCCGTACAGCAGGGCGATGCCGTACAGGAAGAACGCGGAGGCGAACGCACCGAGCAGGAAGTACTTCACGGCCGCTTCCTGCGAGAGCAGGCGACGGCGGCGAGCCAGGCCGCACAGCAGGTACAGCGGCAGCGACAGGACTTCCAGCGCGATGAACATCGTCAGCAGGTCGTTCGACGCGACGAACGTCATCATGCCGCCGAGCGCGAACAGCGTGAGCGGGAAGACCTCGGTCTGCATGCCGGTCTTCGTCGCCTGAGCGCGGTCCTGGATGGTGCCCGGACGGATCGCGGCCTGGGCCACGAACACGCCACCCGGCTCCACCGAGCGGTCCGCGATCAGCAGGATCGACCCGAACGCCAGCACCAGCAACGTGGCCCACAGGAACAGCGACGGCGAGTCGACCGCGATCGTCCCCGCCAGCGTCGCCACGCCCTGCTCCGGGCGATCCGACGTGGCGTAGAAGATCAGCGCCGCGGTCGCCGCGACCAGCGTGACGAGCGACAGCACGAGCTGCACCGCCCACCGCTGGTGCTTGGGCAGCAACGCTTCCAGCAACACGCTGACGCAGGCCGCGCCGAGCACGATCAGCACCGGCGCGATCGCACCGTAGAGGATCTCCGGCGCCTCGAACTGCTGCGCCTGAGCGACGAGAAGGTTCACGTCACTTGCCTTCCTGCACGGAGACCGGGTCGGTCACGCCGACCTCGGTCAGCGTCGCCCCGACAGTCGGGGTGATGACGTCGAGCACCGGCTGCGGGTAGAACCCGAGCGCCAGCACGATGACAACGAGCGGTGCGAGGACCGCGATCTCGCGCTTGTTCAGGTCGCCGATCGTGGTCTTCGTCTCCGGGTCGCCCACGGCACCCGGACCGGAGGCGGCGCCGACGAGGGCGTCGCCACGCAGCGGGCCGGTCATCATCCGCTGGTAGAGCCACAGCACGTAGAGCGCCGCGAGCACCATGCCGACCGTCGCGAGGATCGTTGCGACCGGCTGCGTCGGGAACGAGCCGATCAGCACCAGGAACTCGGAGACGAACGAGTTCGTGCCCGGCAGCGACAGCGTGGTCAGACCGGACAGCAGCAGCATGCCGGCGAGCAGCGGCGCCACCTTCGACATGCCGCCGTAGTCGGAGATCTGCGACGAACCACCGCGCGCGATCACCATGCCGATCACCAGGATCAGCATGCCGGTCGAGATCGAGTGGTTGAGCATGTACGACACCGAGCCCACGCCTGCCTGCGACGTGAACGAGAAGATGCCGAGCGCGATGAAGCCGAAGTGGGCGATCGAGACGTAGGCCAGGAACCGCTTCATGTCCCGCTGGCCCGTGGCGAGCAGCGATCCATAAAGGACACCGGCTACCGCGAGCACGAGCACGAGCGGCGCCAGGTTCTTGGACGCCGTCGGGAACATCGGCAGCAGGTAGCGCAGCATGCCGAACGTGCCGACCTTGTCCAGGATGCCGACGACGATCACCGTGACGCCGATGGGCGCCTCGGCGGCCGCGTCGGGCAGCCAGGTGTGGAACGGCACGAGTGGCGCCTTGATCGCGAACGCCAGGAAGAAGCCGAGGAACAGCCAGGTCTGCGTCGTCGCGTCGGCGTCGCTGACCACCTTCACCAGGGTCGCCCAGTCGAACGTGCCCTTGCCCAGCTCGTCCGACGCCATCGCGTAGGCGCCGATCGCGGAGGCCAGCATGATCAGGCCGCCGAGGAACGAGTAGAGGAAGAACTTGACCGCCGCGTACTGCCTGCGCGCGCCGCCGTAGCCGCCGATCAGGAAGTACATCGGGATCAGCATGACCTCGAACAGCACGTAGAACAGGAAGACGTCGGTGGCGGCGAACACCGCGACCGTCACGGCCTCCTGCACCAGGATCAGCGCGAGGTACCCGCCCTGCGAACGGCCGGCGGGCAGCTTCTCCGTCCAGCCGGCACCGATCACCAGCGGGATCAGCAGCGCGATCACCGCGATCATCACGAGCGCGATGCCGTCGATGCCGAACGACAGGCGAACACCGAACGCCGGAATCCAGTCCACACCGAACGCGAGCTGGATCCGGTCGCCAGAAGGCTTGTAAGCAGTCCACAGCAGAACGGCGAGCACGAGCTCGACGACCGAGAACGCCAGTGCGACGAGCTTGGCCTTCGCGTCGTCCTTGCGCAGGAACGTCACCGCGAGCGCGCCGACCAGCGGCACCACCAGCAGTGCGATCAGAACCCAGGTCACGAGAACCTCACCACCAGGAGCGCCCCGAGCACGAAGATCGAGCCCAGCAGCATGGACAGTGCGTAGGAGCGGACGAACCCGGTCTGCAGCCTGCGCAACCGGCCGGAGCTACCACCGAGCAGCGCCGCCATGCCGTTGACGGCACCGTCGACGCCCTTCAGGTCGAGGAACACCAGCGCGCGGGTGAGCCATGTGCCCGGCCGCGCGAAGAGGGCCTCGTTGAGTGCGTTGCCGTAGAGGTCCGCACGGGCGGCGCGCACCGGGAACGACACCCGCAGCGGCCGCTCGACCGGCTGCTTGCCGCGAGCGAAGAGCAGGAACGCGAGGCCTGCACCAACCACCGCGAGAGCCACGGTCAGGATGCCGACCATGCCGTGCGAAACGACGCCGTGCTCTTCCTTGAGCTCACCCAGCGAGGGCTCCAGCCAGCCGGCCAGACGCCCACCGGACGAGAGGAACCAGCCGCCACCGATCGAGCCGACCGCCAGGATGATCATCGGGATGGTCATCGACAGCGGGGACTCGTGCGGGTGGTACTCGCGGCCGTCCTCGGACTTGAGCTCCTTCCAGCGGGGCTTGCCCAGGAAGACGAGGATCAGCAGGCGCGTCATGTAGAACGCGGTCAGCGCGGCACCGAGCAGTGCGACACCGCCGAAGACGTACGGCCGCCAGCCCTCACCGGTGAACGCCGCCGCGATGATGGCGTCCTTCGAGAAGTAGCCCGCGAACGGCGGGATGCCGATCAGCGCGAGGTAGCCGAGCGTCCAGGTGACGAACGTGACCGGCAGGTACTTCGCCAGGCCGCCCATCCGCCGGATGTTGCCCTCGTCGTTCATGCCGTGCATGACCGAACCGGCACCGAGGAAGAGCCCTGCCTTGAAGAAACCGTGCGTCAGCAGGTGCATGATGCCGAGCGCGTAGCCGACCGGGCCGAGGCCCACCGCGAGGATCATGTAACCGATCTGCGAGACCGTCGAGTACGCCAGGACTTTCTTGAAGTCGTCGTAGGCGCAACCGATGATGCAACCGATCAGCAGCGTGACGCCACCGATGATCATCACGACCAGGCGGCCGTCCGCGCTGAGGTTGTACAGCGGGTTGGAGCGGGCGATCAGGTACACGCCCGCCGTGACCATCGTTGCCGCGTGAATCAGGGCGGACACCGGGGTCGGGCCGGCCATGGCGT
The DNA here is from genome assembly GCF_040681245.1 of Lentzea sp. NPDC051838. NCBI lineage: Bacteria > Bacillati > Actinomycetota > Actinomycetes > Pseudonocardiales > Pseudonocardiaceae > Lentzea > Lentzea sp. NPDC051838. The sequence goes on from NZ_JBFAYI010000031.1 coordinate 49,003, forward strand.
CCGGCAACCAGGCCTGCAGCGGGAACTGACCGGACTTGCCGCAGGCACCCAGGAGCAGCAGCAGCGTGATCGCGAGGACCTCGGCACCCGAGAACTCGCCGACCCGGCTGAAGACCTCGGTGTACTGCGTGGTCCCGAGCCGGTTGAACATCAGGAAGATCGCGATGGCGAGGCCCAGGTCACCGACGCGGTTCATCAGGAAGGCCTTCTTGGCCGCCGACGCCGCTTCCGGCTTGTACTGGTACCAGCCGATCAGCAGGTACGAGGCGAGACCGACGCCCTCCCAGCCGAAGTACAGGGTCACGAAACCGTTGCCCAGCACCAGCAGGAGCATCGCCGCGACGAAGAGGTTCAGGTAGGCGAAGAACTTCCGCCTGCCTTCCTCGTGCGCCATGTAGCCGATCGAGTAGATGTGGATCAGCGAGCCCACACCGGTGATCAGCAGCACGAACGTCAGCGACAGCGGGTCGATCCGCAGTCCGAACTCGACGGTCAGCGCGTTGATGTCGACCCAGTTGAACAGGTGCAGGTTCTGCACCCGCTCCTCGGCGTTCGAGTGGCCGAGGGTCGAGAAGAACAGCGCGAGTCCGTAGCCGAACGACGCCAGGAGCGTCGCGCAGCCGAGCAGGTGGCCCCACTTGTCGGTGCGCTTGCCACCGACCAGCAGCACCGCCGCGCCGAACGCGGGCAGCGCCAACAACAACCAGGCGAAGCTCGCGACCCCGCTGGCGACAACAGGTTCCGTCACCGGTGACCCCTCAGTACTTCAGCAGGTTCGAGTCGTCGACCGAGGCCGAGCGACGCGTGCGGAAGATGGACATGATGATCGCGAGGCCGACCACGACCTCCGCCGCGGCGACGACCATCACGAAGAACGCCATCACCTGACCGTCGAGCGAGCCGTTGATCCGCGCGAACGTCACGAGGCTCAGGTTGACCGCGTTGAGCATGAGCTCGACGCACATGAAGACCACGATCGCGTTGCGGCGCACGAGAACACCAACGGCGCCGATGCTGAACAGCAGTGCCGACAGCAGCAGGTAGTACGTGGGAGTCACGACTCACTTCCCTTGAGCGCGTGCGCGTCGGCCTCGTGCGCGGTGCCCGCGACCTCGGCGACGTCGTCCGAGAGCACGGACTTGTCGGTCGCCTCGATGACCTCGAACAGCGACTCCTCCGACACGCTGCCGTCGGGCAGCAGTGCGGGGGTGGCCACCGAGTTCGCGGTGGCGAAGACGCCGGGGCCGGGGATGGAACCGACCCGCTTGAACTCCTGGAAGCGCTCCTCGACGAGTTCCTTCTGCGTCTTGCGGGCGGGCTTCCCGTCGCGGCCGACGAACGCCAGGATCATCGCGCCGAGGGCGGCGGTGATCAGCAGGGCCGAGGTGAGCTCGAACGGGAACAGGTAGTCCGTGAAGAGCTTCTGGCCGATGTTGGCGACGTTGCCGCCGTTCGTGGTGTTGGCCTCCGCGAGACCGGCGGGCTCGACCGAGGTGAGCGCGCGGGCGACGGAACCGACCATGAGGACGGCGAACCCGATGCCGAGCAACGCCGCGGCGAGTCGTTGCCCGCGAATGACCTCGACCACGGAGTCCGAACTGTCGCGGCCGACCATCATGAGCACGAACAGGAACAGCATCATGATCGCGCCGGTGTAGACGATGATCTGCACGAAGCCGAGGAACGGCGCCTGCTGGATCATGTACAGCACACCGAGGCTGAGCATCGTCACGACGAGCCACAGCGCGGAGTGGACCGCGTTGCGCGCGAAGAGCATGCCGAGCGCGCCGGCCAGCGCGAGCGGGCCGAGGACCCAGAACGCGATGGCCTCGCCGGTGGTGACGGTGTCGACCACCTTCTGCACGGGCTCCGGCTGCTGCGCCAGAAGGCTTACGAGGAGGCTCACTGCTGAGCCTCCTTCGCCAGCTGCGGGCCGTTCACGTAGTAGTCCTGCTCGTGGTCGCCGAGCCGCATCGGGTGCGGCGGCTGCTCCATGCCGGGCAGCAGTGGAGCGAGCAGGTCCTCCTTCGTGAAGATCAGGTCCTGGCGGTTGTCGTCGGCGAGCTCGTACTCGTTCGTCATCGTGAGCGAACGGGTCGGGCACGCCTCGATGCACAGGCCGCAGCCGATGCAGCGCAGGTAGTTGATCTGGTAGTCGGCGCCGTACCGCTCACCGGGCGAGTAGCGCTCCTCGTCGGTGTTGTTGCCACCTTCGACGAAGATCGCGTCCGCGGGGCAGGCCCACGCGCACAGCTCGCAGCCGACGCACTTCTCCAGCCCGTCCGGGTGCCTGTTCAGCTGGTGACGGCCGTGGAACCGCGGCGCGGTCACCTTCTTGACCTCGGGGTACTCCTCCGTCACCACCTTCTTGAACATGGTGCCGAAGGTGACGCCGAAGCCTTTGAGGGACTCGAACATCCCTACTCAGCCTCCTTACCGGTGGTAACGGCTGCCGTTTCCTTGGGGATGTTGGCGACCTTGACCTTGCGCTTGGGCGCGGCCTTGGGGACAGCGAGATCGAGCGGCGGCACGGGGAAGCCGGAACCCGCGAGCGGAACGCCCTTGGTGTCCTGGACCTTCTTGTCCGGCAGCAGGAACGAGACCAGCAGCACGAGGCCGACGATCACGCCGAGCGCGATGAGCCGTTGTGCCGTGGAGAGCTGCTGGATCGCACCGGTGCGGATGACCGCGACGGCCATGATCCACACGAGGCTGGTCGGCACGAGCACCTTCCAGCCCAGCTTCATGAACTGGTCGTAGCGCAGGCGGGGAAGCGTGCCGCGCAGCCAGATGAAGATGAACAGGAAGAACAGCGTCTTGCCGATGAACCAGAGCAGGCCCCACCAGCCGGTGTTCATGAACTCGCCGCTCCACGGTGCCTTGTAGCCGCCGAGGAAGAGCGTGGTCGCGAGCGCCGAGACGGTGACCATGTTGACGTACTCGGCGAGGAAGAACAGCGCGAACTTCAGCGAGCTGTACTCCGTGTGGAAACCACCGACGAGCTCCGACTCGGCCTCGGGGAGGTCGAACGGGGCGCGGTTGGTCTCGCCGACCATCGACACCGCGTAGATCACGAAGCTGGGGAACAGCAGGATGCCGAACCAGCCGGGAATCGCGCCGCCGAGCACCATGTTCGCCTGCGCGTTCACGATGTCACCGGTCGACATCGAGCCGGTGAACATGATCACCGCGACGATCGACAGGCCCATCGCGATCTCGTAGGAGATCACCTGCGCGGCCGACCGCAGTGCGCCGAGCAGCGGGTACGGCGAGCCGGAGGCCCAGCCGGACAGCACGATGCCGTAGACGCCGAGCGACGAACAGGCCAGCACCACCAGCACGCCGACGGGGAGGTCGACGAGCTGCAGCGCGGTCTGCTGGCCGAACAGGTTGACCTCACCCGCGAGCGGGATCACCGAGAACGCGAGGAACGCGGGGATGCACGAGATCACCGGCGCGAGGAAGAACACCCACTTGTCCGCGAGGACCGGGCGGATGTCCTCCTTGAACGCGAGCTTCAGACCGTCCGCGAGCGACTGCAGCCAGCCGTTGGGGCCGACGCGGTTCGGGCCGGGGCGGTGCTGCATCCGCGCGACGACCTTGCGTTCCCAGTTGATCATGAACAGGGTCATGACCACGAGGAACGCGAAGATCCCGACGACCTTGATCAGGACCAGCCAGATCGGGTCGTCCGCGAGGAGCTTGGCGGTGTCGCCGTTGTCCGCCAAGAAGTACGACGTCATGACTTCCCTCCGCTGACGGAGACGATCGAGCCGTGGCCCGCACCGAGCGTGGCGCGGACGGTCACGTCACCCGAGTTGGTGGGCAGCCAGATGACGCCCTCGGGCAGGTCGTCGGTCTCGACCGGCAGCGTGATCGCGCCGCGGTCGGTGGACACGGTGACCGTGCCGTTCAGACCGAACTGCTGCGCGGTGGCCTCCGCGACCTTGGCGACGACCGGGCGAGCCGTGCCGGCGAGGTGCGGCTCGTCGGCCTGCAGCGAGCCGTTGCCGATCAGGCGGTGCCACGTGGCGAGCACTGCCTTGCCGGCACCGGCCGGCGACTGCAGCGGCGCGGCGACGTTGAGCGAGGAACCGCTCGGTGCGCCTTCTCCGAGACGGGCCAGGTCGGCAGCCGAAGCGGCAGCGGTCTGCGTGAACAGGTCCGCGTCCATCTCCACCGCGAGGGTGTCGAGCACGCGGCAGTCCGGCAGCGCGCCGGTGCCTTCGAGCGTGGTGCCGAAGTCGCGGCGGCGGCCCTCCCAGTTGAGGTAGCTGCCGGACTTCTCGACCGCCGGGGCGATCGGGAGCACGACGTCCGCGTGCGCGGTGACCGCGCTCGGCCGCAGCTCCAGGCTCACCACGAAACCGGCCTCCGCCAACGCCTTCTCGGCGAGCGCGGGGTCGGGCAGGTCGAACGGGTCGACGCCGCCGACCACCAGGCCGGACAGCTGACCGTTCGCGGCCGCCTCCAGGATTCCGGTGGTGTCGCGGCCGGGCGTCGCGGGCAGCGAGCCCTCCTCGACGCCCCAGGTGCGCTCGACCTCGGTGCGCGCCGACGCGTTCGCGACGTGGCGACCGCCGGGCAGCAGGTTCGGGACGGCACCGACCGCGAGCGCACCGCGCTCACCGGCACGGCGCGGGATCCACGCGACCTGGGCACCCGTGCGCTCCGCCAGCCTCGCGACCGCGGTGAACGCGCCGGGGATCTCGGCGGCGCGCTCGCCGACGAGGATCACCGCACCCGGCTTGCCCAGCAGCTCGACGACGTCGGAAGCGTGCTCCGCCAACGCGTTCAGCGCGTTCGCCTCGGCACCGGGCACGCAGGCGAGCAGCGTGCCGAGGGTCTTCTCGACGGCCGGGGTGGTGAACTGGCCGAGGTGGAAGACCTTGGTCTTGCCGGTGCGAGCGGCCTTGCGCAGGCGCAGGAAGACGATCGGAGCCTCTTCCTCGGGCTCGAACGCGACCAGCAACGCGGCCGGTGCCTTCTCGATGCCCTGGAAGGTGACGCCGTTGTCCGGGTTCGTGAACACCGTCGTGCTCGACAGGAACTCCAGCTCCTCGGCGCTGTGCGGCCGGGCGCGGAAGTCGATGTCGTTGGTGTGCAACGCGATCCGGGCGAACTTCGAGTACGCGTAGGCGTCCTCGACGGTCAGCCGGCCACCGGTCAGCACGCCGACGCCGTTCGCGTCGCGCGCCGCCGTCAGACCAGCCGCCGCGACCTGCAGCGCCTCGGTCCACGAGGACTCGCGCAGCTCACCGGTCTCGGCGTCGCGCACCAACGGCCGCGTGATGCGGTCGTCAGCGGTGGCGTAGCGGAAGGCGAACCGGCCCTTGTCGCAGATCCACTCCTCGTTGACCTGCGGGTCGTCACCGGCGAGCTTGCGCTGCACCTTGCCGCGCCGCCAGTCGGTGCGCTCGGCGCAACCGGAGGAGCAGTGCTCGCACACGCTCGGCGTCGACACGAGGTCGAACGGCCGGGCGCGGAAGCGGTAAGCCGCCGACGTCAGCGCGCCGACCGGGCAGATCTGGATCGTGTTGCCGGAGAAGTAGCTCTGGAACGGCTTCTCCTCGGCAATGCCGATCTGCTGGTGCGCACCGCGTTCGAGCAGCTCGATGAACGGGTCGCCGGCGATCTGCGCGGAGAACCGGGTGCAGCGCTGGCAGAGCACGCAGCGTTCGCGGTCGAGCAGCACCTGCGTGGAGATGTTGATCGGCTTCGGGAACGTCCGCTTGTGCTCGTGGAAGCGGGAGTCGCTGCGGCCGTGGGCGAGCGCCTGGTTCTGCAGGGGGCACTCACCGCCCTTGTCGCAGATCGGGCAGTCCAGCGGGTGGTTGATGAGCAGCAGCTCCATCACACCCTGCTGGGCCTTGTCCGCGACCGGCGACGTCAGCTGGGTCTTCACGACCATGCCGTCCGCGACCGTCATCGTGCAGGAGGCCTGCGGCTTCGGCATCGGCCGGCCGCCCATCTCGACCTCGACGAGGCACTGGCGGCAGGCGCCCGCGGGCTCCAGCAGCGGGTGGTCGCAGAAGCGCGGGATCTCCGTGCCGAGGCGCTCGGCCGTGCGGATCAGCAGCTCACCCTTGGGCGCGACGACCTCGACGCCGTCGATGATCAGCTTGACGTGACCCTCGGGTACGACGAGCTCGGCGGTGGGCTTGTCAGGGGCGATGGTCATGCGTTCGCTCCAGCCAGAACCTTGGAGTTCGTGTCGCACAGGGCGAGGAACTCGTCCTTGAAGTACTTGATGCCACTGGTGATCGGGCTGACGGCACCGTCACCCAGCGCGCAGAACGAACGGCCGAGGATGTTGTCGCAGACGTCGAGCAACGTGTCGATGTCGCTCGCCGTGCCGTTGCCCGCCACCATCCGCTGCAGGATCTGCACCAACCAGTACGTGCCCTCGCGGCACGGCGTGCACTTGCCGCACGACTCGTGCTTGTAGAACTCCGTCCACTTCATGACGGCCCAAGGCACGGACACGGTCTCGTTGAAGATCTGCAGCGCCGTCGTGCCGAGCATCGAGCCGGCCTCGGCAGCACCCTCGAAGTCCAGCGGCACGTCGAGGTGCTCCGCGGTGAACAGCGGGGTGGACGAACCACCCGGCGTCCAGAACTTCAGCGGGATGCCGTCCTTCATGCCACCGGCCATGTCCAGCAGCTCGCGCAACGTGGTGCCCATCGGCGCCTCGTACTGGCCGGGGTTCGTGACGTGACCCGACAGCGAGTAGATCTTCGGACCGGGCGAGCGGTCGCGGCCCATCTCGCGGAACCAGTCCGAGCCGCCGTTGACGATGAACGGCACGGACGCGATCGTCTCGACGTTGTTCACCACGGTCGGCGACGCGTAGAGACCCGAGGTCGCGGGGAACGGCGGCTTGAGCCGCGGCTGGCCACGACGGCCCTCCAGCGAGTCGAGCAGCGCGGTCTCCTCACCGCAGATGTACGCGCCGGCGCCCGCGTGGATCACCACGTCGAGGTCGAAGCCGCTGCCGAGGATGTCCTTGCCCAGGTAGCCCTTGGCGTACGCCTCGCGCACGGCGGCGTTGAGGCGGCGGATGCAGTGCAGGACCTCGCCGCGGACGTAGATCGCCGCGAAGTTCGCGCGGATCGCGTACGACGTGATGATCACGCCCTCGATCAGCGAGTGCGGGTCCGCCATCATCAGCGGGATGTCCTTGCAGGTGCCCGGTTCGCCCTCGTCGGCGTTGATGACGAGGTAGTGCGGCTTGCCGTCGCCCTGCGGGATGAAGCCCCACTTCATGCCGGTGGGGAAGCCCGCGCCGCCGCGGCCGCGCAGCCCGGAGTCCTTGCACTGCTGGATGAGCTGGTCCGGGTGGGCCTTCAGCGCCTTGGGCAGGGCGGTGTAACCACCGAGACGCTCGTAGGTCTCGATCGTCCAGGACCTGGGCTCGGTCCAGCTCTTGGTGAGAACGGGAGTCAGCGGGTTTGCCATCGGTTCCCCCTACTTCTTTTCCGGCAGTGCGGGGAACTCGGCGTTGGCCGGCACCTTCGGCGCGTCCCAGCCGCGGTCCTTCGCGATCTGGGCGCCCCGCAGGGTTTCCGGCGCGGCCGACGGTCCGTCGAGGTCGGCGTCGCGCCCCTCGAAGAACCCGGCGAGCTGCAGTTCCGCCTGCTTGAAATCGGTGAGCGGGGCGCCGCGCGTGGGGGCGGGCTTCTCCCCCGACTGCAACGCCTTCACGAGTCCCAGCGCCTTGTCGGGCGTCTGGTTGTCGTAGAACTCGTAGTTCACCTGGAGAACCGGGCCGAGGTCGCACGCGGCGAGGCACTCGGCGTGCTCCAGGGTGATCGAGCCCGGCGCGCCCGGCTCGCCCGCGGTCTCCTCGTGGCCCACACCGAGGTGGTCCTTGAGGGTCTTGTAGATGTCGTCGCCGCCGAGAGCCGCGCACAGCGTGTTGGTGCACACGCTGACCAGGTGCTCACCGCACGGGCGGCGCTTGTACATCGTGTAGAACGTCGCGACCGCGCTGACCTCGGCCTCGGTCAGGTCGAGCTGCCCGGCGCAGAACCGGATGCCCTCCTGGGAGACGTAGCCCTCGACCGACTGCACGAGGTGCAGCATCGGCAGCAGCGCACTGCGGGACTGCGGGTACCGGGCGATGATCGCCTGTGCCCGGTCCACAGTGGACTGGTCGAAGGTCTGTTCTGGGGCTTGAGTCATCGGTCGCAACCACCCATCACCGGGTCGATCGAGGCGACGGACGCGATGACGTCGGCGACCATGCCGCCTTCGCACATCGCGGGCATCGACTGGAGGTTCACGAAGCTGGGCTCGCGCAGGTGCACGCGCATCGGGCGGGTGCCGCCGTCGGAGACGACGTGGTAGCCCAGTTCGCCGCGCGGCGACTCGACCGGCACGTACACCTGGCCGGACGGCACCTTGAAGCCCTCGGTCACCAGCTTGAAGTGGTGGATCAGGGACTCCATGGACTGGCCCATGATCTTGCGGACGTGCTCGAGCGAGTTGCCCATGCCGTCGCTGCCGATCGTGAGCTGCGCGGGCCACGCGATCTTGGCGTCCTCGACCATCACCGGACCGGTCGGCAGGGTCTTCACGACCTGCTTGATGATCTTCAGCGACTGGTGCATCTCCTCCAGCCGCAGCAGGTACCGCGCGAAGCAGTCCGCCGCGTTCGAGGTCGGCACGTCGAAGGCGTAGTTCTCGTAGCCGCTGTACGGCTCGATCTTGCGCAGGTCCCAGGCGAGGCCGGCCGAGCGCAGGATCGGGCCGGTGATGCCGAGCGCGAGGCACGCGTCGACGGGCAGGTAGCCCACGTTCGCGAGGCGGTTGCGCCAGATCGGCTGACCGGTGAGCAGCTTGTCGTAGTCCGGAAGCCGCTTCTCCATGATCTTGACGAACGCGTTGATCTTCTCGATCCCGTCCGCCGGCAGGTCCTGCGCGAGGCCGCCGGGGCGGATGAACGCGTGGTTCATGCGCAGACCGGTGAGGTGCTCCAGCAGGTGCAGCGCTTCCTCGCGCTCGCGGAAGCCGGAGGTCATGCCGGTGAGGGCACCGAGCTCCATGCCGCCGGTGGCGAGCGCGACGAGGTGCGAGCTGATCCGGTTGATCTCCATCAGGAGCACGCGGACGGCCTGCGCCTTGTCCGGCACCGTGATGCCGAGCAGCTTCTCGACCGACATGCAGTACGCGGCCTCGTGGTGCAGCGGCGCGAGGTAGTCGGTGCGCGTGATGAACGTGACGCCCTGCACCCAGTTCCGGTACTCGAGGTTCTTCTCGATGCCGGTGTGCAGGTAGCCGATCACGCTGCGGGCGTGCGTGACGGTCTCGCCCTCGAGCTCCAGGACCAGGCGGAGCACGCCGTGCGTCGACGGGTGCTGCGGGCCGAGGTTCATGACGATGCGCTCGTCGTGAACGGCGTCCGCGAGCACCTCGTCCCAGTCGCCGCCGGTGACCGTGTAGACGGTGCCCTCGGTGGTCTGCCTGCTCGGCGCGATCTCTTCGTTGACGGTGTTGTCGGTCATGAGTAGGACCGCCTCTGGTCCGGCGGAGGAATCTCCGCGCCCTTGTACTCCACCGGGATGCCGCCCAGCGGGTAGTCCTTGCGCTGGGGGTGTCCGTCCCAGTCGTCCGGCATGAGGATGCGGGTCAGTCCGGGGTGACCGTCGTAGATGATCCCGAACATGTCCCAGGTCTCGCGCTCCTGCCAGTCCGCCGTCGGGTAGACCTCGACGAGGCTCGGCACGTGCGGGTGCTCGACGTCGACCGCGACCTCCAGCCGGATGCGGCGGCGGTACGTCATCGACGTCAGGTGCGTGACCGAGTGCAGGCGCTGCGGCACGTCGGCGCCGTAGTCCACACCGGACACCGAGCTGCAGAGCTCGAAGCGCAGCGACGGGGTGTCGCGCAGGATCCGCGCGACGTCCAGCAACGTCTCCGGCTTGAGGTAGAAGGTGATCTCGCCGCGGTCGACGGTCACCTGCTGCACGGTGTCGGCGGGCAGGCCCTTGTCGCTGATCGCGGCGAAGAGCTCGTCGGCGACCTCGTCGAACCAGCCGCCGAATGGCCGCTCGGAAGGCGCGGCGACGTGGGCGGGCAGCCTGAGGCCACCGAAGCCCGACGTGTCACCGGAGCCGGAGACGCCGAAGAGGCCCTTGCGCTCCTTGCCGGCGAAGATCGGGGCCTTCGCTTCGGCTCCGTTGGCTTCGAGGCCCTCGACAGCGCGCTCGGCGCTGGAGTGCTCTCCCCCTGGCTCGGTCACTTCTTCCTCGCAAAACGCTCGGAGGACGGGATGAGATCGGTGCGGTAGCCCGAGTCGGCGAGTGCCTTGGCGCGCACGGCGTTCAGCGGCTCGTCCATGATCTTGGCGTGGATCTTGAGGATCGCGTCCATCAACATCTCCGGCCGCGGCGGACAGCCCGGCAGGTACATGTCGACGGGCACGACGTGGTCGACGCCCTGCACCACCGCGTAGTTGTTGAACATGCCACCGGTCGACGCGCAGACGCCCATCGCCAGCACCCAGCGCGGCTCGGGCATCTGGTCGTAGATCTGCCGCAGCACCGGCGCCATCTTGTTGGTGACGCGACCCGCGACGATCATCAGGTCGGCCTGGCGCGGTGACGCCCGGAAGACCTCCATGCCGAAGCGGGCGAGGTCGTAGCGGGGACCACCCGTCGTCATCATCTCGATGGCGCAGCAGGCCAGGCCGAAGGTGGCAGGCCACAGCGAGGACTTGCGGGTCCAGTTGACCAGCTTCTCCACGCTGACCAGCAGGACGCCGTTCGGGAGCTTCTCCTCGAGACCCATGACTTCCTCAGTTCCAGTCGAGGCCGCCGCGGCGCCACACGTAGATGTACGCGAAGCCCAGCGTTGCGACGAACAGCACGATCTCCACCAGCCCGAACAGGCCGAGCTTGTCGGCAGCCACGGCGAACGGGTAGAGGAAGACCATTTCGATGTCGAACAAGATGAAGAGCATCGCCGTCAGGTAGTAGGCGACGGGCATGCGCCCACCACCCACGACCGGCTGCGGGCTCGGCTCGATGCCGCACTCGTAGGCGTCGAGCTTCGCCTTGTTGTAGCGGCGGGGTCCGATGTAGGGCGCTGCGGTCACCGAGAACAGTGCGAACGCCCCGGCGAGCGCGAACATCAATACGAGGGGGAGGTAAGGGTCAAGCACGCTCCGTCGTCCTTTCCTCGCGGTCGAGGCGCACCCTAAGGGTGTAGTTCTGCAGCGCGTTTGTTAGGCGGCCCTAACAAACGCTTGTGAAACAGTTCACAAGCTACTTCAGACTGTTGTGAAGTGATTCACAAGGTCGCTCGCCAGTGTAGAACGCGTGTAAATGACCTGGATCACAGGGTCTGACCTGGGGGTTTAACATCGTCGGAACATACGAAACGGCACCGGCTCGTATTGAGCCGGTGCCGTCACCTATTCGGAGTAATTTATGCCGTCGGCGCGAGCTTCGTGGCAGCCACGATCAGGCGGTCCATTGCGTCGCCGTCCTTCGGGTCGTAGAGGCCCGCGAGTAGCTTGAGCACGAGTTTCATCAGGCGCTTTCGCGGCATTCCGTACTTCGTTGCGGTCCGCATGACCGCCGGGTTCCCGATGAGCTTCGAGAAGACGTTGCCGAGCCGGTAGTAACTGCCGAGCGCCTGTTCGATCCGGACCGGGTAGCCGTGCAGCGCGCGTTCACGGTTGACGCCCGTCCGCGCAAGCGCTTGGACGACACTTTCGGACGCGATCTTGGCCGACTCCATGGCGTAGCCGATGCCCTCGCCGTTGAACGGGTTGACCATGCCGCCGGCGTCGCCGACGAGGACGAGGCCCGCCCGGTAGTGCGGCTTGCGGTTGAGGCCCATGGGGAGCGCGGCGCCACCGATGCGGCTCGTCGCGTTCTCCTCGCGGAAGCCCCACTCCTCCGGCGTTCCGTCGAGCCAGGAGCGCAGCAGCTGGCGGTAGTCCGTGGTGCCGTAAGCCTTCGACGTGCTGAGGATGCCCAGACCGACGTTCACGCTGCCGTCGCCCATGCCGAAGATCCAGCCGTAGCCGGGCAGCAGCTGGCCGTCCGGGGCCCACAGCTCCAGGTGCGACTCGAGGTAGTCGTCCTTGGTGCGCGGGCTCGCGTAGTAGCGGCGAACCGCGACGCCCATCGGCTTGCTGTCGTCCTTCTGCAGGCCGGCGCTGATCGCGAGGCGCGCTGACACGCCGTCGCAGGCGACCGTGATCGGCGCCCGGTACGTGACCGGGTTCTTTTCCGGTCCCTGCTTGGCCTCGACGCCGACGACCCGGCCGTTCTCGATGATGGCCTTGGTAACGGTCGTGTGCTCGTGCATGCGCGCGCCGGCTGCCTTCGCGGCGTTCGCGAGCATCTCGTCGAAGTCCATGCGCGGCCGGACCACGCCGTAGTTGGGGAACGTGGCCAGCTCGGGCCAGTCGAGCTCCATCGTGACGCCGCCGCCGACCACGCGCAGGCCCTTGTTGTGCAGCCAGCCGTTGCTCTCGCGGGTGTCGATGCCCAGGTCGATGAGCTGCTTGACGCCTCGCGGGGTCAGGCCGTCGCCGCAGACCTTCTCCCTGGGGAACGTGCTCTTCTCCAGGAGGAGGACGTCGAGGCCCGCCCTGGCGAGGTAGGTGGCCGCGGTCGAGCCCGCCGGTCCCGCGCCCACGACGATGACGTCGGCGTCCTCGTTGATCCCGCGCCTGCTCATCCAGACTCCCTCGTGTGCCGTGACTCCTCCGCGACTCTAACCGGCGCTCCCTGAGACCTCGGCCGCCAGGCGCTCGCGCAGATCGGGCGCGCGGTGGTCGCCGCGCTCCTCGAAGATCGCCAGCGCTTCCCGCCAGCACGCCAGCGCTCGCGGCCGGTCGCCGGTGTGCCGCAGCGACTCGCCGAGCGTGTCCAGCAGGAGAGCGTGGTTGCGGGGGTTGTCGTGCCCGTCCTCGTTCTCCATCGCCCGCTCGCACAGTTCGACCGCGTCGGCGTGCTCCCCCGCCACCTGCTTGGCACGCGCCATGGCGTGCAACGCATAGCGCTGGAACGGGTCGTCGCCCAGCAGCTCCAGGCTGCGCTGCGCGTGCCGGAGCGCCTGTTCGTGATCGCCGAGCCCCGCGTGCGCACCGCTGAGGCAGAACTCGGCGAAGCTGCGCACGCGGGTTCCGTCAGGGCTCAACGCGACCGCTCGCTCCAGGTACGGCCGTGCGGCGGCGTACTGCCCCAGCTCCACGTGGACCCAGCCGAGGTGGCTGAGCGCCTCCGCTGCCAGCCACGGGTCGTCCAGTTCGTGGGCCACTTCGAGGTTGGCCTGGAACACCTCGATCGCCCGTTGCCACTCGTTGGCCCCGCAGTACAGCTGGCCCAGGGTCTGCCCCACCAGCCCCTCACCCCGGCGGTCACCGAGGTCCCTGGCCGCGAGCACACCGAGCCGGCACACCTCCAGCGCCTCGTCGAAGCGGCCCATCAGGCCCAGCTGGGAGGACGCGATGTCGGCGAGCAGCATGGTGATCCCCGGCAGGTCGTGTCGCGCCGCGGTGCGCACGAAGGCGACCGCGTTCGCGAACTCGGCCTCCACCCACGCCCAGACCTCCTCCGGAGTGCCGAAGTCGACCTCCAGGGCGGTGCTGGTGGCCACGCGGGCGCCCGCGTGCATGTCCGCCCGGTCGGGGAAGAGCGTCACGAACGCCTTCCTCGCGTGGTGCGCGACCCATTCGAGCAGGCGGTGCAGGGTCTGCTCGCGGTCGTCGTCCTGTTCGGCGAGGTCCGCGGCGTACGCGCGGAGCAGGTCGTGGCACGTGTAGCGGTCCTTGCCGACCGGTTCGAGCAGGTGCTGGGCGGCGAGAGCGGCCAGCAGCCGGCGTGCGACGTGCGGCTCGACCTCGCACAGCACCGCGGCCATGTGCACGCCGATCGTCAGCGCGGGGATCAGGCCGATCCGCCGGAACAACCTGGCCTGCTCAGGCGGCAACCGTCGGTAGGACCAGTCGAACACGGTCCTCACGGCGTTGTGGTCGTCGTCCGGCACGCTGAGCGCCTCCAGCCGTTCCGACCGGAGCTCTCCCACGAGTTCCGCGACCGTCAGATGCGGGTTCGCGGCGATCCGTCCGGCGGCGATCCGCAGTGCCAGCGGGAGTCGCGCGCACGCGTCGACCAGAGCGGTGACGGCACCGGGTTCCACGAGACGCGGGCCCAGCACGGCGTGCACGAGCTCCACCGCCTCCTCCGCGGTGAGCAGCGGCAACGGAACGCGTCTCGCTCCTTCGGCGATCTCCAGGCCCTTCAGGTCGGACCTGCTGGTCACCACCACGCAGCCCGGCCCGCTAGGCAGCAACGGTCGCAACTGCTCCGCGCCGTTGGCGTTGTCGAGGACGATGAGCACCCTCCGGTCGGCCAGCACCGACCGGTAGAGCGCGGCGCGCGCGTCCTGACGTGGCGGCACTCGTTCCGGCTGGACGCCCAGCGCGGTCAGGAGATCGGCCAGCACCTCACCGGGAGTGGCCGGTGCGCCGGGGCCGTAGCCGTGCAGGTTCACGTACAACGTGCCGTCTGGGAAGTGCCGCTGGGCCTGCCGCGCCCACCTGATGACCAGCGACGTCTTGCCCACACCTGCGGTGCCGACCACGGCCGCGAGCGCGGTGCTGCCGTCGTCGGTCAGCAGCCGGTCGAGCGTGGCGAGGTGCTCGGTCCTGCCGGTGAAGCCGGGTGACGCGAACGGCAGCTGTCTCGGCACCGGCGTCGGGTCGGTCGCCGCGGCGCCCACCGAGAGGTGCCGGACGTACCCCGCCTGCACGGCGGTGCCGTGGTTCTCACCGAGGTCGTTCGTGTTCACACGACCCAGTGTGACGTGGGGCACGCCCCTCGCGTCAGGACTCTTGCGCGGCCTTAGGTTTCGGCTTCGTCGCGCGGTGCAGGGCCACCATGCCGCCGGTCAGGTTGAGCCAGGCGACGTCCTCCCAGCCGGCCTTCGAGATCAGCTCGGCGAGCGCCCGCTGGTTCGGCCAGGTGGCCATCGACTCGGCCAGGTAGGAGTAGGCGACCGGGTTGCTCGACACGAACTTCGCGATCAGCGGCAGCAGTTTGAGCAGGTAGCGCATGTAGACGACGCGGAACGGCTTCCACACCGGGGTGGAGACCTCGCAGATCACCATGCGGCCGCCGGGCTTCGTGACGCGGGCCATCTCCGTCAGGGCGAGGACCGTGTCGTTGAAGTTGCGGATGCCGAAGGACACCGTGACGGCGTCGAACGAGTTGTCCTTGAACGGCAGCCTGAGCGCGTCCGCGGCGACCTTGGGGACGCGGCGGTGGGCTCCGCCGGCGAGCATGCCGACGGAGAAGTCCGCGGCCACGCACCAGGCGCCGGACTCGGCGTACTGGACCGTGGAGACCGCGGTGCCGGCGGCGAGGTCGAGGACCTTCTCACCGGGGCGCGCGTCGAGCACGCGGCGGCTCCACTCCCGCCAGCGGCGGTCGAAGCCCAGCGTCATGACCGAGTTCGTGCGGTCGTAGCCCTTGGCCACGCCGTCGAACATCTCGGCGACCTCGCGGGGGTTCTTGTCCAAGCCGGCTCGCGACATGGTCATCAGACTAGGTCAGCCCCGCTGAGATCATCTTCAGGGCACCTTCAGGGCACCCAGCATGCCGTCCACCGCCGCCTCCCACGGGTACTCCTCGGCACGCGCTCTCGCGGCCTCCCTGGAGCCGGACGCGAGCAGGTGCCGGGCGGCCGTCGCGAAGGCCGCCGCGTGGTCGTCGACCGCCGCGCCGCACGACGGCTGGACGATCTCCTTGAGCGCGCTGCTCTGGCTCACGACGACCGGGGTGCCGCTGGCGAGGGCCTCCAGAGCCGCGAGCCCGAACGTCTCGTGCGGGCCGGGAGCCAGCGAGAGGTCGGCCGACGCGAGCAGCGAGGCAACGTCCAAACGCGACTTCACGAAGCCCAGGAACGTCACCGGCAGACCGTGCGCGCGCTTCTCCAGGAAGGAGCGGCGCGGACCGTCGCCGGCGATCACCAGACGGGCGGAGTGGCCCTGCTCGTGCAGTTCGGCGAGGGTGTCGACGGAGCGTTCGACGTGCTTCTCCGGGGAGAGACGTCCACAGTGGATGAGCAGGTTCTCCTTGCCCTGCAGGAGATCCTTCCTCAGGTCGGCGGAGTGGCGGCTCGGGGTGAACGTGGCGAGGTCGACGCCGAGCGGCACCTGCGTGACGTTGCGGGCGCCGATGCGGTCGAACTCCTCGCGGGCGAACGCCGTCGTGCACACCACCGTGTCGTAGCTCGCGGCCATGCGCCCGTTCGCCCAGTCCGCGCCGCGCACGGCCGGGCCTTCCGGCAGCACGAACTGCAGCAGGCGGTCGAGGCGTTCGTGCGAGATCACGACGTTCGGGATGCCGCGCTCGCTCGCCCACGCACCCATCCCGCGCAACGTCAGCCGGTCCGAGACCTCCAGCCGATCCGGCTTCAGGTGCTCCATCAGCGCCTTGACCCGCCACGGGTCCACGACGCGGTAGCCGCCGGTGTACGGGATCTTCACGGCAGGCAGCGTGATGCGCCGGACACCGCCCGGCAGGACCTCGTCCGCGCGGCGGTCGCCGGGCACGACGAGCACCACCTCGTGACCCGACTGCACGTAGCCGGTGCCGAGGTGGTGCAGTGCCGTGCGAAGGCCGCCCGACTTCGGTCCGTAGAAGTTGGCGAGCTGAACGATCCTCAAGCTGCCGCCTGGTGAGTCAGTCCGATCACCGCAGCGTAGTGGTCCATCAGCTCGTCGCAGATCGCGGGCCAGGTGCGGGACAGCACCGACTTGCGGGCGGCGAGACCGAACCGCTTGCGCAGCAGCGGGTCGCGCAGCAGTTCGACGTACTGCGCGATGTCGTCCTCGAACAGGTACCCCGTCCGGCCGTGCGCGACCAGGTCGCGCGGGCCGCCTGCGTTCGGAGCGAGCACCGGAAGACCGGTCGCCAGCGCCTCCTGAACGGCCTGGCAGAACGTCTCGTGCGGTCCGGTGTGGATGAACACGTCGAGCGACGCGTAGGCCTCTGCGAGCGCCTCACCCGTGCGGAAACCGAGGAACTCCGCGTTCGGCAGGTCGCGTTCGAGCTGCTCGCGGTCGGGTCCGTCGCCGACGACCTTGAGCTTCACACCCGGCAGGTCGTGCAGCTCCTTGAGCCGGTGGACCTGCTTCTCCGGTGCGAGACGGCCGATGTAGCCCACGGTGAGCTCGTCGTTCTGCTTCCCGCGGGGGTGGAAGAGGTCGATGTCGACGCCACGCCCCCACCGGTGCACGCGCGGCACCCCGTGCTGCTCCAGCGCCTCGACCGCCGAGCTGGACGGCGCCAGCGTGCGGTCGGCCAGCGTGTGCAGCCGCTTCGTCCACCGCCAGGCCGCCCGTTTGGTCAGTCCGAGGCCGTAGCTGCCGGCGAACCCGGCGACGTCGGTCTGGTAGACGGCGACCGTCGGCACGTCGATCTTGCGCGCTGCTCTGAGCCCGTACGCGCCCAGCACGAAGGGCGACGCGAGGTGCACCACGTCCGGCTGGAAGTCAGCCAGCTCGTGCAGCACTCTCGGCGTCGGAACCCCGATCGGCAAGCTCGTCACCATCGGCACGTCGACAGCGGACACTCTGACGACGGGCGTGCCGTGGTGCTCGTCCGCCCCGGCACCCGGCGCGACGACCATCGCCTGGTGGCCGTTGCGGCGCAGGTGCTCCAGGACGCGGAGCACGGAGTTGGTGACCCCGTTCACCTGGGGCAGGAAGCTCTCGGTCACGATCGCTACGCGCACAGAACACACCTTGTAGTGCGGGTGTGAAGTCCGCGTGACGCGAAATTTGACGCGGTCAGAACACCTCACGTCGTGGCCAGGTGATCGTCGATTCGTCATCTTCGATTAGGTTGCCGGTCACCCGACGCGGTGAAACTAGGCCAGCATGACCGTCTTGTCGTCCCGGCCCGCGCATCCAGTCGACCCCGGACTGGTGTCAATAGCGCTGGAAGTGGCTGGTCGTCTGGCGAACGACGCCTCGGACGTCATCATGGCCACCGCTGGCCGCGGGGTGCGCCCGGACTCCGACGAGTCGCCGTTCGACTGGGTGACCGACACCGACCGAACCCTCGAACGCCACACCCGCCGTGTCCTGACGGCGGAGTTCCCCTCGATTCCGGTCTTCTGTGAGAATTCTGACGTCGACGTTCCCGGCGACTCCGAGTTCCGCTGGGTGGTCGACCCGGTGGACGGCACCGCGAACTACACAGCGGGCATGCCGTGGTGCGCGTACAGCCTCGCCCTGGTGGACCGCTGGGGCCCGGTGGTCGGCGTCGTCGCGGACCCATACCGCTCGCAGATCTACGCCGCAGCGCGAGGTCGTGGCATGCGCGCGAACGGCACGCCGGTGCGGCTCACGGAGCGTCAGGGCGACTCCTTGGTCGTCTGCACGGAGATGACCCGATCGGGTCCCTGGCCTGGAATGGGTGAATTCATCTCCACAGCGGCCATAGCGGGCACCGGCGTGCGCGTTCTGGGCTCCAAGTGCCTGGCCGTGGCACAGGTGGCGCTGGGCCACGTCGCCGCCGCCGTCCTGCACGGCTATCACGAGTGGGACGTCGCCGGGGCGGTGTCGCTGGCCGTGGAGTCCGGGGCGGTCGTGCTGGACAGACGCGGTGCCGGGGCTCAGCTACCCGCGGACGGGTTGCTGGTGGCCGCTCCCGACGCGGCCGACGAGGTGCTGGGCTGGTGGCAGTCCGCGCTTCAGGTCGAGAGCTGAGGGAGCTGCTTCTCGAGCACCTCGAGGTGGGTGCGCGCCGCGTCCAGCTCAGGGTGGTCGAACATCTGCAACGCGACCCTGCCGACCTCGTTCTCGAAGACCTTGAAGTCGTGCGCGGCCTTGAGCAGCCGCTGGTACACCGGGTGCTGCTGGTCGACCGCGCCCAGAGCCCTGCCGAGCTGCGCGATGCCCCTGACGTCGTCGAGCTCTTTGCTGAGCTGCTCGCTGATCCTCTGCAGCCACTCCTTGGCCGGTGACTTCGGCACGGTCTGAACGGCCGCTGCCACTCGTCTCGTCGACTCGGCGCAGCGTTCCACCAGCTCGGACCACATGTCGTAGGGCTGCTGCGGGATCGGCGGGTAGAACGGTTTCTGCCTGGGGCCCCGGACGGCGCGACGGATGAAGCCGATCCCGGTACCGACCGCCGCGCCAGGGACGGTGCCGAACACGAAGGTGAAGATGAGGATCGCCATGACACTGACGATCACCGAGGACGGCTTGTCGCTCGGGGACGCCAGATCCACCGCCGTCGTGAGGACGCCCATGAGCAGGGTGCCTGTTGCGGCACCCCAGAGCGCTGAGCGGACGACAACCCCCATGGCTCGTGATCGTGCCACGTTCGCCGGGTGTTCGTGGGGTCAACTCAGGCGTCGAAGTCGACCGTCACGCACTCGCTGGTCGGCAGTGCCTGGCAGGTCAGCACGAACCCCGCCGCCACCTCGGACTCGTCGAGCGCGTAGTTGCGGCGCATCTCCACGGTGCCGTCGGTGACCAACGCCCGGCACGTGCCGCACACCCCGCCCTTGCAGGCGAAGGGCAGATCCGCGCGGACCCGTTGGGCGGCGTCCAGGATCGGCTCGTCGGCGGGCAACGGGAGCGTGGTCGACTTGCCGTCCAGGATCACCGTCACCGAGGCGGCCGAGTCGATCACGGCCTCCGTACGGCGCGGCGGGGGCGGGGGCTCGTCGACGTAGAAGAGCTCGTGGTGCACACGATCCGCAGCGACGCCGCGTGAGCGCAGTACGGAGGTCGCGTCCTGGACCATCTCGTACGGGCCGCACAGCCACCATTCGTCGATGCCGTCGAACGGCACAACCGTGGAGAACAGGGCTTCGAGCTTCTCCGAGTCGAGGCGGCCCGAGAAGAGCTCGACGTCGCGCGGTTCGCGGGACAGGACGTGGATCAGCTGGAACGTGGCCGGGTAGCGGTCCTTCAGGTCGGCCAGCTCGTCGGCGAACATCACCGTGTCGGTGCGGCGGTTGCCGTACAGCAGGGTCACGCGGGCGCCGGTGGCGAGAACGGTCGCGGCGATCGACAGGGCCGGGGTGATGCCGGAGCCGGCGACGACGAAGCCGTGGTGGGTGCCGACGCCTGTCGGGCTGAACTTGCCCAGCGGCGGCAGGACTTCGAGCACGTCGCCGACGGACACGCGGTCCACGAGCCACGTCGAGAACTGGCCGCCGTCGACCCTGCGCACGCCGATGCGCGGCGAGGAACCCGCCGGCGCGCAGATCGAGTACGAGCGGCGTTCGTCGCCCTGGCGCAGGGTCAGGTACTGGCCCGCGGCGAAGGCGAAGTCGTCGGAGAGATCAGTGGGAACGTCGAAGGTGACGGCCACGGCGTCGTCGCAGAGGCGGTCGACGCGGGCGACGGTGAGCTTGTGGAAGGCGGCTCGGCGCGACAACTCAGATCTCCTTGACGTGCTCGAACGGTTCGGAGCAGGCGTTGCAGCGGCGCAGGGCCTTGCACGCCGTCGAGCCGAACCGGGAAATCTCCTGGGTGTTGAGCGAACCGCACTGCGGGCACGCCACCTGACGCGACGGCGGCACCAGGTTCAGCGGCACCGGGCCCGCGACGGACGGGCCGATGCGGGACGGCGGCGCGATGCCGGCTTCCGTCAGTTTCGAACGGCCTTCCGCGCTGATCCAGTCCGTCGTCCAGGCCGGGGACAGCGACAGGCGCACCTCGACCTCGGCGAAGCCCGCACCGAGCAACGACCGGCGCAGGTCGGCGCCCATCTCGTCGATCGCGGGGCAGCCCGAGTAGGTCGGGGTGATGGTGACGACGACGCGACCGTCCTCTTCGGACACTTCGCGGAGCACGCCGAGGTCGGCCAGCGTGAGGACCGGGAGCTCCGGGTCCCGCACGGCCGACGCGACCTCCAGTGCCGTCGTCACCAGACCGCTCCCGGCAGCGAGCGGTGCAGGTGCTGCATCTCGGCGAGCAGGTAGCCCATGGCCTCGGTGTGCACGCCGTCGCGGCCCGCCATGCCCGCGACACGAGCCGCGCGGGTGTCGGCAGGACGCGTCAGACCGGCGGCCGACAGCACCGCGTCCAGCACACCGTCCACTTCGGACTTGAGCGACGCGGGGTCGACCGCGACGCCCGCCAAACGCGCTTCCACGGCGTGCGTGGCGAACAGCTCGTCCACGAACGGCCAGACGCGCTCCAGCCCGGCCTGCATGCGGCGGTGCGACTCGTCGGTGCCGTCGCCGAGCCGGACGGTCCACTGCGCGGCGTGGTCGCGGTGGTACGCCAGCTCCTTGAGGCCCTTCTCGGCCACGGCGGCCAGAACGGGATCCGCGGAGCCGCGCAACCGGGAGAACAGGGCGAGGCGCCAGGAAGAGAACACCAGCAGACGCGCGATGGTCGTGCCGAAGTCGCCGCCGGGACCGGGACCGCAGTCGATCTCGGCCAGGTGCACGTTGCGGAACTCGCGTTCGTCGCGCAGGTACGCCAGCGAGTCCTCGTCGCGGTCGAGCACCTCGCCCGCGCGGGTCAGCAGCATCCGGGCCTGGCCCAGCAGATCCAGGGCGATGTTGGCGAGAGCGATGTCCTCTTCCAGCTCCGGAGCGCGCGAGCACCACTCCGAGAGGCGCTGCGAGAAGATCAACGCGTCGTCGCCGAGCATCAGGCAGTACGCGGCCAGAGCCTCACGGTCGACGCCCGCCGGGAACTCGCGGTTCACGCCGACCAAAGCGTCCGAAAATCCGGTGCCGAAAGCCCAGTGCGAGTCCTCGTGGCCGAGCAGCGACTCGTAGGCGTTGTCGAAGCTCATAGGTGCGGCACGTCCTCGGGAATCGAGTAGAACGTCGGGTGCCGGTAGACCTTGTCGCCTGCCGGAGCGAAGAACGGGTCCTTCTCGTCCGGAGAGGAAGCCGTGATCGCGGCCGCGGGCACCACCCAGATCGACACGCCCTCGTTGCGGCGCGTGTAGACGTCACGGGCGTTGCGCAGCGCCATCTCGGCGTCCGGCGCGTGCAGCGAACCGACGTGCACGTGGTTCAGGCCGCGCTTGCCCCGCACGAACACTTCCCACAGCGGCCAAGACGTGCTCACGCGGCACCTTCCTTAGTGACCTGCTTCTCGGCGTGCGCGGCAGCGGCCTCACGCACCCAGGAACCGTCCTCGTGCGCCTTACGGCGGTGGGCGATGCGCTGCTCGTTGCAGACGCCACCACCCTTGACGACCTGCCAGAACTCGTCCCAGTCCGGCGTGTCGAAGTCGTACTGCCCGCGCTCTTCGTTCCACTTCAACAGCGGGTCGGGGAACGTCACGCCGAGCGCCTCGGCCTGCGGCATGCTCATGTTCACGAACTTCTGCCGCAGCTCGTCGTTGGTGTCGCGCTTGATCCGCCACGCCATCGACTGCTCGGTGTTCGTCGACTCGGAGTCCGGCGGGCCGAACATCATCAACGCCGGCCACCACCAGCGGTTCACCGAGTCCTGCACCATGTCCTTCTGCTGCTGCGTGCCGCGCATCATCGTCATGAGCAGCTCGTAGCCCTGACGCTGGTGGAACGACTCTTCCTTGCAGATGCGGATCATGGCGCGCGCGTACGGCCCGTAGGACGTGCGGCACAACGGCACCTGGTTGCAGATCGCGGCGCCGTCGACGAGCCAACCGATCACGCCGACGTCGGCGAACGTCAGCGTCGGGTAGTTGAAGATCGAGGAGTACTTCTGGCGACCCTCGATGAGCTTGGTCGTCAGGTCCTCGCGGTCGGCGCCGAGCGTCTCGGTCGCCGAGTACAGGTACAGGCCGTGCCCGGCCTCGTCCTGCACCTTCGCCAGCAGGATCGCCTTGCGCCGCAGCGAGGGCGCGCGCGAGATCCAGTTGCCCTCCGGCTGCATCCCGATGATCTCGGAGTGCGCGTGCTGAGCGATCTGCCTGATCAGGGTCTTGCGGTAGCCGTCGGGCATCCAGTCGCGCGGCTCGATGCGCGCGTCGGCCTGCACGGTGCGCTCGAAGCGCAGCTCCAGGTCATCCGCCATGCCCCGATGTTACACCTGAGTGCCGAATCTGCGTAGAACTGTCACAACCACGGCGATGACGATCCAGACGGCCAGCAGGAACGTCCCGACGGGCAACAGGCTGAGCACCCAGGTTCGACCGGCCACGCGCGTCAGCTCGGGGTTCGCCTGGTCGTACTCGACCCGCACGTTGTCGCCGACGTTGAGCCCCGACGGGTACAGCACGCCCTGCTGCGGGATCACCACGCGGCCGTCCGGTGTGGCGTAACGCACAACCGTCCTGTTGAAAGCCACGGAGTCCACCTGCGCGACCGCCTGTCCGAGGTGCCGCTCGATGGCCATGTCGTCACGCAGGCAGGCGAGCGGCAGCAGCACGCACATGAGCGTGAGCACCCCGCCGACCACCAACAACACACGGCTCACCACACGGCGGACACGCACACCTAGCGCCGGCCTGGTCACTGCGTCCTCCACCACAACTGAGAAGTCTAGAGCCGGGCGGGTGCCGCGCTTTCAGGTTCAGGTCCATACAGTCGGAGCGTGACCTCAGCACCGACATCGCGAGCACGGCAGCGGATTCGAGTCCGGTCCAGCCGGGCCACCCCCGGTGACCTGCTCGGATTGCTGCCAGACCCGGAGCACGCGCTCGCCTGGGTGCGCGACGGGTCAGGTCTGGTCGGCTGGGGCGAGGCCGCACGGCTCGAGGTCAGCGGTCCAGACCGCTTCGCCCAGGCCGACAAGTGGTGGCGGGAGTTCTGCGCCCACCTGGACGTGGACGACGCGCTGGGCCTGCCGGGCAGCGGTCCCGTGGCGTTCGTCTCGATGGCCTTCGCGGACTCGCCGGGCGACTCGGTGCTGATCGTCCCCGAGGTCGTGGTCGGCCGCCGCAACGGCGAGCAGTGGATCACCACGATCGGCGCCGCGGACACCACACCGGACGTAGCGCCGTTGTCCCGTCCTTCTGGGGTCCGGTACTCGAACGGGCAGCTGCCGGTCACGCAGTACCGCGAGGCGGTGCGTTCCGCTGTTGCCCGGATGCGCGGCGGCGAGCTCGACAAGGTGGTGCTGGCGCACGACCTGGTGGCGTCCACGGATCGACGGCTGGACCAGCGGTTCGTGCTGCAGGGCCTGGCGCGGCGGTATCCGGAGTGCTGGGCGTACGCGGTGGACGGTCTGGTGGGCGCGACGCCCGAACTGCTGCTGCGGCGAACCGGGTCGGTCGTGGACTCGCGAGTGCTGGCCGGGACCACGTGGCCGCACGACGGGGTTTCGGACGAGGAGCTCGCCGCGGCGCTGATGTCCTCCGAGAAGAACCTCGAGGAGCACGACTACGCGATCACGTCGCTGGCGGAGACCCTCCGCCCCTTTTGCACAACGATGTCAGTCGAGGGGCCTTCGGTTCTGCGGCTGCCCAACGTGTCGCACCTGTCGTCCGACGTGATCGGCACCCTCGAGTCTTCGGTGTCGTTGCTGCACCTCGGCGAGGCAGTGCATCCCACGGCTGCTGTTGGTGGAACGCCTCGGTTGGATGCGACGACGTTGATCTCGCAGTTGGAAGGCATGGATCGCGGGCGGTATGCCGGGCCTGTCGGGTGGATCGACGGGAACGGGGACGGGGAGCTCGGGATCGCATTGCGGTGTGCGCAGATTTCCGGGTCCACGGCTCGGTTGTTCGCCGGGTGCGGGTTGGTGGCGGACTCGGATCCGGACATCGAGGTGCAGGAGGCGCACGCCAAGATGCGGCCGATGCGTGAGGCTCTAGAAGGCCTTTAGGACTTTCGCGACGAACGCGGCTTTGCCTTCGGTGTAAGCCTCGCGGTCGTGGCCCGTGCTCGTAGCCAGGTGGCGTTTCAGCTCTTCGTAGGCGCGCGCCAGGGTTTCGTCGCTTCTGAGAGCGTCGCGGAACCTGATCTGGTCGGTCCACCTGTGGTGTCCTCGCTGGATCAGGTGGAGGTGGGCTTCGCGGTGTCGCCCGGTGGCGTCCGGTTTGACGAAGAAGCGGCGCCACGGCCGTTGATCCAGCTCTGGTGGCACGTAACGCCAACCGCGGGTGGACAGGTTCGCTTGGTCGACCACGATGTCCAGGTCCGCCACCGAGGCCATCAGGTCGATGATCGGTTTCGCGGCCAGGCCGGGAACCGCGGTCGAGCCGACGTGTTCGACCTCTGCTTCCAGCCAGGGCGTGAGCAGCTTGGTCAGCTCCGCGGACTCAGCCTGTGCACGGAGGCTCCAGCTCGGGTCGTGCGGACGTACTTCTGCCCGCTCGAAGGCCCACTCGGGCGCGTGATCGGTCAACCGTGCGGCCCTCCGCTGACGTAGATGACCTGGCCCGTCACATAGTCGGCGTCCTCCGCCGCGAAGAACAGCACCGCACGAGCGATGTCGTGCGGAGTGCCGGTACGGCCGACCGGGATCGACCTCCGCTGCACCTCCAAGTGCTCGTCGAGCGTGCGCCCGGCGCGGGCGGCCGACACCTTGGTCATCTCGGTCTGCACGACACCCGGCCCGACCGCGTTCACCGTGATGCCGAACGGGGCGAGGTCCAGGGCTGTGGCGCGGGTGAAGCCTTCGAGTCCGGCCTTGGCCGCGACGTAGTTGGCGCGTTCGTCGTCGACCAGCGCGGAGATGCTGGAGATGTTGACGACACGGCCCCAGCCGGCGTCGCGCATGGCCGGTCCCACGGCTTTGAGCATGAGAAAAGCCCCTCGCAGGTGGGTGGCCATCACGGCGTCCCAGTCGGCGAGCGGCATGTCGAGAACAGGGTTGTCCCTGGCGAATCCGGCGTTGTTGACGAGGATCTCCACCGGGCCCAGCGCGGCGGTCACCTCGGCGACCGCCCGGGTCACGGCGTCGGGCTCGCTGATGTCCGCGAGCACCGCGACCGCTGTTCCGCCGGAGGTGTTGATCTGCTCGGCCACGGCATGGGCACGGTCGCTTCTGTCCACGACGGCGACGCGATGGCCCAGAGCTGCAAGGGATTGGGCTGTTCCGGCGCCGATTCCGGAACCGGCGCCGGTGACGAGCGCGACACGAGAAGACACTCGTTGATCGTGCTCGCCGCCGGCGTCGGGAACCACCGAATTACTTGTGCGCGTCCAGCAGCTCGTGCGTCAGAGCGATCTTGGCGCGCGACTTCGGCTCAGCCGCCTTGGCGGGAGCCGACGACACCGACAGCGACCTGGCCGCGACGTCCGAGGCGCGACCGGGGGCCTCGGCCGGCTTGCCCTTGGTGAACAGCCACGTCTGGAACACCTGGTCCAGCTGCTGGCCGGACACGCGCTCCGCCACCGCGATGAACTCCTCGACGGTCGCGTCGGAGTACTTCTTCTCCGCGGTCCACGTCTTCAGGATCTCGAAGAACTTCTCGTCACCCACGGCCACGCGCAGGGCGTGCACGGCCAGGGCACCGCGGTCGTACACGGCCCCGTCGAACACCTTGTCGGCGCCGGGGTCGCCGGGCAGGACGTCCCAGAACGGGCTGTCGGCCGGGTACGAGTCGTAGGTGAAGTCGGCGTTCTCCTGGGCCGTGCCCTCACCGATGTGCTCGGACCAGAGGAACTCCATGTAGGACGCGAAGCCCTCGTTCAGCCAGATGTCGCGCCAGTGGTGGACCGACGTCGAGTCGCCGAACCACTGGTGGCCGAGCTCGTGCGCGACGACGTAGGTGTTGGCGCCGCGGCGGAAGAACGCCGTGTCGTAGACCGGGCGGGTCTGGTTCTCCAGCGCGTAGCCCAAGTTCGGGGTGACGACGCCACCCTGTGCCTCGAACGGGTACGGGCCCACGTTCTGCGCGAGGAAGTCGATGACCTCGGGCGTGCGCTCGATGCTGGCCTTGGCGGCGTCGGCGTTCTCGCCGAGACGCTCCGAGTAGGCGTTGACGTACGGCTGGCCCGACGGCGTGGTCGACTGGCGGACCTCGAACTGGCCGATCGTCAGGAACGTCAGGTACGTCGCCTGCGGCTTGGTGCTGCGCCAGTTCCAGCGCGTCCAGCCGTTGATCTGGCGGGTCTGGCCGACGAAGGTGCCGTTCGAGATCGCCTCGACGCCGTTCGGGACGGCGACGTTGACGTCGAAGGTGGCCTTGTCGGTCGGGTGGTCGTTGGACGGGAACCACCAGGAGGCGATCTCCGGCTCACCGATGGCCAGGGCGCCGTCGGGAGTCTTGGTCCACGCCGTGAAGCCGTTGCGATCCTTCACCGTGGACGGCGAGTCGGCGTAGGTGACGACGATCGTCAGGTCCTGGCCCTTGCGCACGCCGCCGGGCGGGGTGAGGGTCAGCTCGCCGTCGTCGGACACGAACGAGGTCGGCCTGTTGTTCACCCGGACCGACTTCACCTTGAGCAGGAAGTCCAGGTTGAACTGCGTGAGGTCCTCGGTGGCCTTGGCGAGGATCGTCGTGGTGCCCGACAGCTGGTCGCCGGTCGGGTTGTAGTTGAGCCTGATGTCGTAGTGGGAGACGTCGTACCCGCCGTTGCCGTAAAACGGGTAGTACGGGTCGCCCGCACCGGGTGCACCCGGAGACGCCGCCAGCGCCGTCCCCGCGAAGAGCGTCATTGCGGCCGTGGCCGCGACCGCGGCCGTCGCCTTGGATCTGATCGACATGCGCGGGACGCTATCCACACTTTTGAGGTGTGAACCACCGACTTACGTAGGTTTCCTACCTGCTGAAAATGTTTGACACAGTCGACTTGAGACGTTGGTGCAGCGAACGCAGTTCGCCTCTTTTTGCCTGCACTTCCACCACTTGGAGGCCTTTTGGTCGCGCAAGTGCGCTACGGAACTCCTCCTGGCCGTCCACTGTGGAGTGCGGAATTCGGTAGCCCGCGCACAAAGCGGCCATATCCGTCCCGTGCGGAGTGCCGAATATCCTTTCGAAACTTTGACCGTGCTCCGGAGCTCCCTGTTCCAGCAACGAAAAGATCCCGCCGCCGTCGTCGTTGAGGACGACGATCGTGAGGTCCGGACGGCGGTCGGCCAGCAGGCCGTTGCTGTCGTGCAGGAACGTCAGGTCGCCCATCAGCGCGTATGCCGGGCCGTCGTGAACGACAGCCAGCCCGATCGCCGTGGAAACGCTGCCATCGATGCCGGCGGCACCCCGGTTCGCGTGGATCGTGATGTCCGGACGGCGCTCGCCCGCGTAGTCCACGTCGCGGATCGGGTTCGACGACCCGACGAACACCAACGACCCCGACGGCACCGCCTGGGTGAGATCACGCGCGACGTGCAGACCGGTGGGCCACGGTTCGGCGTCCAGCAGGTCGTCCACGGCGACGCTGACGTTCTTCACCGCGCTCTGCCACGCCTGCAGCCACTCCCCGTCGTGGTCGGCGGGCTCGGGCAGCCACGTCGAGGCACGCGACGCGGTGAACTGCGTGTCCGGCCACTGCGCCTGGTCGCCGACGGCGTGCACGATCGGCACCGACTTCAGCACCGCCTGCTGACCGCGAGAGAGAGTCACCCGGCCCACGACCAGCACCGCGTCCGGCTTGAGGTGCTCCGGCAGGCCCGCGTTGAGCAGCAACGACCCGTGCCGCAGGCCACCAGGAGCGGTCGGCTCGGCGATCACCGGCCAGCCGAGCCGCGAGGCCTTGAGCAGCCGCTCCGGACGGTCGTCACCGAGCAGCACCAGCGTGCGGGGCGGCAGTTCCGACGGTCTGGTCTCGACCGTGAACGTGCGGTCCGTCGCGGTCCACGGAGTCCGGTCGGAGGTCGGCCACTCGTCGTCGTCCGGGGTCAGCGGCGGCCGGAACGGCACGTTGACGTGCGTCGGGCCGTCCGTCGCGATCGCGCGGCAGATCAGCGACCGCGTGGTGGGCTCGTCGACCCCCTCAGGTAGGTGCAGCGTCTGGATGCCGAGCACGTCGTGCTGGTTGATCGTCTGGCTGGCGCCGGCGCGGTACAGGTCGACCGGGCGATCGGCCGTCAGCGCGATCAACGGGACATTCGTCAGCTGCGCCTCGACGACGGCCGGGTGCAGGTTCGCGACCGCCGTGCCGCTGGTGCACGTCACCACCGCGGGCGCACCCGTCTTCGCGAGGCCCAGCGCGAGGAATCCGCCGCTGCGCTCGTCGATGCGCACGTGCACCGTGAGCAGGCCTTTTTGCTCGGCCTGGTGCAGCGCGAACGACAGCGGGGCGTTGCGCGAACCAGGGCACAGCACGACGTGACGCACGCCGTTGCGCACCAGTTCGTCGACGATCACTCTCGCCTGCGTCGTGGACGGGTTCATCCCTCAATTGTCACCGGGTCGCCTGAGAGGCCGCCCGCTGGTCTCAGCAGTTGAGGCTTAGAGTCTCGTCCGTGGCAGATCAGGAGCTCTTCGACCCGTCGCTGTGGAAGCCGATTGAGGGCTTCGACTTCACCGACATCACCTACCACCGCGCGCTCGACCAGGGCACGGTCCGCATCGCGTTCAACCGGCCGGAGGTCCGCAACGCGTTCCGGCCGCACACCGTGGACGAGCTGTACCGGGCGCTCGACCACGCGCGGATGTCGTCGGACGTGGGCTGCGTGCTGCTGACCGGCAACGGGCCGGCGCCCAAAGACGGCGTCTGGGCCTTCTGCAGTGGCGGTGACCAGCGGATTCGCGGGCGCAGCGGCTACCAGTACGCCTCCGGTGAGACGGCTGACACGGTCGACCCGGCGCGGGCGGGGCGGCTGCACATCCTGGAGTGCCAGCGCCTGATCAGGTTCATGCCCAAGGTCGTCATCGCGGTCGTGCCCGGCTGGGCCGCCGGCGGTGGCCACAGCCTGCACGTGGTGTGCGATCTCACGCTCGCGAGCGCGGAGCACGCCAAGTTCAAGCAGACCGACGCGGACGTCGGCTCGTTCGACGGCGGCTACGGCTCGGCGTACCTGGCGCGGCAGGTCGGCCAGAAGTTCGCGCGCGAGATCTTCTTCCTCGGCCGCACGTACTCCGCCCAGGAGATGCACGAGATGGGCGCGGTCAACGCCGTCGTGCCGCACGCCGAGCTGGAGACCACGGCGCTCGAGTGGGCCCGCGAGATCAACGGCAAGTCGCCCACGGCCCAGCGGATGCTCAAGTACGCGTTCAACCTGATCGATGACGGTCTGGTGGGACAGCAGCTGTTCGCCGGTGAGACGACCCGGCTCGCGTACATGACCGACGAGGCCGTCGAGGGCCGTGACGCGTTCCTGGAGAAGCGCGACCCCGACTGGTCGAACTACCCGTACTACTTCTGATGCTCGACGACCTGCGCGCCGCGCTGAACGGCGGAGAACCACTGGTCGACGGCCCGCTCGCCGGCTGGGAGAAGCGGGCCGTGCTCGGCGTGCCCACGTCCGGGTCGACGGGCGAGCCGAAGACGGTGCTGCTCTCCTCGCAGGCGCTCACCACGTCGGCGGAGGCCACGCACGAACGGCTCGGCGGGCCCGGCACGTGGCTGCTGGCGTTGCCCACCAGCCACATCGCCGGGGTCCAGGTGCTCGTGCGGTCGATCGTCGCGGGCACCACCCCCGGCGCGCTGGACATGTCGAAAGGCTTCCGCGCCATGGGTTTCGCGCAGGCCGCCCGGCCGGTGCTGGCCCAGCCGGGACGCCACTACACGGCGCTGGTGCCGACGCAGCTGTCCCGGCTCGTCGTGGGCGAGGGGCCGGGGCTCGCGGCGCTGCGGCAGTTCGACGGCGTGCTGATCGGCGGGGCCGCCACCCCGCCGAAGCTCCTGCAACAGGCGCGCTCGCTCGGCGTGCAGGTCGTCACGACGTACGGCATGAGCGAGACGGCCGGCGGGTGTGTGTACGACGGTGAGCCGCTGCGGGACGTCTCGCTGCGCACGGACGACGTGATCGAGATCAGCGGACCCGTGCTGGCGCTGGGCTATCGGGGCAGCGCGGAACCGTTCGGCGAGTGGTTCCGCACCGGCGATCTCGGCCGGCTGCGCGACGGGCGGCTGGAGGTGCTGGGCCGCGCCGACGACGTGATCGTCACCGGTGGCGAGAAGGTGCCGCCGATCCTGGTCGAACGGGCTCTGGCGACCGTTGAGGGCGTGCTGGAGGCGTGTGTCGTCGGGGTGCCGGACGACGAGTGGGGCCAGGTCGTCGCGGCGGACGTGGTGGTGCGCGGGGACGAGCCGTCGGTGGACTCGTTGAAAGCGGCGGTGTTGGAGGCTGTGGGGCGGGCGGCGGTGCCGAAGCTGGTGCGGTTCGTGCACGAGCTGCCGTTGCGCGGACCGGGCAAAGTCGACAGAACCGCAGTACTCGACTCTTTTAGGTGAACCTTTACCGCTGAGGACAACTCTCCCCGCGAAGCGCGCGGACCCAGCCGCGTGCGCTAGCGATGGGGGTTTCTCATGCGCTACCTGTTACCGCTGGTCGTCGGCGCCACCTTGGTCGTCGGACTGGCGTCCCCTGCCCAGGCAGCCGGAAACGAGTGGTCCGCCGACCTCAACTACAAGCTCGTGTCGTGGGGCGGTTCTCCGCGGACGGGCCTGATCGAGCTGGAACCGCACAGACTCGCTGAGCCCGCCAACAAGGTCACGGCGGCGGTGACCGGTGATGGTGTCGTCGACGTGCGCGGTCTGCGTCCGGACGGCCAGTGGACCGAGTGGCTGGAGGCGCCGGCGACGTTGCCGGTGACCACGGACACCATCCAGACGCGCGTGGTTCTGAGCAGTGGCAAGGCGGAGCGCGTGAAGCTGACGGCGTCTCAGGCTCCTGCTGCTTCGGAAGACGTTTCCATTGCGGCTGCTGGACGTGCGTACCGGGTCTACGCGACGCGTGAGGGTCTCGTCGGCGGCACCACGGCCAACGGGCACACGATCCGTTCGCGCGACCACTTCGTCGCGCTGCCGTCGCGGCGTGGCTTGGCGCCCAACAACTCCGGCAGCTACAGCGTGCAGGTGTGCGCGTCGAACGGTCGTTGCGAGTGGGCTCCGGTGTGGGACGTCGGCCCGTGGAACACCAAGGACGACTACTGGAACCCGTCCTCCACGCGCGAGATGTGGAAGGACCTGCCGCAGGGCAAGCCCGAGGCGCAGGCCGCGTACGAGAACAACTACAACGGCGGCAAGGACCAGTACGGCCGTGAGGTCGCGAACCCGGCCGGCATCGACCTGGCTGACGGCACGTTCTGGGACGGCCTGAAGCTGACCACCAACTCCTGGGTGACGGTGACGTACCTGTGGACCGGCTCCGGTCCTGTCGGGACGGTCCGCACGTCCGCGGCGAACGGCACGGTGAACGTCCGCACCGGCGCGAACTCCTCGACGGCGCAGGTGGGTCTGGCCGCGAACTACGCCCAGGTCAGGGTCACCTGCCAGCTGACGGGCGAGTCGGTCTCCGGCACGCAGGGCACGTCGAACATCTGGTACCGCATCGCGTCCGGCAAGCACATCGCGAAGGCGTACGTGGCGGGCGTGTCCGGGGCGACGAACTGCTGATAGGCCCGTTGGCGGGTCCTCAGTAGCCATAGCGGAGGATGGGGGCATGGCCTCAGTCGTCCAGTGGATCCAGGGGACCCGCCCTCGCACGCTGCCGAACTCGATCGCACCGGTGATCGTCGGCGCGGCGGCGGCGCACCACATCGACGAGTTCAGCGTGCTCTCCACAGTGCTGGCGTTGGTGGTCTCGATCGCGCTGCAGATCGGCGTGAACTACGCCAACGACTACTCCGACGGCATCCGCGGCACCGACGACAACCGGGTGGGGCCGTTCCGCCTCACCGGGTCCGGTGCCGCGGAACCGGCGAAGGTCCGGCTGGCGGCGTTCATCTCGCTCGGGGTAGGCGCTCTGGCGGGCATCGTGCTGGTGGCGCTGTCCGGGCACTGGTGGCTGCTCGCGTTCGGCGCGGTGTGCATTGCCGGAGCGTGGTTCTACACCGGCGGCAAGCGTCCGTACGGCTACGCGGGGCTCGGCGAGATCGCGGTGTTCCTGTTCTTCGGACCGGCCGCGGTGCTGGGCACGCTGTACGTGCAGACCGGCGAGATCACCGGGATCGGCATCGGCTCGTCGATCGCGATGGGGTCGATCTCGGCGGCCGTGCTGGTGGCGAACAACCTGCGCGACATCCCGACGGATGCCGTGTCGGGCAAGCGAACCCTGGCCGTCGTGCTCGGCGACAAGGACACCCGCAGGCTGTACCTGGCGCTGGTGGCGGTGCCGTTCCTGATCGCGCTGGGGATGACCGTGCGGGTGCCGTACGCGTTGCTCGGGT
This sequence comes from Lentzea sp. NPDC051838, assembly GCF_040681245.1. Taxonomy (NCBI): domain Bacteria; kingdom Bacillati; phylum Actinomycetota; class Actinomycetes; order Pseudonocardiales; family Pseudonocardiaceae; genus Lentzea; species Lentzea sp. NPDC051838. Next base: position 82,166 of record NZ_JBFAYI010000031.1, read on the forward strand.
TCCTCGCGGCGCCGGTGTTGCTGCCCGCGGTGCGCCGCGTCGCGGCCGGGCGTGGTGGCCGCGACCTGATCCCGGTGCTGCAGTTCACCGGGATCGCGATGCTCGCGTGGGCCGTGCTGGTCAGCGTCGGGCTGGTGCTCGACTGACGTTTTACCAGGCGTCCTCGGTGAACTGCGTGGGCTCGTCGTCCTCGGTGCGCGCGGGCCTGCGCGGAGGCGGCGGAGGGGCCGTCTCGCCCTTGATCAGCTCGTCGAGCTTGGCCCGGTCGGCCTCGAGTGCCTGGCGCACAAGGGGATCGTGACCCGCCTCGCCCGTGAGGACCTGACGCCAGCTCAGGCCGGCACCGCGGGCGATGCGGTCGGCCAGCTGCCGCATCGCCGGTGACGCGTCGCTCGACTTCGCGAACTGCATGACCCTGCGAACGTCCTCAGTGGACGGTTCCTTGCCCTTCAGGTTCTGCTGCGCGGACCGCATGGCGCGGTCCACGTCGGCGACCGCGCCCGTCAGGAAGTCCTCGGCGGCGGTGATGTCCGGTGTCCGCCAGGCTGTCATCACCACTTGTCCTCCGCGAAGATGTCGGGGTCGTTCTCGTCGCCGTCGTCACCCCTGTCTCTGCGCGGGCCCTGCGCGTTCATGATCTCGTCGACCGACATGCCCTCCTGCAGCATCTGGAACGCCTGCTGCATCTTCTTGACGTTCTCCTGCTGCATGGCCTGCACGTCGGGATCCTGCGCGGCCTTGCCGGAGACGACGTCCTCCCACGAGAACTCGCCCGCGTCCACCTTGCGCTTCAGGGCTTTCAGCTGTTCCGGCGCGTCCTTCTCCTGCGCGGCGCGCTCGACCTGCTGGGCGATCGCCTTGAAGTCGACCGGCGGAACAGGCGGCAACGGCGTGTCCTTGAGCCTGGCCGCGAGGTCCTGCGCCTCCTTGAAGCGCGCGTCGACCTGGGCCTCGGCGGCCCGCAGCTCCGGCGACTTCCAGCTGTCGTTGGGGGTCGTCATCAGTTGTCGCTCCCGAAAAGTCCCCGCTGGACGGGCCGGATCTCGTCGCGGACGTCCGCGAGCTCGTTGCGCGCAGCGAGAGTGCGCCACTGCCGGAAGTCTACTTCGGACAGACCGAGCTGCTCGGCCGTTTCGAAGTTCTCGCCGAGGAAGTGCAGGACGGCGTTGTCGCCCATGATGCCGAGGATCTCGAACTCGGCGCCGCGGTACGTGCAGAGCTTGCGCAGGTACGCGAGCTCCTCCACCTGCACGTCCAGCACGTCGAGGTACCGGCCGCCGTCGAGCTGGGGGAAGTCGTCCGGCGCGGGCTGCCCGGCCAGCGGGTGCAGCAGCAGCGTGCCGGGCCTGCCGGCGAAGTCGACGTCGAAGTCCTGACCGCGGTACTTGGCGATCAGTCCACGCCGGACGGTCGGGCGCAGCGCCACCGGGGACGGCCAGAACCTTCCCGGCCCGAACCCGACGTCACCGGTCGGGATCCAGCCGACCTGGCGGTTGATGTACTTGCCGACGCTCCTGCTCTCGCCGTTGGGCTCGAACCGCCACAGCTCCGCGCCCGCCGGAAGCTCGGTGAGCTCCATGACGTACTCGGGGATGGGGTGCGCGCTCGGCGTGAAGCCGGTGCCCGTGAACGGCACCGGGTAGACGCGCGTCGTGCCCATCTTCCGCGCGCCGTCGAGCGTCGGGCCGCCGAAGCTGGTCTCGAAGATCTCCGTGGTGTGCGCGAAGAAGCGCAGCAGGTACTGCGTGCCCTTCGGCCACTCCGCGACCTTGTCGACGCCGAACGCCTCGGCGAACTGCTCGGAGGTGCCGTCGGGGAAGTCCTGGCCGCGCGTCACGAACCCGGCGGTGCGGTGCGGCTCGAACTTCCCGGGCACCACGACGTTGCCCAGGTACAGCTGCGCGACCGCGGGGTGCACGATCTTCTGCAGGATCGTCTCCGGCCCGATGCCGGCCGCCTTGTGCCGCACGGCCTGTGGCGTGCTCATCCCCGGTTCTCCTTCCACCGCGCCAGGTAGTCGGTGCGGTCGACCCGCACGTCCGCGAGCTCGTCGACGTCGAACGTGCCGTTGTAGCCGTTGTACTGGTCGCCGTCGAGCCCTTGCTGCGCGGCCCAAACGTACTCACCGCCCGCGTACCCCGCGTGCGCCTTGCCGTCGACGACGCTGGTGACGTTGAACGGCTCGCCTTTCCACCTGGCCGTCATCTTCTCGCGGTACCACTCCTCGAGCTCTTTGATCGGCACCAGTTTGAGCTGCCGGTCCCTGGACTGCTCGAAGACCTCCTGGGTGCGGTACTCCTGCCCGTCGATCTTGACGATCCAGAGCTGGTCGTTCTCGTTCGGCCCGGCGTAGTAGAGCTCGTTCTGCCAGCGCGCCATGGCCTTCAGGTAGCTGGTCACGGCTTCTTCTCCGGCACGACGGCCCAGCCGCGCGCGGAGTCGTACACCGCGTGCAGGCGTTCGGAACCGTCCTTGTTGACCTGCCAGATCTCGGCGCGGTCAGGCAACGGCGTACCACCGCTGACCAGCCACTCCGGCACACCACCCGCGGTAGAACCGGTGCCGGTGAACGGGTCGAAGTTGGTGTACGGCGTGGCCGCCCCACCCGCCGCCGCCATCTGCTTCTGCGACGCCTCGTAGTGCGCCTGCTCCTGCGGCGTCTGGTACTGGTTCGCCGTCGGCGTGGCACCCGAGTTCCAGTCCGGAACGTCCTTGCGCGGGCCGCCGAACGGCACGTTGGACGCGGGCAGGTTGTCGGCGTCGGCCTTGTACCGCAACTGCATGGCGGACTCGGCGCCCACCGGGGTCGGCGACCAGCCCTGACCCTTGTCGTCGAGCGCGAGGCCGTCCCGGAGCCCTTGCGGCGTGTTGATGCCGGCCACGTCCTGACCCCTGGCGATCGAGCCGCCCATCTGCTCCTGGCGGTCGATCTTCTGCTGGTCGGTGTGCGGCTGCTCCGGCAGGTAGGTCTTCATGGCGCCGTCGTTCAGCACCTTGGTGACGATGTCGCCTTCGTGGACCTTGATCTGGTTGCGGATGTCGGCGACCCGTTGCGCCTCGTCCGCGCTCAGGTTGGTCGACAGCTTCTTGCTCAGCTCCTCGTACTCCGCGCGCTTCACCGGGTCGGGCTCGATCTGCTCCAGCTGCTTCTGGTAGCTGTCGCCCTGGGCGGCCATGGCGGCCTTGTCGTACTGCGGGGTGAGGTCGTGCCCGGCAGGCGAGAGGTGCTTGTCGCCGCTGTTCGGGGGCTGGTCCGCGTCTTGGGGGCGCTGGGTGTCCGCCGGGGTGCCGTCGTGCTGGTCGGACTGGTCGTGCTGGTCTGCGGGGTGCGGGTCGGTGGGGTGGGGCTTGTCGTCGGCGTCGTGCGGCTTGGAGTCTTCGGCACCGCTCGAGTCGGTGTCGTGCTCTTTGCCGTCGTGGGGCTTGTCCTGGTCGTCGTGAGGCTTGCCGTCGGCGTCGTGCGGCTTGCCGTCAGAGTCGTGGGGCTTGCCGTCGGTGTCGTGTGGCTTGCCGTCGGCGTCGTGGGGCTTGGTTTCGCCGTCGTGCGGCTTGGTTTCGCCGTCGTGCGGCTTGGTTTCGCCGTCGTGCGGCTTGGTTTCGCCGTCGTGCGGCTTGGTTTCGCCGTCGTGCGGCTTGCCGTCAGCGTCGTGCGGCTTGCCGTCCGTGTCGTGGGGCTTGGTGCCCGGCTCGTGCGGCTTGCCATCGGTGTCGTGCGGCTTGCCGTCAGAGTCGTGCGGCTTCGTGCCGGGCTCGTGCGGGGCCGTCGTGTCGTGGGGCTTGGTGCTGTCCGGTGCGTCGTGCGGCTTGGTGTCCGTCGACCCGCTGGGAGTGGTGTCGTGCGGACGCGGACCCGACTGGTCGTGCGGCGTCGTGCCGCCGGAGCCGCTGGGCGTGGAGTGGTCCGTGCCGGGGCTCGGGTGTGACGGCACACCACTGCCGCTGCTCGGGCTCTCGTGTCCGGGAGGCGACGGGAGACCGCCACCGGAGCTCGGCGACGGGTGTCCAGGAGGCGAGGGCAGGCCACCGCCACTGCTCGGCGTTTCGTGTCCCGGGGGCGACGGAAGACCGCCGCCTGAACTCGGAGACGGATGTCCGGGCGGGGACGGCAAGCCACCGCTGCTCGGCGTTTCGTGTCCCGGAGGCGATGGAAGGCCGCCACCGGAGCTGGGAGTCGGGTGACTGGGCGGCGAAGGCAAGCCGCCGCCACTGCTCGGGGTTTCGTGTCCGGGAGGCGACGGGAGACCGCCGCCGGAGCTGGGAGTCGGGTGTCCGGGAGGCGAAGGCAAGCCACCGCCCGAAGTCGGAGGCTGATGTCCGGGCGGGGACGGGAGGCCGCCGGAGTTCGGGTGGCCCGAGGGCGCGGGGGCCGTTGCCGTGCCGCCGCCGGCAGTCGGGTGGCTGGGCGGGGTGGGCAGGCCGCCGGAACCGCCTGGCGTCGGGTGCGAACCCGCTGGACCTGCGGGCCCCGCGTGCGAACCCGAACCCGAACCGGGCCCCGCGTGCGAACCCGAACCTGTACCGGCCCCCGCGTGCGAGCCGGACCCCGTGCCGGTGCCTGAAGGCGCCGTGGGCAGGCCTGCGCCTCCGGGGCGGGTGCCTGAGGTGGCGGGGGTCGGGTGGCTGGGAGGCGTGGGAAGGCCCTGGCCGGGCGGAGTCGGGAGGCCCGCCGGCTTGGCTGGGCCGGACGGAGTGCCGGACGGGGTGGTGGGCCAGGCTGAGCCCGCGGAGGAACCAGGCCGTGAACCCGAGCTGCGAGTGGAGTCGCCGCCTGCGCCTCCCATCGGGGGTGCGCCCATGGGCATGGCGCCGCCCACCGGGGTCTGGTGGTGCGACGGCGGGGCGGCTGCGGGGGCTGCGCCTGCCGCGTGCGTGGTGTCCGGGCGCGGCGGGGTCGCGTGGCCGCCGGTCGGCGCGCCTCCCGAACCGCTGTGGCCACCGGTCGGGACACCGCCGGTCGGGACGCCGCCGGAACCGCCCGTGGGCACACCGCCAGCGCCGCCACCCGAGCCGAGCGAGGGCGGAGCGGACACCGTCGGGCCGGCAGTGGCGGCGGCGTGCGTGGCAGGAGCGTCCGGGCCGCCGTGCACGACGGGCGGGGCCGAGACGGGAGCACCGCCGGGAGCCACCGAGGACACGGCGGCTGCCTTGGTGCCGTCGTCAGCGGAACCTGGCGGGGTGTAGACCTCGCGCACCTTCGAGCCGATGTCGTGGCCGCGGTCCGCGATCTCGGTCGCGGAGTCCTTGATCGACGACATGTCGTCGTGGATGTCGTTGACCGCGTTGCGGACGTCGCGGCCCGCCTCCGCCACCTCCTGGGTGGCGTTCATGGCCTCGGCGAGGGTGTCGGCGTCCTTCAGCTTGCCGATCGCCGAGAAGACGCGGCCCACGGCGTCGAACAACGACTTCACGTCGGCGATGAGCTTCTGGACCGTGTCGATGATGTCCATGACACGGCGGTAGATCTGGTAGGCGTTCCAGACCATCTCGGCGGCCTTGATCCAGCCGGCGACCGGGATCCAGACGGTGGCGGCGGCCTCCAGGAGCTTGTTGACCAGGTAGTCCAACAAGCGCGCGGCCTGCTTGCCGAGAGCTTCGGCGCCGGAAGCGACCGTGTCGAAGCCCTTCGCGATGAGCTGCGTGACGCCCATCTCCGCGAACAGCGCGGCCTTCCACCCGAGAGCGATGTACTTCTCGTGGGCGCGCGCGGCGTCGCCGTCCCAGTGAGTACGAACCTGGCCGACCGCGTCGGTCAGGTTGTAGGAGACGTCGTTCATCGCGTTGCCGACCATGCGCCACGCGTCGCCGTCGGCCCGGATCTTCGACCAGTCACCGGTGATCGGCGTGATGATCGTGGCGACCAGCGACTCGCCGGTCACGGCCTCGAACACCCAGTTGACCGCCTGCACGCCCCAGCCCTGGTCGGCGAGGACGTCGTTCAACGAGGCCCGGTCGATCTCGGGCTGCTTCAGGGACGCGGCGACCGGGCGCGGGTCCCGGTAGGAGGTGGTCACTTCAGCAACCCGTTGAAGATCGCCATCTGGGCGCGGTCGACGGCCTCGTACACCTCAGCCGTCGAGTCCACCGCGGACGCCGTGCCCTCCAGCTTGGACTTGCCGAAGTCGAGCGTCTCGTCGAACAACGCGCGCACGATGTCCACGCCCGGCTGCAGCAACGTCAGCAGGCCGGTGAAGCCCGCCTTGTCGCACGCCGTGGCGTGGACGTACTTGCGGATCGTCTCGAACTCCTGCGCTTCGGTGCGCAGATACTCGGCGTACGCGCGCAGCTCGGCGGCGTCGGTGAACAGCGACGACACGGGGTCCCCCCTGCGGACTCAAGTGCTCAGGTCACGCTGTGACGCACGACTCTCGTCACCAGTTCCCCGTGCGGTGGAAGTTGTTGAGACGTTCAAGACACGGGTCGAGATCCATGTCTTGTGCGGATACCCATGAGTCGTCGTAGTAGGTGTTCGCGTAACGCTCGCCACCGTCGCACAACAAAGTCACCACGCTCCCGCGCGTGCGAGACTGCCGCATCTCGGCGATGAGCTGGAACGCACCCCAGAGATTTGTTCCGGTCGAGCCACCGACGCGCCGCCCGAGCAGGTCCTCCACGTACCGGATCGTCGCCACGGACGCCGCGTCCGGCACCTTGATCATGCGGTCGATCACCTGACCGATGAACGACGGCTCCACCCGCGGCCGCCCGATGCCCTCGATCCGCGAGCCGCGCGTGCCCAGCAGCTCCGGCCTGCTGTCCCGCCACGCCTCGAAGAACACCGAGAACTCGGGATCGACGACGGCCAGGCGCGTGTTCAGCTTCTGGTAGTGGATGTACCGGCCGATCGTGGCCGACGTGCCGCCCGTACCCGCCCCGACGACGATCCAGTCCGGCTCCGGCGAGGGTTCGAGCTTCATCTGGTCGAAGATCGACTCGGCGATGTTGTTGTTGCCACGCCAGTCCGTCGCGCGCTCGGCGTGCGTGAACTGGTCCATGAAGTGGCCGCCGAGCTCGGACGCCAGCCGCCGCGACTCGTCGTAGATCGTCGACGGGTCGTCGATGAAGTGGCACTTCCCGCCCTGCCGCTCGATCAGCAGGACCTTCTCCGCCGACGTCGAGCGGGGCATCACCGCGATGAACGGCAGCCCCAGCAACCGTGCGAAGTACGCCTCGGAGACCGCCGTCGACCCGGACGACGCCTCGATCACGGGCGTGCCACCGGTGATCCAGCCGTTGCAGATCGCGTAGAGGAACAGCGACCGCGCGAGCCGGTGCTTCAGCGAACCGGTGGGGTGCGTCGACTCGTCCTTGAGGTAGAGGTCGATGCCCCAGTCGAGCGGCAGCGGATAGCGCAGCAGATGGGTGTCCGCGCTGCGGTTCGCGTCGGCCTCGATGATCGAGACGGCTTCGCGCACCCAGTGCCTGGTCCGGCTGCAAACACGGTCAACAGAGGTACTCACGCAGGCACGATAACCGCGCAGACGTCCTACGCCTGGGTGAGAGGACCTTCGTCACCACGCAGCTCGGCGCGCAGCTTGTCGCGCTCGGCCTGCCGCGCCTGCTGCTTCTCGTTCAACCCGACCGCCACCCGCTCGCGCAGCCCCTTGAACAGGAACAACGACGCCGGCAGCGCCACGACCACGCCGACGGCCAGCGCCGGAAGCAAAGGAACCTTGAACAGCAGGAGCGCGCCCGTCACGACCGCGACGAGACCGAGGCGGGCGAGGACGTAGAGCGTCACATCTCGAGCGAGCACCCGTTCAGGTTACGACGCCGTCCTCGTCGCCGGTGTTCGGCCGCCCCTCGAAGCGCGTGGAGAGCACCACGGTCGTGCGCGTGCGGGCGACGCCGTGGATGCGCCGCAGCCGTCCGAGAGCCTTCTCCAGGTCGTCCACGGTGGCCACCCGGACCTTGACGATGAACGACTCGTCGCCCGCCACCCGGTAGCAGGACTCCACCTCGATGAGCTCGCTCAACGCGTCCGCGACCTCGTTGTCGTCCGCGATGTCGGTGGGGTGGATGCCGATCAGCGCCGTCACGCCCAGGCCGACCGCGCTGGGGTCGACGACCGCGTGATACCCGACGATCACGCCGCTGGACTCGAGCTTGCCGACCCGCTCGTGCACGGCGGAGGCGGACAGGCCGACCTGCCTGCCGAGCTCGGCGTAGGTGGCCCGGCCGTTGGCGCGCAGTGCGGCGATGATCTGACGATCAAGAGCATCCACCCGCGTAACCCTATGCCCCACGACTGCGCTCACCCAGTACCGGCCTGATGTCCGGTTCGCCCCGGTCGTCCCTTACTACCTCTTTACCAAAAAACAAGCGTTCGAGTACCTGATGGGTCAGATGCCACGATCAGACCGGAACGTCTGATCTGAGGAGGACGAGTGACTACAGCGTCCGAGCGCCTGTTGACGCCTGGGGAAGTCGCCAATCTGTTCCGGGTCGACCCGAAGACCGTGACCCGATGGGCCACCGCAGGTCGCATCGGTTCGATTCGCACGCCAGGAGGACATCGCAGGTTCCGTGAGACCGAGGTGAAGGCTCTGCTTTCGGAGCTGACGACCGAGGCGACTGAACCCGTCCGCCACTGAAACCGTAGTAATCCCTGTGCCGCGGGTAATCTCGTGGCAAAGGGAGGTGGCGACCAGATGATCTACCTGCTGGCGGTGATCGGTGCGCTCACCGTGGCTGTGCTGGTGTGGCGAGCCTTCGCCCCACAGCATTCGGAGTACACCCCGGGCCGCAAGGTGATCGCACCTGACGACGACCCGGAGTTCCTGCGCAAGCTCGACGAGCAGCGCAAACGCGACGAGTGAACGAAAAGGGGCCCTGACCTCAGGGCCCCTCTCGTCGCGTCACCACACCGGCTGGTCAGGTGTTCGGGAAGTCGTCCGCCACGACGGCGCCGAGCTCCAGCAGGGCCAGGCGGGTCTCCGGTGCGAGCCGGTCGAGCGCGATCTCCGCGCCTTCTTCGAGGTGCTCGTCGAACGGCAGGCGAACCACCGCGCGGCACCGCTGCTGGAAGTGCGCCGCGAGCTTGTCGAGGTCGACCTTGCCCGACTTCGGGCGCACCGAGTTGATCACGCAGACGGATTTCGCGACCAGGTCGCGGTAGCCGTGCGCCTCCAGCCAGTCGAGCGTCGCCGCGGACGTCTGCGCGCCGTCGACCGAGCCGGACGACACCAGCACCAGCTGGTCCGCCTGGTCCAGCACGCCCTTCATCGCGGAGTGCATGAGTCCGGTGCCGCAGTCCGTGAGCACGATGTTGTAGAAGTGCTCCAGCAGCTGCACCGTGCGGCGGTAGTCGTCCTCGCTGAACGCCTCCGACACGGCCGGGTCCTGCTCGGACGCCAGCACCTCGAGCCGCGCCGGCGACTGCGAGGTGTAAGCACGCACGTCGCTGTACCGGGTGATCCGCGAGGCGTCGCGCAGCAGGTGCCGCACGGTCGCCGTGGTCTCCCTCGGGATCTTCAACGCCAGCGTGCCGCGGTCCGGGTTCGCGTCGACCGCGATCACCCTGTCCCCGCGCAGCGACGAGAACGTCGAGCCCAGCGTGGTCGTCGTCGTGGTCTTGCCGACGCCGCCCTTGAGGGACAGCATCGCGATCTTGTAGCACCCGCGCAGCGGCTGGTTGATCCGCGCGATCAGCTCACGGCGGCGGACGTCGGCAGCGCTCTCACCGAGGTTGACCGCACCGCCGGTCATGTTGTGCAGCGACTTGCGCCAGCCCGAAGCCGGCGGCCGCTTCTCCTTCTTGATCAGCTGCTGCGACGACACCTGCTCGGCCTGCGAGCGGTACTGCTGCTGCGGGAAGTTGTTCGGGTACTGCCCACCGGCGAACTGGCCGTACTGAGCGGTGTTGTGAGGTCCGGACTGGCCGCCGCTCACCGAATGTGCACCCGACTGGCCGCCACCCACCTGGAACGCGCCGGAGCCGTCCACCGAGTACGCGCCGGACTGCGAGCCCGGCACCGGGTAGGGGCCGCTCGCGTTGCCGGGCACCTGGTAGTTGCCGGACGCGTGGCCGGGCACCTGGTACATGTCGGCCTGGTACTGGTCCGGCTGAGCGCCACTCACGTCGTACGGGCCTGATTGACCACCGCTGACGTGCTGCGGACCGGACTGCTGCGGGTCGAGGTAGGCCGTCTGCGGGTCGACGTACTGCGGGCCGGAGCCCTGTTCCTCACCCGGTGGTTGCCAATTCACCGCTGTGGCCCTCCCTGAGCAAGGAGGATCGAGCCTTCCCCGACCCCCAGGTTGCGACGGTACGCAACCGACGACGGTTCCATCGACCTGGGGGCTTAACTCGTTAGAGACCCGCGTACGAATGCAACCCGCTAGTGACCAAGTTGATGAAGAACAGGTTGAAGACGTTCAGCACGAAGCCGCCGACGTTGATCCAGGCGGCCCCGCGACCACGCCAACCGGCCGTCGCGCGCGCGTGCAGATACGCCGCGTAGACCACCCACGAGACGAACGCCACGGTCTCCTTGGGGTCCCAGCCCCAGAACCGGCCCCAGGCGGCCTCGGCCCAGATCGCGCCACAGATGATGCCCGCGGTGAACAGCGGGAACGCCAGCACCGTCGTCCGGTACGACATCCGGTCCAACACGTCGGCGGACGGCAGCTTCGGGAAGCGCTCGGCCTTGCTGTCCTTGAGCAGGTACAGGATCGACGTCACACCGGGGATCAGCAGCACGCCGGACGAGATCGAGATCACCGAGACGTGGATCACCAGCCAGTACGACCGCAGCGCCGGCTGGACGGGCGCGGACTCGGCGTAGAGAACGGTGCCGCCGAGGAACAGCAGGACCAGGATCGGCGTGAGCACGAACGCGCCGAGGCGGCGGATCGGGAACTTCACCATCAGCACGATCCACGTCACGACCGCGGCGAGGCACAGCAGCGACATGTACTCGTACATGTTGCCCCAGGGCGCACGACCGGCCGACAGACCGCGCATGACCAGCGAGCCCAGGTGCAACAGCGCGCCGAGCACCGTCAGCGCGGCGCCCATGCGACCGATGCGCTCCGGCTTGGACAGCTCTGCCCTGATCCTCGAAGGCTCCGGCTCGATCAGGCCCGGAGTCGGAGCACCCGCTCCGACCAGCGCCTTCGCCTCACGCGGGGCACGGGCGAATGCCTGCTCAACCGCGTACAGCAAGATCGCGAAGAGGTAGACGCCCAGCGCGCTGCGGTACAGCCAGTCGCTGTAGGTCGCGAGTGTCTCGTTGACCGGCATCAGGACTTCTCCTCGTTCAAGACCGCGCGGGCGAGCCGCGTGAACTCCTCGCCGTATCCTGCCTGGTCAGTGCGGGCCAGCCCGCCGACCTCGACCAACGTACGCCCGTCTTCCTGAGGGGTCGCACGCACCCACACCCGGCGGCGCTTGACGGTCAGCGAGACCCCCAGGCCGAGGATGATCAGGATGGCGAACACCAGCACGTACCCCTGCGTGGGATCGTGCGAGACCTGCAACGACACCCAGTCGTTCACGGAGTCGAACCGCACCTTGGTGCCGTCGTCGAGCGTGAGCTCCTCGCCCAGCGCGAGGTTCTTGCGCGCGACCTTCTGCAACCGGCCCTGCTCGACCATCTTCAGGTCGATCGAGAAGATCGACTGGCCGCGGCCGTCGTCCACACCGAGATCGCCGCGGTACACGTCGACCGCGACCATCGGGTTGTTCAGCGCGGGGAACTTCGAGTTCAGGATGCTGCCGTGCAGCAACGGCGTCGGCGCCAGCAGCCCGGTGACCGCGATCTGCCCCTTGCGGCGCTTCTCCGCGTCCGTCACGCCAGGCGGGTCGAACTTGGTCGCACCTTCCGACGCCAGCGTCAGCTGATCGGTCGGCAGCCACTGAATCCCCTGCGTGCGCTTCTCGCCGTTGGGGAACGTCACCGTGAACGTCGGCGTGTACCCGTGGCCCAGCAGGTAGAGCCGGTCGCCGTCCGTCCGAAGTGGATGGTTGACCTGGAGCGTGTACGGCTCCCAGGTGTTCGCCGCGAGGTCCGCGCCGGACTGGTAGCGGATGTCGGCCTTGTAGCCGACGGGCTGCCCGTTGTCCAAGTAGTCGGCCGAGAACTTGCCGATCTCCACGCAGAACGGCGTCAGGTCCGTGCCGTCGACGCGCAGCCCCGGCCGGAACTGGTCGTAGTTGAAGATGCCGCCGTTGCAGAACTGGCCACCGTTCGCCTGGACGATGACCTGCCCTTCGTAGCTGAACATCTTGCCCAGCGCGAACGACACCAGCAGCCCGAGCAACGCGAAGTGGAAGACCAGGTTCCCGGTCTCCCGCAGGTACCCGCGCTCGGCGCTGACCGTCCCCTCACCGGAGTCCATCCGCCAGCCGCGCATCGACTTCCGCGCCCGCTCGACCGCCTCGTCCGGCGTCACCTCGAGAACAGCCTGCGCGTGATGCGGCATCCGCGACAGGTTGCGCGGCGTCAACACCGGCCGCGCACGCATCTGCTTGAAGTACTCCCACGTGCGCGGCAGCAGACAGCCGACCAACGACGTGAACAACAACAGATAAATCGCCGCGAACCACGGCGTCGCGTAAACCTCGAAGAACCCGAGCTTCTGCAGCAGCGCGCCCCACCAGCCGTGCTCGGCGACGTACTGGTCGACCTTGGACGCGTTCAGCGACAGCTGCGGCAGCAAAGCCCCCGGCATGGCCGCGAGCGCCAGCAGGAACAGCAGAGTCAGCGCGGTCCTCATCGACGTGAGGCCGCGCCACGTGTTGCGCAGGAAGGCGATCACTAGAGCGGCAACTCCACGACGTCGACGAACGAGTAGCGCAGCCACCCGACGAACTCACCCCAGAGCCCGGTCACGAGCGCGATCCCGACCAGGATCAACAACACGCCACCGAAGATCTGCACCTGCCGCGCATGAGTGCGCAACCACTTGGTCACCCCGAGCGCCCACCGCGCCCCGAGCGCCAGCACCACGAACGGCAACCCAAGACCCAAGCAGTACGCCAGGACCAACACAGCCCCGCGCACAGTCGACGACCCGACCTCGGTACTCCGCGCCACGGCCAGCACCCCGGCCAACGTGGGCCCAAGACACGGCGTCCACCCGAGCGCGAACACGGCCCCGAGCAACGGCGCGCCAACAAGCCCGGCCTTGGGCTTGGTGTGGAACCGCACGTCCTTCTGCAGCGCCGGCACCAGCCCGATGAACACGAGGCCCATCAGAATCGTGACCACGCCACCGATCCGCTGGAACAGATCAGCGTTGAGCAGCAACGCATCCGTCACCCCGAGGATCGTCATCGAGGCCAGCACGAACACGACCGTGAACCCGAGCACGAACAGCAGCGAGGCCCCAGCCACCCGCATCCGCCCCCGCTTGGCGGGCTCGTTCGCCTCAACCCGAGGCGCCTCAGCCCCGACCAACCCAGCCAAATAAGCCAGGTACCCGGGCACCAACGGCACCACGCACGGCGACGCGAACGAGATGAAGCCAGCGAGCAAAGCAACCCCGGTGGCCAGCAGCAACGGCCCGGAGATCGCCAGATCGGTGGGGTTCACACACCTCAGAGTAGGTAGTTGCCCAGATCACCCGCCCACCGGCATCACCTTTTGCACCCGCCACACCTGCTCCGAAGTACCGACGATTGCCGCCTTGTGGGTGACATCACGGTTGCTTAGCGTCAGCACATGCATCGTTCCCGGCTGATCCTCCCAGCGCTGACGGCAACCGCGCTGGCCCTGTTCGCCCAGGTACCGGCCGGCGGCGCTGCCCCGGCGATGGAATGGCGCGAGGTCTTCAACGAGGACGGCTCCATCACCCAAGCCCTGACCCCCAAAGCCCCGGCCCAGAAGACAACGGGCTTCAAAACCCTCGCAGCAGCCGAGGTCGTCGAGGTCCAGAAGGCCACCGCCACCAACGGCGACCCGAACAACTCCTTCGACCTGGTCTTCGTAGGCGACGGCTACACCGCCTCAGACCTGGAGACCTACGCCGCCAACGTGAAGTCCAAGTGGGACGAACTCTCCTCGATCGAGCCCTTCGCGGAGTACAAGGCCTACTTCAACGTCTGGCAGGTCAACGTCATCTCGAACGAGTCCGGTGTGGACCACGACCCGACCAAGGGCCTCCTCAAGGACACGGCCCTGGACATGGGCTTCTGGTGCCAGGGTCGCGACCCGAACACCGAACGCCTCCTCTGCGTGAACGAAACCAGGGCCAAGGAATACGCCGCTCTAGCCCCAGCCGCAGACCAGGTGATCGCCCTCGGCAACACCTCAAAATACGGCGGCGCAGGCGGCTCAGTGGCCACCGCAGCGGGCTCCAACGCCCAAGCAGGCCAAATCGCAATCCACGAACTGGGCCACTCGATCGGCGGCCTGGCCGACGAGTACGACTACCCGTACCTCAACTACACGGGCAGCGAACCGCGCGAAATCAACGTCACCGCAGACCCCACCGGCGCCAAGTGGGCTGAATACCTGGGCAAGCCGTCCCCAGACGGCGGCGTGATCGCCCCAGTAGAGGGCGCGCGTTACTACAAAACGGGCCTCTACCGCCCAACAGCAAACTCGATCATGCGAACCCTGGGCAAGCAGTTCAACTCAATCGGCAGGGACGCCATGGTCAAGGCCTTCAAGGCAAAGATCCCGTCTCTGACGACACCGGCAGCAGCACCGCCAGCGAACTAAGCATCGGCACGCCTCAAGCGAAGCCGAAGGCGAGCAGTAGCGAAGCCGAAGGCGAGCAGTAGCGAAGCCGAAGGCGAGCCGCTTTTAGCCAAGAAACGACAGGTGGGGTGGGTCCCGTCACGAGTCGTGGCTGATCGTTGGCCGCGCCAGAGGGGTTGGGTCAAGTCGACACGCTTTTCGTCGACTTGACCCA
>NZ_JBFAYI010000032.1:0-96702 GCF_040681245.1 Lentzea sp. NPDC051838
ACAGGCGTGCCATCAGCCTGCGCGCGGCGCTGGCCCCCTGATCAGATTGGCGGGGTTTGGGGCAGAGCTCCCAAGGGGAAGCACGCAACCGGAACTCTGACTACGCAACAGGGGAACGGCACGGACACGAAACAGCCACCCGCCGACGCAACCGGGGGACGACCTACGGACCCCACGCGCCGCGCCGACAGGCGCCTCCCCGCCAAAGCCCCTACATCAACGCAGCAATCCGACGAGCAACATCAGCAGACCGCTCAAACGGCAACATGTGCCCAGCCTTCGGATAAACAACAAACTCCGCACCAGGCAACGCCTCAGCCAACACCCGAGAGTGCCGCATCGGAGTAAGAACATCCCAAGACCCAGCCATCACCACAGTAGGAATGTCAGCCAACACGGCCAACGCCGCCCGCCGCTGATGCAACACGAGCTCTTCCCGGATCCCGACGAAGGCGCCACCGGTGGTGTTCCCCGCCATCGCCGCAGCCGCCCGCACATCCGCCCACTTAGGACGCCGCCCGAACGTAACCCTCAACCCAGGCGTGATCAAGCGGCCGAACCCGACCTTCGGCCGCTTGACCAGCCATTTCCCGGCAAGCCGCTCCACACCGCTCAACCGGGGCAGGTCCCCGCACGACGTGGCCACAAGTGCCACCCCCGTAACGCGCGAGAACACATCCGGACGCTGCTCAGCCAACGCCATGATCGTCATGCCACCCAACGAATGCCCGGCAAGCACGATCCGCCCAGCAGGCGCGAACTCCTCAAGCACAGCAGCCAAATCGTCAGCCAGCTCGGAAATCGTCCCCACCCCAGACGACCCACCATGGCCACGCACGTCGTAACGAACCACGCGCCCGGGCAACGCAGCAGCCACCCGATCCCACGTGGTCAGGTCCATCGTCCACCCGTGCAACAGAACCGCGGTCACGTCGGAGGAAACAGAAGACTCCGACGTGACGACGTTCAGCCGATCAAGAACGAGCGACGCCATGAGCGCATCCCCGGCCTTCCCACGAGTCCGGCCTCGTCCAAGAACGACATGATCCGCTCCCCGGACCACCGCAGGGTCTCCTGGAACCGCGGGTTCCCCAGCGCCGCACGCCGAGCCTCCCGGACGTCCAGCCCGACAGCCGCGTACACGGCGGGGTTGATGATCGTCCGCGTGATCATCATCGACACGTACCCGATCAACCACTTCTGGTACGGCAGCTCGAACCCGCGCAACTCCGCCATCCCGCGCGTCAGCTCCTCGCGCGCGAACCGCACGTGGCGAGCCTCCTCCAGCACGTGGATCCGGTTCACCATCCGCACGATGGGCTGGATCGAGGAGTCGTTCATCGCCTCGCGCTGCAACCGGTCGAGGATCTCCTCGGCCACCAGGATCGACCCGTACATCGCGGGCCCGTACCCGATCGTCGGCAGCAGCTTGCCCAGCCGGTGAGTAGAGCGAACAGGACCGTAGGCAGGGCATCCGATCCGCTCCACCAGGCGCGCGAACATCGTCGAGTGCCGGCACTCGTCGGCGACCTCGGTGAGCGCGTACTGGGCGTGCCGGGAGGTCGGGTCCGTGTTGTAGACGACCTTCACCAGCATCTGCATCAGCAGCAGCTCGAACCAGAGCCCCACCGACGCGATCGACGCGAGCTCGTGCTTCGACAGCTCGATGCGCTGCTCGACCGTCAACGACTCGTAGAGAGGAGTGCCGTACAAGGAAATGCGCTGCTCAGGGATGTAGAAGAGACCGTCCACCAGAGGTGCGGACCAGTCGATGTCCACCTCGGGGTCGTAGAACTTCTCCGCGGACGACTTCAGAAGCCTTTCCGCTGTCTTCTCCCGATCGGCGACCCTCATCGGTTGCCCTCCCCGGTAAGTGTTACTTGAGGTAACGGTTACTTCTGGTAGCGTGCGTCACATGGCACGCACTGTCAAGGGCCCAGACGCGCGACGTGAGCGGTGGAAGGGCCACCGCGAGCAGCGCCGGGCGGAGTTCGTGGAGGCCACGATCGCCGCGGTGGCCAAGAAGGGGCCGGACGTCGGCATGGAGGACGTCGCCGCCGAGGCGGGCGTCAGCAAGCCGGTGCTCTACCGGCACTTCACCGACAAGTCCGACCTGTACCTGGCAGTGGGCCAGAGGGCCACCGAGCTGCTGATGGACCGGATGGGTCCCGCGCTCGCCGCCGACGGCCCGATCCGCGAGCGCATCGAACGGATCATCGACGCCTACCTGTCGGTGATCGAGGAGAACCCGAACCTCTACCGGTTCGTCGTGAAGGGGTCCTTTGTGGACCGCCCGGTGGAGAAGGACGTCGCGCAGGAGGACAAGAACCTCATCGCCGCGACCCTCGCCCGCATCCTCGGCGACTACCTGCGCGCGTTCGACATGGACTCCGGCGGCGCGGAACCGTGGGCGCACGGACTCGTCGGCATGGTGCAGAACGCCGGTGACTGGTGGCTCGACCGCCAGACCATGTCCCGCGCGAACCTCAGCGACTACCTCGCCACGATCATCTGGCACGCCATCGACGGGCTGCTCCGCGACGCGGGCGTCCAGGCGGACCCGGCCAAGCCACTCACCCCACTCCGATTGGTGGACTGATGAGCGACGAGCACGACGAAGAGGGCTACACCGGCGAGGCAACGCTCATCTTCGGCACCGACGAGGTGAAGGTCGACGTCGACCTGCGCGGCTACTTCCAGCCGATCGACGGCCGCTACCACTGGTACGGCCGGATCAAGCAGAACGACGAGGTCACGACCCGCGTGGAAGCCGGCGCCCGCTCAGCACTCCTGCGCACCCCGACAGGCCAGGCGGAAGGCACCCTGACCGACCCCGACCCGTGGGCCCGCTACCGGATCACCGGCATCTCAACCCCGCCCTACAAGATCGAAGAGCCCGCCGAGAACTAAGAGAAAAGCCCCGGTCGGCAACGACCAGGGCTTTCTCGTTCAAGACGACTCAGGCGCCGAAACCGACCTTGCGCGAGTCCTGCGGGCCGATCTCCACGTACGCGACGCGGCCAGCGGGCACGACGAACCGCGCACCCTTGGCGTCCACCAGCGACAGCACGCTGGACTTGCCGGACACCGCGTCCGCCACCAGAGCCTCAACGTCCGACGGGTTGAGCTCACTGGTCACGACGAGTTCCCGCGGGCTGTCCGCGACGCCGATCCTGACCTCCACGCTGACCTCCGTGCTCAAAGAGAAAAACTCAAGCCGAGCCTACCTAGCCCAGACCCAGCTGCGTCATGCGCCGCGCGTGCGACTGCTGGAGCCGCCGGAACAGCTGACCGATTCCGGCGAGGTCGCCAGAGCCCCGCACGATGAGCTCCGAGAGCCCGTCCCGCTCCGCCACCACGTACTGGGCCTGCGTCAACGCCTCGCCGAGCAGCCGGCGGCCCCACAGCGCGAGCCGGTCGCGGACGCGCGGATCCGACTCCACGGCGGCCAGGACTTCGCGCTCAGCGAACGCCGAGTGGCCCGTGTCGGCGAGCACGGCGAGCACCAGCTCGCGCGTCGGCTCGTCGTCGAGCCACGACCCCACCTCGCGGTAGAAGTCGGCGGCCAGACCGTCGCCCACGTACGCCTTGACCAGCGACTCGAGCCACGACTTGGGGCTCGTCGACTCGTGGAAGGCGTCGAATCCCTTCACGAACGGCGCCATCGCGTCCTCGACGGCGATGCCCTCCGCGGCCAGGAACTTCTGCAACTGCGTGAAGTGACCGATCTCCGCGGCGGCCATCTGCGCCAACGCGGCGCGCCCGGCCAATGTCGGCGCCGAGCGCGAGTCCTCCGTCATCCGGTCGAAGGCCGAGAGCTCGCCATATGCAAGCGCTCCCAGAAGATCGACAACACCCTCCGCAACACCCATGGAAACGAACTCTAGTGGTCAATCGCGTCTTGCCAGGTAGAATGACCTCGGACGCCCGGCGTGACGAGTGTGACGAACCGCCGCGAGGCGCACGAAATGTGCGCGTACATCTCTCCCGCAGCTGACAAAGAAGCGCGGTCGAGAGGCCCGGCCAGGGCTCGTACGCGCTTGGTACGAGAGAGGCTGATCACCCTGACCGCTGAAGTAGAAGCACATCTGAACCCGGTCCTGCTGGAGCACAGCGAGGCCGGAGTCATCGAAGAAGACACGTCGCACCCGCTGCAGGCCAACGCCCCGGTGCGCACCGACTCCCCCACGTTCGCCGAGCTGGGAGTCCGCAACGAGATCGTCAAGGCCCTCGGCGAGGCGGGCATCGAGCGCGCGTTCGCCATCCAGGAGCTGACCCTCCCCATCGCACTCGCCGGCGACGACGTCATCGGCCAGGCGCGCACCGGCACCGGCAAGACCCTCGGGTTCGGCGTGCCGCTGCTGCACCGCCTCGACACGCCCGGCGACGGCACCCCTCAGGCACTTGTGGTCGTCCCCACCCGTGAGCTGTGTCTCCAGGTCGCGCACGACCTCACCGACGCGTCGAAGCACCTCGGTGTGAAGGTCGCCGCCATCTACGGCGGCATCCCGTACGAGCGGCAGATCGCGCAGCTGCGCAAGGGCGTCGACGTCGTGATCGGCACGCCCGGCCGCCTGCTCGACCTGGCCGAACAGCGCCACCTGGTGCTCGGCAAGGTCCGCATGCTGGTGCTGGACGAGGCCGACGAGATGCTCGACCTGGGCTTCCTGCCCGACATCGAGCGCATCCTGAACATGGTCCCGGACAAGCGTCAGACGATGCTGTTCTCCGCGACCATGCCGGGCCCGATCATCACGCTGGCCCGCACGTTCCTCACGCAGCCGACGCACATCCGCGCCGAGGAGAACGACGCCGGCGCCACGCACGAGCGCACCAAGCAGTTCGTCTACCGGGCGCACTCGCTCGACAAGCCGGAGATGCTGGCCCGCGTGCTGCAGGCGCGCGACCGGGGCCTGTCGATGATCTTCGCGCGCACGAAGCGGACCGCGCAGAAGGTCGCCGACGACCTGACCGAGCGCGGGTTCGCCGCGGCCGCCGTGCACGGTGACCTGGGCCAGGGCGCCCGCGAGAAGGCGCTGCGGGCGTTCCGCAGCGGCAAGGTCGACGTGCTCGTGGCCACGGACGTCGCGGCGCGCGGCATCGACATCGACGACGTGACGCACGTCATCAACTACCAGTGCCCCGAGGACGAGAAGACCTACGTGCACCGCATCGGCCGCACGGGCCGGGCCGGGCGCGAGGGTGTCGCCGTCACGTTCGTCGACTGGGACGAGGAGCTGCGCTGGAAGTCCGTCAACGAGCTGCTGAACCTGGGCATCGACGAGCCGGTGGAGACCTACTCCACGTCGGATCACCTGTTCGAGGACCTGGGCATCCCGTCCGGCTCCACGGGCAGGCTGCCGCTCAGCCACCGCACGCGTGCCGGTCTGGACGCGGAGGAAGAGGAGAAGCTCGACAACGGCAAGCGCAAGAGCCGTCGTCGTCGGGGCAGCTCCAAGGGCTCGGAGCAGGCCGTGCCCGAGGCGACCGAGGAGACCAGGCCGAAGCGCACCCGTTCGCGCACGCGCAGCCGGTCCGGCGTGCCGGTCGAGGGTCAGCAGGCCGAGGCACCGGCGACGACGGAAGCCGCTGAGAAGCCGGCCTCCGACAAGCCGCGCAGGCGCCGTCGTCGGCGTTCCTCTGCCGAACAGGCCGCACCTTCGGCAGACTGATCACATGTCGTCCCCCGGTTCCGACGTCACCGACATCGAGGACGTCCTCGACGAGCCCGCGCACGAACCCGTGTCCGAGCCCGTCGAGGACCGTCCGCCCGCCAGGTCCTGGCGCACCCGCACCGACTTCATCGCGGTCGCGCTGATCGCGGTCGTGTCGATCACGGCGTCGGTGCTGACCTGGGCGTTCAGCGATGCACGTGCCACGACGTCGGTCACCGGACCGGCGTCGTGGGAGCAGCTGCCCGAGGTCACGGCGCTGCCTCCGACGCTCGCCGAGGTGTGGCGCGCGCGCAGCGGCGCCACCCAGTGGCCGATCGTCGTGCAGACCCCGCTGAAGGAAACCGGCGAGGAGAAGCCGTCGACCGTGGTGACCGGCGACGGCGGTGAGGTCAACGGGCGCGACCCGCTGACAGGTGACGTGCGGTGGACGTACAAGCGCGACCTGCCGCTGTGCGTGGTCGGCACGGGTCAGGGCCGCGCGATGGCCGTGTACTCCAAGGGCACCAACTGCTCGGAGATCACCGCGCTCGACGGCATCACCGGCGCGCGGCAGGCCCAGCGCAACGGCGACGCGGAACCGGACACGGCCCTGCTCAACGAGGGCTCGCACCTCATCATGACCGGGTCGAAGTACATCGAGGCGTACCGCAAGGACGACCTGGTGAAGTCGCTGGAGTACGGCAGGCTCCGCGCGATCGTGAACCCGAACAAGCAGCCGCGCGTCGGCTGCACGTACGGCTCGGTCGCGGTCACGTCCGGCAGGTTCGCGCTGATCGAGCGCTGCCCCGACGACGGCTCCGACCGCATCACGGTGCAGAAGCCGAACCCGGACAAGGCAGAAGACCCGAAGGTGTTCACGAGCGTGCTGACCGGCGGCAGGAACGCGCAGGTCGTGGCCGTGACGGAGAAGCTCGTCGCGGTCGCGCTGCCGGACCCGAGCCGCATCGTCGTGTTCGACGCCGAGACCGGCAACCAGATCACCGAGGTGCCGATCGACGTGCCGGCTTCGGACTTCACCGAGCCGCCGCACCACGTCGCGCGCAGCTTCACCACCAAGACGAACGTCTTCTGGTTCAGCGGTTCCAAGACCATCGCCCTGTCGCTCGAGACGCTCACTCCACTGTGGACGGCGAACGACACGCTGGGTGCCGGTACGACCCTCGCGGGCCGCGCGGTCATCCCGGTGAAGGACGGCCTGCGGGTGTACGAGCAGGCCACCGGTGAGCTCGTCGGCACGGTCCGGGTGAAGCGCGACGGCTACACCGGCCCTGTGCAACTCGCCACAGCCGGTCCCGTTGTGCTCGAGCAGCGTGGCGAAACCCTGGTCGCGCTGCGATAGTTCCCTCGTGTACTCGCAGCTCAGCCCGCACCGGGCACAACGCGTCGACCTGCCAGGCCGATACGGCACGATCGCGGCGCTGCGCGCGCCCGCGGTCGGCGACGACGCGTTGCGCACGACGGCGCTGCTCGTGCCGGGTTACACGGGTTCCAAAGAGGACTTCGCGCCGATGATCGATCCGATCGCGGACGCCGGTTTCGAGGTGCTCGCGATCGACCTGCCCGGCCAGCAGGACTCGCCTGGCCCTGCCGACGAGGCGCTCTACCGCCCTGGTCCGCTGGGGTCCGTGATCGCCGAGCTGATCGAGAAGATGGTCGCGGACGGCAGGAAGGTGCTGCTCCTCGGCCACTCCTACGGCGGCATGGTGGCACGCGCGGCGGTGTTCGCCGGTGCCCCGATCTCGGGTCTCACGCTGATGTCGTCCGGCCCGTCCGAACTGCCCGCCGGCGAGCGCCGCACGGTGCTGGAGGTCGGCGAGCACGTGCTGAACGAGCAGGGCGTCGAGGGCACGCAGAAGCTGAACGAGCTGCGGTCGGCGCAGAACCCGGCCTACGCGGCGCTTCCGCAGGAGCTGAAGGACTTCTACCGCAACCGGTTCCTGGCCTCGCCCGCCGCCGCGTTGCTCGGCATGGGCAACGGCCTGCGCTACGAACCGGACCAGGTCGCGAAGCTCGCCCGCGCGCTGCGGTCGTCGGGCATCCCGGCGCTGGTGGTGTGCGGCGACGCCGATGACGCGTGGAGCCCAGCCGCTCAGCGCGACATGGCTGAGCGGCTGGACGCCGACTTCGCGGTGCTGCCAGGCGTGATGCACTCCCCGAACACCGAGGCACCGCACGAGCTCATCGCCACGCTGCTGCCGACCTGGCGGGCGTGGCTGACCTCCTGATCAGTACTGGAGCTTGATCACGGCCTCGTGGCTCGCCGAGTTCGGCCACGCGCTGAGGTCGGCCTTCGCGAACGCCTCGCCGGGCCAGAACGCCAGGTTCGTCGCGGCGATGGACAACGTGGTGGTCTCGAACCCACCGGTGCACGTGACGGACTTGGAGGCACCGCCGGAAGCGATGCGTCCCCACACGTTCTGCGTGAGGCTCACGTTCAGGTAGGGCGACGACGTACCCAGCGGGCACGCGTAGGTGACCTGGACCTCGGCCACCGCACCCCACGCCTTGAGCTTGGCGGGCCCCTCGACTCTGACCGCGGACAACGAAGGCGACTGCGCGCTCACGTCCGCCATGACCGGTGCGACCGACGCGATGATCGCGCCGCCCGCGACGGCCGCGACGGCCAGTGCCTTGCCCCCGGAAATCTTCTTCATGCTCTTGTCCCCTCTGCCATTCCGTCCTCAGTGGACGGAAACCCCAGACCTGCGCACAGACCGGCCACGACGAGCACCACCGGCAGGTGCCACAGGAAGTCGAAACCGCTGTGCACCAGCACGACGACGACAGCCGCCATCGCCCCCGGCCACAACGAAGTCCCGCGCCCTCGCCACATCGCGACCACCACAGCGGCCACGACCCCCAGCGCCGCCAACAGCCCTACAGCCCCCAGTTCGACGAGCACCTGGAGGTACTCGTTGTGCACATAACGCATGACACGGGTGCCCTGGTTGCCCGCGTCGAAGAAAAAAGATCCATTTCCTGGTCCGGTGCCGAGGAGCGGCGAGCGGGAGACCAGTTCCAGCGCGGCTTCGGTGGCACCACCGCGGTCCGGTGAGCTGAACGAGACGCGCGTGGCCAGCCGGTCCGAGAAGGCGAACGCGGTCGCCGCGCCGCCGGCTGCCAGCAGCACCGCCACCGGCACCGCGAACCGCCCGAGCCTGCGCAAACCCAACGCCACCAAGGCTCCCGCGATCAGCCCGGCGACCGCGAGCAACGGCCGCGGCTCGTCGGCGACCCGCATCGACGGCAGCAGCGCACCGACCGCGACCACCGCCCCGAGCAGCACCGGGGTGGCCGTGACGATCGTCTTCTTGAAGCCCCCGAACACGCACAGCACCATCAGGCCGGCGGCCAGCGCGATCACGCCGGCGCGGCTCATGGTGGTGCCGATCCCCGTGCACAGCAGGAAACCCGTCATCGACGTGACCTGCGACGGCTTCAGGACCAGCGACAACACCGCGGCGGCGGCCATCACGGCGGCAGCGGCGTTCGGGTAGGTCAGCGTGGACGCGGCGCGCAGCAGCCCTTCCGCGACCGTCGTCCAGGCCGGGATCCGGAACACCACGGCCACCCAGCCGGTGAACGCGACCAGCGCGCCCACTCCCGTGACGACCGTGGCGAGCAGCTCGCGCTGAGCCAGATCAGCTTGTGCCGCAACGAGAACGGCACCGACGAACACTCCTGCCGCTGCCACCGTCGGCAGAGACGACAGCACGTCGCCTTCGAGCAGCCCGCGGACGACGGCCCACAACGCGAGCGATCCTCCCAGTGCCGCAAGGAGGTTCGGCTTCGGCCGGGCGAGCACGAGTGCCACCCCGACCAGCAGCCCGGACATGACCCGGCCCGGCAGGTAGTACCCGCCCTGCGCGACAACGGCCGCGGCGAACCCGGCGACCACGAGCAAACTCGGCATCGGCAACGCGACGGTCTCCCGGCGCACGCCAACGGCGTCCCCCACCACCATTTCAGGCCCCCCAGCCCTCGAAACCCGCCTCCCCCAGCGGATCGAGAGCACACTCTAAGGGGCGGACGTCGCCGTGCGGAAGCCCGAATTCCGGTCAGCTGAGCAACACCGCGGTGAACGCGCCGAGCAACATGAACGGCCCGAACGGCAGCGTGCTCTTGAGCGTGACCCGCCGCAGGAGCAACAGGACCAGCGACACGACGGCCGACAGGATGAACGCGAGCGCGGCGCCGAGGAGCAGCACGGGCCAGCCGAGCCACGCCAGCGCCATGCCGATCACGCCGGACAGCTTCACGTCTCCGTAGCCCATCCCGGCCGGGTTCAGGAACTCCAGCACGCGGTAGAGGAACGCGAGCAGCAGCCCGCCGAGCACCGCGCGGCCGAGTGCGCCGATCGTGCCTCCGGTCAGCGCGGCCACGGTCAGCAGGATCAGCACCGCGGGATACGCGGGCAGCGTCAGCACGTCCGGCAGCCGCCGCACAGCCGTGTCGATGAACGCGAGCGCGACCCCGACCGCGCCGAGGCAGGCGAACGCGAGGACCTCCACCGAGCCGGCGAACTTGATCGCGAGCACGGCCAGCACGGCCGCCGACACCAGCGGCAGCGCGATGCCGGTGCGCGTGAACCGGTTGACCAGGTCGCGCAGCGCGAAGCCGGACGCGAGTCCGCCGACAGC
The DNA here is from genome assembly GCF_040681245.1 of Lentzea sp. NPDC051838. Taxonomy (NCBI): domain Bacteria; kingdom Bacillati; phylum Actinomycetota; class Actinomycetes; order Pseudonocardiales; family Pseudonocardiaceae; genus Lentzea; species Lentzea sp. NPDC051838. The sequence continues at coordinate 10,316 of NZ_JBFAYI010000032.1, forward strand.
ACCGCCCACGGCCCAGAGAAGAGTCATGCGGCTGACGGTAAGGCTCTCTAGGTCTCGACGGAACGTGACAACGCCAGGTCTGGCCGAGAGGTCGACAGCGTGTCCCCCGATCGACCGACATGTCCCCCGATCTGCGGGTTCGTTACACCTCTTCGTCCGATACCGAACCCTGGCGATGGTCACGCAGAGTTGCGGAGTCCTGAAACGGCATCCCAATCCCCCAGGAGACCGCCATGCTCACGTTCCTCAGCTACGTGCAGACGTTCCTGACCCGCACCCTGAAGCGCGACGACGATCGCGGCGCCACCGCCGTCGAGTACGGCCTGATGGTCGCCCTCATCGCGGTCGTGATCATCGCCGCCGTCACGCTGGTCGGCACCGACCTGCTGGCGCTGTTCAACAAGGTCGCGGCAGCGATCTGACCATGCGGCGCGCACGCGAATCAGACCGTGGCGCCACTGCCGTCGAGTACGGCCTGATGCTGGCGCTGATCGCGGTCTTCGTCCTGGTCGCCGTCACCGCGATCGGAGTGGACATGAACGCCATGTTCAACAAGATCGCCGACATCCTCTGATGGCTGAAGTCTCCTGTCCCGCGCGGCCGGTGATACCCCTCCACCGGCCGCGCACCTTCTTCGGAGCGGTCATGACCACTGAAGCTCGCGATCGCGGCGCGACCGCTGTCGAAGTCGCCTTGCTGATGCCCATCCTGCTGGTGCTGGTGATGGGCATCGTCGACTTCGGGCGCGCGTTGCACGCCCAGATCACCCTCACCCAGGCGGCCCGCGAAGGTGTCCGCGTCGCCGCGCTGGGCCAGCCGAACCCCACTGGCCGCACGCAGAACGCCGCCATCGGGCTGAGCAGCGTCGGCGTCGCGGTCACCGCCTGTCCCGCCGGTTCCGCGGGAAGCGCCAGTGCCGAGGTGGAGGCCACCTACACGTTCGAGTTCGTCACTCCGGTCGGTGCCCTCGCCGGTGCACTCGGCGGCGGTGGCTTCGGCGACCCGATCACGTTGAGCGCCAAGGGAGTCATGCCGTGCGAAAAGTGAGGAGCGACGACCGCGGCGCGCTCGGCGTGCTGATCGCCATCCTGCTCGGGTTCGGCGTCCTGTTCGGCATGGGCGCGATCGTCATCGACGTCGGGTTCATCTACCAGGAGCGCGCCGAGCTGCAGAACGGTGCCGACGCGGGTGCGCTCGCCGTCGCCCGCGGCTGTGCGACCGGCGCCTCGACCTGCCTGGTGAACAAGGCCAACTACTTCGCCAACCACAACGCCAAGGACGGCGTGTCCACTGTGGACAAGGTGTGCGGCTTCGACGGCAACGGCGTGCTCTCGTCGTGCTCCGCCTCGGCGGGCACGATGATCGACTGCCCGGCCACGCCGGCGTCCGGCACCAAGTACGTGGACGTGCACACCTCGACGCAGACGTCCGGCGGGAGCACGCTGCTGCCGCCCGCCTTCGCGAGAGCGCTGGCCAACAACGGCTCCTATGACGGAACCCGCGTGCACGCCTGCGCCCGCGCCACGTGGGGCCCGCCGAAGACCGCGACCACCATGGCAATGACGATCTCGTGGTGTGAGTGGAACGAGGCGACGTCGAACGGCACGAACTTCGGCCCGCAGCCGCCCACGACACCGCCGCTGTCCGTGCACCGGGTGCTCAAGCTGCACACGACGGGTGGCACGACGTGCCCGAGCGGTCCCGCGGGTTCGGACGGTCCCGGCATGTTCGGCTGGGTCGACGACTCGGGTTCCGACTGCTCGGTGCTGATCAACGACAACACCTACAGCGCGGACACCGGCGCCTCCGCGGGCAAGGACTGCAAGACCGCGCTGGCGGACGCGTACGCCTCGCGGAAGCCCGTCTTCTTCCCGATCTACACCTCGGTCACCGGTACCGGCACCGGCGGCACGTACACGCTCTCCGGCTTCGCGGGCTTCGTCGTCACCGGCTACTGGCTCCCCGGCGCCAACCAGAAGGACTGGCTGACCGGCAAGAACGAGTGCACCGGCTCGGACAAGTGCGTCGCCGGCTACTTCGTCGAGGGTCTGCTGCCCAACACCGGCACGATCGGCGGCCCCGACCTCGGCACCTACATCGTCCAGCTCTCCGGCTGAAACCCAGGAGTTGTCATGAAGAACCGCGCATTCATCATCGTCCTGGCAGCAGTGCTGGCCGTCTGCGGCAGCGCCGGGGTGTTCCTCTACGTCCGCAACGCCGACTCCCGCGCCATCGCGGGCCAGCAGGCGGTCACCGTGCTCGTCGCGAAAGACCGGATTCCCGCCGGAACAGCCGGGGACAAGCTGGCAGACCTCGTGGAACAGCAGCAGATGCCCAAGAGCAGCGTGCCGGCGAACGCGATGTCCTCAGTGGACTCCTCGGTCGCGAGCCTCGTCACGTCGTCGGAGGTCGCCGAGGGCCAGCTGCTCACCAAGACGCTGTTCACCGAGGCCGCGTCGCTGGCCAAGGGCATCTCGATCCCCGACGGCATGATCGCGGTGACCGTGCCGACAGAGGCCTGGCAACGGGCAGGCGGGCTCATCCAGAAGGGCTCGAAGGTCGCGGTCTTCGACACCTTCACCGTCATGGAGGGCAAGGGGAACACCCCGGCCGGTGATGGGCTTTCCAAGCAGTACGAACGAAACCAGTCCACCCGCCTGCTGCTGACCGGCCTCGAGGTCCTCTCCGTCGTCGACGAGAAGCAGGCCGCGGACAACGGCGACGTCGGCAAGGCGATCGTCACGGTCGCGGTGAAGCAGGCGGACGCGGAGAGGCTCATCCACGGCCAGCAGACCGGAACGCTCTACTTCGCACTGCTCGGCGGCAAGTCCGAGATCGCGCCGGGCAACGGCGTCGACAACCGCTCCCTGTTCGGAAACTGAGGCGTGCCATGACGATCCTGTGCGAACCGGCCGCCCTTGCCGGACAGCTCTCCCTCGCGCTCGGCGGCGAGGTCCGCACCGTCGAGTCACTGCGCGAGGCCTCCGGGCTGCTCGCCGCGGACCCCGTCGAGTCGCTCGTCGTGGTCGGCTCGTCGATCAACCTGGACCAGGCGCTGGCGTTCACCGAGGCGCTGCGCCTCGAACGTCCCTCGGTCGGCGTGGTGCTCCTGCGCGAGGCGCTCGACATCTCCGTGCTGTCCAGGGCGCTGCGCTCCGGCGTGCGCGAGGTCGTCGCGCGGGACGACCTCGCCTCGCTGGTGGACGCGTGCACCCGGTCGCGTGCGTTGTCGGCGCAGGTCACCGGGGTGCCGCAGCCACGTCTGGAGGAACGCAGGCAGGGGCAGGTCGTCACCGTGTTCGCCGCGAAGGGCGGGTGCGGCAAGACGACCCTCGCGGTGAACCTCGCCGCGGTGCTCGCGGCCGGTGGCGAACGCTCGGTGTGCCTGGTGGACCTGGATCTCGCGTTCGGCGACGTCGGGATCTGCCTGCGCGCCGAACCGGTTCGCACGATCGTGCACGGGCTCGGCATGCTCGGCCACGTCGACGCCGCCGGTGCCGCGTCGCTGCTCACGTCGTGCAGGCCAGGCCTCAGCGCGTTGCTCGCACCGGTCGAACCCGGTGACGCGGAACGGATTCCGGCCGGGCTGGTCAGCGAACTGCTCGAAGTGCTGCCCACGATGTTCGACTTCGTCGTGGTCGACACGCCGTCCGCGTTCAGCGAGCACGTGCTGGCCGCGATGGACGCCTCGCACCACCACGTCCTGCTGACCACGCCGGACGTGCCCGCGTTGAAGAACCTGCGCGTGACGCTGGACATGCTGGACCTGCTGTCGTACGCGCACGACATCCGTTCGGTCGTGCTGAACCGCTCGGACGCCAAGGTCGGCCTCACGATGGACGACATCGACCGCGTCGTGCGCAGCGACATCCGCGCGCACGTGCCGTCGAGCCGGGACGTGCCGATCTCGGTCAACAAGGGCAATCCGATCGTCCTCGACCAGCCCAAGCACCCGGTGAGCGAGGCGATCACGCGGTTCGCCCGCGAGCACGTCCTCGCGGAACCCGCTGTCGTCGCTACCAAGTCCTCGAAGAGGTGGTTCCGGTGAGCCTGGCCAACCGCATTGCCGCACAACGGGAATCCAGCTCGCCGGCACCGCAGGCGCGCAGGAACACCCGCGTGGCGGACCCCTTCGCCGACGTCAAGCGCAGTGTCCACGCGGGACTGCTGGAGGTGCTGGGCCCCAAGCTCTACGACGCGCACCTCGACCAGCGCGAGCTGGAAGCCCGTGTGCGCCAGACGTTGCAGGCCGTGCTGGAACGCGACGAGACGCCGCTGACCAACGCCGACCGAGCCCGCGTCGCGCTGGAGGTCCTGGACGAGATCCTCGGCCACGGCCCGCTGGAGCCATATCTGCGCGACCCCGGCATCTCCGAGATCATGGTCAACGGGTTCGACCAGGTCTACGTGGAGCGGGGCGGGCGGCTGGAACCGGTGCCCGTGGCGTTCGCGGACGAGTCGCACCTGCGCCGGACGATCGACAAGATCGTCGCGAAGGTCGGCCGCCGCGTCGACGAGGCCTCCCCGATGGTCGACGCCCGGCTGCCCGACGGCAGCCGCGTCAACGCCGTCGTGCCGCCGATCGCGCTGGACGGCTCGATGCTGACGATCCGCAAGTTCGCCGCCGACCCGTTCACCGTCGACGACCTGGTGGGGTTCGGCACGCTGACGCCGGCGACCGCGTATCTGTTGCAGTGCTGCGTGCACGGGCGGATGAACGTCCTGATCGGCGGCGGCACCGGCTCCGGCAAGACGACGTCGTTGAACGTGCTGTCGTCGTTCGTGCCTGCTGACGAACGCATCGTCACCATCGAGGACGCGGCCGAGCTCCAGCTGCGCCAGGACCACGTGCTGCGACTGGAAGCCCGGCCGCCGAACGTGGAGGCACGCGGTGAGATCGCGGTGCGGGACCTGGTGCGCAACGCACTGCGCATGAGGCCAGACCGGATCATCGTCGGCGAGGTCCGCGACGGTGCCGCGCTGGACATGCTGCAGGCGATGAACACCGGCCACGACGGTTCGATCACCACCGTGCACTCGAACTCGCCGCGGGACTCGTTGTCCCGCCTCGAAACCATGGTGCTGATGGCCGGTGTCGACCTGCCGGCGCGGGCGATCCGCGAGCAGATGGCGTCCGCGATCGACCTGATCGTGCACCAGAGTCGTCTGAAGGACGGCACGCGGCGGATCACCCACATCACCGAGGTCATCGGGATGGAGGGCGAGATCGTCACGCTGCAGGACATCTTCCAGTTCGACTTCCACGCGGGCGTCGACGAGCACGGGTTCTACCGCGGGTCGTTGAAGTCGACGGGGTTGCGGCCGCACTTCGTGGAACGCCTGCGGGATCGCGGGATCGACGTCCCGCCGCATCTGTTCCAGGGTGGTGTGCGATGAGAAGAGTTCTCGCCGGGCTCGTGGTCGGCGCGTTGCTGACGTTCGTGTTCAGCGCCTTCGCTCACGCCGCGCCCTCTCGCGGGGTGGTGGTGCTGATCGACACCAGCGGCTCGATGGCTCCGGATCGGATCGTCGTCGCTCGACAGGCGATCGCGACGTACGTGGGCTCGTTGCCCGCGGACGTGCAGGTCGGGCTGGTCGCGTTCTCCACCCAGCCGTCGCTCGTGCTCGCTCCCACCGCCGACCGCGGCGCGCTGACCGGAGCGCTGGATCGGTTGCAGGCCAAGGGTGACACGTCGCTCTTCGACGCGGTTCCGGTCGGTCTGTCGGCGCTGCAGGGCATCTCCGAACGGCGGATGGTGATCGTGTCCGACGGCGAGGACACAGTGTCGAAGTCCACTGTGGACGCCGCCGTCTCCGCCGTGGCCGCCGCCGGTGTGCCGACCGACGTGATCGGCTTCCAGTACAGCGACGAGTCGCTGCGCCGCATCGCTTCCGCCGCGGGTGGCCAGTTGCTGACCGCGTCCGACGCGCCCGCGCTCGCCGCCGCTTTCGCCGCGCTCACCGTGCCTTCGACGACCGTGGCCCCGCCGTCGGCGCCTCCGGTCACGGTGGAGGCCCCTGCCCCGGTGGCCGTCGCTCCCCCGGTGGCGACTCCAGGGCAGAACTGGCAGGCGGGGGTCCTGATCGCCGGGACGTTCCTGGTGCTGTTCTTCGGGGTGGTCCTGCTGTTCGCGCCGCGTCGCGCCGCGTCGGGGCGGAAGCTCGCACAGCACCTCGACCACTACGGACCGCAGCGTGAACCTGTTGTGCAGGAAGAGAGTCAGGCCGCGCAGACCGCCGTCGTGTGGACGGCTCGGGTGATGACCGCCGGCGGCACCGCGCGCACCGCGGACCGCCTGGACCTCGCCGGGATGAAGGCCACCCCGGCGGAGTGGACCCTGCTGCGGATCTGCGTCTCGATCGCGCTCGCTGCGGTGCTGAGCCTGGCGACGACGTGGTGGCTCGGCATCCCGCTGGGCGCGCTGTGCGGATGGCTGCTGACCGCGCTGTACATGTCGATGCGCGCCTCCAAGCGCCGAGCCGCGTTCGCCGACCAGCTCCCGGACGTGCTGCAGCTCGTCGCCAGCTCGTTGCGCTCGGGCTTCTCGCTGGCCCAGGCGGTCGACGCCGTGGTGCGGGACGACACGCAGCCGACGGCGGGCGAGTTCTCCCGCGCGCTGGCCGCCACCCGGATCGGTGCCGAGCTGGAGGACGCCCTGGAGCGCGTGGCGTTCCGGATGCGGAGCGCCGACCTCGCCTGGGTCGTGATGGCCGTGCGGATCCAGCGACAGGTGGGCGGCAACCTCGCCGAGGTCCTGATGAACACCGTCGTGACCATGCGGGAACGCGCGCAGACCCGCCGCCATGTGCGGGCGCTTTCCGCGGAGGGACGCCTCTCCGCTTACGTCCTGATCGGTCTGCCGGTCGGCCTGGCCGTGTTCCTGTTCTGGTTCCGGACGGAGTACATGCGCCCGCTGTACACGACGGTGATGGGCCTCGTGATGCTCGTGGGGGCGTTCGTGTTCCTCGTTCTCGGCTCGCTCTGGATGCGCAAGCTCGTGCGCGTGGAGGTGTGACATGGCACTGGTCATCGGCCTCGGCTGCCTGCTGCTCGCGGTCGCGTTGGGCGCCTTCGCACTCATGCTCCGACCGCGAGCCTCCGCCGCCGGCTCGCTGGCGTTGATCGAGACGAGCTACTCGGCGGCGCCCGCCGCCTCGGCCCAGGACGACGTCCAGTCACCTGGCTGGCTCCGCTTGCTGGGCCTGCGGCTCTCGCCGTCCGGCGTCGCGATGCGGCTGCAGCACCGCCTCGACCTGGCCGGCAACCCGCCGACCTGGACCCCGGACCGGATCCTGGCGTTCAAGGGCATGGGCCTGCTCTTCGGTGCCGCGCTGGGCGCGTTCCTCTCGTTCCGCTCGGCGGGCTGGCTGGTGGTGGGCATCGCCGCCGGGGGCGGGTTCGGCTTCTTCCTGCCCGACCTGCTACTGCTGAACGCGGGGCAGAAACGCCAGGAGAAGATCCGCCGCGCCCTGCCGGACGCCATGGACATGCTGACCGTTTGTGTGGAAGCGGGCCTCGGCTTCGACGCGGCCCTCGCCCAGGTCGCCCGCAACACGCACGGCCCGCTGGCCCAGGAGTGCGCCCGCGTCCTGCAGGAGATGCAGATCGGCAAGTCGCGTAACGAGGCCCTGCGGGCGTTGACCACGCGCACGACCGTCTCCGAGCTGCGGGCGTTCGTCTCGGCCCTCGCCCAAGCGGGTGAACTCGGTGTTCCCATCGCCGCGGTGCTGCGCGAACAAGCCCGTGAGATGCGGTTGCGGCGTCGCCAGCGGGCCGAGGAAGCGGCTCAGAAGGTCCCGGTGAAAATCCTGTTCCCGCTGATCACCTGCCTGTTCCCGGCCATGTTCGTGGTGATCATAGGACCGGGCATCATCAGCATCGCCAGAGTGCTGACCGGCCTCTGATGGTCCCTGGCCGAACAAGGCCGAACGACTCTATTAGGCCCTTCGGTGTAACCAAGTGAGATGTCCGAAACGACATGCGGGTTGAACCTTCACCAAGAGAGGGGGTCAGCTCATGGCGATCAACGTTGTCGTCGTCGACGGACACACGCTCACCCGGTTCGGCCTGACGAAGCTCGCCGCCGCGAACCCCGATCTCGAGGTGGTCGCGGAGGCGAGCACAGGCGCCGAAGCCCGGGCCTTGATTGCTTCGTCGTCGCCGGACGTCGTCACCATGGCCGTGGACCTCCCGGACGGGGACGGGCTCCGGCTGGCCCGCGAGCTGCGCGACCGCTACCCGTCACTGGGGATCGTCATCCTGACCGCGCACGGCGAGGACGACGTGCTGTTCCGCGCGCTGGAGACCGGCGCCTCGGCCTTCGTGGGCAAGAGCGCCCCGGTCGAGGAGATCGTCTGCGCCATCCGGCACGCGGCCGTCGCGGCCTCGTCGTTCACCGCTTCCGGCCTGGCCCTCGCGATGGCACGCCGCCAGTCCACCACCGCACGCCTGGCACTCTCGCCGCGCGAGCGCGAGGTGCTGATGCTGCTGCAGAACGGGGAGTCGATCCCGGCGATCGCCCGCACCCTGTACGTGTCGCCGTCGACCGCCAAGACCTACGTCTCACGCCTTTACGAAAAGCTTCAGGCCTCGAACCGCGCCCAGGCGTTGATGTCAGCCCTGCGCCTCGGCCTGATCCGCACCGACGCGGCGACCGCCTAGGCCCACCAGAAGGTCCACAGCGTCGCCCCGGTGACCACGAGCACCGCGAGCGAGGCGACCGGCGCCTTCCAGTCCGCATACCGGTCGGCCACGATCTGCCCGGCGACCACCAGCAACGCCGCCACGACGTGCGCGACCACCGACAACGTGCCAGGTCCCGGCAGGTCGCGGGCGTTCGCGTAGAACTGGACGCCGATGTTCCCCAGTGCGAGCAGCACGATGCCCACCGCGAGCACACCGCTCACGGCGCGCAGGATTCCGAAGATCCGCGAGGGTCGCTTTGCTGCTTCGACTTCCACCCTCGCCACCCTACGGGTCGGCCGGTGCCGATGCCCCGAGGGTCACGGCGCCAGCAACGACCAGGGCTCGATCGCCGGAGCCGCCTGCTGCCCCTCAGGACAGCTCCTCCGGAAGTCGCACCACTGACATTGCCGCCCCGTGACCGGCGGGAACAGGATCTCCTGGTCACCACCGGCCTTCAACGTCTCCGAGGCCATGTCGATCTCGTCGGCGGCCTCCTCCGCCCGCCGCACGTGCCGGGCCAGCGACTCCTCCGTGTGCTCCCACACCGCCACCGACCCCGACGGCAGGTGGTGCAGCTCGACCCGCCGGCACGGCTTGCGCAACGTCCTGCGCGCAGCCAACGCGTACAAGGCCAACGCCTGCGAACCGCGCGCGTCGTCCGAGGTCAGCACGTGCCGCCCGGTCTTGTAGTCGACGATCACCAGCTCGCCGTCGCGGTAGTCGATCCGGTCGACCCGTCCCTCGGCCACGATCCGCTCGGTCGGCGACGACACCCACCGCTCCACGCCGAGCGGTTCGAAAGCCACGTCCAGCGAAGCCACGTAGTCGTGCACCCAGCCACCAGCCCGCGACCGGTACTCGGCGGCCTGGTCGACGTCGCGGAAACCCTCGGACTTCCACTGCCGGTTCACCAGCGCCACGGCCTGGTCCGGCGTGCGCTTCTCCACCGGCAGGTCGAACAACGCCTTCAAAGCGTTGTGCACCACCGCACCCAGCGTGTTGTGCGCCCAGGCACCGCCGCGAGGTGGCGACGGCCGGTCTAGGTAAGTCATCCGGAAACGGCGTGGGCAGTCCGTCCACGTAGCGAGCTTCGCGGGCGTCACGCGCACCAGTCGCCGGGGCTGAACACCAAAGTCGAAGCCGAGTTGGTCCACCCCGACCAAGTTACTCAGGCACCCTGACAGAAAATGAACGGCATGGAGATCTGGCACAACCCGCGCTGTTCCAAGAGCCGCGCCGCCAAGCAGCGCCTGGACGACGAGGGTGTCGAGTACACCGAACGCCGCTACCTCGACGACACTCCGACGGCCGAGGAGCTCGACCACGTCCTCACGCTGCTGGGCAAGGAGCCCTGGGAGATCGCGCGCACCAAGGAACCCGCGTACCCCAAGCTGCTGGCGCACGACCGCGCCAAGTGGATCGCGCACATGGTCGCGAACCCGAGCCTCATCGAGCGCCCGATCATCATCGACGGCGACAAGGCGCACATCGAGCGCTAGACCCCGGAAGAGATGAAGCCCGCGATCGAGGACGCGACCAGCTGCACGGCGATCGCGGCCAGCAGCAGACCGGCGATCTTGGCCATCAGCAGGATCCCGCTCTCCTTGAACACCTTGATCAGCAACCCGGCGGACCGCAGCGTCCCCAGCAGCACGAGGTGCACGGCCACGATCGCCGCGGCCAACGCCACGTACGAACCGATGGCGCCGTCCGCCTGACGCACGAACACGATCGTCGCGGCGATGGCACCGGGCCCGGCCAGCAACGGCGTCCCCAACGGCACCAGCGCGATGTTGACGTCCTCGACCTCGGGGTGGTTGGTCGCGCCCTTGCCCGTCAGCAGGTCCAGCGCGATCAGCAACAGCAGCAACCCGCCCGCGCCCTGCAGCGCGGGGATGCCGATGTGCATGTACGCCAGGATCGAGTTGCCCGCGACGGCGAACAGCGTGATCACGAGGAACGACACCAGCACGCCCTGCCGCGCCGCCCGTTTGCGCGCGTCCCGCGACTTGCGCCCGACCAGGCCCAGGAACACGGGCACGGTGCCGGGCGGGTCCATGATCACCAGCAGCGTGATCGAGGCCTCGATGAACAGCCGCAGGTTGAACACAGTGCCACCTATCCCACGAGGATCTTGCCGCCTGTCGCCCTCGAAGCCAGAGCATCCAGCATCTCCGGGGCCGTCGTCTCCGCGCCGAGCCGCACCGTCTTGTTCGTCCCGTGGTAGTCACTCGACCCGGTGACGATCAAGCCCAGTTCGTCGGCGAGCGAACGCAACGACACCCGCGTAGCAGCATCGTGGTCCGGGTGGTCGATCTCAACCCCGCCCAGGCCGACACCGGACAACTCACGCACCACGTCCGCCGTGACGATCGGCCCTCGTGACCGAGCGAACGGATGCGCCAGCACAGTCACGCCACCGGCTTCCGTGATCATCTCGATGGCCCGCTCGACCGGGGTGTCAGTCCGCCCCACGTAATAACGTCCGCCGGTCAGGTAAGTCGCGAACGCCTCGTCGACCGACGACACCACCCCGGCCCGGATCAACGCCTGGGCCAGGTGCGGCCGACCGGCCGGCGCGTCGAACGGCAGCTTTTCCATCAGGTCGACCGGGTCGATCGGGAAGCCGTCGGCCTGCATCATCTCGGCCATCTTCTGCAGCCGGTGCCGCCGCTCCTCGCGCAACCGCGACTGCTCGAGCATCAACGCCGCGTGCGTCGGGTCGTAGAGATAGGCCAGCAGGTGCACGGTGATCGTGCGACCACGGCCGTCAGGACACGCGCAGGAGAGTTCGGCACCACGCACGAGCCGCAGGCCAGGAGGCAATGCGGCAACGGCCTCGGCCCATCCGGCGGCGGTGTCGTGGTCCGTGATCGCCACCGCGTCGAGTCCGGCTAGCGCCGCCGCCTCCACCAGTTCGGCAGGGCTGTCGGTGCCGTCGGACTCGGACGAATGGGTGTGCAGATCGATGACCACGTCGTCCAGTGTGGACGACGCCCCTGTGAGGCCCGGCTAGGGGACCATCTTCTTGCCGCGCGCGGCCCGCTGCGCCTTGATCATCGAGAACCGCTCGGCCTGCGCCTTCTTGTCGCCGAAGGTCAGCTCCGAGATGGCGTCGTACACCTCTTCGGGGTCCGGCAGGAACTCCAGGCGGTTCAACGCCTGGATCTGACCGGCCGACTCCACGATCAGCGTGCCGTAGCCGAGCATTCGCCCGCCCACGGTCCTCTCATACGTGAGGTCGGTGACCTTGCTGATGGGCATCATCGCGACCTTGGTCTCGAAGACGCCCGACGTCAGCATGAACCGCTTGTCGGTGACGACGATGCGCTCGACCCACCACTCGATGATGAAGTAGGCGAGCCGCAGCAGCACGAGCAGCCCGCCGTACCACAGCACGTTCTGGATCACGCCCGCGTTCGACGGGAGCAGGTACGAGATCATCATGAAGCCCGCGAGCAGTGCCGCGGCTTCGAGCACGTCCCAGATCAGGTAGGACCAGTGCCTGCGCACCCGGATGACCCGACGCTCGCTCGACAGCAGGTAGTCGTCTGGATCACGTGGTGCGAACATGCGCTACCAGCCCTTCCCGGTACCAGCCAGTGCCCTGTCCCTGCCCACCCGTCGACGCCGGGTGAACTAGAACAATTGTCGCACGAAGGTGATCAGGGCCTCAGCCGCAGTTCGCAGCGAGTTGAGGATGTTGGTGACCAGTTGGGCCGCCTGCTGGGGCTCCGCGATGAGGAAGAACAGCAGCAAGGCGATCCCGGCGAAAGTGAGGATCTTCTTCAGGTTCACGGTGTCCACCCCGTCCGCGTTCCGCACCCGTTTGGCGCCGTTCGTGACCGTTGTACAGCACGATTCAGTGCCTTGGGACATTTGTACCGCTGCCGGGCTATCGCACTGCACCGCCGTTGAGGGGTGACTACGCTTCGTGTTCGTGACGGGCAGCAATGAGCGCACGATCCGTTGTGTCGGAGCGGTCGTACATGACTCGAATGGGCGACTACTGCTCGTGCAACGCGCCAATCCACCTGGTGAGGGCATGTGGTCGATACCAGGGGGACGAGTGGAGCCGAACGAGACCGACGAGGCTGCCGTGACTAGGGAAGTCGCCGAGGAAACAGGACTCTCCGTCACCGTCGGCCGTCTCGTCGGAAGCGTCGAGCGAGCGGCCCCGAACGGGGTTTATTTGATCTTCGACTACGAATGCCAGGTCACGTCGGGTGTGCTCCGAGCGGGCGACGACGCATCGGATGTCGCTTGGGCGGACAGTGCGACCTTGGCCACACTTCCGACGACGGAAGGCCTCGTGCAAGCGCTTTCCGACTGGAACTGCCTGCCCAGAGCCTGATCAGGGTTCACGCGATCGAGGAAACCGCTCAACGCCAAACGAGACGTTGCCCGTGGGCCTCGGTGGTCGCCAGAGTGGTCGTCTCGACGCCCGCGTCACTCACACGAACAAGCCGCACCTCGCCGCCCTCGTGCGCGGCCCACCAGGCAGGCCTGCCCAAAGCGGACAAAGCAGGCAGCAGGTCGAGCCCGGAGCCGCTGGAGATGACTACGAGCGGTGCATCGATGCCCTCGACGGCCTTGGCGAGGTCCGCCACCGGGTCGCCGGTCACCAGCCGGGGCGGGTTCTTGCGAAGGACGCCGCACGCGACGCCGAACAGCCGCAGCCGCTCCGGTTGGTCCGCCCACACACACGCCTCGAGCCACGCGTAGGCGTCCTCGTCGGTCAGATCGGCGGGGGCCACGCCGATGCCCGCCTTCGCGGCCACCTTCACCGTCTTGGGCAGCTTCGGCAGCACCGCGCCCGGCGCCAGCTCCAGCGCGCAGTGCAGACCCAGCGCCGCCTTGGCGGGCCCGGCGACGAGCTGGCCGGCCTCCTGCGTCTGGTAGCGGTACGAGTACTGGTCGAGCCCGAGCAGCAGGCCCGCGGTCGTCGCGGCCTCGACGAGCCCGATCGGCCCGCCCGCCTGCTTCGCCGCCGCGGCCACCGCCGGGTAGAGCAGCGCCGCTCTGCGAACCTCGTTGGTCTGGATCACCTGCGAGCTCACCAAAGCCCGCACGCGGTCACCGCGCTCCAGCAGGAAGTCGCGGAACAACGGCCAGGTGCTCTCGTCCGCGCCGTAGGTCCCACCGAGCGACGGGTAGTAGTTCGAGAGCTGGTGGAACGGTTCGGCCTGCACGAGCCGATGCGCCGCCGCCAGCAGGAGCTCGCCCGTGGCGTTGTCCTCGCTGGCGGCGGTCAGCAGCTCGGCGATCTCCGGATCCGCGGCAGCACGCGACGCGAGGTGCTCGTAGAGAGGCGAAATTCCTGCTGCCTCCTCCGCGAACGCCCGCAAACGTTGCTGTGCCAGATCCAGAGTCGTCACGTCACTCCTTGGGCTCAGGGCGTCCAGGCTGCTCGCCACCGCGAGCGTCACCGTAGGACTTCTTCGGCACCATGACCTTGCGCCGGAAGATGCACACGACCGTGCCGTCCTGCTTGTAACCGCGAGTCTCCACGTAGACAACGCCCCTGTCGTCCTTCGACTTGGACGGCGTCTTGTCGAGCACCTCGGTCTCACCGTAGATCGTGTCACCGTGGAACGTCGGCTTCACGTGCCGCAGCGACTCGATCTCCAGGTTGGCGATCGCCTTGCCGGAGACGTCGGGCACGGACATGCCCAGCAGCAACGAGTAGATGTAGTTGCCGACCACGACGTTCTTCTTGAAGTCGGTCGTGTTCTCCGCGTAGTTCACGTCCATGTGGAGCGGGTGGTGATTCATGGTGAGCAGGCAGAACAGGTGGTCGTCGTACTCCGTGACCGTCTTGCCAGGCCAGTGCTTGTAGACCGCTCCGACCTCGAACTCCTCGTAGTACCGACCGAACTGCACCGCGCCTCCAACTACGTGTGATCGAGATCTGTCTCAGGTGGGGAGACAGTCTTTACGCGGAGGGAGTACCCTCGGCAACCGGTGTGTGAGGATTTCCACCACCAGTGACTTCGCCCCGAGGAGGTGAGGACCCCTAAATGAGCAAGGACCCCCACCCTGCCAGTACCAAGCGCGTCCTCACCGAGGTGGCCTGCTAGATCGTTCTAGTCAGCTGAGTTTCACCCGGTCAGGACGCCCGTCGTGTTTTCGATCTTCGACGACGTGTGGCCCTGGAGGAACTCACCATGCCCAGCTTGCCCTCGATCCGCGGACGCGGCGCCCAGCAGCGCCCGACGCCGCACATCTCCGTGCCGTTGTCGCACTACGTGGTCGACTGCGCGGTCTACGTCGACGGCAAGCGCTTGCCCGGCCGCTGGACGCACATCGACGCCGTCAAGGAAGTGCGCAAGCGCAAGGACGGCTTCGTCTGGATCGGCCTGCACGAGCCCGACGCCGAGCAGATCGAGGGCATCGCGGACACGTTCGGACTGCACGAGCTCGCGGTGGAAGACGCGGTGCACGCGCACCAGCGCCCCAAGCTCGAGCGGTACGACAACACGCTCTTCATGGTCTTCAAGACCGTTCGCTACGTGACGAACGAATCCCCCGACACCGCCAACGAGATCGTCGAGTCCGGCGAGATCATGGTGTTCCTGGGCAAGGACTTCGTCATCACGGTGCGGCACGGCAACCACTCCGGGCTGTCCAAGCTCCGCCACGAGATGGAGGACGACCCGGAGCGTCTGGAGATCGGTCCTTCCGCTGTGCTGCACGCGATCGCGGACCACGTCGTCGACAACTACCTCGAGGTGACCGACCACATCGAGGACGACATCGACCGCATGGAGGAGCGCGTCTTCGCGCCGCGCACCGAGGTGAGCGCCGAGCAGATCTACATGTTCAAGCGCGAGGTCGTGGAGCTGCGCCGCGCGGTGATGCCGCTCGCGAACCCGTTGCGCCGCTTGGCGGAGGGCTACACGCCGCTCATCCCCGAGCAGGTGCGCGCCTTCTTCCGCGACGTCGACGACCACCTCACCGAGGTCTCCGAGCGCGTCACGGCGTTCGACGAACTGCTGACCACGCTGGTCGACGCGACGCTCGCGAAGATCACGCTGCAGCAGAACACCGACATGCGCAAGATCACCTCGTGGGTCGCGATCATCTCCGTGCCCACCATGGTCGTCGGCGTGTACGGCATGAACTTCGACTACATGCCCGAGCTGAAGTGGAAGTTCGGCTATCCCCTGGTGATGAGTCTGGTCCTCATCGCCTGCCTGACGCTCTACCGAATATTGCGCCGAAATCGCTGGCTGTAGGTCCCGGTTTCGTTCGCTTTGTTCGTTGTAGAAGGGCTTTGTCATGACCAGATTGCTGACCAACGTCCGGTTCTGGATCCTCGCGTTCCTGCTCTGCTGGATCACCACCGTCTTCGTCCTGATCTCCGGAACGCCCTGACGTGCGTCGCCAGCTGAGGAACCTGCGCTTCTGGATCGTGGTGTTCGCCGTCGGCTGGCTGACGATGGTGTTCATCTCGATCGCTTCCTGGCCCGACGCCGGGAAGGAGTCGCCGGACGAGCTCGCGGCGGAAGTGACGAGTGCGTTGCGCGCACACGACTTCCACAAGTTGCAGCCGTTGCTGGCGGTGGGCGGCGAGGACGTCGCCAAGTCGACCGTGGAGACCTTGCAGACCGCGCGGGTGGAGCGCGGTCTCTACCGCGACGGTGCCGTCGTCGTCGAGTACACGCGCGACGGCACCCGTTCGGAGTTCCGGCTGCCCGTAGAGGAAGTCGACGGGCGCTTCGTGGTGAACCCGCTCGTCACTCCCAAGGGGTGACCTGCCACGTGAACGGTGCGCCGTGGCCGCTGCCGTACCCGAGGTTCAGCGACAGTCCGGCGGGCCAGAGCTTGAGCAGCAGCTCGAACCGGTAGCCCTCCTCCGCGTCGTCGGACCGCCGCGACTCGAACACCAGCAGTGCCAACGGTGTCGTGGGCGTGGCCTTCGCCGCCGCGTCCGCCAGCACCGCCCGTCCCATCGCCCTGTCCGCGGGCGAGACGTACTGCCACACCACGGAATGCCACACGACGGTGAGCACGTCGCGTTCGGCGCGGGCGAGCTGTTTCGCCAGCCACTCCGGGCCCGCTGACCTCTCGACCTTGACCGGATCCGTCGCGGCGAGGTCGAGCGCGTCGCGGAGGCGGTTCAACCGGCTGACCTGGTCTCCCCAGACGAATGAGCTCAGGTGCAGCCGTCCGTCCTCTGTGGACACGTCGACCGGCGTGAGGTCGCAGCCTGCCCTGCCGACGACGCGCAGCCGGTGGTCGAGGTCAGCGGGTGGTCTGCCGGTCCACTCCGGGTCGAACACGAGGAGGCTGTGCGGATCGCCGAGCACACGGTCCTCCAGCCGGTAGCCGATGTGGTGCGGACGCAGGTTGAGCCCGCCGCTCGCCCCGACCTCCAGCAGCCGCACGCAGAACGGCACCGTGCGGCCGGCTGCCTTCGCGGCCTCCTGCGCGGCGACCAGCAGTCCTCCGTAGAGGGGAGCGCTGCGAGCGGGTTCGTTGGTCTGCACCGTCGTGGCGCTGATCCACTGTCTGAGCAGGTCGGCGTGCTCGTTGAGGGCGGGCAGCGCGTCGTCCCACAGCGTCTCGAGGTCCGGCTGTCCCCCGACCGACGGGTAGTGCTTCGCCAGGCGTGGCGCCCTGCCTTCGAGCACGAGGCGGTGCACGGCGCCGGCAAACCGCAGCCCGGGCATGGTGCCGTCCCGGTCGCGTGCCGAACCCGCCATGATCTGGGTCGTGACGCCGCCTCGCCGGAGATCGGCCGCGGCGTCCTCGATGAGTTGTCGGGTCAGTGGACTGCGGTCGCGCGGTGCGCCCGCGTCCGCGACGAACAGCTCGGCAAGCACCCTGTTGACGCTAGTGGGAGAGCTGTCCCGCGTCATCCGGAGAAAGCCTTATTACGCTGCTGGAATGGTTCGGGTGCTCGCGGTGGCGGACGAGATCGTGGAACAGCTGTGGACTGATCAGGTGCACTCGCTCGACGTGGACCTGATCGTGGCGGCGGGCGATCTCCCCTTCGACTACCTGGAGCACCTGGCCAACGCGCTGGACAAGCCCCTGGTGTTCGTCCCCGGCAACCACGACGCCGACCTCTCCGGCTACTCGAACGTGCGCGGCCTGTGGACCAAGGCGGGTGTCCCGGTCCGCTGGCCAGGACCAACCGGTGCGGTGAACGCGGACGAACGCGTGATCGACGTCGCCGGCCTGCGCATAGCCGGTCTCGGTGGTTCGATCCGCTACAACAAGGGCCCGAACCAGTGGACGGAACGGCAGCAGGCCCGCCGAGCCCGCCGGGTGTCCCGGCTGGCGGGGTGGCGCAGGCTGCGGGACGGACGTGGCGTGGACGTGCTGCTGACCCACTCACCGCCTTACGGTTGTGGCGACGAACCGGACGCACCGCACCGGGGTTTCGCCTGTTTCGAGGGTCTGGTCTCCCGGTTGCAGCCTTCGTTCATGCTGCACGGCCACATCCACCCGCACGGCGTGCCGCGGCCGGACCGTTCTTTGGGCTCAACGCGCGTGGTGAACGTTGTTCCTTACAAGGTGCTGGACATCTCGGGGGTTCGCGATGAGACGTGACACCGGCTTCCCGGTCGCCGACGCCGAGAACGACTTCCTGCGCGCTCGACGCCGCCAGGTGATGTCGCGGCTGGCCGCCTGGCTGCGCCGCGAACCGGACGACGTGAACATCATGCTGCCGTTCCACGAGGTGGTGGACGCCCTGGGCATGGTCTCCGAAAAACGCCTGGGCCTGCAGACCATCCGCCTCGACTCGATCGTGGGCAGCGTCGACCGAACCCGCGACTTCGACCGCCGCTTCCGCCCGACCTCGGGCCGCGTCCGCGAACGCTGGCAACGCCTGGCCCTGGCCGCCCGCCGCGGCGAAAGCGTGCCGCCGATCGAGGTCTACCGCATCGGCGAGCTGCACTTCATCGTCGACGGCCACCACCGCGTCTCCGTGGCTCACGCCCTCGGACTCTCGGTGATCGACGCCTACGTGACGGCCGTGATCACGCGGGTGAACTCGTCCGGCATCCGGTACCGCGGCGACCTGATCGTGAAGGACTACCGGCGCTTGTTCTTGGAGCGCGTGCCGTTGAACGGCGAGGCCCGTGCCGCTGTCGTTCTGTCCGACCCGTGGGACTACGCCGAGCTGGGTGAGCACATCGAGGCCTGGGGCTTCCGTCTGATGCAGGACTCGTGCGCTTTCTTGGACCGCGGCGAAGTCGCTCGCCGCTGGTACTCCGACGAGTACAAGCCCGTCGTGGCGATGCTGCGGCAGGCCGACATGATCGGCGACCGGACCGAGACCGAGGCCTACATGTGGGTGGCGGCTGAGCGGTACCGCCTGATCCGCACGCACCGGTGGGACGCCGAGGTGATCAACGCCGTGCGCGAGGAGTCCCAATCGCACGGCCGAGGCCACCGCAGCTGATCACCGGCCCTTCGGCTCCGGGAACTCGCGCTCAAGCACCTCCGGCCAGTCTCCGTTCGCCAGGCCGCCGTTGACGAGCACGTCGCGCCAGTCCAGCGCGCTCAGCTCGACGGCCTGCCACAACCTGTCGACACTGCCGTCCGCCATCAACACCAGCGCCGCGTGGACGCGCTCCACGTCCTGGTTGCCGGTCTCGGCCAGCGCCAACGCTCCCAGCGCGTCGCTCGCCGCTGGACCGAAGTCGCGGCTGACACGTGCCGTGACCCTCGCCGACACGCTCACCTGGGCACCACCGCTGAACCTCCCGACGCCTCACGCACCACGGCACCGAAGCCACGACCGGCCCGCACCGCACGCCTGACCGACACGCTCACCGCCGCTGAACATCCCAACGCCTCACACGCCACAGCACCGAGGCCAAGACCAACCCGCATTACGGCCCCCACTGACACGCTCACCTGGGCACCGCCGCTGAACATCCCGACGCCTCACGCACCAAGCACCGAAGCCATGACCGGCACGCTGCTCACCGCGGCACCACCCGCGGACCGTCCGGCGCGTCCGGCAGCGGGCGGGCCTGGTCCAGCACCTCGTCCGTGTACTTGTCGAGCAGCCGGGTGCCGATCTGTTGCGCGTAGCCGAAGATGACCGCCCACAGCAGCAATGCCGCGGCCGAGGGTATGCCGATCAGGCCGCTCGTGACGCCGGCTCCCAGCGCGAGAATGCCGACCACCGCCAGTGCCGCTCCGAGCATGATCTTGATCAGGGCCTGGTAGCCGATCATCACGTACGGCGAGAGCGATGGTCGGCGGCGTAAGAGCAGGACCACGGCGGCCAGCACCGCGCCGAACGAGCCGAGCACCTGCACCAGCCACACGTCCACGCCGGTCGCCCGAGTGGTGCCGCCGGGGCAGACCGTCGGCAGCGCGTTCTCCTTGGGGTCGACGCACAGCGGGATGATGCCGGGCTTCACGATGCCGACGACGCCCAGCACCGTGTTGATCACGAACAGCACGAGCGAGGCCGCGATCAGCTTGTTGCGCAACGCCCGCGAGCCCGCGTGGGCGAAGTCCGAGTTGTCGTAGGCGGCGCGCAGGGCGTCCACCACGATCGCGCGCTCGACCGCGGGCGTGAACTCCCCCGGCCGCAACGCTTCCAGGGCGCGGCGCCGCGGATCGTCGTCGTCCAGGTACTGCGCCACCCGCGCCTGCAAACCCGGTAGCCGGCCCATGAACCCGCGCTCGGCCGAGATCGTCGCCACCTCGGCCTCGTGCAGGGCGCGCCAGGCCCGTTCGATGTGCCAGCCCGACCACCACGACGGCAGCATGCGCCACCACGGCTCCCGGTCGCTGAGCATCGCGTCCACCACCGCCGCCTGCTCCACGGCCGTGCGCCGCCACACGTCGCCCTCGGGATCGACCGGATCCGACGGCCCGAGCGCGGCCAGATCCGCGCGGACCCGGTCCAACCGGGACTGCACGACGAGTCGCCAGTCGGTGACTCTGGGTTTGCGCTCGGCCATGCCCCGATGGTGACAGCCACCACCGACAATTTCGGCAGCCATCCGTGTGACGTGCTAAAACGACCGGAATTCCGCGTGGTCGAGCGGATCGTCGTACTTCCCGAACCGGCACAGCCCCGGCGTGACCAACCGCCCCCCGCAGCCACTCCAGCACCGTGTCGGCCAGCGAAAGAGCCAACGGCAGCCCTTGATCGGCATGCCGTGGCACGAAGATCAGCGGCCACGAGCCAGACGTCAACCACCCGAGTTGGTCGCCGTCGATCGAGTCACCGAACGGCAGGAACCCGCCGGGCTCCGGCCACAACGGCAACGGGTGGTACTCGGGAAACTCGGCCCGCAGCTGCCGGTTGGCGTCGAGCGCACCCTCCGACAGGTCCACCAACCCGTGCGGATCCAACGGCGCCCACAACCGCAACCACCCCGCGAACTCCCCAGCGCCGTAGCACTCCATGAACGCCACGTAGTCCGACGGCAGATGCGTGCCCAACGAGTCGAACAACCACTCCCACGACCGTGCGCCGAGACGAGGCCGAGCAGGCGGCACGACCAATGACCGCAGAACCGAAAGCCTAGCCCCCTCGGCAAGTGCGCGCTTGCGAGCGACCGACGTGTCGACCGGCGCAGGTGGCGTCCACGGACCAGCCTGCCGGAGGAACGCCGTGCGCACCGCGGTCGCCGGCAACATCCCCAACGCCGGCAACGCCTCGACCACAACGGTGTCCAGCAGCCCCGACATCGTCATGCCGTAGTCGTGCCAGCCGGTGTCGTGGTCGAAGCACACCACCGGCCACTCGTCAGGAGCACCAGTGGAAGCGTCCCAGAACAGGTAACCACCACCGCGGGTCGCGCCCCACGGCACCAACGAAGGCGGCGCATCGGCGACCGAACGCGTCTGCTTGACCCACTCACCCCAGTTGAAGCGTCCAGCCTGGACACACGGCACGTGCATCCAGATGAACTCGCCGATGTCGAGCGGCCCGCGCGAGGACGCGATCGCCTTGTAGTCACTCGGCAACGGCAGCCCGAGCCACCCTTCGACGGCCTCCCAGTCGACCGCGACAGGTTCCCCCGTGAACTCCACGAGCGCATCCAATCACATACGCTTGCGCTTATATACGCCAGAAGTTATCTTCGGCGTCGTGGACGTCTTCGAAGCCGTCGCCGAACCCAACCGCCGCCATCTCCTCGGCCTGCTCGCCGAACGCGAACGCACCGCGGGCGAGCTCGTCGACAGCCTGCCGACCCTGACCCAGCCCGCCGTCTCCCGGCACCTGCGGGTACTCAGAGAAGTAGGCCTTGTCGAGGTCCGCCCGGACGGCCAGCGCCGCATCTACGCGCTGAAACCCGATGGCCTGCAACGCATCGACGACTGGATCACCCCGTACCGCCGCTTCTGGCGCGACCACCTCGCCGCCCTGCAACAGCACCTGGAGAAGTGATGAACGACCTCGGCACCGTGTCGCTGAACGGCGACCACGCCACCCTCACGTTCGAGCGCAGACTCAAGTTCCCGATCGACCGCGTCTGGGCCGCCATCACCGACCCCGCCGAACGCGCACAGTGGTTCGGCACCACGCACATCGCGGACGGCGAGATCGTCATCGAGCCCGAAGACCCGCCCGCCCCACCAGAGGCCAAGCGCGTCACGGGCCGCATCCTCACCTGGCAGCCGCCGGAAGACGGCCACGCGGTCTTCGAACACGAGTGGCAGCAACGAATCGTGGAGGACAGCGTGGTCCGCTACGAGCTCAAAGCCGACGGCGACACGACAGTGCTGACGTTCACCCACCGAGGACTGTCCGAACGCAACGCCCTCGGCTTCGTCCCGGGCACGCACGCGTTCCTCGACCGGTTGCGGGCGCACCTCAACGACGAGGAACTGCCGAACTGGCAGGAGCGCTACGCCGAAGTGGCACCGTCCTACCCGGCCTGGAAGTAACGGCTCAGGTCCACTTCCGCGCACCCGGATCCCAGGCGTCCAGGAGATCTCCCGCGGCCAACGGGTCCACGAACCCGACCACGGCGCCGACAACATCACCGAAGCTGTCGGGCAGATGCACGCCATCCGCACCAAGGCGCCGTTTGAACGCGCGATACGCAGGCTCTCTCAGCGACACGAAGTCTCCGAGTACAACCGAGAGCGGCTGAATCTCGACACCACGGTGACTTGCCGTTGCTTCCAACGCGGAACGGACCGACCCGTACGACAGGGCCTGCCGACCGGTGAGGGTGTAAAGGTCGACGTAGTCGCGTACCCGTGTGCTGGTGTCGCCCAAGGCGATCGCCGTGCTCGACTTCTCAGCGAGCACTGTCTCGATCGGATAGCCGAGCACCGGCACACCTGGCACTCCAGGCCGTTGCGACGGCAGCTGGAGAGCCTGCGGAGCCGGAGTGACCGGATCGCCGAAGTTGACGTCGAGCCACAGTTTGACCTTCGCAGTGGACAGTTCGCAGTCCATGCCGACCCTGACGCCGGAGTACAGGTCGTCATCACGGATTGTCCGCGCGCTCGTCGTACCGGTCAGGAACCGAACTCCGTCGTCGGGATCGATCTCGAGCTCGGCGATCTCGATCACCCTGGCGACGACCGACGCCTCGTCGTTGGGCAGGTTCCTCGCCAGCAGATCGGCGTCGGTGGTGGGGCGGCGTGCTTCGAAGACCGCGAGCAGCACGCCGCCCTTGAGCACGAACTTGCCGGCGTGCCGCGACTCGGCGAGGCGGGCGAGCCAGCGCTCCAGCACATAAAGAGTCAGCAGCTCCTGAGTTGGCCGCTTGTCTCTGCGTGCCCGGTTCTGCAGGTCCAGGTATGCGCGACCAGCCGGAGTGTCCTTCGTGGGTCGGCTCACTCCGCCGTCACCGCGTCCATCGCCGTGCGCACAGGACCGAGAATGTTGAGCTCGCGGGCCATCGCCAGCAGGTCACGCGGTCGAGCGTCCCGGCCGCGCAGGTATCGGCGAAGCGCCGCAAGCGCAAGGGGCTCTCCGAGCCTGTTCCTCAACCTCATGAGGTCGGCGACTGTCCTTTCCCTCGTGTAGATGCGAACAACCTCTCCCGGAGCAGCCTCCACCGAGGACAGACCGAGTTCGAACTTGTCAGCCGTGAAGCGGAACACCTCGGTCGGCGGATAGTCGATCCGAGGTGGCCGATGTGGTCGTGGCACCGCGAACTGGACGGCGACGGGTATTTCGTCGGTCAGGTCGTACACGGCCGCGGCTGATACGCAGCACACGATGGCGGCCGGCACTCGTCTGGACACGGCCAGCAGATCAGGAAAGGTCGGTACCGGGGCGTTCGCCCAGCGGAAGACACCACGCGACAGCTCGATCAGCGCGCCGTCGTCACGCAGGCCGTACAGCTCACGGCGGTGCATGCCGCTGCTGAGCGCCTCAGCCGTCGTGAACGTGTTCGCGAGAGTGCCGACCATGGACAAAAGTGTCGCCACCTGACGGTCAGATGGCAACACTTTTGTCCACCGAACTAGGCGGTCTGCGAAGGCTCCACCAGCGCACGGAGCCGGGGAGGCATCCTCTTCTCCAACCCGTACGGTTCGAGGTGCGCCTGCAGCACGCCCGTGAACGCCCGCTCGACCGAAGCGGTGTCCCAGTTGTCGCTCTCCAGCATCGGCTGCTTGAAGTACGGCTGCCCCACGATGTGCAGCTGCCGGCCGTTGCAGCGGATGACCTGCCCGGTGATGCCCTCGGCGCGGTCCGAGAGCAGGAACAGCACGAGCGGCGCCACCTTGCCCGGCGTGCGGTCGGCGGGAATGGCGCGCAAAGAACGTTCCGACTTCCACACCATCCGCGTGTGCGCGACCGGGCACACGGCGTTCACGCGGATGCCTTCGGACTCCAGGTCGAGCGCCCACGAGTAGCTCAGCGAGGCCACCGCGCCCTTGGTCGCCGAATAGGTGGCGAGTTTGCGCTGACCGAAGGAGGCGCCGGAGGAAATGTTGATGATGGAGCCGCCGCCGAAGCCGCGCATCGCCCGCATCGCCGCGATTCCGACGTAGATGACGCCGAGGACGTTCACCTCGACGACGTGCTTGATCGTCTCCGGATCGTCTTCCCAGGGCGCGGTCTCGTAGTTCAGCCCCGCGTTGTTCACGAGGCCGTCGATGCGGCCGAACTCGTCGACGCACAGGTCGACGATCTTGGCCGCCTCGCTCGGGTCGGCGACCGTGTGGCTCGAGGCCACGGCGCGGCCTCCGTAGCCGCGGATGTGCTCCGCGACGCGTTCTGCCAGGTCACCGTCGTTGTCGTTGACGACCACCGATGCACCCGCGAGGGCAGCGTGCATCGCGTAGGCCTCGCCCAAGCCGCGACCCGCCCCCGTGATGACGACCGCTTTACCGTCCAGGATCCCCATTGCACGCTCTCTTTCCTCACTCGGCGGCGGTTCCCCGGAACCCCCCTGTGGTCCTGTACCCGCCTTCGACAAGCGTGCGGACGAACCGAAGCGGCGCAGAAGATGTTTCGTTGAGACGTCGCTGCCGAGCGCCCAATGGCGAGCCGAGTTCGGCCCGGCAGATGACCTGGACTAATCGGCCCGGCGGAGCAGAGACCTTTGGCCCTAACTCGATCGAGTGACAAAGAGAAGCCGCCTTCCCCGCGCGGGGAAGGCGGCCCGTAAAACGAGAATTCACCGTTCCGTGTAAGTCAGGTTCCTGCCGCTGGACGGGTCGAAGAGCTGCACCTTGTCCGCGTCGAACCAGATGTCCGCCGAGGCACCCTCGGCAGCACCCGACGCCGACGACAACCGCGTCACGAGCGAGATGCCGTCACCCGGCACGTCGTCCGATCCCGCGTCCGCCGCCAGCTCCTGGAGCTCCGCCGACGCCGCCTGCTCGCCGGTGATGTTGAAGTAGGCGTACTTGTCCGAGCCCATCGACTCCAGCACGTCCACCTGGTGCGTGAACTTGCCGCCGGCCGACAGCTTCGACGGCTCGACCAGCGCCGCGTCCTCGAAGTGCTCGGGGCGGATGCCCAGGATCACCTCGCGGGGCGCGTCGGCACCCTCCAGCAGCTGCCGCACCCGGTCCGTGAGCGTCACGTCGCCCAGGACCGACCGCAGCGAGCCGTTCTCCAGCGACGCCGGCACGAAGTTCATCGACGGCGAGCCGATGAAGCCCGCGACGAAGAGGTTGGCCGGGTGCTCGTAGAGGAACTGCGGCGCGCCGATCTGCTGCACGACACCGCCGCGCATGACCACGACCCTGTCGCCGAGGGTCATCGCCTCGGTCTGGTCGTGCGTCACGTAGACGGTGGTGGTGCCGAGCTGCTTCTGCAGGCGCGACACCGAGGTCCGCATCTGCACGCGCAGCTTGGCGTCCAAGTTGGACAGTGGTTCGTCCATGAGGAACGCCTTGGGGCTGCGCACGATCGCGCGGCCCATCGCCACGCGCTGCCGCTGGCCACCGGACAGGTTGGACGGTTTGCGCTCGAGGTGCTGGGTGAGGTCGAGGATCTCGGCCGCCTCCTTCACCTTCTTCTCCACCGTCGCGTTGTCGACCTTGGCCAGCCGCAACGGGAAGGCCATGTTCTCCTTCACCGTCATGTGCGGGTAGAGCGCGTAGGACTGGAACACCATCGCGATGTCGCGGTCCTTCGGCGCCCGTTCGTTGACGCGCTGCCCGCCGATGCGCAGCTCGCCCTCGGTGATGTCCTCCAGGCCCGCGATCATGTTGAGGGTGGTGGACTTCCCGCAGCCGGACGGCCCGACCAGGATGATGAACTCGCCGTCGGCGATCTCGAGGTTGACCTCCTGAACGGCCAAAGCGCCGTCGGGGTACCTCTTGCTCACCTTGTCCAGAACGATCTCTGCCATTTGTCAGCTCACCCCTTGACGGCGCCGGAGGTCAGGCCCGCGACGATGCGGCGCTGGAAGAACAACACGAAGAGGATGATCGGGATGGTGATCACGACGGCGGCCGCCGCGATCGACCCGGCCGGGTCCTCGAACTGCGAGCTGCCGGTGAAGAACGACAGCGCGACCGGCACGGTCCGCGACGACTCGGTCGAGGTGAGCGAGATCGCGAACAGGAAGTCGTTCCAGCAGAAGATGAACACCAGGATCGCCGTCGTGAACACACCCGGCGCGGCCAGTGGCGCGATGACGCGACGGAACGCCTGCCCCGGCGTCGCACCGTCCATCTTCGCCGCCTTCTCGAGCTCCCAGGGGATCTCGCGGAAGAACGCCGACAGGGTGTAGATCGCGAGCGGCAGGGCGAACGTGATGTACGGCAGGATCAGGCCGGGCCACGTGTCGAACAGGCCGAGCGAGCGCTCGATCTCGAACAACGGTGACACCAGCGAGACCTGCGGGAACATCGCGATCAGCAGCGAGACGCCCACCAGCAGGTTCTTGCCGGGGAAGTCCAGCCGCGCGATGGCGTAGGCGGCCATCGTCCCGAACACCACGGCGATCGCGGTCGCGATGATCGCGATGCCGATGGAGTTGATCAGTGCTCGCGTGAACTCCGACGTCGAGAAGATGTTCTGGTAGTTCTCCAGACTCCACTCGCGAGGGATGAAGTTGCCGTCCGCCAACGTTTTCGACGACTTGAAGGACAGCGACACGATCCACAGCACCGGGAACAGCGCGTAGATCACGACGACCGCGTTGAGGACACCCCAGCCCCACTTCTTGCCGGTGGTGTCCGCTCCTCCGATGCCTGCCATCAGCGCTTCCCCCCGTCGTCGCTGCCGGGAGCAGCTGTTCCGAAGAGCTTGATGAACACGAACGCGATGATCGCGACCATGATGAAGATCAGCACGGACATCGTCGACCCGATACCGAGGTTCAAGCCCTTGATGAGGTTGTTGTAGGTCAGCATCGACACCGACGACGTGCCCTGCGAGCCCGCGGTGAGCACGAAGAGGTTGTCGAAGATGCGGAACGCGTCGAGCGTGCGGAACAGCAGTGCCACCAGGATCGCCGGCTTCATGATCGGCACGGTGATCTTGATGAACCGCTGCCACCCGCTCGCGCCGTCCATCGCGGCGGCCTTGAGCAGGTCGTCCGGCACCAGCGCCAGGCCCGCCATCAGCAGCAGGGCCATGAACGGCGTGGTCTTCCAGATCTCCGCGAGACCCACGACGAGCAGCGCCGGGATCTTCTCCGTGAGCACCGGGTCACCGCCGAGCGCCTCGGCGAGGTAGCCGGTCTTGGGCGTCCAGGCGAAGCGCCAGGAGAACGCGGCCACAACCGTGACGATGCCGTACGGGACCAACGTCGACGTGCGCACGATCCCGCGCCCGACCAGCGTGCGGTGCATGATCAGCGCGAGTGCCATGCCCAGCACCAGTTCGACCGCGACGGTGACGACGGTCAGCACGACCGTCACCCACACCGCGTTCCACCAGTACGGGCTGCTGAGCACGGTGACGTAGTTGTCGAACCAGATCCACTCGGTGCGGTCCGGGAACTTCAGGTCGAACCGCTGCATGGACAGCAGCAGCGAGTAGAGGATCGGCCAGCCCGTGACCGCGACCATGGTGATCGCGGCGGGCGCGCAGAGCAGCCAGCCCAGCCTGCGTTCGGCCCTCTTGCCCTCGCTCAGCACCGCTTTCTTCTTGGGGGCAACGGGTTCCGGCGCTGCCTCCGTCTTCTCAGCCGTCGCGTGGCTCACGGCAGCACCCCCTTGGAGTCGAGTGCGTCCTGAAGTTCCTTGCGGAGCCGGTCCGCCGTCGCCTGCGGGTCGATGCTCGCGGGCGGCGAGAGGATCGTGGAGATGACGGTCGACGCGTTCTGGTACGCGGGCGTGAGCGGTCGCACGCTCGCGTTCTTGAGCGTCTCCAGGATGTCGTCCTTCATCGGGTACGCCTCGGCCATCTCGGGCTCGTCGTAGACGGCCTCGATGGTCGGCGGCACACCGTCCTTGAGCGCGGCGAGCTTCTGGTTCTCCGCGCTGCGCAAGCACAACACGGCGTCGAACGACTCGTTCGGGTGCGTGGTGTAGTTGCTGACCGCGTAGTTGATCCCGCCGACGGTGACCTTCGCTTCGCTGCCACCGAGCGCGGGATACGGCGCCCACTTGAAGTTCTTCGCGAAGTCCGGCTTCTTCTGCGCCGCCGCGTAGACGTACGGCCAGTTGAGCTGGAACGCCGCGTTGCCGCCCTCCATCGCGAGGCGCGCGTTGTCCTCGGTCGCGTTGGAGAACGACGGGTCGATCGCCTTCGACGTGGCGAGCTTCTTCAGCGCTGCCAACGCTTCCACGGCCTTCGGATCAACGACGGCCTTGGTACCGGTCGAGTCGATGATCGTGCCGCCGTTGGAGTTGACCAGGGTGTTGTACAGCACGACGAGCCCTTCGTACTGCTTGCCCTGTCCCACGATCTGGCCGGGCTTCCCCTCCGCCACCAACGCCTCGGCCATCGAGATCATGTCGTCCCACGTCTTCGGCGGCTCCGGCACCAGATCCGAGCGGTACCAGAGCAGCTGGACGTTCGTGTTGTCCGGCGCTCCGTAGAGCTTGTTGTCGTAGGTCGCCGTCTTCAGCGGCGTCGCCAGCGTGCCGCTCTCCACCTGGGACTTGACGGACCCGGTGAACTCCTTGAGCCACCCGGCCTCCGCGAGCTCGGCCGTCCACGTGACGTCGAGCCCGAGCACGTCCATGCTGTCGTCTTCCGCGGCGAGTCTGCGCACCATCTGCTCGCGCTGACCGTCCGCCTCACGCGGCAGCTTGTTGTAAACGATGTTGTAGCGCCCGCCGGCCTTCGCGTTGCAGCTGTCGACGATGGCCTGGAAGTTCTCCTGCGGGTACTTGTAGACGTTGACGGTGATGCCTTGGTCGCCCGACCCGCACGCCGTGAGGGTTGACGCCGCGAGCAATGCGGACCCCAACCCGGCGGCGAGTCGATAGCGCCGTGTCGCACCCATCGGCCCTGCCTCCTTCCCGACTACACGGAGGAGCCAGACCCGCCTGCGCCCGGCACCTCGTCGTGCCACCGGCCGCACCGGGCGGACCGGTCAACCGAACCTAGGCCCGGTGATCAGGAGCCGCAACCAAAGGAAGCAACGATTCAGAACCAATGAACTTATTGGAACCTTAAGAGCCGGGGTTCACAGGCCGCATGGCGAGCTTCGCGAGCAGGTCACGCCCCTTTTCGGCCGACTTGGGGTCGCACAGCACGTCATACCTTCCCGCAACCAGCTGGGACGCGGACTGAAAGTCCCGCTTGCCCCGCGCCGACCCGTACCCCACCGCCGCGAACACGAGCCCGAAGAACACACCGGTGATCAGACCGGTGAGCACCGGTCCCACCGTCACGCCGGGTTCCGGGCTGAAGAGGGTGAGCAGCAGGCCGACGAACAGACCGAACCAGGCGCCGCTGGCCGCACCCGTCATGAGCACCCGGCTCCAGGTGAGCTTGCCGGTGATCCGCTCGACCAGCATCAGGTCGACGCCGACGATCATGACGTCCTGCACGGGGAAGTCCTCGACCGCGAGGTGGTCGACCGCACGCTGCGCTTCCTCGTACGTGGCGTACGAGCCGATCGGCCACCCCGTCGGCGGGGTGGGCAGGCGGGGCGGGACGCCTGGCCGGTTCGGGTTGGCGAACGGACTCGTCACAGGGACCACCTCTGTCGGACGCGCTGATCGTTCCATCCTGCCAGTGCCCGGTGCGGCGTGCTGAGACGCCTACGGGTGTTTTGCCGGAGTCATCGCTCAACCAACCAGGGGCCGACTGAGCACGCGCTCAACCGGCCCCTGCGAGGCGAAGTCAGCTAATCGCCGACCCCGCCGATGACCTCTGGCGCATAGGGTTCAGGGCGCGAGTCAAATCCATCCCAATAGACCCACAAGCGCCCACAGTTGCCGCATTTGAACATGGACCGGCACGCAAGATACACGGCCTCGGCCTCAACCAGCCCTTCAAAGTTATCGAAATCCGAATCAGACATGAACTTGAACTCCGCCGGATTCGGTATCTCACCGCTCACGCGGATGAGATATCCACAAATGCAGTTGAACTTGGCCACTACGGCAACACCACAATCTGACCCACTCGACCTCCAGTGCCGAAAACCCTGGCCTCAATGTTCGCTAGTTGGTCAGCAGTAACACTGGACCGAGAAAGATCAACAATTACGCCGCCACCGTGAACCTGACTCCCCTTCGAAGCGACTGCACTAACGATCCGGTCAGCATTGCCAGTCTTCGGGCTGTACACGTCCCACCGTACCCCGTTCACGAGGAGATCGCTCGTGTCACCGTCTTTACGCGTTCCTACGGGGTCCCTGAGAACGACATCGTTTCCACGAGCTGCCATCTCTTGCGCCCCCCGCAGCTCCGCAGCCGACGGTTTAGCGGCACTTACCCTGAGACTTCCAAGCCTCGGCCCCGCGATGACATTGGCGCAATTCTGATTGTGAACCAGAACAGGAGTTTCACCTGCGACGACGTAATACGTGTGGACGCTGTCCACGGTCAGGTTGTACGTCCGCATGTTGGCGATGTAGTGCCGGACGGCAACGAGTTCAGCACGACCGTTGCCCGGAGTGTTGAGGAGATCACCGGTTTCGAGTTCACCCGCATCCTCCCACTGCTTCGAAGCAGAGTTGTAGAACGGGTGATGAGCTGTTGTCCGAATTACCTTCGGCCCACCCGGGGTTGACACGGTGAGGTCGACGTACTCCTTGTCAGCATCTGTGACAATGACAGCCACGACCTCGTGCCGCTCCGTTGACGCAACCTCCGGCAGGCTGCTGGCAACCTCGTCACCGACCTCGACCTGGCCGATCGGTTTCATCGAGCCGTCGGCCATCAGTACCAACGTGTCGCCGGTGAAGCTGTTGGGTCGGCAGAAACTCGGCGCGGTTCTCGACGCCGCACCAGCACGAATTCGCATCGCGGTCGCACCGCCGAGGGCCATGTTGGCGAACTCGCCCGCGACGTCCTCCCACGTTGCCCCCTTGGAACAGGTCGTGAAGTTGTCGGCGCAGTAGTTCGCGGCAATTTCCTTCGCACCCGCGACGTCGTCCGGGTGCTCCACGAGATAGATCCACGCCTCCTGGCATGCCTGGCGCCCATAACAGGCGGCGTGGCCGTCGCCCATGTCTTGATGCCAGTAGTCGATGCCGTAGCTGTAGCCGACGGTGCGGGTCGAGAAGATGTCGATCAGCCGGTTCACATCGTTCGTCGCCGGTGAGTTCGCCTTCGTCCACCGCGTGTGCATGTCATCGCCCGGCGCGTCCCCACCGAGCATCAGCGGCGCCGGTGTCTGTTCGCTCTTCGTCCCGCCTGGCTGGCTGCTGCACGGGCCGTCCATCATGCAGCCCATCGCCAGCAGACCGGACGGATCGCTGAACGTGACAGGCGAGTTGTTGCTGTACGCGTACCCGTTCCACTGCTGCGGATCTCCGGTGGCCAGAATCGGGTCAACAGAGATGAACCGTCCGATCACCGGGTCGTACTGACGTGCGCCGAGCTGGGTCAGACCCGTGGAGGCATCGTTCGTGCCGCCGACGAATCCACGCTCCCCAGGGAACGAGGCGACGCCACCGCGAGGTGCTCCGAACGGAAGCTGACGGCGGCGCTCCACCGCCATGGAGTCCCGGTTGACAGCGATCTGTGCCGTGCCTTGGTGGTCGTTGGCCAACCAAGTGATCTTGGTTGCGCCCTCGCGCATCGCCACAACGTGTCCACCGTGGGTGTAGTAGCGCGTGACGCTGGGCTTGGTCGCTCCCTTGGCGAGCCGGATCTCCTGGCCGGCCAAGTACAACGTGGTGCCGTCCGGGTCACGACGCAACAACCGGGAGCCATTGGTTCCGTAGACGAACTTCGTCTCCTTGGTGCCTTCGGCGACCTTGGACACGCGTCCTTCTACGTCCCAATCAAGCGTCTGCGCGGCGCCCGCAAGGTTGCGCGTTTTGGTGTTGCCGGCTGCGTCGTAGGTGAAGCGGTCGAGGCGGCTGCCGCCGGGACCGGTCGACGTCACGGACTCAAGCTCGTGCGCCCGCGCGTAGTTGTAGGTGCGGGTGGTGTCGCCGCCCGTCGCATGCTGGACCTCGGTCTTCCGATTGCCGACAGCGTCGTACTCGAACGATTGCCAGTAAGGCGCCGGTCCGCCGAGCGCGGCAGTCGACGGATCGGTCGAACACTCCGTTGATGGCGTCCAGGCCTGGGTGAGCCGCTGCAGGTGGTCATAGCGGAAGCATTGCCGGTCCACTCCAAGGACAGTGTTGTCAGTGACCGACAAGGCGTTGCCCGCATCGTCGTAGCCATAATTGACGTCCGCCTGCTTGGGCGACGGAACCTCGGCGTCGACGATGTACCGGTTCATCCGGCGGGTGTTGTCGTCGTAGTAGTACGACAGCCACGTGCGCTTGCCGGTCACACCAAGTTCCACTCGGTATTGTTCGCCGTACCGCGTGTACGCCGTGCTGTTGACCAGCATGTCCGAGGTCGTACCGCTCAGGCCTGCCACGGTTTGTGACGGCCGCCCCAGGTCGTCGTACTGGTGCAGCACGGTTTCGGACGGCAGGTCAGCAGCGGGGATGGCACCGAACACCTCGCCTTGCAGGCTGCCGTCCGGGTTGTACTGGAACGTGGACTTGTACACGCCCTTCAGCGGTCCCTCGGCATCCGGGATCACCACTTCGCCGAGCAGTGGCCTGTCTAGTGGGTCGTAGGCGAGCACTCGCGAGATGTAGGCGTTTCCGTCGACGTACCTGGTCGACGAGGCCGGCAGACCCAAGCCGTAGTCCGCCGTGTCGTAGGTGAACTCCTGAAGCAGCGTTGCGCCTGACTTCACTGAGATCTTGCGGTTCAACTTGTCGTAGCCGTAAGCGAGCTTGCCGCTGTTCGGGTCGGTGATCGACTCGACACGGTCGAGAGCGTCGTAGGTCGTCGTCGAGACGCCCTTGTCGACGTCTTCCGCACGGATCTGACGGCCACGGAGGTCGTACTGCCACTTCCACGTGTTGCCAGCGGCGTCGGTCGTGGACGCGAGCTGGCCCGCGGCCGTATAGGAGTAGCGAGCCACGTCGTGATCGCCGCTCGCCGTTGCTCCCTTGTACTGCCACAGCTCAGTTTTCTGGCCGCGCGCATCGGTGATCGTGGTCGTGGGGGTGGCGCCACGCGGAGGCGTGACGTCCACGCGGTCACCGCCGTACGCGGTGGTGGTGCGCCACTTCTCCTGCCCACCGACCTGGTAGATCGAGTTCTGGACTCGGCCGGCCCCGTCGTATTCCGTGCGGGTCAAGCCCGGGACGTCGGTTTCCGAGAAGACCAGCCGGTTCGTGTCCACCGGCTTGTCGTTGAAGAACGGCTGGGTCACGCGGTTGGGACGCCCCTGGGAGTCGTACCTCGTGTCCACGACCAAGCGACCACCATCGGTGGGCGACTGAGTCTGCAGAGGCCGGTAGAGACCGTCGAACGTCGAGGTGCTGGTCAGGTAGTTGCCCTTGGCGCTGACCGTGGTCTTCTTGATCGAGCTCGGGGCGTCGCGCTGGACGGAGTAGGCGAACGACTGCGACGGCTGGTCGGGCCAATCCGCGCGCGTGCGGTCCGGCAACCACACCCTGGTTGCCCTGCCAAGTGCGTCGAACTCCGCCTCGTGCACGTTCTCGTTGGCGTCGACCTGCTTGGTTTCCTTGCCCCACGCGGGTTCGATCGTCGTCGTGACCGTGTGGCCGAGCGCGTCGGTGTGGACCACGCTCGTTGTCGGGCCGCCAGTCGACGGGACGTAGTCCGTCTTCGTCGCGTTGCCGAGCGCATTGGTCACGACGAGACCGCGGCCGTAGACGTCGTAAGTGTTGGTGACCTTGGTCTTCCAGACCGGCCCAGAGGCCGGGCGATCAGAGATCTCCTCGACCTTGGTGATGTTGCCGGCGTTGTCGTAGGTGTTGCGGACGCCGCCCAGTGCCTGAGCCGGGAACGACGCCGCAGTACCGCAGGCGACCGCGACGGTTTCCGACTCGAGCGGGTAGGCGAAGCGCCACCGCGGCTCGTCCTGCAAGTAAGAGGTCGTGGTGCAGCGGTCGTCGTCGGCGGTGGCGAGGTCGCCGAGATCCTTCGACTCGGTCGCCTGGCCGTGGCCGTCGTACTTGCTTTCGGTGCGGGTTTTGCGCCAGCCGCCGGAACGCAGGGCGGTGTAGGAGGTCGAGGACTCCTGGGCGGTCCAGTAGGCCTTGTAGTCGCCGCGGGTTGCGGTGGGGCCCGACCAGGTCGGGGTGGAGATGGTCTTGGAGAGGACGGTGTCGCTGGTGCCGTCGTGTTGCTGCGACTCGTAGCGGAAGCCGCTCAGCCAGTCCGAGTCCTCGCGCGTGCCGTTCTCCGTGTCGGTCACGTTGGCCGTGCGGGTGCCGCCGCCGGGGAGCTTGTCGCCGTGCATGCCGCGGTAGAAGCGTTCCTCGGACATGGTGACCGGGCCGGACAGGTCGTTGTCGCGGCCGTTGAGGACGCGGACCCGGCCGTAGCCGCGGAACTCGTTGTAGGTTCGCTTGTCGTCCTTGGTGAACTCGGACTGGTCGCGACGCCAGGCCGCGCCGTCGAGGTACTGGTAGCGCACAAGCTGTTCGGTGCTCGCCGCGTAACGGTCGGAGGTCGTGATGGACTCCACCACGTACTTGTGGAAGTAGTCCTCGCGCTCGGCGCCGTTCAGCGGCGTCCACTTGGAGGGGTAGCAGCGCTTGTCGTTCGACTCCGGGTTGGCGGGCATCGAGGTGCCCGGCACGCAGTCGGGATTCGCGTACTTCACCGTCGTGACGCCACCGGACTCGGAGACGACACCGGTGACGCGGTAGCGGTTCAGCGGGCCGATGCCGGTCGGGGCGTCGACGCGGTTGGGCATCTTGGTGCCCTCGAAGGTCACGTCGGGCAGCGGGAGCTCGCCGCCGACCAGGCCGGTGTGCGTGATGGAACGCAGCCACAGCGCGGCCTGGTAGACGTCGTCGGTCTTCGGGAACTCGTGCTGCAACGTCCAGCGGTCGACGTTCTGGTAGCCGTTGCCCTTGCGGACCTGAGTGGTGATGGTCGACAGGCGCTTGGTCGACCAGAAGGTCGGGACGTTCTTGTCGTGGCAGGTGGCGGCGTCGCAGTTGTCCGCGACGGCGGCGTCCGGCCAATTCTCCTTGATGCTGTAGTCGGAGCAGTTGGCGTCCTTGACGCAACGGTTCTCCAGGCCGAACTCGACGCGGCCCGACGCGGGCGCGTTCACGTCGTCGCGCAGGCCGTACTCGACGGACTTCAGCGTGCCGGCACGAACGTAGGAAGCGGCTGCGTCCTCACGGTTCTTGCCGTACTTGTTGGTCTCGGTCTCGTAGTTGTAGAGGACCACGTTGCCGCGCGGGTCGACGACCTTGTCCAGCATCCAGCGCCACGCGCGGTCGCACGACGACGCGGCGAAAGTGCTTTCGTGGCAGGGATCTTTGTCGTCGTCACCGAAGACCGGAACCGTCCACGTCGACTTCGCACCGGTCCTGGTGCCGAAGAAGTACTGGGTGCCGTCGACCGTGGTGATCTTCCACGACTCGTTGAACTTGTCGCCGTTGCCCGGCGTGGAGGTCCGCTCGATGCGCGACCGGTCGTCCGCCTTGAGCCGCCACGCGCCGGTGGCGTCGTCCTTGATCAGCATGCCGCCGCGGCCGCCGAACGACGCCGTCGCGTTGTCGCTGCGCCAGCACAGGTCGCCGGTCTTCGGCGGCGTCGTGCCGCCTTCGGTGTCGCTGGAGCAACCGCCGTAGGCCCGCTCGACGTAGCCCGCCGAGAGGTCCCAGCCCTCACCGACCCACGACGGCTGGTTGTTCGTCACCGACGTCAGACCGTCCACAGCGGACGATCGGTAGGAGAGGGCCAGCGACGGGCTGAACCCACCCGGCGCCGGCGGCACCCGCAGCGGGTACGACCAGGAGAAGTCACCGCTCTGCCGGGAAACCTCCCACGAGGAGGACGCCGAGAACGGGGTGGCGGCGAACGAACCGCCACCCTGCTGGGTACCGCCCGCGGGCTGGTTTCCCTTCAACGCCCGTGTCGTCGCCTCGTCCTGGCCGCGAGAGCCGAGCGATCCGTTCGACACAGCGACGGACTTCACGTCCGGCGCGTTCACCGACGGGCTGCCGGCCGCGATCGCGGCCTGGTCGACGCTGACGGTCACCATCGTCAACGCGAGGCAGACCGTCATCCCTCTGATGAGGGCGCGTTTGAGCTTCATGGTTTCGTCTCCCCCAGAGATCAGAACGTCGCGACGGTGGTAGGCAGGTCCATCGGGATGTAGCCCAGTGACTGCTCGACCTGATTGCCCTCGCAGTTGCCGGTCGAGTCGAAGCGGTTACCGGCACCAGAGTCGGCCCGGCAGCGGAAGAGCTGCTTGGAAGGCATGCCTGCCGGCGGCGAGGTCCAGATGTAGCCCACGCCACCGATGTTCTGCTTGCCGTCACACCCGCCGTCGAGCGAGCTGTAGGTGTCCGAGCCGTCCCTGCACTGCCACAGCACGACGGTGCCGGGCTGCTGGGTCAACGACACGACGCCGAGGACGCCCTCGTAGCGGTAGCCCGGCAGCACACCGTGTGTCGTGCTCCAGTGGTCCCACGGGTATGCCGTGCTCAGGTACCGCACGAGCGGTGCGTAGGCCCGCAGGTAGCCGAGCCTCTTCACCTTGGTCTGCCCCTCGCAGTCACTCGACGTGGCCGTGAACCGGTCGGCGTCGACGACGCAGAGGTTGAGCTCGACGGTCTGGATGTTCGTCGGTTTGATCGCGTAGACCGCACCGCTCTCCCCGATCACCGTCGCGCCCTCGCAGTCCGCCGCGGTCGAGTTGAAGTAGTCGTTGCCCGACTTGCACGAGTACAACCGCTGGGTGTTCGACTCGCTCAGCGACGGCGGCTGACCCATCACGCCTTCGTAGCGGTAGTTGGGCAGCGCGGGGACGTCGGTGAGACCGGTGTAGTGCTCACCATTGCCGTTGATGGTGTTGTATCGGCCGAGCAAGCCGCCGGCAGGCATCGGCCGGGACGACCGTTCCAGCAGCTTGGCTTCCGGCACCATGCCCTGTTCGAGCCGCACCTCGTCGATCAGTCCGGCGAAGTTGTCCGCGTCCTTGCCCTGCCACTGGGCGCGGCCGACCGCGAACTTGCCGTCGGCAGGCCACAACCTGCCCGACGTCGTGCCGGCGAGCTTGCCGTCGACGTACAACCGCAACTGCCCGGCACCGTGGTCGTACACACCGGCGAGGTGCGTCCAGCGCCACGGCACGGCGGGGTCGGCGGACTGCGCCTTCACGAGCGGCGCCTTGTCGGAGTCCTGAACGGGTGCCGCGAAGACCCACCGCTTGGACTCCGGCCGGTACTGCAGGACAAAGGCGCTGACGTTGGTGGCGTCCTGACTGAGCACCGTGAACGGCTTGTCGTCGCGTTCCACCCGCGCCCACGCCTGGACGGTGAAGCTGTCCCGGGTGTCGATGCCGAACCACTGCGCCGCCGCCGCACCGCTGCCGTCCGACTTGTACGCGGTGCCGATCACGCCTGGCACGAACGAGGAGCCACCCGTCATCGTCAGGGTGTTGTTGCGCCACGTGCTGTCCTTGCCGTTGCTCTCGTCGAACTTGAAAAGCCCGAAGTCGTTCAGCACCACGTCGTCGTGGACCTTGTTGACCTCGCCGTCCGTGAGCGCGCGGCTGAACACGCGGACGTCGTCGATGCCGCGGTAGTACCAGCTTCCCTTGACGCCGTTCCACTTGTTGCGGCCGATGGTGAACGGGCCGGTGGCCTTGAACCCGATCGCGCCAACCTTCACCGCGGACAGCACTCCGTTGACGTACAGGCGGAGCTGGTTCTGCCTGGAGTCGGTGGGGTGGACGTAGTACGACGCCGCGACGTGCGTCCACCGGTCCGTCTTCGC
Source organism: Lentzea sp. NPDC051838 (assembly GCF_040681245.1). Classification (NCBI taxonomy): domain Bacteria; kingdom Bacillati; phylum Actinomycetota; class Actinomycetes; order Pseudonocardiales; family Pseudonocardiaceae; genus Lentzea; species Lentzea sp. NPDC051838. Next base: position 48,780 of record NZ_JBFAYI010000032.1, read on the forward strand.
GGGCTCGGAGGAGACCAGCACCGTGGCGGCTGACCCGTCCGCGTCCTGCTCCGGCTGGACGATCGCCCACCTGCCGGAATCACCGTTGTAGGACAACACGAACGCGCTGTTGCGCGCACCGTCCTGCGCCACGATTCCGCGGTTGCCGGTAATGCCGTCCTGGGCGTACGTCCACGCCGACACCGTGAAGCTCTTCGACGTGTCCTCGATGACCGGGCCGGTTGTCTCACCGGCGCCGCTCGCCCCGTCGAGCCACGCGGCGACACCAGTGCGACCGCCGATCCACCCGGACCCGGTGCTGAAGGTGACGGTGTTGTTCCGGCCGCTGATGTCCGCCGCGGTGGTACCCGTGCCCTCGTTGAGCTTCCAGTACCCCACGTCCGCGACCGGAAGAGCGGGAACCGGCTGGTCGGCGACGGGGTAGGACTTGTACAGCTTGAACACGCCGTCGAGGTCCAGTGCACCGGTGTACATCCGGACGTCGTCGACCGAACCCGTCCACCACTGTGCGTCCCCGCCCAGCTTCGCCCGGCCGATCGTGATGCCGTGCTTCGCCTCCCACGCGCTATTGAGCGCGCCTTCGCCCATCCGGTTGCCGTTCACGTACAACAGGAGTCGCTTGGCGGACCTGTCGTAGACGCCGACCAGGTGCACCCACGTGTTGTAGTCAGCGAGCTCAGCGGACACCGCGGCCTTGGTGATCGTGGTGGCGGGAGTGTCGTCCTCCGGCATCTCGAAGTACCAGTTGCCGAGATTCTGCCTGTCCTTGATGAACCCGAGCCGGAACTTGCTGTTGTTCTCACCGTCCTGGCTCACCGCAACCTGCCTGCAGGTCGACGAACAACCGGCTGGCAGCTTGACCCACGCCGACACCGTGAAGTTCTGGTCGGTGCGGGGTTTGGCGTCCGTGGTCACCGCACCGTTGCCCGTGAAGCTCACTGCGTTGCCGAGCTTGCCCGGTGCATAGGTGGCGTTCTGCAGCGTGCCCGCCTGGCCGCCCACCGAGTCGCCGGCGGTCGTGCCGGTGGCCTCGTCGAACTGCCACTTGTGCACGAGGTTGAGGTCGCGGCCCGCCTTGTCGCGGATCTCGTTCGCGAACAACGCCCGGTTGTAGACCTCGACGTCGTCGATCGCGCCGGGAAAGAGGTCGACGTCGGCACCGTTCCAGAACGCGCGACCGATGCGGAACCAGCCGTCCGGGCGGTCCCAGGCATCCGGACGGATCGCGGTCGCTGCCTCGACTCCGTTGACGTACAACGTCATCCGGTCGGTCTTGTCGTTGTACGTGCCCACGAGGTGAGTCCAGACACCGATCTGCGCCACCGCGCCGACCGCCCTGGACGCCTCGCCGCCACCGTTCTGCTGGTCCTTGCCGAACATCGCGAACGCCCAGTGGCCATCGCTCGTCGCCTGCAGCTGGAACGCGCTCACGGTGTTGCCGTCCTGGGACAGCACTGCCGGGTAGCGGTCGGTGACGGTCTTGTCCAGCTTGGCCCAAGCACTCACCGAGAAGCTGCTCGACGTGTTCACGGCGTGAGGTGCGTAGAGCGAGGCGCCGGGAACCCCGGTCAGGCGGACACCGAGGTCCTTGGGGTCGGAGGTGTTGCTCTGGCCGCTCACCCAGTCGACCGGGTTGCCGATCGTCGCGTTCGCGTTGTAGCCGGACGTGTCGGTGCCGTCACCGTCCAACCGGTACTGGCGAACCGGGTAGGCGTCCAGCTGGACGATCTCCTGGATCTCGTCGACCGCCAGGACCCTGCTGTGCACGCGCACGTCGTCGAGGTCGCCCTTGAAGAACGCGCCCTGCTGGTCGGTGCCCAGCACGAACGGGCCCGCCGAGTCCCAGAACGGCTTGGTGGCGACGGCACTCACCGCGGCCTCGCGACCGTTCAGGTACAGGGTCGCCTTCTTGGTGCCCGCGTCGAAGACGGCGGCCACGTGCGTCGGGGTGTTCGCGACAGCGGTGTTCGGCCCGCTCTGCGCGAGCACGTTCCAGCCCGGCTTGCCGTCACCTTCCGACATCCCGAACTGCCAGCGCCCGTCCCGTTGCTGCAGCACGAATCCGCTCGACGTCGGGCCGTTCTGCGACAGCACGGTCATGGGCTGGTTGATGTTGTCCAGCCGCACGGACGCGGAGACGGAGAAGCTCTTGTCCGTGCGGACGATCGAGCCCTCGGTCTTGGCCTGACCGGTGCCGTCGAAACGGAGCGCGTTGTTCTTCGGCTGCGGCCGCTGCTCGAAGTACGAGACACCGCCAGACAGTTGCGCCGGAGCCCCGCTGGTCACGGCGTTGCGCGCGACGGTGCCCTGGCCTTCCTCGAAGCGCCAATGTCCTACTTGGACGTTGTCGCGGCGGACCTCGCCGATCACCTCGGCGTCAGTCAGCGCGCGGTCGTACATCCGAACCTCGTCGATGCCCCCACGCCAGAAGGTGTGCATCTCGCTGCCGTTCTTCGCCTGGCCGATCTGCAGGTCGCCCGCCGCGTTCCACGGTGTCGGGCTCGACTCCGCGATGCCCTGCAGTTCGCCGTTGACGTACAGCTTCACCTGCCGGCTGTCCGCGTCGTACACACCCGTGAGGTGGGTCCACGCGCCTGGGGTGGGTTCTTCCTTCGACCTCACGAAGACCACCCCGATGTCCGTGGTGGAGTCCTTGTGGGGCATCAAGAACACCCAACGCCGGTTGTGACCCTCGTACCGGAGGAAGAACCCGGCAGTGGCGTTGCCGTCCTGCGAGACCGCGGACCTCCCGATGTCGTCGACCTGGTCCAGCTTGACCCAGGCGGACACGGAGAAGCTCGTGTCGGTGCGCACCGAACTGGGAGCAGTGGCGTGGGCGCCGGAGCCGTCCAGGTTCAGCGCGGAACCGACCGCACCCGTGATGTAGCTCGTGTTGCCGTACGTGGCTCCGTTGCGGTCGCCGAGGTACGCGCTGTCGTTGACGTTGCCGTCCAACGAGTACTGCGCAATCGCACCGCTGCCTGCGCGGACATAGATGTGGTAGGTGCGAGTCGGGCCGTAGTTGCCCGCCTTGTCCACGGAACGCACGAAGAGGTCACGAGGGCCATCTCCGGGCGGAGTCAGCGTGGCCGTGGCCGAGCCGCCGAGCCCGTTCGCCGTGACGGACTTCGAGGGATCGCTCCAGTCGCCGTCGACCCAGCTGTACGCGAAGCGGTCGACGTCGGCGTCCTTCGCGGTGAAGGTGAACTTGCCCGGCACCGACGTACCGCCGTGCCAGCGGTTGTCCTCCGGGTACACGGCGCTGACGACGTCCGGCTGGTTGGCCGGCCTCGTGTGGTCGATGCGGAACACCTTGGGGCCTCTGACGTAGCCCGACTCCCACTGGTCGTCTGTGGCCTTGACGTACCAGTCCATCTCCCAGCCGTCCGCGACCTTGTCCAGCGGCACGTCCAGCGTGGTGGTCGACCCGGACTCGCGCGGGCTGCCCGTGAAGACGCGCTTGTTCTGCCCTGGGTGCTCGGGGTCCGTGTCGTAGACGTCCCAGATGGGCCTGACCTGGTCACCGTCCGAATCGGACACGGTCGCCTTCAGGCGGATGGAGGAACCGCCGTACCACGCCATGCCACCGCAGTTCGCGCACGCCTGCGGGTCGGGCTCGGTCGCGGGGTCCTTCGGGGTGTTCGCCTGGCCGTTGTAGTAGATGACCAGCTTCGTCGCGCCGGGGCTGAACTTCCGCCAGGCGTCCTGGTCGCCCTCGTTGCCCGCGCGGATCGAGAAGGTCGAGTTGCCCTTCTTGTCGATCTGGTTGGGGAAGTTGGGACTGTTGAAAGACAGGAACTGGTGCCCGGAGCAGTTCTTCCAGACAGACGGGATGCCGGCTGACGTGATCGAGCCCCAGTCGGCGGGCTGGTTGTTCCAGTTCGTGTTCCCGTCCACGTCCCACTTGGACTGGTACAGGTGGTGGGTGTGGTTCGACGCGTAGCAGGAGGCCGAGTGGACCACCTCGACGTCGAGCCTGGCGGAGGAGATGCTCTTGCCGTCGAGGAAGGCGGTGTTGTACTGGAAGTAGGTCCTGGTCGTCAGATTCCACCCGTAGGCGCGGCCGGATCTGGCGGTGGGGTTGGTCTGGATCCACCAGGCGTTGGGGTCCTCGGCCTCAGTGTCCTTGCCGTTCCAGTGCGTGCCGTTGCGCATGGCGTTGGTGCCGTCGTCGTAAACGGTCGTCCAGCCGTCGTTGTTGCCGACGTGGGGTCCCGGGTCGATGAACACCGGGTAGACCGTCGCGGGGTCGTCGAGCATCTTCTGCTGCGGCACCAGGGTGAGGGAGTCGGCGGCGATCTCCACCCCGACCACCTCCCTGTCGGTGCGCGGCGCCTCGGTGTACTCGCGCTTCTTCGAGTCCCACATCAGCGACGAGGGCACCTCAAAGACCTTCGTGCCGGCGGCGTCCACCATCGTGAACGAGCTGCCCTCGCCCGGCTTCAGCTCCAGCCCGTCGGTCTTCACGCCGAGCTTGATGTTCTTGACGTGCTTCGCGGCCTCTCGGGTCTTCACCACGAAGAGCTGCTCGTAGCCGTCGTTCTTCGCGGTCATCCGCAGGTCGACGCCCGGCAGGATCTCGGCGTACTTCGCGGTCGAGCCCTCGATCGAGGGAGCGGGCAGCCTGCCCGGCCAGGTGAGCGTGAAGGACTTGCCGTTCTTGCTCAACCGCACGAGCGGCTCGGCCTCGCCACCGCCGGAGAACGTCAGCCCGACCTCGGTTGCCTTGGGCTCGACGCGCTCCTTTCCCGCTGTGAGCGCGGTGTCGATCGGCATCCACTTGCCGTCCCGCTGAACCCGCTGCGCCAGCGTGGAAAGGTTCGCCTTGAGCTGGCCGTTCGGCTGCGCGAACACCTCGCGCGTCGAGGTCCGCATGCTGACGGCCTCGACCTCGGTGCCCTGCTTGCGGGCCGCCTGCAGGGCGGTGGCCGTGTCCGGGGCCTCGGTGATCGGTGCGGCGACCGGCTTCTCAGGGACGCTCACGGTGACGACCACCGCGGTCGCCGCCAGTGCCAGGGCCAGAACTGCGGCAGCGGCGATGTTTCTGGGCGTGCGCAGGCGTGACAGCCTCGCCGCCCCATGGCGGTTCAACAAGTGGATCCCCCAGGTCGCGCGCATGTCCCCCGACAACACGCGGACTTAACAACGTCAGCGGGAATCCTGACAAACAGAACGCCGGCTACACATAGGCCAGACGAGTGACGATCGCCGCGTGTGACCGAGATGTGAGCTTGGACATTTCGGACCAATAGTGGCCATTTGCCCTCGGGGGTCCAGTTCGGATCGAACCTCTGTTCGAGGCTCTCAGGCGGGGAACGCCAGCTCGAAGCGGTGCGCGAAGGCTCGGTACGAGCGCGCGTAGACGTCCGTCTTGTCCGCCACCCGCTCGCGTTCCTTCTTCAGCACCTCGCCGGCCGCGCCCGCGTTGCCGTTGAGCACGTGGATGATCGACAGCTTGCGCGCCCGTTCGAAGTCCAGCAACGACTCGGGCTTCGCGACCAGTTCGCGTGAGAGCGCGTCCCACTTCGCGTGTTTGTCGATGTACGGCTTGCCGTGCTTGAGGAACGCCCCGACGAGCGCCTGCGCTACGGGCGCGTGGTCGCCTCCGGGCTCGAAAGTCCAGTGCCACACCGGTTTCTCGCCCATCAGGTGGCCTAGCGGCGTGGAGATGAGCGGGGTGGTCGCCGTGACGCCGAGAGCGCGGCACACCTCGTCGTAGCGCCTGAAGCAGACACCTACGAGCGGGGTGAGTTCCAGTCCTACCACGCCGAAACCCAGCCATCCCGAGACGCCGTCGCCTCGGTCCTTCCGCCAGACGTGGCCTCGGCGGACGAAGCCCGTTGGGCGCAGGGCGGTGTCCACGGCTACGAGCACGTCGGTTTTGGGCGATGGCCTCACGCACGACAGGGTCCCACCGATGATCGGTCAGTGCAGCACGGGCGCCAGGAACTTCGCCAGCTCCTCCACCGCCTCCTGGGGCACGTCGTCGAGGTGCTCGGTGAGCTGCAGCAGCAGGCGACCGCCGCCCAGGTCGGTCACCGAGCTGCAGGGTGCGGAGGCACAGACCTGTTGCACACCACCCAAAGCGGCGACTTGACGCGGGCCGAGCAACGTGGCCCAGTGCGGGCCGCGGGACAGTTCCGCTGCCATGAAAAGAGATTCGTCCAGACCCACGCCGACGGACACCTCGTGTGCGGTTCGGACGCCTACGCGGTCCAACGTGATCCAACCGCCCGAGGCGCGGACCAGCGAGGCGCCCGTGCGGAACATCGAGAGCCAATCCTGTTGCACGGCATGGGAAATCCAGCCGCCGAACAACGCGCGGGCCGCGGTGACGACCACCTGGTGCGGGAAGGCCGGGTCGTCCTTCAGGAGGATTTCCGCGCACCAGCCGTCGTCGACGAGAGGCATGCCCTGGTAGTCGAGCTGGACGAGCTGCACGCGCAGGAAGGAGGGCAGGTCCGAAAGTGCGGCCTGCCACGAAGAAAGAGTGAACTCACCCGAAGAGAGCAGCAGGCGCGCGTAACCCGGTGGGCCCCAAGGCGTTGTATCGGACGGCACGTAGTCGCGGGCCACCGACACGAGCTCCTCGATCGACGCCGGGCACAGGGGCGCGAGGAGGTCGTCGAACAGGCGGCCGAACCAGGTGGCCAGCGCGGGGCGGTCGACGCCGGTGAACGTGTCCAGCTCCAGGCGGACGACGTGCGGCGGCGACACAGGTCTCGGAAGCGTCAGATCTGTGCTCAAAGTGAGCGAACCCTATGGCTCCCAGGCAGAAAACGTTAGGGGCCACTCTCGTGAAAGAGTGACCCCTAACGGAGGAATGCTCAGCCGCGGGACTGGTAGTCGCGCAGCAGGCCGCGGGAGATGATCGTCTTCTGGATCTCCGAGGTGCCCTCGCCGATCAGCAGGAACGGGGCCTCGCGCATCAGGCGCTCGATCTCGTACTCCTTGGAGTAGCCGTAGCCGCCGTGGATGCGGAACGACTCCTGCGTGACCTCGGCGCAGTACTCGGACGCGATGAGCTTGGCCATGCCGGCCTCGACGTCGTTGCGCTGGCCCGAGTCCTTCAGGCGCGCGGCGTTCACCATCATCAGGTGCGCGGCCTCGACCTTGGTCGCCATCTCGGCGAGCTTGAAGGCGATGGCCTGGTGCTCGGCGATGGCCTTGCCGAACGTCCTGCGCTGCTGGGAGTACTCGATCGCGAGCTCGAAGGCGCGGATCGCGATGCCGCACGCGCGGGCGGCCACGTTGACGCGGCCGACCTCGACGCCGTCCATCATGTGGCGGAAGCCCTGGCCGGAGACACCGCCGAGGATCTGGTCAGCGGCGATCTCGAAGCCGTCGAACACCATCTCGGTGGTGTCGACGCCCTTGTAGCCCATCTTGTCGATCTTGCCGGGGATCGTGAGGCCAGGCAGCACCTCGCCGTAGCCCTCGGGCTTCTCCACCAGGAACGTCGTGAGGTTCTGGTGCGCCTTCTCGGCACCCTCGTCGGTCTTCACGAGCACGGCGGTCAGGTTCGACGTGCCACCGTTCGTCAGCCACATCTTCTGGCCGTTGATGGTGTAGCCGGAATCCGACTTAGCTGCCCGCGTGCGAATCGCCGCCACGTCCGAACCGAGCTCCGGCTCCGACATCGAGAACGAGCCGCGCACCTCGCCCGCGGCCATCCGCGGCAGGTACTTCTGCTTCTGCTCGGGCGTGCCGTGCTGCTTGAGCATGTGCGCCACGATGAAGTGGGTGTTGATGACGCCGGAGACGCTCATCCAGCCGCGCGCGATCTGCTCGACGACGAGCGCGTAGGTCAGCAGGGACTCGCCGAGGCCGCCGTACTCCTCCGGGATCGTCAGGCCGAAGAGACCCATCTCCTTCATGCCCTCGACGATGTCGGCGGGGTACGTGTCGCCGTGCTCCAGCGTCTGGGCGTGCGGAATGATCTCCTTGTCCACGAACGTGCGAACGGTCGCGAGGATTTCTTCCTGGATGTCCGTGAGACCCGCGGTCTGGGCGAGGCGCGCCATCGCACTTCCCTTCCAAGGCTTGGTTACCGGCGAGTATGGACCGGTTAACGCCCGTTTGCGACCGGGGTGTGCTCTCCGCAACACACTCGCGCCACCTGTACCGAGACAGCATGCCCAACAGGGGGAATCGCGCACCCACACGCAACGAACTGGCGGGCGAACCCTAGGATCGCCGCTCAGCGAAGCGAGGGGGATCCCGATGACTTACGACCCGTACAACCAGAACCCGAAGGGCGACCCCTACGGGCAGCAGCCTTATGGCCAGCCCCAGTACGGTCAGCCGCAGTACGGCCAGCAGCCCTACGGCCCGCAGTACGGGTACGGATATCCGCCCAAGCCCCTCGACACCCAGACCGCGATGATCGCGATGATCTCCTCGATCGCGGGCATCCTGTGCTGCGTCGGCTGGATCGTCGGCATCGTGATGGGGCACGTCGCCCTGGGGAAGATCAAGCGGGGCGAGGCGACCGGCAAGGGGATGGCGATCGCCGCGTTGTGCATCGGCTACGGCTTCATCGTGCTCTTGGTGCTGCTCTACTCGCTGGGCATCGGCGCGGCGATCTTGGAGAACGCCAGGCGCTGATCAGCCCGCGAGGGCGATCTCCAGGTCTCCACCGCAGTGGCGGCAGACGTCGGCGAACACGTGGACGTCGGCATCGCATCCCGGGCAGCTGCGGAAGCTGCGCTCGAGCAGGTCGTCCTCGCGGCGCTTGAAGAGCCGCAACCGTCTGCTCGCCTTACCGTTACTCGAACGTGACATGCCCACGAGCATGCACCCCACCCCGGGGCGCACCGCAAACTTCGGTGACGGATTGTGCGCCACTTCACCCGTTTTGAACGCAACCTGTGACGGTCGAACACGTCCAGTAATAGTTGGGGTGAAGTGGCGCACAATCAGTAACGGCTTTGAACCGGCTCAGTCCTCCGGCGGCGTCCAGACGTTCGAGCGCGACATGCCCGCGGCACGCCCCTTGCCGGAGATCACCAGAGCCATCTTCCGCGACGCCTCGTCGATCATCTCGTCGCCGAGCATCACCGCGCCGCGCTTACCGCCGGCCTCGGACGTGTAGTACTCGTACGCGTCGAGGATGTTCTCGGCGTGGTCGTAGTCGTCCTGCTTGGGGCTGAAGACCTCGTTGGCCGCGTCGATCTGGCCGGGGTGCAGCACCCACTTGCCGTCGAAGCCCAGCGCCGCGGAACGACCGGCGACGCGCTTGTAGCCGTCGACGTCGCGAATCTGCAGGTAGGGGCCGTCGATGGCCTGCTTGTCGTGGGCCCGCGCGGCCATCAGGATCCGCATCAGGATGTAGTGGTAGGCGTCGCCGACGTCGTAGCCGGGCGGCTGCTCACCGACGACCAGGGACTTCATGTTGATCGACGCCATGAAGTCCGCCGGGCCGAAGATGATCGTCTCGACGCGCGGGGACGCGGTGGCGATCGCGTTGACGTTGTTCAGGCCCAGGGCGTTCTCGATCTGCGCCTCGATGCCGATCTTGCCGACCTCGTAGCCCATCGTCTTCTCGATCTGCGTGATCAGGAAGTCCAAAGCAACGATCTGCTCGGGCGTCTGCACCTTCGGCAGCATGATGCAGTCGAGGTTCGCGCCGGCGCCCTCGACGACCTCGGTGACGTCGCGGTAGGTCCACTCCGTCGTCCAGTCGTTCACGCGAACGACGCGGGCCTTGTTGCCCCAACCGCCCTCGTTGAGGGACGCGACGATCGTCTTGCGGGCGTCCGGCTTGGCCAGCGGGGCGCAGGCGTCCTCCAGGTCCAGGAACACCTGGTCCGCCGGCAGCGTGCGCGCCTTGTCGATCATCTTCTGGCTCGAACCCGGAACCGCCAGACACGAGCGACGGGGACGCTGCTGGTCGACCACTGGAGTACCTCCTCGTACCGGCCGGTAACTATGTGCGCCACAGTGGCACGCATCATCTCCGGGCGCATATTCGCTGAGTCCCGTTTCACAAACCCTGGCAGGCTGAACCGGTGGAGATCACTCGAATCCTGGACGCGGCGCTGCGAAAGGCAGCCGCCGTGTGGATCACCTCACCGGGCCACGAACCGCGTCTCGTGCACGCGCACTGGCGTGACGACGCGCTGTGGGTCATCACGGGAGGCTCCGAACAGCAGGTGCCGGGCCTGAGCGAAGGAGCGCAGGTCACCGTCACCGTGCGCTCCCCCAGCACGCACTCGCACCTCATCGACGCTCCTGCCGTGGCAAGGCTGACAGAGCCTGACGAGGAGACGACGCAGGCGCTCAAGACCGCCCGGCTCAACACGAAGCCGGAGTGGGAAGCGGTGTACCGGCTGGAGTTCAGCGCATGATCACCGTCCCGGAGGGCTTCGGCGAAGGTCTCGGCGACGGTGCCGAGCAGTGGGTGGCGACGCTGCCGAGACTGGCGACGAAAGCCTGCGCGCGGTGGCAGCTCACCCCCGACGGCGCGCTGATGAACGGGTTCTGCGCGGTCGTGCTGCCGGTGCGCCAGGCCGACGGACACCCGGCCGTGCTCAAGCTGACCTGGGTCGACGTGGAGACCGAGCACGAACCGCTCGCCCTCGAGCTCTACGACGGCAACGGCGCGGTGCGGCTGCTGGACCACGACGCCGAGCTGGGCGCGTTGCTGCTCGAACGCCTCGACCCGCATTCGCTCGACGACGAACCGATCGACCTCGCGGTCGGGGTGATCGGCGAGCTGCTGCGCCGCCATCGTCATCTCCAGGCACCGGACGGGATCCGCCGGTTCGCGAGCGAGCTCGAAGACCACCCCGCGGTGCCGCGCAAGCTGATCGACGCCGCTCGGGAGATCGCCACCAGGCCGATGGGCACGACCCTCGTCAACGAGGACCTGCACTACGAGAACGTGCTGCGCGGCGACCGCGAACCGTGGCTGATGATCGATCCGAAGCCGCTGTCCGGTGATCGCGAGTTCGGCGTGCTTCCGTTGCTGCGGAACAGGTTCGACGAGATGGACGGACGAAAGGGACTCGCCGACCGATTTCTCGCGATCTGCGACGCCGGCGAGCTCGACCCGGCCGCGGCGAGGGACTGGACGCTGCACCGCGCGGTGACGAACTGGATCTGGTGCCTGGAAGAGGACGACGAAGAAGAGGCCGTGATCTGCGCCGAGATCGCCGGGTGGGCGGCCAGAACCTGATCTAGCCTGGGTGTTGTGGTGGCTGTGAACCGGGTTTACATCGCTCAGCTGGCCGGACTTCCCGTCTTCGGCCCCGACGGCGAACCGATCGGCAAGGCCCGCGACGTCGTGATCAGTCTCCGGATCGACCGTCAGCCGCCGCGCGTGCTGGGCATGGTCGTGGAGCTGGTGACCCGCCGCCGGATCTTCGTGCCGATGCTGCGGCTCACCTCGGTCGAGCCGAACGCCGTGACGCTCGCGACCGGATCCGTGAACCTGCGGCCGTTCCACCAGCGCGTCAACGAGGTGCTGGTGATCGGCGAGCTGCTCGACGCCAAGGTCCAGCTCGACGACGGCGGCACGGCGGTGGTGGTCGACGCCGCGATGGAGCTGACCCGCACCCGCGACTGGCGGATGGTGCGCGTCGCCGCCCGCCAGCGCACCGGCCGGTTCGGTTTCAAGGGCCCGACCCAGGTGTTCCGGTGGGAGGACGTCGGCGGCCTGAGCGTCAACGAGCTCGCGGGCCAGCCGCAGGGCGCACAACAGCTCGTCGCGGTCTTCGAGGGCATGCGCGCGGCGGACGTGGCTCACGCGCTGCACGAGCTGCCGCCCAAACGCCGTCACGAGGTCGCGGACGCGTTGGACGACGAACGACTGGCCGACGTGATCGAGGAACTGTCCGAAGAGGACCAGAAGGACATCCTGTCGCACCTGGACGAGGAACGCGCCGCGGACATCCTGGAGGCGATGAACCCGGACGACGCGGCCGACCTGCTGGGCGAGCTGTCCGAGGGCACCAAGGATCGCCTGCTGGAGCTGATGGAACCCGAGGAGTCCGAACCGGTCCGGCGCCTGCTGGAGTACTCGTTCGACACCGCCGGCGGCCTGATGACCCCGGAGCCGATCATCCTCACGCCGGACGCGACGATCGCGGAAGCGTTGGCACGAGTGCGAAATCCCGACCTCACGCCGGCGCTGGCGTCGATGGTGTTCGTGTGCCGCTCGCCCTCCGCGACCCCGACCGGCCGATATCTGGGGTGCGTGCACATCCAACGGCTGCTGCGCGAACCACCGTCCGATCTGGTCGCGGGCGTGCTCGACACCTCCTTGGTGCGGCTGCCCCCGTCGGCTTCACTGAGCGACGTGACCCGCTACTTCGCCACCTACAACCTGGTGTGCGCCCCGGTCACCGACGAGGCCGAGCACCTGCTCGGCGCGGTGACCGTCGACGACGTGCTGGACCACCTGCTGCCGGACAACTGGCGCGAGACGGGACTGAGCCATGCCTGAACTGCTGCCGCGGCGCAGACTCGACCAGCCGCGCGAGCCGCGTGGCTTCCGCTTCTCGATCGACCCGGACTCGTTCGGTCAGTTCTCCGAACGGCTCGCGCGGTTCCTCGGGACCGGGAAGTTCCTGTTCTGGCAGACGCTGATCGTCATCGCGTGGATCGTGCTGAACCTTTTTGCTGTGACCCTGCAGTGGGACCCGTATCCGTTCATCCTGCTGAACCTGGCGTTCTCGACGCAGGCTGCTTACGCGGCGCCGCTGATCCTGTTGGCGCAGAACCGGCAGGACGACCGGGATCGGGTTTCGCTGGAGGAGGACCGGACGCGGGCGGCGCAGACCAAGGCGGACACCGAGTACCTGGCGCGCGAGCTGGCGGCGGTGCGGCTCGCGATCGGTGAGGTGGCGACGCGCGACTTCATCCGGACCGAGCTGGAGAAGCTGGTGAAGGAACAGGGCAACCGCAAGAAGGTGCGACCGTGACGAAGGACGTGCCGGCCAGGGAGGCCGAACTGCGAGCGATGTGCAGGCGCGCCCTCTCCGGTGAGCTGTCGCCCAAAGAGCTGACCAGATGGGTGCGCGACACCTATCGGTACGGGCCGATCGTGCTCGCGCAGGCGTTCACCGACTTCGACAAGGCTTACAGCTCACTCGACTACATCGGCCTGACCGAACAGGACGTGGACGAGATGGTGCTGGACGAAGTGCGCCGCATCACGTCCTGATCTGTCCACTCGCGACCAGGTCTGCCAGGACCTCGTGGATCGCGGGCGCTGTCTCGGCGTGCTCGCGGTACTCGTCCCGCGTCACGTACGTCAGCTCGGCGATCTCACTCGTCGGCTGCGGCGTGCCGTTGAGTACGGCGGTGAAGCACGTCATGTCGACCATCGCGCCTTCGCCCTCGCCGTACGCGGGTGCGACGTAGCGCTTGAGCACCGTCGGGTTCTCCACCGAGATCCCGAGCTCCTCCCGCACCTCCCGGCGCAGCGCGTCAGCCGGGGACTCGCCGGCCTCGATCTTGCCGCCCGGCAGGTAGAAGGCCTTCTTGTTGCGTGAGCGCACAACGAGGAGGCGGCCAGCCTCGACGTGCACAAGGCCCACCACGGTGATCACGGATAAAGGTCGTCCGCTGCGAGTCGATCACACGTGCGGCCGAACGCCTCGAGCTCACCAGGCCCGAAGCTCTCCCCGAAGTGCTCGGCGACTCCCGCCAGGTGGGTGGCGGACGCGCTGCGAAGGCGTTCGGCACCGAGCGGTGTGAGCACGGCCACGATGCCGCGTCCATCACCGTCGGCGCGTTCACGCCCGACGAGGCCAGCGCGTTCCAGACGGTCCACCAGGCGGGTCACGCCTGAACGGGACAGCAGGACGGCATCGGCGAGTTCGGTCATGCGCATGCGCATGGAAGGCGTCTCGGCCAGTTGAACCAGCACGTCGTACGCCGCGAGCGAAAGGCGCTGCTCAGCAATCAGTTCGGCCTCGAGGACCCTCGTGATCCGTGCATGCGCGCGGAGGAACGATCGCCACACCCCTAGCTCGACACGGGTGGGCAACCGGGAACTACCCGATTCCGGCACGGACGTCGATGTTACGGACAGCTCCGGCCCCGCTACGACCTGGGCCTGTGCTCTCAAGTGACCGGCCGGTAGGACGCGGACGAACCGGACGTAGCATGGCTGGGTGACCACCACGCAGCCCCTCCCCACCGTCGAGGACGTCCGCAAGGCGCTCGCCGGTGTGCAGGACCCCGAGATCCGCCGCCCGATCACCGAGATCGGCATGGTCAAGGACGTCGAGGTCGGCACGGACGGTGCCGTGGTCGTGGGCATCTTCCTCACGGTCGCCGGCTGCCCGATGCGGGACAAGATCACCAAGGATGTCACCGCGGCCGTGTCTGCGCTGGACGGCGTTGCCTCCGTGCGCGTCGATCTGGACGTGATGAGCGACGCCCAGCGCACCGAGCTCCGCAAGACCCTGCGCGGCGGCACCGAAGAGCCCGTGATCCCGTTCGCCCAGCCGGGCTCGCTGACGCGCGTGTACTGCGTCGCGTCCGGCAAGGGCGGCGTCGGCAAGTCGTCGGTCACCGTGAACCTCGCCGTGTCCATGGCCGCGCGCGGCCTGTCCGTCGGCATCGTCGACGCGGACATCTACGGCCACTCGATCCCTCGCATGCTGGGCGCCGACGGCAAGCCCACCCAGGTCGAGAAGATGATCATGCCGCCGCAGGCGCACGGCGTGAAGGTCATCTCGATCGGCATGTTCACGCCGGGCAACACCCCGGTCGTGTGGCGCGGCCCGATGCTGCACCGCGCTCTGCAGCAGTTCCTCGCGGACGTGTTCTGGGGCGACCTGGACGTCCTGCTGCTCGACCTGCCGCCCGGCACCGGCGACGTGGCGATCTCGGTCGCGCAGCTCGTGCCGAACGCCGAGATCCTCGTGGTCACCACGCCGCAGCAGGCCGCCGCCGAGGTGGCCGAGCGCGCCGGGTCGATCGCGCTGCAGACGCGTCAGCGGGTCGCGGGCGTCATCGAGAACATGTCGTGGCTGGAGATGCCCGACGGCTCGCGCATGGAGGTCTTCGGCTCGGGTGGCGGTTCGGCCGTCGCCGCGTCGCTGTCGACGACGATCGGGTCCGAGGTGCCGTTGCTCGGGCAGGTGCCGTTGGACCCGCGTCTGCGCGAGAACGGGGACACGGGCACGCCGATCGTGCAGGCGGTGCCGGACTCGGCCGCCGCTCAGGTGCTGAACGACGTGGCGAAGAAGCTGACGGTGAAGTCGCGCGGGCTGGCGGGGCGTCTGCTGAACGTGTCGCCTGCCGGCCGCTAGTCAGATCGCGCGAGGTAGGCGCGTTCCATCTGGGCGCGCCACTCCGCCTCAGTCAGCGGTGGCGGTTCCTCGGCCTGCACGAGTCCTCAGACGACCACGCGTCCGGCTCCCGCCAGCTCCGCACGTACGCGTCGAGGAAGCTCTGCACCTTCAGACGATCCAACCGCGGCAACCGCACGTAGATGTCGTAGCAGGGACCGCTCACCAGGTCAGGTGGCGTCCGGGTCGTACGGCGGGCGCTCGCCGGGCGCGAGCGGCCGCTGCTCCGGCGCGGGTGGGGTGGACGGCGTCGGGTAGCCGTTCGACTTGGTGGGCTCGGGGTCGTCGAACAGGTGCTTGGTCACCGCGCGCTTCGGGTCGAAGTTGCGCAGCTCGCGGAGGTCCTCGAGAGGCTTGCGGAGCGACTCGAACTCCGGCCCCATCTCCTGCTTGAGCTGCTCGCGCGCGCCGGTGGCGTACTCGCGGACCTGGCGCACGGTCTTGCCGAGCCAGGCGGCCGCGGACGGCAGGCGTTCGGGCCCCAGGATGAAGAGACCCGCGACGACGATGATGAGGATCTCTACCCATCCGATGCTGTCGAACACGGGTCCCAGCCTACTTGTCAGTCGGACTTCAATGTCACGTCGAGTTTGAGCTCACGGCCTTGCCGGGCGAGCACTACCTGCACCGTTTGTCCGATCTCGTGCTCGCGGACGGCCACGACGAGCTCGGCGGCGTTGCGAACCATGCGGTCGCCCACCTTGGTGATCACGTCGCCCTCCTGGATGCCCGCGGCGGCCGCGGCACCTCCGGCGGGAACGTTCTGCACCTGGGCGCCCTCGGAGGTCTCCGCGGACACCGACTTCACGTTGATGTTCATGTCCGCGTGCTTCACCGAGCCGTTGCGGATCAGCTCCTGGCTGATCTTGCGGGCCTGCTTGCCGGAGATCGCGAAGCCCAACCCCACGGAGCCGCCCGTCTCGGTG
Source organism: Lentzea sp. NPDC051838 (assembly GCF_040681245.1). Taxonomy (NCBI): domain Bacteria; kingdom Bacillati; phylum Actinomycetota; class Actinomycetes; order Pseudonocardiales; family Pseudonocardiaceae; genus Lentzea; species Lentzea sp. NPDC051838. The sequence continues at coordinate 65,014 of NZ_JBFAYI010000032.1, forward strand.
CGGATCGACGAGTTGATGCCGATCAGGGCGCCGCGCGAGTCGACCAGCGCGCCGCCCGAGTTGCCAGGGTTGATGGCCGCGTCGGTCTGGATCGCGTCGTAGGTGACCTGGGGGCCGCCGTTCTCGCCCGCCGCCGACACGGGGCGGTGCAGGGCGGAGACGATGCCCTCGGTGACCGTGTTGGACAGCTGCAGCGGCGAGCCGATGGCGATCACGCTGTCGCCGACCTGGAGCTCGTCGGAGTTGCCGAACTGCAGGACGGTCGGGTTGGTGACCTCGACCTTGATCACGGCGAGGTCGGTCTTGGGGTCGCGGCCGACGATGCGGGCCGCGGCGCGCGTGCCGTCCGTGAAGACCGCGCTCAGCTTGGCCGACGAGTCCTGGGCCGCCGGGGCGACGACGTGGTCGTTGGTCAGGATGTAGCCGCCGGCCTCGATCACGACGCCGGAGCCGACGCCCGCGACGTTCGTGCCCTTGAACTCGATGGACACGACGCTGGGCGTGACGCGCTTGGCGATGTCCGAGATCGAACCGGCCGGGCGCTCCTTGCCCTCCTCGATCTCGGCCAACGTCACCGTCGAGTCGGTCAGCGGGTTGCCTGCGCGACCGATCAGCCAGCCCACCAACCCACCGGCAGCGCCGACGAGCAGCGCCACGACCACGAGCAACGTCAGAGCGGCCGGCTTCACACGGCGGCCGAAGAGCAGTTCGGGAACGCTCAGCTGCGGACCGGGCGCGGGCTTCGCCTCAGGTTCGCCCGGCGGGTCCTCACCCACGGCGGGCGGCCCGATCACCGCACCGGAAGCCGGGTCGCGCCACGGGTCACCAGCGGGCTTGTCGTCCCAGAAGACGGGGTCGATGTCCGGATCGGGGTCCGAAACGGGCTGCGGCGGGCGCTGCAGGAGTTCGGCAGAGCCCTGGCGGCCGAACGCGGTGGCCAACGACTCGGGAGGGGGCGGCGCCGACTCGACGGGTGCGACAGGCACGTCGCGCGCGGAGAACGCGCCGGCGACACCGTCCGGGCGGCCGAAAGCGGAGGCGTACGCGGGGTCGACCGGCGGCTGCACCAGGGGCCGTGGCCGGAGCCTGCGATGCGCTCCGTCGTCCACTCCGGAAACGGGCGTGGGCGTCTGGCCGTTGGGCGACTGCTGGCTCATCTCTCCCCGAATTTTCCGCTAGGAGTGCTGAACTACAGCGTGCCTCACGAACGGTGAAATGGCTGTCAGGGGGTGGTCGCGAAGACCGCGCGGGCGTTCTGCGGCACCGACGGCGAAGCGGGCGCGTCGCTCTCGGGCGAGGTGAACGCGAGCGCGCCGAGCAGCATGCCGCTCACCACGACACCGGCACCCTGGCGCGCGCGACGGCCGCTGAACCAGCCGTTGCTGCCCAGAGGCCGCGAAGAGCCGAGCACGGGACCGGACCCGAACGCGGGCTTGTCCGTACGTTGCACGGCGACGAACTGTCCGTCCTCGGTGATCGCGAGCCCGTCCGGAGCGGACGGCAGGTCGACCTCCTGCGGGATGGCACCGAGCCTGTCCAGCAACGACGCGGACGCCGTCGGCGCGGCGGCAGTGCGCACAGCCGCACGCGCCTGCTGCTGGGTGTAGGTCTCGAAAGCGCAGAAGCCGCAGCGCTGGATGTGCGCTGAAGCTCGCTCGTGGGCGACCGAGGACAGTTCTCCGTCCACGAACGCGACCACGGCATCCGGCAACAGGTGCTGCTCAGGCAGGCCCCAACCACGGAGGTCGGTCATGCAGAGTCCTCCAGCAACGATTCCCGACGACGACGTTCGAGCGCGACCTTCAGAGCCTGGCGGCCCCGATGGATCCTGCTCCTCACGGTACCCATCTTCACCCCGAGCGTGGCGCCGATCTCCTCGTAGGAAAGGCCTTCCACGTCGCACAGGACCACAGCGGCGCGGAACTCCGGCGGGAGCTCGTCCAGCGCGGCCTGCAGATCGGGGTCAAGGTGGTTCTCGTCGTAGATCTCCTCGGGGGACAGGTCGTCACCCTCGAGGCGGTCGTTGTCCTCGGGCAGCGCCTCCATGCGCACGCGAGAACGCCTGCGTGCCATGTCGAGGAAGAGGTTGGTGGTGATGCGGTGCAGCCACCCCTCGAAGGTGCCCGGCTTGTACGAAGCGAGCGACCGGAAGACGCGAATGAACGTCTCCTGCGTCAAATCCTCGGCATCGTGCTGGTTGCCGGTCAAGCGGTACGCGAGCCGGTAGACGCGGTCCGCGTGCTCACGAACGATCTCGTCCCACGAGGGCGGCGTCCAGTCGGCCGTCTCGATGGGCGCGACGGCCTCCGGCGAACTCGACTGCGTGCGCATCAGGTGTTTCGGCACCTCCATGTGGGCCGCCCGGCGACCCTTATGCGGCTCAACGAGCGACGGGTCCGGCTTGTTCCCGACTAGAGCCTGGCTTCTTGCCTCCGTACCTTCTCCTGCTCCCTTTAAACGATCGTGAGAACCAGCTGAGAGCACCCTGAGAATCTCGGTTCAGGCCGGGTTCACCCGTTTTGGGCACGCCTGGCACTAACCTGCCCCCTGTGACCACGGAATCGGCCCTGCGGGAGTACGTCGAGCAGTACCTCCCCGAGGACGAGGTGCACCTGGCCGCCCGCAAACGCGGCCAGGAACTGGGCTGCGTGCCCATCGGCGCAGGTGGCGGCGCAGCTCTGCGCTTCCTGGCCACCGCCCTCCAAGCCCGCGCGGTAGTGGAAATCGGCACCGGCGCGGGCACCAGCGGCCTCTACCTCCTGGCGGGAATGCCCCAATCCGGCATCCTGACCTCGATCGACGTGGCCCCGGAACACCAACGAGCAGCCCGCGAGGCCTACGCCTCAGCAGGCATCTCCCCGTCCCGCACCCGCCTGATCATGGGCAAAGCGCTGGACGTTCTCCCTCGTCTCACCGACGCGGCCTACGACCTGGTCTTCGTAGACGCCTACAAACCTGAGTACCCGGCCTACCTGCAACACGGCGTGCGGATGCTGAGGCCGGGCGGGGTCATCGCGTTCGACAACGTCCTGTGGCACGGCGCCGTCGTGGACCCTTCGAAACGCGACGAGTCGACCCAGGCGATGCGGGACATCGCGCGGCTGGTCAAGGAGGACGACCGGCTCGTCCCGGTGATCCTGCCGCTGGGCGACGGCCTGCTGGTCGCCGCGCGCAAACCCTGAGTGGGCAGATAAGAATTCTGGTTGGACCACCTGAGTGATGCGGTAACAGCGCATTACGACCATTCGACATGCCCTCCGCAGGGTCGGGGATCGTCTATTCCCCGAAAGGGGCACAGGTGAAACCAACAAGAGTTCTGGCCGCGCTGGCGGCTGCCTTCCTACCGGTCATCGGCCTGGCAACACCCGCGCTGGCAGATGGTCCGTGCTGGGGAAACGGCGACGACATGATCCACGAGACGTGCGGCCGCGACACCTACATCCTCGACCCGGGACTGCACAGCGAGCTGAGCCCGAACGACGTCCGACAGGCCGAGGGTTATTACCTGGGACGCGGATTCAACCGCAATTTCATCTGGTACGCACCCACCGCGAACCGACAATTCCAGGACACCGAAGAATGGTCGCACTGCGTCGACGACATGGCACAGGACGTACCGTGCACACCGGGCCACGAGGACTACCACCAGATCGGCATCGCCTTCCGGGACCGGCCGATCGTGGTGCACTCGCTGGCCTACGGCGGCACCTTCATCACGCTGCCCTGCGGCAACTTCTCCCGTGACAAGTCCGGCAAGCCCGTGCCGGTGATCAGCGGGCACAAGTACCACGACGCCAACCGCAACGGCGTCCGCGACCCCGGCGAGGAAGGCCTGGCCGGCTGGACCATCACACTGCACCGCGACCGTTCCGACGCAGGTCAGGGCACCGGCGCGGTCGCCACGACCAGCACCGACGCCAACGGCTACTACGAGTTCCGCCTCGACGGCCACCTGCCCGGCGACTACGCGCTGACCGAGGAGAGCCGCGACGGGTGGACCCGCACGAGCGGCCCGGAGCGCCACACCATGAACGTGGCTCCGAACATCGGTGACGCCAGGTTCGACGGCCGCGACTTCGGCAACGTCGAGACCACCGCCGACGCGGTGAAGGTCGCCTTCGAGGTGCTCAACCCGCCAACGGAGATGACTGCGGACGAGCCGCACACGCTCCAGGTCCGCGCTGTGCTGGAGAACCGCGGCCCGGCGCCGATCATCGAGGTCCAGGACTTCCTCGCGAAGTCCGGCCCACCGGACTGCTTCCTCACCGCACCGGAGTCCCTGACGAGGGAACTGGTGCTGGGCAGACCGGTTGAGGTGATCTTCGAGGTCGAGGTCACCTGTCTGGAACCGAGCTTCCACCGGTTCGAGTTCACGAACAAGCTGACGATCCGGACGCCAGGGGTGACCGATCCGGACCGCACCAGCAACTTCCGGACCACCGAAACGACCATCGCCGTGATCGACGATGCGAACGTCGGCATCGACAGCACCCAACTCGACTGCGTGACCCGCACCTACGTCCGCGACCAGTTCGAGTGCACAGTCACGGCCGTCGCCGCCAACATGGGCACCCACGGCCCCGCGAACACCGACGTAGTGCTGGGGCTGACCGGTCCGGCCGACTGCACGCTCACCCCTAACGGCCCCACGAGCCACGAGACCTCGATCTACAAGGACCCGGTGACGGTGTCGTCGAAGTGGAACGTGACCTGCGCGAACCGCAGCTACCACGACTTCACGGCGTCATCGGAGGCGAAGCTCGACCACCTGCACGTGATCGACCCCGACGCCACCAACAACAACGGCACGGCCACCGACCGCGTCGAGGTGTTCGAGCGCGTCGACCTCTCGGTCTCCGACATCAGGCTGACCTGCACCGAACGCCAGTACCAGACCCAGACGTTCGACTGCGCGAGCAAGGTGACCGTAGCGAACGCCGGACCTGCCGACGCGGTGCACACGCTGACCACGGTGACGTTCGGCGCGCCCGCCGACTGCACGGTCACCCCGAACACCGGTCAGCAGCAGGCCCACGTCCTCAACGCGGGAACCACCGCGACGTTCACAAAGAACTGGACGGTGTCCTGCACGGAGAACCGCCGGCACCTGCTGTCCACCAGCGCGGTGATCGTCGCCGACGAGCCGCACCCGGAGGACACGAACCGCGCCAACGACGTCCGCTCGATCAGCTGGGTGCCGCCGGACGTGAAGCCGCGCAGCTTCCCCAGCTCGATCAACGTCAAGAAGGAGGGTCTGGTCCCGGTCGCGATCCTGTCCACCGCGGAGTTCGACGCGGTCGCGAGCGTCGACCGGACCAGCCTCACCTTCGGCGCCACCGGCCTGGAGCAGAGCTTCGTCCGGTGCGGGTCACCGGGTGAGGACGTGAACGACGACGGCCGCGCCGACCTGGTGTGTCACTTCGACACCACGAAGACCGGCCTGACCTGTGGCATGACGACGGCGACCCTCATGGGCCGCACGATCGACGGCCGCCGCTTCGAGGGTCAGGACGACGTGAAGCTGACGGGCTGCTAGTAGGCCCGGACGCCCTTGCCGAGGACCGTGACCCCGCTCGCGGACACCGTGTAGCGCTCACGGTCCATCGGCGCGTCAACACCAATCAACGCCCCATCAGGCACAACAACGTTCTTGTCCAAAATAGCCCGCCGCACAACAGCACCCTTGCCAATCCGAACCCCGGGCAACAGCACCGACCCCTGCACAACAGACCCGACCTCGACAGTCACATCCGAAGAGATCACAGACCCGTGAATCTTCCCGGAGATGATCGACCCAGGCCCCACCATCGAGTCCTCAGCAGACCCACCAGCGATGAACTTGGCCGGCGGCAACGGCGGAGTGGCAGTCCGAATCGGCCACAACTGGTTGTACAGGTTGAAAATCGGATGGACCGAAACCAGATCCATGTGCGCGTCGTAGTAGGCGTCAATGGTCCCGACGTCCCGCCAGTACCCGCGATCCCGATCAGTGGCCCCGGGAACCTCGTTGTCCTGGAAGTCGTAGACGTGCGCCTTCCCCCGGTCCACCAGCATGGGGATGATGTCGCCACCCATGTCGTGGTCCGAGTCGGGGTTCAACGCGTCCCCGCGCAACGCGTCCAACAGCGCCTCGGTCGTGAAGACGTAGTTGCCCATTGAAGCGAAAGTGACATCGGGATCGTCCGGCACGTGCGGCGGCTCGGACGGCTTCTCCAGGAACCGCGTGATCTTCCCGGACGCGTCCGAGTCGATGCACCCGAACGCCTTGGCCTCGGTCCGCGGCACACGAATACCGGCCACGGTCACGGCCGCGCCCGACTCGACGTGCTGCGAGATCATCTGCGACGGGTCCATCCGGTACACGTGGTCGGCACCGAAGATGACCACGTGGTCCGGCTTCTCGTCGTGGACCAGGTTGAGCGACTGGAAGATCGCGTCGGCCGAGCCCGTGTACCAGCGCGGGCCCAGGCGTTGCTGGGCCGGGACCGGTGTCACGTACTGACCGAGCACATTGGACAGGCGCCACGTCGTCGAGATGTGGCGGTCCAGTGAGTGCGACTTGTACTGCGTCAGCACGCAGAGCTTCGCGAGCCCCGCGTTGACCAGGTTCGACAGCACGAAGTCGACCAGCCGGTAGTTGCCCCCGAAGGGCACAGCCGGTTTCGCGCGGTCGGCCGTCAGTGGCCACAGGCGCTTGCCTTCACCACCGGCAAGCACAATTCCGAGAACGTGCGGCTGCCCCTTCACGGTATGTGACCCTATCTGTGCGATCGAGCTTCAACCAGACGCAAACTGGTTCGTCCCAACAAGTACCGCCGTGATCTACGGTGGGTGTGTGCGAGTTGCGCTCATGACGCGGGAGTACCCGCCTGAGGTCTACGGCGGCGCTGGTGTGCACGTGGGATTCCTCGTGCCCCATCTTCGCGAGCTCGTCGACGTCGACGTGCACTGCTTCGGGGCACCCAGAACGGACGCCACCGCCCACAACCCTCCGCACAGCCTGGAGCAGGCGAACGCGGCCATCACCACCCTCGCGGTCGATCTTGAGATGGCGCAGGCGGTCGCTGGGGCGAACCTCGTGCACACCCACACGTGGTACGCCAACATGGGCGGTCACCTGGCCAAACTCCTGCACGGGATACCCCACGTGGTCACGGCTCACTCGCTCGAACCGCGCCGGCCGTGGAAGGCCGAGCAGCTCGGCGGCGGGTACCGGATCTCGTCGTGGGCCGAGCGGACGGCGTACGAGCACGCCGACGCGATCATCGCCGTGAGCGACGGGATGCGGGCGGACGTGCTCGACGCCTACCCGTCGCTGGACCCGGCGAAGGTGCACGTGGTGCGCAATGGGATCGATTCCACCGCGTACCGCCCCGTCACCGAAACCGACGCACTGACGGCGTACGGCATCGATCCGGAGAAGCCGATCGTCGCGTTCGTCGGACGGATCACGAGGCAGAAGGGCGTCGGCCACCTCGTCGCCGCCGCGCACGAGATCGACCCGAGCGCGCAGATCGTGCTGTGCGCGGGCGCGCCGGACACCCCGGAGATCGCCGAGGAGACCCGGCTGGCCGTCGAGGAGCTCTCCAAGACCAGGACCGGCGTCATCTGGATCCAGAAGATGCTGGAACAAACAGAGGTCAAGCAGATCCTCAGCCACGCGACGGTGTTCGTCTGCCCGTCGGTCTACGAGCCGCTCGGCATCGTGAACCTGGAGGCGATGGCGTGCGGCACGGCGGTCGTCGCGAGTGACGTCGGCGGCATCCCCGAGGTCGTCGCTCACGGTGAGACCGGGCTCCTCGTTCACTACGACGAGCACGATTTGTCGACATATCGACACGCCTTGGCCCAGTCCATAAATGAACTTGTCTCGGATCCTGAGCGGGCCCGCCGCTACGGCCAAGCCGGACGAAAGCGCGCTGAGCAGGAATTTTCCTGGTCGACCATGGCCGAGCAGACCGTCGAGGTGTACCGCAGCGTGATTTGAGTCACACACTCATGGGGCAACCCCAAAGTGTGAACGCCGCCTTTAACCAGTAGTGACGTTTCGGATTCAACTGGTGAGGGGCACGAGGACTGTGCGTGTTGCGGTGCTGGGTCTGTCGGTCCTCCTGGCGATCACCGCGTGCGGCACATCAGAGAAGACAAAGCCCACCGCGGTGCAGCTCAGGGTCGACGGCATGAAGCTCGCCGACGCCTCCGACCTGCAGTCACAAGCCGAGGCCCAGCTCGCCTACACGCTGGAGTACGGCTACGTGGCACGGGCGGGCGCGGCGGCGGTGAGCTGCTGGTTCGCCAAGACCGGCGTCGAGGCCGAGGTCGACAAGAAGCTGTGGTGCGGACCGGTCCAGGTCCCGGGCACCGGCGCGTCGACCGACTGGGTGCCCGTCCCGCTCAAAGAGGTCAACAAGAGCGGTGACGAGGTCCGCTACGAGGTCCAGTCGCCGCAGGTGCCGGAGAAGGGCAACCGCAGCACCCCGTCCGGCACGCTCGTGCGCACCGACGGCAAGGAGTTCGACCCGTCGAAGCAGCAGGACCTCACGGCCGGCCGCGACTTCCTCGCGGTGCTCCCGGACGACGGCAAGCGCAACAACGCCGACCTCGGGCTCGGCAACGTCGACGTCAAGCTGCGCGACGACCTGCTGACCACCGCCGTCACGGGCTGGGCGAACCCGGACATCTGGTACACCGCAGAGGGCACCCTGCGCGCCGAGCCGGGCTCACGGCTGCGCGTCATGCGGATCAAGGTCGAGAAGCTCTGGGAGACCGACAGCGGCTTCCACCGGACGAACTGGCAGGGGTTCGCCCCGCAACCGTCCGAGCTCGCCTTGGAGGTGCCCGGCAAGCGCCAGGTCCTGCCCGCCGACCGGCTCCCGGCCAACGGCTCGGTGTTCGTCGTCTACACCGTGCCGGACCCGCAGGAGGGCACCGAGACGCTGGCGCTGGGCTCGCTCGGCGCCAAGTCGCTGGAGCAGAAGGTCGAGATCCCGACCGGCAAGCGCACCGACAACGCGCCGAAGGTGCTGCAGCGCGCCGCCTCCCCGAACCACTTCGACGAGAAGACCCAGAGGCTCCGCTTCGGCGGCAACGCGATGGGCATGAAGATCACCGGCGTGAAGCTCGGCAGGCAGCGCCCGGTCAAGCTCGGCGAGAGCCAGTACGACCTCGCGACCATCTCCGCACCGGACAAGGCGCTGCTGGAGATCCGCATGGAGGCCACCGGCGACCTGCCCGACACCGCGGGCGGCAACGTCACCAAGGACCTGATCTCCGTGCAGCTGCCGGACGGCTCGACCGCGAGGCAGGTCGGCGCCCGCTACGACGGCGGCCCGCTGCCGTTCGCGATCGTCGTCGAGGTGCCGGCGGACACCCGCTCGGTCTCGGTCGGCCTCAACGAGGGCACCGCGGAGCTGCCGAGGCTGGGCAAGCAGCTGATCTCGCCGGTCGACTCGCGCATCACCCTCGCGTTGGAGTTCTGAACGAGCATCACGGCCAGGGCCAGCCAGCCGAGGATCACCAGCACGAGCCCGCCCCAGCCCCACTCGCCGTACGCGGTGCTGCCGGACGTGCCACCGATGCTGCTGCCCACGTAGAACCCCGCGAGGTACAGCCCGGACGCCTGGCCGCGGGCGTGCGACGGGGCACGCGCGCCGACCCAGCTGCTCGCGATGGCGTGCGAGGCGAAGAACCCGGCGGTGACGATCGCCAGGCCGAGCGGCACCCACAGCAGGCTCGCCAGCGTGCCCACCGCAACCACGCCGATGGTCATGAGCAGCACGCGCCCGCGTCCCAGCCGGTCGGACAGCCTGCCGGCGAACGCCGCCGACGTGCTGCCGAACAGGTAGAAGAGGAACACCAGCGACTCGAGCCACGACGGACCGGTGAGCTGGAAGCCCGCGACGTTGTAGAACGAGATGAACGCGCCGACCAGCAGCACCGCGACCCCGTACAGCGAGAGCAGCACCGGGTCCTGCACCGCCGCCTTCATCCCGCGAGGCGCCCGCTTCGGCGCCGCCTGAGCCCGCGGCAGGAAGAACACGACGACCAGTGCCGCCACCAGCCCCACGACTCCGCTGAGCAGGATCGACGCGCGCCAGCCCAGCCAGTCGACGGTCATGCCGGAGAACAGGCGGCCGACCATGCCACCGACGCTGTTGCCCGCGATCATGGCGCCCATCGCGGCACCGAGCTTCTTCTTGTCCAGCTCGTCCGCGAGGTAGGCCATCGACGCCGCGGGAACCCCGGCCGCCGCAACGCCCTGCAGCACCCGCAGCACCAGGAAGACGTCGTAGTTGGGCGCCAACGGCAGCACGACGCCGAGCAGGCCCGCCAGCAGCACGCTGATCACGATCACCGGCCGGCGTCCGACGCGTTCGGACAGCATCGCGATCGGCACGACCACGACGGCCAACGCCAGCGTGGCGGCGGACATCGCGAGCGACGCGCCGCCCGGCCCCAGCCCGTACTCCGCGGCGATTTGCGGCAACACCGGCTGCGGCGCGTACAGCAACGCGAAACACGCGAGCCCGGACGCGGCGATGGACGCGGTCAACCTGTTCACGCATTCGACGCTAAGCCATACGTCCAATACGGAAATGCGTCAGAATCAATTCGTGGATGAATTGGAGCTGGCCCCGAAGCTGGCGGTGCTGAAAGCGCTTGCCGCCGACGAGCACGTGACCCGCGTCGCAGAACGCGTCGGGCTTCCCCAGCCGACGGTCAGCCGCTGGCTCGCGGAGATCGGCGAGCAGCTCGGCTCGCCGATCATCGTGAAGACCGGCCGCCGGGTGCGTCTGACCCGCGCCGGCAGGCTTCTCGCCGAGGCCGCCACCCGGTCGTTGGCCGCACTGGAACCCGGTCTGCGCGCGGTGGAAGAGGAGCTCGACCCGGAGAAAGGCCGTGTGGTGCTGGGATTCCTGCACATGCTCGGCCGCTCACTGGTGCCGGAGCTGGTGCGCGGTTTCCGCGCGGAACATCCACACGTGCGGTTCGGCCTGGTCCAGAACGCGCGCTACACGGTGGTCGAGAAGCTGTTGCAGGGCGAGATCGACCTCGCTCTGGTCGCGCCGCCACCGGAGGGGCCGGAGTTCGAGTCGGCTGTCCTGTTCGAACAGGAACTGATCGTCGTCGTCCCGTCCGGACACCGGCTGGCAACGCGAAAGACCGTGCGGCTCAAGGACTTGGAGCACGAGGAACTGATCATCCTGGAACACGGCTACGGCTTGCGGCAGATCACCGACGACATGTTCGCGGCTGCCGGAATTTCGCCGAAGATCGCCTTCGAGAGCCAGGAGATCGAGACGGTGCGCGGCCTGGTGGCAGCGGGTCTCGGCGTCGCGCTGCTCACGCACGCCGAGACCACACCGCCTGCCGGCCTTCGAGAACTACCGCTGGCACCGCGGGCGAGCCGGGTGTTCGGGCTGGCCTGGTTGAAGGACCGCCCGTTGCCGCCCGCGGTTCGCGCTTTCCGCGATCACGCCCTGCGGACTCACGCTCCCCAGCGCTGAACCCCGGACCACATCCGCAGGTACGACTCGGCGCCACCCAGCATGTCCTGGACGAGCTGGTCACCGCCGAGCTGACGGACCCTCTCGATCCAGTCCGGCAGCAGACCGATGTGCGCACCGCCGTCGACGTTGATGTCCCAGACCTTGTCGCCCGTGCGCTGCCGGTCGACCAGCGGACCGTCCGGGTAGGTGCGGAACGGGTAGGTCACGCCGGTCTGCGGGTCCGGGTGCGAGCCCACGCCGTTGTAGTCGGAACCGAACCCGATGCCCACGTCGTACTTGCGCCGCAACGGTTCCGCCGCGGCCGCCTGCGAGACGTAACCGCCGGGGTCGTTCTCGTAGCCCGCCACGAACCCGCCGAGCTGGTAGACCTTCTCGGTCCACAGCGAGTCCATCCAGGAGTGGCTCGACACGATGCCGGGGTACTTCTTCTGCGCGGCCAGCTCCAGCGTGCGGCCGGCGGCCTTCACGCTCATGTGATCGATCTCGATCATCATGTGGCGCTTCATCATGCCCTGCACCGCGTACTCGCCGAGCGACGTCAGGCCGCGCACGTTGCAGCGCTTCGCCGGGTCGTACTGAGGCGCGACGGCACTCGCCGGGATCAACGCGTTCGGGCCGGCGGTGCCGATCGGGTTGTCCTGCTGCGGGCCCTTGCACTCCTCGGTCTTCCACCACGTGCCGGTGCGCAGGAACTGACCCGCGTTGAGCACGCCGCCCTGCACGCCGGAGTCGAACCTCACGCCGCACAGCGCGTTGTCGAACTTGTGGCACAGGAACGCACTGCGCACGCCGAGCGCGTAGACCTCGTCGAGGCCGCGGTCGATGTCGCCCTTGCCGCACAACGGGAGGTCGAGCAGCTGCCGGCAGCCGAACAGCTCAGAGGTCTCGATGCCGAGGATCACGGCGAGCTTGCCCTGCTTGATCACGTCCCGCGCCTGCTCGGACGACGTGACGATGCGGAACCAGCCCTTGCCCTCGCCGCCGAACATCTTGTCGATGAACGCCTGCAGCTCGTAGGTCCGCTTGGCCTGCAGCTTCACGGACGCCATCTCGTCACAGGGCTTGTCCTTGAACGGGTAGATCACGCACAGCGTCGCGTTGCTGGTGAGGTCCTGGACCAGCACGCGCTGCCCGCCGCGCCAGGCCCGTTCCAGCCAGGCGTAGTAGTTCTGCTGGTGCGACACCGTCTTGTACGACGGCCAGTCCTTGAACGTCGGCCAGCCCACCGGGTCGTGGCCGTCGAAGTCGTTGGTGACGATCGCCTCGAACAACGCGCCGAGCCCAGCCGGGTAGTGCTCGGGGCAGTCCTTCAACGCGGCTGCCGCGCCCTGCTCGTTGAACTCCTCGCCGCAGATCAGCCGGCCACCGAACGCCTCGTTGGTCATCAGGTGGTTGTGCGCGTCGACGAACCCGCGCACCTTCCCGGCGCCGTCGGTGCCCTTGAACGGCTCACCGGTGACGTTGATCTGCGAGTCCAGCGCGGGCCTCGCGACCGGTTCCCACCAGGGACCGGCCGCCGTGGCAGGGGTCATCGCCGCTACTACCAGCGAGGCGGCGAGAGCGAGGCGGAGTAACACGAGCGCTCCTCTACGACGTTGTGAAGGCGCTCACATCATGCAGGGAACGTCGCCGTCTCGTATCGGCCGTTCGTAGGTACTAACGCGAATATTTTTCAGCAAGTTCGATCAGCGTGCGCGCACCGAAGCCCGTGGCGCCCGCGACGACCTCGTCGTAGACCTTCTCCGACCGCGCGGGACCCGCGATGTCGAGGTGCGCCCACGGCACCTGACCTGCGAACTTCTGCAGGAACAGCGCCGCCGTGATGCCACCGGGGCCGGGCGGGCACTGCTTGTAGTCCGCGATCTCGCTGGCGACGGCCGCGACGTGCTCCTCCAGCAGCGGCATCCGCCACCACTTCTCGCCGACGTTCACGCCCGCGTCGATCACGCTCCGAGCGATCTCGTCGTCCGAGGTGAACACGGCACCCGTGCGCAGGCCGAGCGACACCTTCATGGCACCGGTCAGCGTCGCGACGTCGACGATCAGGTCCGGCTTGAGGTTCTTCACGGCGTACGCCATCGCGTCCGCCAGCACCATGCGGCCCTCGGCGTCGGTGTTCTGCACCTCGGTGGTCGCGCCGCCGTAGTGCCGCACGACGTCGCCCGGCCGGTACGCAGAGCCGCTGACGTGGTTCTCCGCACACGGCACGAGCCCGGTGACCCTGATCGGCAGTTGCCGGCGCGCGACGGCCATCAGCGCGGAGATCACCGCGCCACCACCGGCCATGTCGGTGCGCATCAGGTGCATGCCGTCGGCGGGCTTCACCGAGATGCCGCCGGTGTCGAACGTGATGCCCTTGCCGATGAAGACCAGGTGCGGGCCGGTCGTCCCGTACGTCAGCTCCAGGAACCGCGGCGGGCGTGCGGACCCACCGCCGACCGCGAGCACGCCGCCGAAGCCCTGCTGCTGCAGCCACTTCTCGTCGCGCACGGTGGCGGACAGTCCGTCGATCTTGTCCGCGAGCTTGGCGGCCGTGGTGGCGAGCCAGCGCGGGTCCTTGACGTTGGACGGGGTGTTGGCGAGATCACGGGCGAGCGAGGTGGCGGTGGCCAGCGCGTGAGCCTTCAGCGCGGCCGACGTCAGCACCTCTTCGAACCCGGTGTCCTGGCTCACGAGCCGCAACGAACCGACGCGCTTCGGGCCGTCCTCACCGGTGACCTTGAAGCGGTAGCCGCCGAGTGCCGCGCCCAGCACGAACGCGCGGACCTTGTCCGCGTCGAAGTCCGGCGTGAGCAGGACATCGGCGCTCTTGGGAGCGTCTTCACCGCTCAGCGCGCGCACCAGGGCAGCACCGGCCGTGCGGTAGTCGCTGTGGGTGCCGGTGCCGACACCGAGGGTCCAGACGTCGTCGTGCCGGACCGTCTCACCGGCCTTGCCCGTCAGGTCGGAGACGTCGATGCCGTCGCCACCCGGCCCCAGCGCCGGTCCGGTGGCCGCGAGCACGACAGCCGGAACGTTGCGGCGCGAGGTGGTGGCCACCTCGACGTCCACGAGCTTGGTTGGCACTGACGGAACCGTCGACCCCACGACTGACCCTCCACCTGTTGCATTGACGACCGTTCAGTCAACACCACCACCGAACGAAGCGATGCCCCGGCCTCCACTATGGAACACAGTGGAAACCGGGGCTCTTCTCGTGCTTCCTCGCCGGGTGCCTCAGCCGGCGGCGGCCTTCAGCGCGTCGCCCAAGGCGCTGGCCTCGTCCGCCGACATCTCGACGACAAGGCGCCCACCACCCTCGAGCGGCACGCGCATGACGATGCCGCGTCCCTCCTTGGTGACCTCGAGGGGACCGTCGCCGGTCCGGGGCTTCATGGCCGCCATCGCGTGCTCCCTCCGTCAACATCTTCCCCGTCCGGCCAGGCCGGATCTGCTCCATTCTCCCCTATCGCGACTCAGGGGCGAAACCGAACCGATCTTTTGGCGAGTTCGGGTGACATTTGTTGATCTTGCTTTACACCTGATCACTAGCCGTTTTCACGACAACACAACAGTTTCGGCACGGATGGGCATGGCGTGACAGGATGGGCCGGGTGCGAGCCCGTTCCGCGCTCTTCGACGTCTACGGCGGCCACCTGCGCGAACGCGGTGGTGCCGCCACGATCGCTGCCCTCGTCCGGCTGCTGGAACCGCTCGGATTCGCCGCGCCGGCCGTGCGCACCGCTGTTTCCCGGACGGTCAGGCAGGGCTGGTTGCAGCCGACGAGACTGCCCGACGGGCCGGGTTACGCGATGACACCTCGCGGGGAACGAAGGCTCGACGAGGCCGCCGCCCGCATCTACCGGACAGGGCCGTCCACGTGGGACGGTCGCTGGCACGTGGTGGTGCTGGAGGAGATGCCGGGCCGCGACTCGCGCGATCACCTGGCGTCTGAGCTGCAACTGCTCGGGTACGGCGCACTCGGTCCTGTGACGTGGATCGCTCCCCGGCCGTCCCCGGAACTCGCCGATGTGCTCGCGGCCGAGGAAGTACAAGCACGAACTTTTCACGGTTCACACGACGGTGCGGACGTCGAGCTGGCGTCCAAGGCGTGGGACCTGGCCGAACTCGGGCGCGATTACGCCGCTTTCGTCGCGCACTGGCGGGCACAGGTGTCCGTTGTGGACGAAACCGACGACGCGGCGGCGTTCGCAGCGTCACAGCAGCTGCTGCACGCGTGGCGGAAGTTCCTGTTCCGCGATCCCGGTCTTCCTGCTGAACTGTTGCCACCGGACTGGCCGGGGCACGCGGCAGCGTCGTTCTTCGACGAACAGACACTGCGGCTGGCACCGGGCACGAGTCGTTTCGTCGACGAGTGCCTGCGGCCGGTTCGCAACGTTTCCACTGCTTGATGGAGGTCCAGTGTCCGAGCTCCTCGTCGACGACGCCGATGGTGTGCGCACGTTCACGTTCAACCGCCCCGAGTCGTTCAACGCCTTCACCATCGCGCTGAAGGAGTCGTTCCTCGCCGCGCTGAAGGAGGCGGCGGCGGACGAGAACGTGCGCGCGGTGGTGATCACGGGTGCGGGCAAGGCGTTCTGCGCGGGTCAGGACCTCAAGGAGCACATCGGGTTGCTGCAGGCCGGCGACCCGGCGCCGCTGCACACCGTTGAGCTGCACTACAACCCCATCGTGCGCGAGCTGATCGGCATGCCGAAGCCGGTGATCGCCGCGGTCAACGGCAGCGCGGCCGGTGCGGGCGCGTCGTTCGCCTACGCCTCGGACCTGCGCATCGCGGGCAAGTCGGCGAAGTTCCTGATGGCGTTCGCGAACGTCGGACTGACCGCGGACTCCGGTGCGTCGTACACGCTCCCACGGCTGATCGGGCACGGGCGCGCGATGGAGATGATGCTGCTGGCCCAGCCGGTCGGCGCCGAGGAGGCGTTGCGGGTCGGCATGGTCAACCAGGTCGTGCCGGACGAGGAGCTGCTGGAGACCGCGCACCTGCTCGCCGCGAAGCTCGCCAAGGGGCCGACGACGGCGTACGCGAAGATCAAGGAAGCGCTGGCAGCGGCCGCGGACGGCACGTTGGAAGACGCTTTGGAGGCAGAGCGCCGGACTCAGGCCGACTGCGGTGCCACGGAAGACCACCGCGAAGCCGTCGACGCCTTTGTGAACAAGAGGGCGCCGAAGTTCATCGGGAAGTAACCCGGATCAGCGCGCACGGAAACACGTCGCGATGTGGTCGTCCACCATCCCGGTGGCCTGCATCAGCGCGTAACACGTGGTGGGGCCGAGGAACTTGAAGCCACGACGCTTCAGTTCCTTGGCCATCGCCTTGGATTCGTCGGTGATGGCCGGAACGTCCGCGAACGTCGCCGGACGGACATGATCTTTCGGTGCGAACGACCACAACAACGCATCGAGATCCACGTCCTCGGAGACGATCACGCGAGCGTTGTGGATCGCCGCGTCGATCTTCATCCGGTTCCGCACGATTCCCGCGTCCGACATGAGCCTTTCCACGTCGGCGGGCCCGAACTCCGCCACCAGCTTCGGGTCGAAGTCACCGAACGCCGAGCGGAACGCGGGACGCTTGCGCAGGATCGTGATCCACGACAGACCGGACTGGAACGCCTCCAGCGTCATCCGCTCGTACAGCGCGTTGGTGCCGTGCAGCTCCACGCCCCACTCGGTGTCGTGGTAGTCCACGTAGTCCGGAGTCGAGTCACCCCACGGGCAGCGCGTGATCACCGGTACTCCTCGGCGAAACGGGCGAAGCGCTGCAACGACCGGCGCAGCATCAGCACGAACAACGGCTTCACCAACGGGTAGAAGAACGGCACGTCGAGACGCTCCGTCCACACGAAACGGCTGCCGCGCACGGCGAACACGCCCGTGCCCTTCACGACCTTCCCGAGGTGCTCGACCTCGACGGCGTGCGGCGGGTCCCAGCGCGTGATCCGCATCCGGTCGGAGACGCCGAACGTCCGCGCGTCGATCTCGCTGCCGACCGACTTCCCGTCACCGGCCACGACCGACACCCGCGTGCCGAACACCCACTCCGACTGGCGTTCCCAGTCGGTCATCGCGCGGAAGATCGTGTCGGGCGGGGCGGCGACCTCGACCGTCAGCTCAAGCTCGGTCACTGGTCTCCAGCTCCTCGACGCGCGCCCGCAGCGTCTCGACCTCGGTCGCGAGCCGCCGCAGCACCCAGTCGACCTCGCTCATCTTGTAGCCGCGGAACACCTGCTGGAACTTCAGCTCGCGGACGTCCTCCGCGGTGATGTCGTCGGCCGGCAACCGCGTCGGCGAGGCGCCGGGCGGCAGCGGGGCGAGCTCCTCGCCGCGCCCGAACACCAACGCCGCGAGCAGGAACACCACTGCCGCGACGGCCACCATCACGATCAGGTAGATCAGGGCGTTGGTCACGCGACGATCGTGGCACAGCTCAGGCAGCGACGAGCGAGCAGACCGAGTCGAATGATCACGATCCAGCTGATCAGGCTCGCGATCGACATCGGCAACGACTGCATCAGCCGGGACGCGTCGACGCTCGCGGTCGCGACGATGATCGAGATGTTGCCCAGCAGCACCACGCCGACGGCGCCGATCGCGACCGTCGCACCGATCTTGGCCAGCAGTTTCGTGTCGTACCGGCGAGCCAGGACGCGCCCCAGGACCAACGCCACCAACGCCACCCCGGACGCGATGCCGCTGCTCAGGTCGTTGGCCTTGGCGATGAACAGGTACCAGGACGGCGGCATCGCGCCGAAGTCCTGCCACGGACCGATGAGCAGCATGCGGCCGTACTCCCACGCCATGTGCATCAACGGCAGCACGATCGCGAGCCAGATCAGCGTGCGCGTGCCGTACGCGACGGCGAGCTCGGCCTGGTACTCGTTCGCGATCTCGCGCACGGGCCCGAACTCCTCGACGGCACGCTCCCGCGCCTCTTCTTCGGTCAGCCCGCGGTCGAGGTGCGCCTCGGTCGCGTCGGTGAGGCTGTCGCGCGTCTCCGTGAGCAGGTCCCGCACCTGTTTCTTCGAGCCCTGCAACCGCGACCCGAGATCGGTCACGTAGCGCTCGATCACGTCTGTGCCCACTTGCCGTCACCCCCCAGCACCCCGTCGATGACCGTCGTGAACTCCTGCCACGCGGTGCGTTCGGCGTGCAGCGCCTTCTGCCCCGTCTGCGTGAGCTTGTACGTGCGGCGCTTGCGGCCACCGACCGTGCTCCAGTCGCTGACCACGTGCCCGGCGCGTTCCAGCCGGCGCAACGCCGGGTAGACCGTGCCCGTCGGCAGGTCGAGCGCGCCGCCGCTGCCCTGCTGCAACGCCTCGATGATCGCGTAACCGTGCAGCTCGCGGCCGTCGAGCGTCGCCAGCAGCAACGCGTCCAGATGACCACGCAGCGCGTCGGGCTTCATGAGTAGCGACTCTACTCATCACGGCACCTCCGGGAACCCCTGAGACGCCCCTGAGATCTCCCTGATCTCTCTCGAAAAGGCTCGATGTGTAGCCGCACTACATATAGCTTCCCTACTCATGAGCGCAGCAGACCTCGCCCGGCTCCAGTTCGCGTTGACGACGTCGTTCCACTTCCTGTTCGTGCTGCTCACGCTGGGTCTGGTCACCCTGCTCGTGATCATGCAGACCAGGTTCGCGATCACCGGGGCGCCCGTGCACGAGCGGATGACGCGGTTCTGGGGCCGCATCTACGTGATCAACTACGCGCTGGGGATCGTCACCGGCATCGTCATGGAGTTCCAGTTCGGGCTGAACTGGTCGGGCCTCGCGACCTACGCCGGCGACGTGTTCGGGGCGCCGCTCGCGATGGAGACGCTGATCGCGTTCTTCCTGGAGTCGACGTTCCTCGGCCTGTGGATCTTCGGCTGGGGCAAGCTCAACCGCTGGGTCCACCTCGCGCTGCTGTACCTGACCGCGTTGACCGCCTACGCGTCGGCGTTCTGGATCATGGCGGCGAACGGGTTCCTGCAGCACCCCGTCGGCTACCGGATCGACGGGAACGTGTTGCGGCTGGACGACTTCTCCGCGTTGCTGACCAACCCGACCTTCAACTCCGCGCTGATGCACGTGATCTTCGCGTCGATCACGGCCGGCGGCGTGTTCATGACCGGCGTTTCGGCCTACCACTTCATCAAACGCACGCCCGAGATCGAGTTCTTCCAGCGGTCGATGAGGCTGGGCGTCATCACCACCGCGCTGGCCACGCCGTCGCTGCTGGGCGCTGGGTTCGCGCAGTTCCCGATCATCGCCCAGTACCAGCCGGGCAAGCACTCGGCGGCACCGTGGATCGGGGCACCGCTCGGGTTCATGATCATGATCGGGATGACGCTCGCCGCGGTCAGCTGGCTGACGCTGCCGTTCCTGTTCGGGACGGTGATCCTGCGGATGCGACCGCTGCTGTACCTGATGGTGATCGGCATTCCGCTGCCGTTCACGGCGGCGATCTTCGGGTGGATGTTCCGCGAGGTCGGACGGCAGCCGTGGCTGGTCTACGGACTGCTCAAGACCGAGGACGCCGTGTCCCATGTGGACGCCTCGCAGATCCTGTTGTCGCTCATCGTTTTCACGTCCCTGTTCATCCTGCTGACCGTCGTCGACTGGGCGTTGATCGCACGTGCGGTCCGTCGTGGTCCCGATGTCGCGCCCGCTCCCGTTTCGCCGTTGGTGGTGACGCTCTGATGGAATTCCTCTGGCTGGTCGTGCTCGGCGTGCTGACGACGGGGTACTTCGCGTTGGCGGGCTTCGACTACGGCACCGGGTTGCTGCTGCCGTTTCAGCGAAAAGACGTTGCCTTGCAACGGATGACACCGTTCTTCCTGGGCAACGAGGTGTGGCTGGTCGCCGCGATCGGGGTGTTGTTCGCGGCGTTCCCGCGGCTCGAAGGCGAACTGCTGTCCGGCGCGCATTCGGTGTTCACACTGGTCCTGGCCGGGCTGGTGCTGTTCATGGCGGCGGTGCAGCTGCGGTTGTGGTCGTGGCTGGTGTTCACCGGCGCGCTCATGGTCTCCGTCGGCTGGGGCCTGTTCCTCGCGCACCTGCTGCACGCGCCGTGGCCCGTCGCACTCCTCATGCCGGTCGTGTTCGCCTTTCACGGCTGGGTGTTCCAGACCCGGCAGTGGAAGTTGTTCCCGTGGACCGCGGCACTGTGCGCGCTGCCGATCCCGGCCGCGTTCAGCACGATCGACGTCAGTGGGTTGATGGCCCACTCGGACACGCTCGGCCTGCTCGCGTGGGTCGCGATCCCGATCATCCCGTTGGTGGTGTGGGTGCAATGGTCGATCGTCGCCATCTCCTCGCGCTGATCCCCGTCCCGTTCCTGGTACTGGCTCAGGCCGAGCTCCTGGCGTCGGTGCTGAGCGGTGGGACCGGGTTTCTGTTGCTGTGCCTGGTCATCGGCCTGCGGGTACTCGTGTGGTGGGTGCACCGCGCGATGGCTCACCGCGCCGCCGAACGCACCCGCTCGCGCCTTCGCGAGGCCTTCCTGCGCTCACCCGGGAACAAAGCCGGCGAGGTCGCCACGCTGGTCACTCGTGGCGTGCACGACGTGACGCCGTACGTCGTCGGCTATCTGCCACAACAGGTTCTGGCCGTAGTCGTGCCGTTGGCCGTGGTGATCCGACTGGCGTTCGCCGATCTCACCGCCGCTCTGACCATCCTGCTGACGCTGCCGTTGATCCCGATCTTCGGTGCGTTGGTCGGAGCGCACACCCGTGAGCGCACCGCTCGCCAGTGGGCCGCGCTGGCCACTCTCGGCGGGCATTTCCTCGACGTGGTCAAGGGAATCGGCACGCTCCGGGCGTTCGGGCGGGCCGAGGCGCAGTCGACGACGGTCCGGAAACTCGCCGCACAACACATGACCGAGACGATGTCCGCGCTGCGAGTCGCGTTCCTGTCGGCGTTCGTGCTGGAGCTGGTCGCGACGCTGTCCGTGGCGATGGTCGCCGTGCCGGTCGGGCTCAGGCTGCTCGACGGCGGAGTGCCGCTGCTCACCGCTCTGCTCGTGCTTTTCCTCGCACCGGAAGCGTTTCTGCCGCTGCGAGCCGCCGGAGCGCAGTACCACGCGAGCGCTCAGGGCCGCGAGGTGCTCGCGAAAGTCCCCGCTCACACCGAAAACATCGGGCAGGCACCACCGGATCTCGCACGCGCCGAGATCGTGTTCGACAACGTGAGCGTGCGCAGTCTCAAGAACTTCTCACTCACGATCACACCAGGAGAGCGCATTGCGCTGGTCGGGCCAAGCGGCGCGGGGAAGAGCACGATTCTGGGGCTGCTGCTGGGATTCGTGCAGCCCGACGACGGCCGCGTCCTCGTCGGCGGCGTCGACCTGCGCGAGATCGACCAGAAGGCCTGGCTGGAGGCGCTGTCGTGGGTGCCGCAACGCCCCACGCTCGTCCCCGCGAACCTCTCGTCCGGCGAACAGCAACGGGTCGCGCTGGCCAATGCTCTCGACCGGCAGCAAGCCGGGCTGTTCCTGCTCGACGAACCGACCGCGCACCTCGACGCGGACACGGAAGCGCTGGTGCTCCAGGCAACACGCGAGTTCACGAAAGGCAGGACCGCGGTGATCGTGGCGCACCGGCCGACGCTCCTCAACGAGGTCAACAGGGTGGTGACGGTGTGAAGCTCGCAGTCCTCGTCGGCGTGCTCGCCGAACTGGCCGGCGTCGGCCTCACCGCGACGGCGACCTGGCTGATCATGCGCGCCGCCGAGCACCCGCCGATGGAGGCGCTGACCGTGGCGATCGTCGCGGTCCGCACCCTCGCGCTGGCCAAGGGCGCGCTGCGCTACCTCGAACGCCTGACCAGCCACAAAGCCGTGCTCAGCGAGGCTGTCGAGCTCCGAGGGAAGGTCTACGACGACCTGGTGAACCGCAGGCACATCCCGTCCGGCACGGCGCTGACCCACATCGTCACGAACGTCGACCAGCACCTCGACGGCAAGCTCCGCACCACGCTGCCGTGGATCACCGCGGCCCTGGTCAGCGCGGTGATGGCGGTCTTCTCACTCCCGCTCGCGATCGGCCTGCTGATCAACGTGGCCCTGCTCCCCTGGCTAGCCATCCGCAAGCCGGAAGACCTCACCCCGTTGCGCGCCAAGCTGACCGAACAAACCACTGAACTGGTGCACAGCAAAGAAGAACTCATCGCGTACGGCCTCTTCGACGAGAAGCTCTCCGCCGCGACCAGGACCGCGAAGACGTTGTCCCGCAAGGAACGCACCCGTGACCTGACCCCGCTCGCGATCGCCGTCCAGTTCGGCACGGCACTCCTGATGCTCGCCCAGCACGACCCGGCCTGGCTGATCATGGCCGCCATCGCGACGTTCGAGATCACCATCCCGCTCGCCGCGCTCAGCAAGCCGACGCCAGAGCCCACCGACGAACCAGAACCCGCCTACGTCACCGAAACGCCGACGCTTCAAGGCAAAACGGCGATCGTCGGCCCGAGCGGCATCGGCAAGACCACGCTGCTCAACGCCATCGCCCACGACCTCGAACCGAGCAAGGGCGCGCTCGCGGACGCGCACGTCTTCCACACCACGGTCCGCACCAACGCCCTGCTGGCCAAACCCGATGCCACGCAGGAAGAACTGGACCACGCCGCGAGCATCGCCGAGCTCGACCTCGACTGGGACCAGGTCGTCGGCGAACGCGGCGAGGAGATCTCCGGCGGCCAACGCCAGCGCCTGATCCTCACCAGGTCGGTGCTGGCGAACCCGGAGGTCCTGCTGATGGACGAGCCGACGGAAGGCCTCGACCCGGAACAGGCCGACCGCGTGCTGAAGAAGGTCCTCGACCACTGCCAGGGCACCGCGCTGGTCGTGACGCACCGCGAAGAGCAGCTAGCGCTCTTCGACCACGTGCACCATCGGGGGCCGATCCGCGACGAGGACCTCGGTCGAGTCGGGTAGCCACTCGCCACCGACCTGCACGAACTGCGTGAGCGGCCCGGAGTCGAACTCCACCTGACAACGGGCCAGCGCGGTGCCCATGATCTGCGAGGACATCACGCCGAGCTGCAACAACGACCGGTTGCGGTGCTTGCGCACACCCAGGTTCACCTGAGCCAACGCGGACAGCCCGTAGATCCGGTGCACGTCCAGCAACAACCCGATCTCCACGCCATATCCGGCCGCGAAGGGCACAGACTCCAAAAAGGACCGAGTAGCCGCGTACTCGCCGCCGAGCGGTTGCACCACACCGGAAAGCTCCGGCCGCAACGTGTTCAGCAACGGCCGCGCCACCAGCTCGGTCACCCGCCCGCCACCGGAGCTCTCCAACCGCAACGGCCGCCGGTAGAACCCCTTCACCAGGTGCACGTCCGAAACATCCAGCAACGGCCCGAGCAACGCCGTCACGAACGCGGTCTCCGGATCCACCAGATCGGAGTCCAAGAAAACGATCAGATCCCCAGAAGTAGCGGCCAACGACCGCCACAGCACCTCACCCTTGCCGGGCAACGGCGGAAGCCACGGCACGACTTCCTCGCGCCGCACCACCCGTGCCCCGGCTGCGGTTGCCACCTCGACGGTCCGGTCGGTCGACCCGGAGTCCATCACCACGAGCTCGTCGACGAGCGTCCCGAGCAACGGCCGCACGACCGAGACCACATCACCGACGGTGGCTTCCTCGTTCAACGCGGGCAGCACGACGGACACGGTCCGGCCGCGCTTCAACGCCACCAGTTCGTCAACGGTCCAAGCGGGCTGCTGCCAGGTGTGCGTGGCGAACCAGGCCTCGACGGCGGGCAGCATCAGGCGAGCGCCCGCACCGCTCGGGCAGGCGGACGGGTCCCCGTCACGCTCGCGACCATCTCCACGACCTTCCTCGCCTGCCGCACGTCAGATGCACGAATCGCGCGTGCTCCGGACATCGCAGCCACTGTGGCAGCCGCGAGCGTGAAATCCTCATCCCCTGCGGGGATCGTCACCACATCCAACGTTTCGGTGAGCGATGACAATTCCAGCTCGCCGTCGAATTCAACGACGTCCGCGCCGTCGTTAATGGTCTGGCCCAACGCGTCCGCGCTGGTCAGATGCGCAACGACCAGGACCCGGTCTTTCGGCAGCTCAGTCACGCGGAATCGGTTCACGCCACCCAGCGTAAAACAGTGACCTGGCTCACAGCCTCTTGCTACCCGCCAGTAGCAATCGGTTTACTCCCCAGTAACAACCCTGTGTGATCTACGTCATGGTCAAGGAGGACCAGCGTGCGACGATCACTTGTTTCAGTCCTGGTACTCCTCTCAACCCTGCTGGGTGCTCCGGCTGCCAACGCGGCTCCCGGCAGCTCCATCTCCTACAAGTCGATCTCCGGCGTCGGTGGCACCACCCTGAAGGCCTTCGTCGTCGAACCGACCGGAATCGGCAACGGCCCCTTCCCGTTGCTCGTGATGCCGTCCAGCTGGGCGGTGCCCAACATCGAGTACGTCGGCGCGGCGGCCAAGCTCGCCAAGGAGTCCGGCTACGTCGTGGTGAGCTACACCAGCCGCGGCTTCTGGGACTCCGGCGGCGAGATCGACATCGCCGGCCCCGACACCGTCGGTGACGTCAGCAAGGTCATCGACTGGGCGATCGCCAACGCGAAGGCCGACGGCACCAAGGTCGGCGTCGCCGGGATCTCCTACGGCGCCGGGCAGTCACTTCTCGCCGCGGCCGTCGACAAGCGCATCAAGGCCGTGGCCGCGATGAGCACGTGGACCGACCTGGCCCGGTCGCTCTACCCGAACAACACCGTGAACAAGCAGGCCGTCGAGGTGCTGCTCGCGGCAGGCCACGCCACCGGACGTCCTGGACCCGTCCTCCAGGAAGCCGAGGACGCCTATCGCGACGGCCGGTTCTGGGAGGTCGTGCCGATCTCCGCGGGCCGGTCGGCAGCCTCGAAGATCTCGCAGATCAACGCCAACGGCACCGCCGTGATGCTCGGCAACGCCTGGAACGACGGCATCTTCGCGCCGGGCCAGGTCGCCGACTTCTACTCGAAGCTCACCGGCCCGAAGCGACTCATGCTCTCGCCGGGTGACCACGCCACCGCCGAACTGTTCGGCGCGGCCGGTCTGCCCAACGAGATCTGGGAGTCGGTCGGCCGCTGGTTCGACCGCTACGTCAAGGGTTCAGCCAACGGCATCGAGAACGAACAGCCCGTGCAGCTCAAGCCCAACAACGGCGGCACGTGGAAGAAGTTCGGCGCGTGGCCGGCGGGTGCCGCGGACACGTTGCAGCTCGACGGCAAGAAGATCTACGCGGGCTGGAACACCGTCGCCGACAGCGGCACGATCCTGCTCTCCGGTGCGCTGCAAGGGTTCTTCAACATCCCGACCGGGGTGGCGCTGCCGTTCGTCGACCGCAACGTCGCGGGCGTGTGGAGCGGACCGCAGTACTCGAACGGCGCGACCCTCGCCGGTACGCCGAAGCTCAAGCTGCAGGTGACGCCCAGCGCGGAGACCACCACGCTGTTCGCCTACCTGTACGAGGTCGGCCCGCTCGGCCTGGGTTCCCTGATCACGCACAAGCCGATCAAGGTGACCGGCGCCGGCCGCACCCAGACGCTCGACGTCGAGCTCGAACCGACGGTCTGGGACGTCGACAGGGGTGACCGGCTCGCACTGGTGATCGACACGGTGGACCCGCGCTATGTCACCGAGTCGACGCTCGGGTCGACCGTCACGTTCGGACCGTCGAGCTTGACGGTGCCGAAGGCGTAACAACACCCCGCTTCACCTCGGACGCAGTCGAGCCCGAGGGTGGGACAGGCGTAAGAATGTCCGGGTGGACCTCACCCGGCAGCAGGTGCTCTTCCACCGGATCCACCAGCACGAGCTGGACCGGCGGGTCAGTGACGCGGCCGAGCTGGCGGTGTTGTCCCTGGGCGTCCAGGACAACACCTCCGGTTCGGCCGTGCTGAGTCTCGCGGCTCGCCTGGACAAACCCTCCGTGGAGGACTTCACCCTCACCTGGTCCGTGCGCGGCGCTCCCCACCTGCACCGCGCCGGTGAGCTGAAGGCGTTCTCCCGCGCGCTGTGGCCGTGGAGCGACAAGGACGCCCTGGCCCGCGCCGCCCGCCCGAAGGTCGAGGACATGCTGGCGTCGCTGCGGCACATCGCGACGGCGATGCGCTCCATCGTCACCAAGCCGATGACCAAGGGCGATCTGAGCAAGGCCCTGACCCCGTTGGCGCCCAGGCAGACCGTCGAAGCCTGCCGCGGCTGCCAGACCGAGCACGTCAGCGACCCGATCTTCCGGCTCGGCGCGCTGCCGGCCGGTCTGCGGATCATCCCCGACGAGAAGACCGTGACGTTCGAACGGATCCACGGCTGGCCGGGCGTCCCGCGCAAGACCGCCGGTTTCCACGAGCTGGTGCACCGCTACCTGACCCTGCACGGCCCGGCGGGACCGTCCGAAGTGTCCAGTTACTTCGGCACGACCACCCGCGAGGTCAAGAAGCAGTGGCCTTCGGAAGGCCTGATCGAGGTGACCGTCGAAGGCCAGCAGGCGTGGCTGCCGGAAGACCTGGACATCGCCGACGCCGAACCACCGGACGTCCGCCTGCTCCCGCCGACCGACCCGTACCTGCAGGCCCGCGACCGGGACCTGCTGCTGCCCGACAAGGCCGCCCAGAAGGACATCTTCCGCATCCTGGGCCGTCGCGGCGCGATCCTGGTCGACGGCGAGATCGCGGGCTCCTGGCAGGGCAGGGTGGTGTCCGGCAAGCGGTTCGAGGTCACGGCCACGCCGTACCGCCCGCTGCCGGATCTCCTGCCGGAGACCCAGATCCTCGCTCAGGCCAAGGGACTAAACGACGCAAGCGTCAAGAGCAACTGACACGTCGTCCGTGACGACGAGCCCCTTCAACGCGGCGTGCGAGACGAAACCCTTGTCCCGCAACTCGGTCAGCCACTCGACGAGTCCCTTGTAGTGGTTGTCCACGTCCAGCAGCACGACCGGCTTGGCGTGCATGCCCAGCACACCCGCCGTCCACACCTCGAAGAACTCCTCGGCGGTACCGATGCCACCGGGCAGCGTCAGGAACGCGTCCGCCTTGTCGTCCATCATCTTCTTGCGCTCGCGCATCGTCTCGACGACGTGCAGCTCGGTCGACTCGCGGTCCGCGATCTCCCTGGTCGCGAGCCCCTGGGGAATCACGCCGTACGTGTGCGCCCCACCGGCACGAGCCTCCCGCGCCACCGCGCCCATCATCGACGTCTGCCCGCCACCCCACACGAGGTTCCACCCGCGCGCGGCGATCTGGCGCCCCACCTCGGCGGCGAGGTCGACGTAACTCCGCGGAACCGTCGACAGGCTCCCGCAATACACAGCGACGTACATCAGTGAGCGTCCGCCCATGCTTGGTGTGCTTCCTTGACCACGCGCACCGCGTCGTCGATGTCATCGGTCAGGTGCAGCAGCGCGAGGTCCTTCTCCCCCACCTTGCCACCTTCGAGGACCGAGTTCTGGATCCAGTCGTAGAGCCCCTGCCAGTACGACTTCCCGAACAACACCACCGGGAACTTCGTGACCTTCTTGGTCTGCACCAACGTCAGCGCCTCGAACAGCTCGTCGAGCGTGCCGAAGCCACCCGGCAGGCAGATGAACGCCTGCGAGTACTTGATGAACATCGTCTTGCGCACGAAGAAGTACCGGAAGTTCACCCCGAGGTCGACCCACGGGTTCAGCCCCTGCTCGAACGGCAGCTCGATCCCGAGCCCGATCGAGAACCCACCGGCCTCCGAACACCCTCTGTTCACAGCCTCCATCGCACCGGGCCCACCACCCGTGATGGCGGCGAACCCGGCCTCGGCCAACGCCTTCCCGAGGTCCCGCCCGATCTGGTACTCGGGGTGGTCCCGCCCAGTGCGCGCAGACCCGAACACCGTCACCGCACTGGGCACCTCGGCGAGCGCCCCGAAGCCTTCGACGAACTCGGCCTGGATCCGCAACACCCGCCACGGATCCGTGTGCACCCAGTCCGAGGGCCCACGAGAATCCAGCAACCGCTGGTCCGTGGTGGTCAACTCGTCCCGGCGCTCGCGCCGCAGCACGACCGGCCCGCGCATCTTCTCCTTGGGACGCTCGTCCACAACACCGTTCTTGTCTTCCGTCATCTAAAAACCTCCGAGAAGACCCCGTCGTTCACGACGGGGAGAAATCGGCCCGCTGCGGAGCGGTTGCACGGATCGGCGCTCACTGTCCTGAGAACACGGCGATCGCAACCCGTTCGCGTTGGGGCGCAATGTAGTTTGGTAGTTTGTGAACCGTGAACGGGCACGTGAAGCGGGCATTTCGGTACCGCTTCTATCCGACCGAGGCGCAGGCATCGGAGCTTTCGCGCACGTTCGGGTGTGTTCGGAAGGTGTACAACCTGGCGTTGCAAGCTCGGACAGAGGCGTGGACGCAGCGCAGCGAACGAATCGGCTACAACGCCACATCTGCGTTGCTGACAACCTGGAAGCGCACGGAAGATCTGGCTTTTCTGGCCGACGTATCGTCGGTGCCGCTGCAGCAGGCGTTGCGGCATTTGCAGGCAGCGTTCTCCCACTTCTTCGCCAAGCGTGCCCGGTATCCGCGATTCAAGTCGCGGAAGAAGTCGCGTGCCAGCGCCGAGTACACGCGGTCGGCGTTCCGATGGCGTGACGGAGTGCTTACGCTGGCGAAACTGGCCGGGCCGCTGAACATCCGCTGGTCGCGGCCGTTGCCCGACGGGGCTGTGCCCTCGACGGTGACGGTGTCGCAGGACGCAGCTGGGCGCTGGTTCGTGTCCTTGCTGTGCGAAGACGCTGGTGTACGGCCTTTGCCCGCCGCCGACACGGTCGTCGGCATCGATGCCGGTCTCGATCACCTGCTGGTCCTGTCGACCGGGGACAAGATCGGCAATCCGCGGTACGAACGCCTCGACCGAGAGCGTCTGGTCAGGGCGCAGCGGGCCTTGCACCGCAAGCTGAAGGGCAGCAACAACCGGGACAAGGCCCGCGTCAAGGTCGCCCGTGTGCACGCCCGGATCGCCGATCGACGCACAGACTTTCTGCACAAAATCACCACTCGGCTCGTGCGTGAGACCCAAACGCTCGTGATCGAGGACCTGGCCGTGTCCAATATGGTCGGCAACCGTCGTCTCGCACGCGCGATCAGCGACGCGAGCTGGCGCCAGTTCCGGCAACTGCTGGAGTACAAAGCGGACTGGTACGGGCGGGACGTGATCGTGGTTGATCGCTGGTTCCCGTCGTCCAAGCTGTGCTCGGTCTGCGGCGCACTCGCGGAGGCGATGCCGTTGCGCGTGCGCGTGTGGACCTGTGGCTGCGGCACGATCCATGACCGGGACGTGAACGCGGCACGCAACATCCTGGCCGCCGGGCTGGCGGTGACAGTCTGTGGAGCCGACGTAAGACCTCAACGGAACACTCCGGGCGGGCGGACGGTGACGAAGCAGAAAACCCTTCGGCGCGAGCCGTAGGACTCCTCCCCGATCCCGAGGAGGAGGAAGTCAACACTGAGATATTAGTGATCAGGCAAGCAAAAATCGCTTAAGCACGTCGAAACACCCGGTGATCTGACGGACCGGCACGTTCTCTTCCCGCGTGTGCGCCAACGTGGGATCCCCCGGCCCGAAATTCACCGCAGGCATCCCCAACGCGGCAAACCTCGCGACATCCGTCCACCCGAGCTTGGCCACCGGCACCCCACCGGCAGCCTCCACCAACTCCCGCGCCGCAGGAGCGTTCAGCCCGGGCAACGCCCCGCCCGCGAAGTCCGTGACGGTGACGTCAAACCCCTCGAACACCTCGCGCAGGTGCTGTTCCGCCTGCTCAACAGTCCGATCCGGGGCGAACCTGTGGTTGATGCTCAGCACGGCCTCATCCGGAACAACATTGCCCGCGACGCCACCGCTGATCTTCACGGCCTGCAGTCCCTCGTGGTACTTGCAGCCGTCGATCTCGGGCTGCCTCGGCACGTACGCCTCCAGCCGCCGCAACGCCTCACCCAACCCGTGAATGGCGTTCTTCCCCATCCACGCCCTGGCCGTGTGGGCCCGCTTCCCGCTCGTCCGGATCTCAATCCGCATCGTGCCCTGACACCCGGCCTCAACCGTCCCGTTGGACGGCTCGCACACGATGGCGAGATCCCCCATCAGCCATTCCTTCAGCTCACGCTCGATCCGCGTGAGCCCGTTGCGCTCGGCCTCGATCTCCTCGCAGTCGTAGAAGACGAACGTCAGATCGTGCCGCGCCTCAGCACTACGAGCCGCGATCGCCAACATGACCGCGTCCCCGCCCTTCATGTCGACGGTCCCGCACCCGTGCAAGATCTCGCCCTCACGCCGACTGGGAAAGTTCTGGTTGATCGGCACGGTGTCCAAATGCCCGGCCAGCACAACCCGCCGCTCCCGCCCCAGGTTCGTCCGCGCCAACACAGCATTCCCCGATCGAGTGATCTCCAAATGGGGCGCGTGCAACACCAACGACCGCTCAACAAGATCCGCGATCTCCGCCTCCTCCCCGGACACGCTGCGCACATCCACCAGTGCGGTAGTCAGCTCAATCGGGTCGGCAAAGAGATCAAGGGTGTCGGACACGCCCCAACCCTACTCAGCGAGCTTGGGCACTAGACCGTTCAGCCGATACCGTGCGCTGCGTGATCAAGCGCACACTCCTGGTCATCTCCTTGATGCTGTTGGCCACGGGTTGCGGCGAGGCCCCAGCAGCCTGCGACCGCCAGTGCGGCGAAATCCGCACCCTCTTCACGGCCCCGTGCGGCTCCCAGCACACCGGCACCCCAGCCGACTGCGCCCCGTGGGTGGCCCGCGTGAGCACCATGACCCGCAAACTGGACAAGTCCCTCCAGGGCAAACACGTCCAGGAGGACGTCAGCGAGGTCCTCCCCCGCCTGATGACCGCAGTAGGCGACTTCGAAGCCCACAAATGCGCCGACGTAAAAGTCGACAACATCTCCAGCACCGACGCCCGCCAGTCGAAGTGCAACGAGGCCTTGATCGCGACCAGGGGCGACCTGGGCTCGCTCTACTTCAGCGCAGACGTACCGGACTAGGACAAGAGGCGAAGGCGAAGCCGAGCTGCTTGGGGCGACGCCGAAGGCGAGCTTGCTTTTCCGTGCGCTCCGGCGGGCCCCGTCACGAGTCGTGCCTGATCGTTGGCCGCGCCAGAGGGGTTGGGTCAAGTCGA
>NZ_JBFAYI010000033.1:0-94531 GCF_040681245.1 Lentzea sp. NPDC051838
CTATCTACTCAAAGGAAAACTCCTGACGAGGAGTTTTCATATTACTGGCTGTGTTTCGGCACGCTGTTGAGTTCTCAAAGAACACGCGCTCACCGGTTCCATTCTCCGTTTCCGGAGAGTTTCTCTCGGGGCTTGTGTTTGAAGCTTAGCTCGTTCGTTTTCGCTTTGTCAAATCGGCGTTTCCGGCGATTCAGGCTCGGCGCAAACTCGCTTCGCATTCAGTTTTAAGCTTGGTTCAGAAGTTATCCGAGTGGTTTTCCGGTGTCAAATCGGGGTCATTTTCAGATCCCGGACAGCACGGTAGGCCGTTCATTTACTTCTGGGGGTTTGACGCCGTGAGACTTTACCCGGCCCGATCCGCGGTGTCAACCGCTCGTTCCGGGGTCTCGCTTGCGACTTGGAGAAAGTTACTCACAGCCCCGATCAAAGTCAAATCGCCTGGTCAGCGGGCTGCTTGATCGGCACGGACGGCGAAGGAGCAGCCGGCTTGGCGCCAACCGGACGCGGTCGCAGCCACAGGGTGATGGAACGAAGACCCTCCATCGCCCTCACGATCTGGTCCGGCGAAGCAGCCTGACGAGTCGCCAGCGGCACCAGGTCGTAGCCCCAGATGCCGAACTCCTTCAGCACCGTCACCGGATCGTCACCGAAGTCCGCGGTCGAGGTCGCCGAGAACTCCAGGAACACGTGCGGCCGATCGCGACGCAACAACCGCACCAACCCGGCCAGCGCCCGATGCCCGCGTCCAGGCGTGTCCACCCGCACGACGGAGAGCTTCATGCCCTTCGCGAGCTCGATTCCCTCGAGCTCCTTGTCCAGGCGCACCGACCGAACCCGAGCGACGTCCTCCCCGGCATCCGCGGCCAGCGGCGACACGGACACACCACCGGTCAGCGTCGGCGACACCGCCAGCTCACCGGCGCTCTCCCACGCAGCACCCTCGACGACGGTGAGACGAGCAGCCACCGCGGCAGGCAGGTTCGCCGAGACGTTGTGGCGCAGAAGTGCCGCAGCGGAAGGATCCGGCTCGACGGCGACGACGGCTCCCATCAGGCCGAGTCGCGACAACACCCTGATCGAGTGATATCCGACGTAGGCACCGACGTCGAGGAAGATCCCGTCCGGCTCCAGCACCGAGTCGAGCAGCTCCGCGAGGTCCGGCTCCCACACGCCGTTGGACGACAACAGCGGGAGCATGAACGCGTCGTCAGAGGGCAGACGCATCATGCCCGCGTCGCACAACACCAACGACGAACGCACCTCAGGCGCGTCACCAGCGGCCTCGTGCTGACGAACGACCACGCGCCGAAGAGCGTCCGCGGTCTGTTGTGCCTGATGAGCCGCACGCACAGCAACGTCCAACCGCGAGTCGCGCTCGCGGAACACCTCGACAACCTTCGACTCCAACGAGTCGATCCGGTCCAGCGTGCGATCCAGAGCGACCGTCAGCTTGTCGATCCGCTCCGCCAGCACGTCGTCGGACGTCGCGCGCTTCGCCGCCTCGGCGACCACCGCGTCCTCGATGTCCCGCAACCGGCGACCCTGACCGGCCATGTCCGCACGCACGCGCACGACACCGTCGTCCACACCGACGAGCTGGTCACCGAAGTGCGACTGCCGGCCCGCGACCTGCTCGATCTCGGCCCGCAGCAGCTCCAGCTCACCCGCGCCGACACCGGTCCGCAGCGCGTCCTGCCGGTCGACCAGCTCGGACACCGTGCGCTCCACCCCGTCGATCAGGGTGTGCAGCACCTGGCGCATGTGGTTGTCGTAGTGGTCCAACGCGCGCAACACGATCTTGCGCAACGCCGGCGCCATCGGCGTCCGATGAGCGGTGTCTATGTTCGGCTGACGTAGTAACGCGTGCTTGGCCGACTGCAGCGCGAGCATCGGGTCGACCTCGGGCTTCGGCTTCGGCCGACGCGCGCGCCATCCCCGATACGCGTGCTCGACGCGTTCGCGCAGCATCTCCGCCACGCGCGGAACGGACCGCACGGCCAGTACGTGCTCACGAGAAGCAGCACCCAGCGCCTCTGCGGTCGGCAGGTCATCGGCCAACGAGCGCAGCAACCGCGAAGCTGCCTGCACATCGGGCTCGGCACCTTGGTGACACGGCACGAGAACAGCGGTCTTGCCGAACAACTCGGCAACGGCGCCATGGTCGGACGCCACGACAGGAACGCCCCGCACGGCCAGAGAGGCCAAACGCAGCGCGATCCGATCGTCCGCCCCACCCCGGTGCAACGACACCACGGCGTCTGCGTCCAGGCACACGTCGAAGTCCTCGACCAACGAAATCCGCTGGTCAGAGGCCGTGGCCAAACGCAACCGCTCAGCTGCTTCCGGGTGCTCGAACGCCCCGGACACCGCGATCCGCAGCTCCACGTCCGTGCGATCCGGGAACGCACTCAAGAACGCCGACACCGCACCCAGCACGTTGCCGGGCCGATCAAGCGCATGGTCCGCGATCGCCGCGAACACCACCACATCACCAGATGTGTGCTCACGCGCGCCAACGTCGGCCACCGGCACGGGCATGACCCGCACGATCGGTCCGCCGATGCGTTCGGCAGCAGCACGAGACAGGTCCGAAGACAGCCACAGCTCGTTGACGCCCGTGCGGTCGTCCGCGGCAGTGGCGTCCAACGCCACCTCGACGACGAACCGGCCCGGAGGCACCTCGTCGTCGGGAGAAGTCCGCACCACAACGGGATAACTGGCCTCAGTGGACACCGGCAGTCCGGACGCGCGCGCCGCCGCGAGCATCATGTCCGCCAACGGCCCAGAGCCCACAACGGACACACCGAGCTGGTCGAGCAGTGCGGGTCCATCGGCACGTGGCTGCGGCACGGCAGGCACGGGCAAGCGTCCGGAAGCGACACCGACACCGGAACACCACTCGCGCCACGCGTCAGCGTCCGCACCGTAAGGCGCCGGGAACTGTTGCTGCAGCAAGACATCCGCACGCCACACCGCGTCCGCCCACCGCGTGCCACCGATCTCCGTCGGCTCGCACGCCCAGACGAGGAACCCACCACCACCGTCTTCCCCGAACGCAGGCAACGGCGTCGGCGAGGCTTCCCGGTAGTCGGCGCGCAGCTCGGACGGGATGACAGTCCCGTCGACGAGCGCACCGAAGCGGTACGGCACGGGCGCCACGGTCCACCCGCAGCGCACCAGCTCGGCACGATACGAAGAACACAGCTCGGCGACCTCGGCGTACTCCGACAGCAGCACGCGCGGCCGTTCGGTGAAATCCGCCGACAGCAGCCACGGACGACGCGGATCGAACCCGCGGAAGTGCACCGTCAGCAGGTCCTGGCCGACCACGGCGAGCGAACCCGACTCGGTGCGGTGCAACGGCCGGTCGGCGACGTTCCACACCGACAACCCGAGCCGCGCGTCCCGCAGCACGTGGTGCGGGACGATCGCCGGCATGTCCAGGGAAGCCAGGTAGGGCTCGGCCCCTTCACCCACGGCGATGAAACCGGGGTCGAACGCGCCGAGGTCGTGCAGGTCGGCCGGACCGGGCTGCAGACCGTCGGACGGCAACGGCCGCAACGTGCGCGGCAGCAGCACCACGGGTGCGTTGCGCAACGACTCCAGCACGAGCTTCGTCAACGACCCGAACACCTGCACCCACGGGTCGAGGTACAGCACGGGCATGCCCTGTGTCAGCAACGCTTCCAGCAGCCGCGGCAACACAGCTGCCTTCAACGCGTCAGCGTCCAGCGAGGTCGCGAGCACGTGCAGCTCGAGCTCGGACACCCCGATCTCGGCGGGCGTGATCAGCCCGGGACCGGCGTGCTCCGGCTGCGCGTCCACGATCAGCGCGACGAACCGGCCCTCGGGGTGCTCCGCGAGGAACGAGCTGGACAGGACCTTCACCGCGGGCAGTTCCGCCGCCGTGGCGACCGTGCACGCGCAGATCGTCGGCTGGAACTCGGGTACCTCTGTCACGGAGAGCAACGTATCGGCCTCACAGCACGGGAAGAAGAGAGCGCAACTCGTACGGGGTGACGCTACGACGGTACGCGTCCCACTCCGTCCTCTTGTTGCGCAGGAAGAAGTCGTAGACGTGCTCGCCCAGCGCTTCGGGCAGCAGCTCCGAGTTCTCCATCTCGGCGAGGGCCTCGCCGAGGTTCTGCGGCAGGTTCGCGTAGCCGGCCGCGCGCCTCTCCCGATCCGTCAACGACCACACGTCGTCCTCGGCGGGCGGCGGCAGCTCGTAGCCCTTCTCGATGCCCTTCAACCCGGCGGCCAGGATCACCGAGTAGGCGAGGTACGGGTTGCACGCGGAGTCGAGCGAACGAATCTCCACGCGGCGGGACGACGACTTACCCGGCGAGTACATCGGCACACGGACCAATGCCGACCGGTTGGCGTGACCCCAGCACACGGCCGTGGGTGCCTCACCGCCGACGATCAGCCTCTTGTACGAGTTGACCCACTGGTTCGTGACGCCGGAGATCTCGCGCGCGTGCTTCAGCACACCCGCGACGAACATCTTGCCGATGTCGCTGAGCTGGTACGGGTCTTCCTCGTCGTGGAACGCGTTGCGGTCGCCCTCGAACAACGAGAAGTGCGTGTGCATGCCGGAGCCCGGCTGCTCGGAGAACGGCTTGGGCATGAACGAGGCGCGCACGCCCTGCGTGATCGCGACCTCCTTCACCACGTAGCGGAACGTCATGACGTTGTCCGCCATGGTCAGCGCGTCGGCGTAGCGCAGGTCGATCTCCTGCTGGCCGGGCGCGCCCTCGTGGTGGCTGAACTCGACGGAGATGCCCATCGCCTCCAGCGCCTCGATGGCGTGGCGGCGGAAGTGCGTGGCGGTCTCGTGCGACGTCTGGTCGAAGAAGCCGCCGTTGTCCGCGGGCTGCGGCTCGCTGCCGTCGCCGGGCAGGTCCTTGAGCAGGAAGAACTCGATCTCGGGGTGCACGTAGCAGGTGAACCCGGCCTCGCTCGCCTTCGACAACGTCCTGCGCAGCACGTGGCGCGGGTCGGCCCACGACGGGGAGCCGTCCGGCATGGTGATGTCGCAGAACATGCGCGCGGAGTAGTTCGAGCCGTCCGGGGTCTGCCAGGGCAGCACCTGGAACGTGGCGGGGTCCGGCTTCGCGACCATGTCCGACTCGTAGACACGGGCGAAACCCTCGATCGCCGAGCCGTCGAACCCGATGCCCTCGCTGAAGGCGCCTTCGAGCTCGGCCGGTGCGACCGCCACGGACTTCAAGAAGCCCAGGACGTCCGTGAACCAGAGCCGGACGAACCGGATGTCGCGTTCCTCGAGCGTGCGGAGCACGAACTCCTGCTGGCGGTCCATAGGGCGCAGCTTAAGGGCTCCCGGGACTCTACGATCAACGCATGTCCGCCCGTTGGTTGTTGGTTTGCGCACTCGCCCTGCTCACGAGCTGCACGTCCGGTGGAGATCTCCCCGATGGTGCGACGTTGCTCTCGAAATCGGCCGAGTCGATGCGCTCGGTCAAGAGCGTCCACTTCACCATCAAGGTGGAGGGAGAGCTGCCGGACGTCCCGGTGAAGGAGGCCGACGGCGACCTCACGTCCGGCGGCGACTCGAAGGGCAACGCGAAGGTCACGTTCGGCGGCCAGCTGCTGTCCATCGAGTACGTGCTGACCGGCGGAAACCTGCACTTCAAGGGCCCGACCGGCGGGTTCACCAAGCTGCCGGCGGCGTTCGCGGGCCAGGTGTACGACCCGTCCGCGATCCTGAACCCCGACAAGGGTGTCGCGAAGGTCCTGGCCAGCACTAAGGACGCGAAGACGAAGTCGTCCGGTGACCTGTCGGTGGTCGAGGCGACCGTGCCGAAGGACGTGGCCGCGGGTCTCGTGCCCGGCATCTCCGCCGACGTGAAGGCGACGTTCTCGATCGACAAGGACAACCGGCTGAAGAACGCGCTGTTCGAGCTGCCCGGTGGTCAGAAGGTCGACGTCGGGCTCGCGGACTTCGACAAGCCCGTCACAGTCGTAGCACCCGAGTAATGCGGAAGGTCGCCCTCGCCGCGTCCGGCGCGGCTGTGCTCCTCGGCGCGTTGGACGCGTACGTCGTCGTCGGTGTGCTCACGGACATGGTGCGTGACCTGGGCATCGCGGTGAACGACCTGCACCAGGCCACGCCGATCGTCACCGGGTACCTGCTCGGGTACGTGGCGGGCATGCCGTTGCTCGGGCAGCTGTCTGACCGGCTGGGGCGGCGGTTCGTGCTGCAGGTGTCGCTGCTCGGGTTCCTGGTGGGCTCGGTGATCACGGCTCTCGCGGCCGAGTCGCCGTTGCTCGTCACCGGACGTGTGGTGCAGGGCTTGGCCGGTGGCGCGTTGCTGCCGGTCACGATGGCTCTCGTCGCCGACCTGTGGGAGGAGCACCGGCGGTCGACCGCTCTTGGCGCGGTCGGTGCTGCTCAAGAGTTGGGGTCTGTTCTCGGCACGCTGTACGGCATCGGCGTTGCGTCGCTGTTCAACGCGTTGCCGTTGTTCGAGTCGTGGGAGCCGCAGAGCTGGCGGTGGGTGTTCTGGGTCAACGTGCCGTTGGCGGTCATCGCGATGGTGATCGTGCAACGGACCGTGCCGAACACACGGCGTGAGGTGCGCATCGACGTCGTGGGCGGCGCGTTGCTCGCCATCGCGTTGTCGCTGCTGGTGGTCGCCCTCTACAACCCGAAGCCCGCCGAGTCGGTGCTGCCGTCCTGGGGCTGGCCGGTGCTGGCGGCGGCGGTAGTCGTCCTGGCCGTCTTCTTCTGGTGGGAACGCCGTTCGGCCACCAGGCTGATCGACCCGGAAGGCGTGCAGTGGCGGCCGTTCTGGGCCGTGCTCGGCGTGTCGCTCGCGGCCGGTGCCGCGTTGATGGTGACGCTGGTCGACGTGGAACTGTTCGCGCAGACCGTGTTGCGCCGCGACTCCGCTGCCGCCGCGACCCTGCTCACCCGGTTCCTGGTCGCGTTGCCGATCGGCGCTGTCCTGGGTGGGTTCCTCGCGTCACGTCTCGGCGACCGCTGGGTGTCGTTCGGTGGCCTCACGATCGCCGCGGTGTCGTACGTGTTCATCGCGCAGTGGCCCGTTGACGTCAGCGGGTTCGCACTCACCCGCGACCTGGCCATCGCCGGGTTCGGGCTGGGTCTGGTCATCGCGCCGTTGTCCGGCGCTGTGCTGCGCGTCGTCCCGTCAGTCAGGCACGGCGTGGCGTCGGCGTTCGTCGTCGTCGCGCGCATGACGGGCATGCTCGTGGGCGTGGCGGCTTTGTCCGCGTGGGGACTCCACCGGTTCAAGGAGCTCACGGCAGGCCTGAACACCCCGCTGCCGTTCGGGGTCGAGAAGGACGTCTACCAGCAGCAGTTGGCCGAGTACCAGCGCAGGCTCACCGAGGCGCTGCTCACCGAGTACCACGAGATCTTCCTGATCACGGCGGTGATTTGCGCGCTCGGAGCGCTGGGTTCGGTCCTCCTGCCCGGGAAACGCCGTCAGCAGACCGAGTCCGTCTCCGGAAGCCTCAAGTCCACCAGGTAGTTCGTGCCCACGCCGTCCACGCAGCCGATGCCCGCGAGGAACGCCGTGTGCTGGTTTCCGTTGTACGTCAGCAACCGCGCCCCGAGCGCCCGCGAAAGGTCCACTCCGGACTGGTAGGGCGTCGCCGGGTCACCGGTCGTCGAGATCACCAGCACCTGCGGCAGTCCCTGCACCTGCGGCCGATGCGGTTCCGAGGTGTGCGGGGCCGGCCAGAACGCGCACGGCCCGAGCGCGGTCTCGTCGGTGGGAACCGTGTCGTTGCCCAGGATCTCCAGCAGCCTGCGACGGTTGGACTCGAGCTCGGCGCGGTCCTTCACCGGTGGTTCGTCGACGCAGCGGATGGCCACGAACGCGTCCTGGATGCGGGAGTACGAGCCGTCCTGGGCGCGGCCTAGGTACTGGTCGGCAAGCTGCAGCAGCGTGGAACCCTTGTTCTGCTTGAGTTCCTGAAGACCCTTCAGCGCCGTCTCCCACAGCCGGTCCGAGTACATCGCCTGGATGATGGCGGTGTTCGCGTCCGAGTGGGACAGCTTGCGCTCGCCGACCTGCAACGGCGTCTTCTTCAGCGGCTCGATCACCTGCCGGAACTTGGACTCGGCGGAGTTCGGGTCCTTCCCGATGGGACAGTCGCGTTGCGCGCACCAGCCCGCGAACCGCTGGAACGCCTGGTCGAAGCCCTGCGCCTGCCGTGCCGCCGCGTCCACCTTGTCGCCGTCGGCGGCCACCGCGCCGTCGAGCACCATCGCGCGCACGTTCTTCGGGTACATCTCGGCGTACAACGTGCCGATGCGCGTGCCGTAGGAGTAGCCGAGGTACGTCAGCTTCTTCTCGCCCAACGCCCCGCGCAGCACGTCGACGTCACGCGCGACGTCCCGGGTGCCCACGTTCTTCAGGAGGTCGATACCGCTGCGCTCGGTGCACCTGTCGACGAAGAACTTGTTCTCCTGTTCGGTCTGGTTCGCGCTCTCTCCCTTGGGCCGCAGCCGTTGCGCGTCCCGTTCGGAGTCGGTCAGGCACTGCACGCGGGGCAGGCTCGCGCCGACACCGCGCGGGTCGAATCCCACGACGTCGAACCGCTTGCCGACCGGGTTGTTCGGCTGCATGTTCGCGACGTGCGCCATGCCCGAGCCACCCGGACCGCCGGGGTTCACCACCACGGAACCGACCCGTCGCCCCTGTTCGGAGGCCTGCCGGCGTAAGAGACCGACGGAGATCGTGCCCCCGTCCGGCTTCTCGTAGTCGAGCGGGACCTGCAACCGCGCACATTGGATGCCCTCGCGCTCGTACAGGCCCTTGCTCTTCGCGTCCGTCGCGAACGGCTGACACGCGCCCCACGCCAACGCCTGCTCGTAGAAGCGCGCCA
This sequence comes from Lentzea sp. NPDC051838, assembly GCF_040681245.1. Taxonomy (NCBI): domain Bacteria; kingdom Bacillati; phylum Actinomycetota; class Actinomycetes; order Pseudonocardiales; family Pseudonocardiaceae; genus Lentzea; species Lentzea sp. NPDC051838. Next base: position 8,881 of record NZ_JBFAYI010000033.1, read on the forward strand.
GGCCCTTGCGCGCGGCGACGGGGTTGCCGTCTATGCGCGCGTAGGACGTGGACGTGCCGAGCAGAACGATCAAGGCGAACAAGGCAGCGGTGACTCGGGATCGCCTCTTCGACATTAGGCGCACCGGGTTCCGTCGGCGGGCAAGGTCTGGTCGATCAGGTACTTCACGCCGACCTCGTCGACGCACTGCACGCCCTGCAGGAAGACCGTGTGCTGGACGCCCTCGTACGTGAGCAGCTTCGAGTTGAGCGCCTTCGCGAGGTTCACGCCCGCCTGGTACGGCGTGGCGGGGTCACCGGTCGTGGAGATGACCAGCAGCGGCGGGATGCCGTCGGCCTTCGGCGGGCCGGTGCGGGCCGAGACGGGGGCTGGCCAGAACGCGCACGAGTCGAGCGCCGCGCCGGGCGGGTTGCCGTCGTCGAGGAACGGCGCCGCCTCCTTGTACTTCTTCGCGGTCTCCAACAGCGCGTTCTTGTCCGTCAGCCGTGGGTCGTCGACGCAGTGCACGGCGTTGAACGCGTCCGTGATGGTCGAGTAGTTGCCCTGGTCGTCACGGTCGAAGTAGGCGTCGGCGAGGGCCAGCAACGTCGTGCCGCGACCGTTCTTCAGCTCGTTGAGGCCCTTGAGCAGGACCGGCCAGAGCTGCTCCGAGTACATCGCCTGGATCGCGGCGGTGATCGCGTCGTTGTAGGAGAGCTTGCGGTCGCCGACGCCGACCGGTTTCTGGATCAACGGCGTCGTGAGCTGGCGGAAGCTCGCGTTGGCGTCGTCGCCGAGAGGGCATTCGCCCTTCTCGCGGCACCACTTCACGAACTCGTCGAACGCCTTCTGGAAGCCGGCTGCCTGGGCGACCAGCGACGCGAGCTGGTCCTGGGTCGGATCGACCGCGCCGTCGAGGATGAGCGCGCGCACGTTCTGGGGGAAGGTCTCGGCGTATTCGGTGCCTATGCGGGTGCCGTACGAGTACCCGACATAGCTCAGCTTCGCGTCGCCGAGCGCAGAGCGGAGGACATCCATGTCCTTAACTACGTCCCGCGTGCCCAAGTTGGCGAGCATTGCCGCCCCGAATTTTGTTCCGGCGGCACACTTCTCGGCATATGCCTTGTTCTCTTGCTCCGTTTGGGCGATTCCCTGCGCGCTCGTATCAACGTCGAGGTCCAAACGCTCGGCATCGCGCTCCGGTCCGGTGAGGCACTTCACCTCCGGCTCGCTCGCGCCGATGCCCCGCGGGTCGAACCCGATCAGGTCGAAGCGCTTGCCGAGATCGGTCTTGCGGTAGTCCGAGACCATGCCCGCGGCCGACGCCATGCCGGACGCGCCGGGGCCGCCGGGGTTGATCAGCAACGACCCGATCTTCTGGCCGGTCGCCTTGTACCGCAGGACGCCGATCGTGATCGTGTCGCCGTCTGGTTTGGAGTAGTCGAGCGGGACGGAGAGACGGGTGCACTCGACGTCCCGCTTGCTGCCGTACGCCTGTCTGCTCGACCCGGTCGTGGCGAACGACGAGCAGTCCTGCCACGCGAGCTGCTGACCGTAGAACTTCTCCAGACCTGCGGGGACAGTCCCGGCAGGACCCGGTTTCTCGAGGGTCACGCCCGGTTTGGCCGTCCCTTCCAGGACCGACGTGCACGAGGCGAGAAGGGGAATGACCAGCAACACGCTCAAGAGACGGACCACAGCCCGATGGTATGGGAGATGATGAGGGCATGCCGCAGCTTCGCATCGCGCTCGCCCAGGTCAACGCCACTGTCGGCGACCTTTCCGGGAACGCGTCGTTGGTCGTGGACTGGACGCGCAAGGCCCGTGAGGGCGGCGCGCACCTCGTGGTGTTCCCCGAGATGGTGCTGACCGGCTACCCGGTCGAGGACCTGGCGATCCGCACGTCGTTCGCCCGTGCTTCCGCGGAGGCGCTGGAGGAGCTGGCTCGGACGCTGGACGACGCCGGGCTCGGTTCCGTGGCCGCGGTCGTCGGGTATCTGGAACACGACTCCGTGGGTCCGCGCAACGCCGTGGGTGTGCTGCACGGCGGGCGTGTCGTGGCGCGGCAGAGCAAGCACCACCTGCCCAACTACGGCGTCTTCGACGAGCGGCGGCACTTCAAGCCGGGGGCGTCCCTGGACATCGTGCGGATCAACGGTGTCGAGGTCGGCATGGCGATCTGCGAGGACCTCTGGCAGGACCACGGCCCGACCAGCGCGTTGGGTGACGCCGGGGTCGACCTGGTGGTCTCGCCGAACGCGTCGCCGTACGAGCGCAACAAGGACGACCAGCGGCTGCCGCTGGTCGCGCGCCGGGCCGCCGAGGCCGGGGCGCCGCTCGTCTACTGCAACCTCGTCGGCGGGCAGGACGAGCTGGTGTTCGACGGCGACTCGCTGGTCGTCGCCGAGGACGGTCAGCTGATCGGGCGAGCGCCGCAGTTCGTCGAGCACCTGATGCTCGTGGACTTCGATCTGCCGGAGGGCTCGGAGTACGAGCAGGGGCAGATCGGCGACTTCTACATGCGCCGTGTGTTCGTGTCCGACGCGGTCGCCGCTTACGAGCCGTTGCCCGCGCCTCGGGTGTTCGAGCCGCTGTCCGATGAGGCAGAGGTGTGGCACGCGCTGGTCACCGGTCTGCGCGACTACGTGCACAAGAACGGCTTCCGGTCCGTTGTGCTCGGTCTGTCCGGTGGCATCGACTCGGCCGTTGTGGCCGCTCTGGCCGTGGACGCTCTCGGCGCCGACTCCGTGTACTGCGTGTCGATGCCTTCGTCGTACTCGTCGGAGCACTCCAAGTCGGACGCGTCGGATCTGGCCCAGCGCACCGGACTGCACTTCAGCACCGAGCCGATCGGCGACATGGTGTCCACGTACGTCTCGCAGCTCTCGCTGACCGGTCTGGCCGAGGAGAACATCCAGGCCCGCTGCCGCGGCATGTTGCTGATGGGCCTGTCGAACCAGCACGGGCACCTGGTGCTCGCGACGGGCAACAAGTCCGAGCTCGCGGTCGGGTACTCGACGATCTACGGCGACGCGGTCGGTGGCTACGCGCCGATCAAGGACGTCTTCAAGACGCTGGTGTTCGGGCTGGCGCGGTGGCGCAACACCGAGGCGGAGAAGCGCGGCGAGGTGCCGCCGATCCCGGAGAACTCGATCACCAAGCCGCCGTCGGCCGAGCTGCGGCCAGGCCAGGTCGACTCGGACTCGCTGCCGGACTACGACCTGCTGGACTCGCTGCTCACCCAGTACGTGGACGGCGACCGCGGGTACGACGACCTGATCTCCGCCGGGTTCTCGTCCGAGCTGGTCGACCGCGTGCTGCGGATGGTGGACAAGGCCGAGTACAAGCGCCGCCAGTACCCGCCGGGCACCAAGATCTCCGTCAAGGCGTTCGGGCGGGACCGCCGGCTGCCGATCACGAACGGGTGGCGCGAGGGGTAGAGCCTGCTCTACCGCGCGCGACCTGGTCCTTTGGCTAGGTTTGCCCTCATGAGACGGATCTGGGCGGCACTCGCCTACCTGGCGACCGGCCTGTTGACGGCCATAGCGTCGTGGCTGGCGATCGGTGTGTTGCTGCTGTCCGTGGTCGTGCTGCCGTTGCTGCCCATCACCGCGCCGGTGATCCGTCGGATCGTGGACTTCGACCGGCAGCGGCTCGCGCGCTACACCGGCGTGGCCGTGCCGTCCGCCGAGCCGCTCGACGGGCCGTGGCTGCACCGGGCGCAACGGGTGCTGGCCGATCCCGCCAGTCGCCGGGACGGGATGTGGCTGATCACGCACGCGCTGGTGGGCACGCTCTTCGGGGCGATCGCCGTCGGCGTGCCGGGGTCGCTGGTGCAGCAGCCGGTCGTGGTGCTCACCTGGTGGTCGGTGCCTGGTGGGATGGAGAACTCGTTCGGCGTCCACGTCGACTCGTGGGCGACGGCGTTGCTCAGCGTGCCGATCGGGATCGTGCTCACGCTGATCCTGACGCAGCTGCCGCGCCTGGCCCAGCTGGACGCGAGGTTGGCCCGGACGTTGCTGTCGCCGCCGCGGGCATCGTTGGAGAAGCGGCTCGCCGAGGTGGTCGCGACGAGGGCCGCCGCGTTGCAGGCGCACGGGGCCGAGCTGCGGCGCATCGAGCGGAACCTGCACGACGGCACGCAGAACAAGCTGGTCGGCGTCGTGATGATGCTCGGGATCGCGGAACGGACGCTGAAGCAGAACCCTGACAACGCGCTGCAAGCGTTGTTGAGGGCACAGGACGCGGCGGGCGACGCGCTGGAGGAACTGCGGAACGTCGTGCGCAGCATTCACCCGCCCGTGCTGGAGGACCTGGGGCTGGACGGGGCGATCCAGGCTTTGGCGGCGCGGTGCCCGGTGCCGTGCGTGCTGCAGGCCGAGCATCTCGGACGACTCCCCGCCGCGGTGGAGGCGGCGGCGTACTTCGCGGTGGCGGAGGCGTTGACGAACGTGGCCAAGCACAGCGGAGCGCGACACGCGTGGGTCAGCCTCGGGGTCGACGGCCAGGGGCTCACCGTTCTGGTGCACGACGACGGCAAGGGCGGCGCCGACGCGGCGCGGGGAACCGGGCTGGACGGCATCCGCGGCCGGGTGGAGGCGCTGGACGGCACCGCGAGCGTCAGCAGTCCTTCCGGTGGCCCTACCGTGCTCACCGTCGTACTACCTGTGGGGAAGTGACCATGCGCATCGTGATCGCCGAAGACGACGCTCTGCTCCGCGAGGGGCTGACGTTGTTGTTGCGCAACGAAGGCCTCGAAGTCGCAGCGGCGACCGACAACCCGACCGACTTCCTCGAAGCCGTGGCCGAGCACGAGCCCGACATCGCCGTTGTCGACGTACGGATGCCACCTACGTTCACCGACGAGGGACTCAAGGCAGCCGTAGAAGCACGACGGCGGCACCCGAAACTGGCCGTGCTGGTGCTGTCAGCGTGGGTGGAGCAGAGCTACGCGCACGAGCTGTTGGCGGGCACGAGCGGTGGCGTCGGCTATCTGCTGAAGGAACGTGTCGGCAAGGTCGCGGACTTCCTCGACTCGTTGCAGCGCGTGGCGAACGGTGGCACGGCGCTCGACCCCGAGGTCGTGTCGCAACTCCTGGTGCGGCGCAAGGCGGACGACGCGCTCAGCGTGCTGTCACCACGTGAGCGCGAGGTGCTCGGGTTGATGGCACAAGGGTTGTCGAACGCGGCCATCGGCGAACGGCTGGTCGTCAGCGCGGGTGCGGTGCACAAGCACGTGGGCAACGTGTTCCTCAAGCTCGGCCTGAACACCGAGGACGGGGCGGGCGACCGCCGGGTTCAGGCCGTGCTCGCGTACCTGGATCACTGAGCCGAATCGGCCTGCTGGACCTGGCGAGGCCCAGCAGGCCGATGGTGGCGATCAGCCGCTGTAGGGGGCGGCCGCCTTGCCCGCCGCGTACATCAGCATCGGCAGGACCTTCGGCCAGTGCGTGGACGACTGGCACGAGTACGCGGGCAGGAAGCCCGAGCAGCTGCCACTGCCCGAGCCGATCTCCCAGACGAAGCTCGCGACGCCCAGGTCGTCGTAGACCCAGTCGTCGGTCGCGCCCGCCGCGTTGTACAGCACCTCGCCCGGCTGGCCGTACGTCCAGCCGCCCGCGAGCCTGGCCATCTCCTTCGCCATCGCGCGCAACGGCCGGTCGTTGCCCGTGTCGGCCGTGCTCCAGCCCCACGGGAACAGCACCAGGTTCGAGTAGCTGTGCATGCTCACGACGACGCCGCGCGTGTCGTTCGCCGCGGGCGCCGTGTCACCGGTCGCGCGCTTGTCCGGGTAGAGCGACCGCCACAAGGACTGCAACGCCTTCGTCTCGGACTCGGAGTTGGCCGCCGGACCGCGGTACGTCTCGTTGCAGGGGTTCGTCGACGTTCCGCTGCCACCGAAGTGCGAGCTGGTGTTGCGGTTCAGGTCGATGCCGATCTGACCGCTCGTGCAGTTGCCGTTCGTGTTGTTGGCGTTCTTGCGCTGCAGCTTCGGCGAGCTGCCACCGGACTGCACGATCTGCACGCCGTCCGGGTTCGCGATCGGCACCACCCACACCTCGGTCGAGTTCAGCAGGTTCGTCACCTGGCTGTTCGTGCCGTAGCCGGCGACGAGGTGGTCGATCCACCGCCACGCCATGTCACCAGTGGTGATCTCGCGCGCGTGCAGTTGGCCCATCACGAAGAACCGCGGTTTCGGCGCGTTCGTCCGGCGTTCGCAGTCACCGGCGTTCTTCTTCGTGATGCAGATCGCCCGCAGATCGTGTCCGCCCGCGCCTTGGGTCTTCTTCCACGAGTCGCCGTAGTCGACCACCGTCGTCAAGCCCGGATACTGCGACGCGACCTGGTCCAGGTGTGCCTGGTGCGCGTTGATCGTCCGGTAGCCGCCGTAGTACGTCTCGTTCACATCAGCGGCCGCGCTGAGGGCCGGCGCATCCCATTGCGGTGGCTCCATCACGGACTCGACGACGGGCGCGAACCCGGCGTCGGCCAGCTTCTGCGACGTGGCACGACCGCCCAGCACGAACAGGTCGTCGCCGTCTCGCTCCTCCAGCACGTCGAACCCGCGCGCCAGCAGCTTCTGGGCCTTCTCTCCCAGCGGCGCGTTCACGCGGTAGACGTAGGTCGGGCTCTCTTGCGCGACCGGTGCAGGGGCCGGTCCCGCGGTTCCCGGCGACGTCCCGAACAGGAACGCCGCGGTCGTCACGCCTGCCACCAGCATTGCCAGCGGCTTTCGGCGAATTGTTGACATGGTTCTCCTCATGCAGGGTGACGCCGAGGATGGACCAGTTCGAGCGAACGCAACACCTACGTAGGTTCGTAGATCACCGACAAATCATTGAGGCCGGACGAACGGGAAGAGCACCGACTGCCGGATCGTCGTGCCGGTCAGCATCATCAGCAACCGGTCGACACCCATACCCAGCCCGCCCGTCGGCGGCATGCCGTGTTCCAGCGCGCGCAGGAAGTCCTCGTCCAGCTCCATCGCCTCGACGTCACCAGAAGCAGCCTTCAACGACTGCGCTTCGAGTCGGCGGCGCTGCTCCAACGGGTCGGTGAGCTCGGAGTACGCCGTGCCGATCTCCGCACCGAACGCCACGAGGTCCCACCGCTCGGCCAGCCTGGGGTCGACGCGGTGCTGCCGGGTCAGCGGTGACACCGACGTCGGGAAGTCGATGTAGAAGGTGGGGCCGACGGTCTCGGACTCCACGAACGAGTCGTACGCCTCCTGCACGAGCTGGCCGTGGTCCCAGTCCTCGTTGATCTCGACACCCCGTGCGGCGAGCAGCGAGCGCAGTTCCGACACCGAGGTCGAAGGCGTGACGACAGCGTCCAACGCTTCGGACACCGCTGTGTAGACCGGAACCACCGGCCACTCCCCCGAGATGTCGAAGGCACCGTCCGGCCGATGCGCCACCTCGGAGCCGAACGCCGTCCGTGCCGCGTGCTGGATCAACTCACGTGCCAGGTCGAGCATGACCCGGTAGTCCGCATAGGACTGATAGGCCTCCAGCATCGTGAACTCGGGGTTGTGCGTGGCGTCCGCGCCCTCGTTGCGGAAGTTGCGGTTCAGCTCGAACACCCGGTCCACACCCGCGACGCAGAGCCGTTTCAGGTACAGCTCCGGCGCGATCCGCAGGTACATGCGCATGTCGTAGGCGTTGATGTGGGTGACGAACGGCCTGGCGTTCGCGCCGCCGTGCACCGACTGCAGCATCGGCGTCTCGACCTCGAGGTACGAGTGCGAGTGCAGGAACTCTCGGACGCTGCGGATCACGTCGCTGCGCAGCTTCAGCAGATGAGCCGAGTCCTGGTTCACCACGAGGTCGAGGTAGCGCTGGCGCACGCGCGCCTCCGGGTCGGTGAAGCCCTTCCGCTTGTCCGGCAACGGGTGCAGGCACTTCGCCGTCATCGTCCACGACGACGCCAGCACCGATATCTCGCCGTGGTCCGACTTGATCACAAGGCCCGTCACGCCGACGTGGTCGCCCAGGTCCACATCGGACTTCCAGGACGTCAGCGCCTCCCCCAGCGTGTCGGCGGTCAGCATCACCTGGATCTCGCCGCCGAAGTCCCGCAGCCGCGCGAAGCACAGCTTGCCCATCTCCCGCAGCGCCACCACACGTCCGGTGACCGAGACCTTCTCGCCGAAGCGTTCCCGTGCCGCTTCAAGGAGATGCGACCGGTCGAAGCCCACCGGATATGGCTCGACGCCGGCGGCCACGAGCCGTTCGACCTTCGCGATCCGCACCCGGACCTGCTCGGGGCGCCGCACAGCCTTCGGTTCGACACGAATCGCGTCGATCTCGGCGACCTTCAGAGCGAAGTCGGAGCTCACGTCCGTCTTCTGCAGGGCCCGCTTGCGCAACGACCGCAGCGACGGCACGAACCCTTCCGCGACACCCGCGGCGATGCTGACCTGCGGCAACGACCGGGAGCGCTGGTAGCAGAGGAACCGCGGCTCCCAATCGGGCAGGTACTTCGCGTTCGACCGGTACAGAGACTCCAGCTGGAAGAACCGCGACGCCAGCGACAGCACCCGCCGCCACGCCCGCAGCACCGGGCCGGCGCCGATCTTCTCGCCCTCCTCGAACACCGCGCGGAACATCGCGAAGTTCAACGAGATCCGTTGCACGCCAAGATGCCCGGCCGCGGCGGCGAACTGGGCGACCATGTACTCGTTCAGACCGTTCTCCGCCGCCCGGTCGCGCCGCATCAGATCCAGCGACACACCACGACGGCCCCACGGCACGAACGACAACAGCCCGCGCAACGCACCCGAAGCGTCGTAGGCCTCGACCATCACGCACCGGCCGTCGCTCGGATCTCCCAAGCGCCCCAACGCCATCGAGAACCCGCGCTCGGTCTCGGCACCTCGCCAGGCCTCGGCCAGGTCCAGAATGGACGCCATCTCGTCCGGCGCGATCTCGCTGTGCCGGCGCACCCGCGCGGTGTACCCGGCCCGTTCGACACGGGAGACCGCCTGGCGCAGCCCACGGCGTTCCGGACCGGCGAGGACGAACTCGCGGACGTCCAGAATCGCCTCGTCGCCGATCTCCAGCACCTTCAGCCCGGCGTCGGAGTAGACCTGCGCACCCCGTTCGGACGCGCCCAGAACGCCAAGAGTCCAGCCGTAGGTGCGTGCCTCGGACAGCCACGCCTGCACGGCTTCCGACCACGCGTCCTCGTCACCGATCGGGTCGGCCGACGCCAGCGAGACGCCGCCGATCACCCGATAGGTCAGCGCCGCCCGGCCAGACGCGGCGAACACCACGCTCTTGTCGCGCCGGGTCGCGAAGTAGCCCAGCGAGTCGGGCTCGCCGTCGGCCGCGAGCAGCCGGCGCACGTCCAGCTCCTGGTCCGGCGTGATCATGCTCTGCGTGCGGACACCGCGGAAGAACACGTACATCGCGCGGATCGCGACGAGCGTGCCGCCCAGACCCAGCAGCACGCTCAGCCACTGCGGGCCCTCGGGGATGTCCAACCGTCCCAGCCGGACGATCTCACCCGTGGCCTGGTTCGCCGCCCACGCCAGCTTGTCCAGCTGCTCCACGAGCTTGCCGGGGAACACCTCGGTGAGACCCCAGCCGACCAGCACCAGCACGACCATGCCCAGCACGAACGACGCCAGCGCCCGCCGCCACGCACCCCGCGCCAACCGGGCGGGGAACGCCTCGCGCACCACCCACAGCAGCACCACGAACACGAGCGAGGTCGCGACGCCGACACCGAGAAACGCCCAATGCGGAACTTCGCCCTCATCCAGGATTTCTTCAGGTGCCAGCGCCAAGATGACCATGATGAAGCCGACCAGCAGCAGGCCCATGACCTGGAACAGCAGCAACGCCCACAGCGCTGCTCGCTTGTGCCTGCGCAGGGCGGCGCCGAGCACGAAGAACACCAGGGCGATGAAGAGGTTGCCGTCGATCGGCAGGCCGAAGAAGTACCCGATGCCGTCGGCGACGTCGGTGAACCAGCTGTCCTCCGGCAGGATCACCCGGAGCAGCGACAACACCGCGGCCAGCTGCACTACGGTCGCGATCGCGCCCGCGGCCTTCCACTTCCACGCCGGTACCACTTCAACTCCCGAGGTCGACCGATGACCGCCATGATTCCGTCTTCAGCGGGGCGGGTGCATGTCGCCGCCTCCGGGCGTGTCGGCGGACCCGTCGTCGTGCTCAGCTCGGGGCTGGGTGGAGCGTGGTTCGACTGGGACCGGACGGTGAGGCTGCTCCAGCCACTCGTCCGGGTGATCGTGTTCGACCGGCCGGGGCTCGGGATGAGCGGTCCGGCGCGGCGCGGGCCGTCGCTCGCACGTGAGGTGGCCGTGCTGGACGCGGTGCTGCGCGGGGTGCCGCGAGCGATCCTCATCGGACACTCGATGGCGTCCCTGCACGTCGAGGCCTACGCCCGGCTGCGGCCACATCGGGTCGACGGGGTCGTGCTGCTCGATCCGGACGCCGAAACGCCTGGTGGCGGGGCTCCGTTCGACATGTCGGCCGTCGTCGCGCAGGGGCTGCGGGCGTTCGGCAGCCGCTGGCTCGGCGCACGGATCACCCGGCGGTACGGGCACTCGTTCCGGAACTGGCTGACCGCGGCCTCGACGCTCGGCGTGACCGATCCCGCACCCGCTGACCTGGTCGAACTCGTCTACCGGCGGCCTGGGGTGGGGCGGGCGGTGCTGTGGGAGCTCGCGTCGTACCCCGGTCAGGTGGCGACCTTGGAACGGCTTCGTCAGCGCCGTGCGTTGCCACGAGTCCCATGGCTGGTGCTCACCGCAGGTCGGAAGGTGTGGCCGGAGCACCGCTCGTTGGCCGCTCTCGTGCCGTGGGGACGCAACGTGCCTGTTCCCGGCAGTCGTCACATGATCCAGATGGACCGGCCGGACGCCGTGGTGATGGCCGTCCGCGAGGTGCTCCAGGGTCTGCCCGACCGCTGAGCGCATCGTGCGTGTGACGGTAACCGCATCCTCTGCCGGTTTGTGGCCAACGGTGCCACTCTGGTGTTCGGCAACCGTGCACCAAGCGCCCGGGGACCCCACGTGGGCCTCGAGGAAAGGACCGGTCGACGATGACCACTGCCGAAGTTTCCGCGCCGTACGGCAACGGATCGGGTCAGAAGGCCCCTGCCAAGCGGGTTCGCGTTCACCACCTGCGTGAGATGAAGGAACGCGGCGAGCCGTGGCCCATGCTCACCGCCTACGACACGTTCACCGCCTCGATCTTCGACGAGGCCGGCATCCCCGTTCTGCTGGTCGGCGACTCCGCGTCGAACACCGTCTTCGGCAACGAGACCTCGCTGCCGGTCACGGTCGACGAGCTCATCCCGCTGGTACGTGCCGTGACGCGCTCGGTCAAGCGCACTCTCGTGGTCGCTGACCTGCCGTTCGGCTCCTACCAGGTGTCGGTCGAGCAGGCCGTCGCGACCGCGATCCGGTTCATGAAGGAAGGCCAGGCGCACGCGGTCAAGCTGGAGGGTGGCGCCTACTTCGCGCCGCACATCCGCGCGATCACCGCCGCGGGCATCCCGGTCATGGCGCACATCGGCTTCACCCCGCAGTCCGAGCACCAGCTGGGCGGCTACCGGGTCCAGGGCCGCCACGAGAACCACGACGTCGTCGTCCAGGACGCCATCGCGGTGCAGGAGGCGGGCGCGTTCGCGGTCGTGCTGGAGATGGTGACCGCCGAGGTCGCGAAGCAGATCACACACGACCTCGTCATCCCGACCGTGGGCATCGGCGCCGGTCCGGACACCGACGCCCAGGTCCTCGTCTGGCAGGACATGATGGGCCTGAACCGCGGCAAGGCTCCCCGGTTCGTCAAGCGCTACGCCGACATCGGCAACATCATGCTGGGCGCGGCGACCGAGTTCGCGAACGAGGTGCGCGGGCACCAGTTCCCCGGTCCCGAGCACACCTTCCACTGATCGTTGGCTACGGGCGGGTCCAGACCTCCGGGTCTGGGCCCGCCGGCACGATTCCGGTCGGATTGATCTGGTGGTGCGTCACGTAGTAATGGCGCTTGATGTGGTCCCAGTCGACCGTGTCCGCGAACAGGCCGTAGAGGCGTTTCGCGTAGGCCCAGAGGTTCGGCATCTCGGTGAGCTTGTTGCGGTTGCACTTGAAGTGGTTGTGGTAGACCGCGTCGAACCTGACGAGCGTGGTCCAGAGCCGGATGTCGACCTCGGTGAGCTGGCCGCCGACCAGGAACTCGTGGATGTCGAGGTGGGTTTCCAGGCGATCGAGCTCCGCGAACAGGTTCGTGTACGCCTGCTCGTAGGCCTCTTGTGACGTGGCGAACCCGGCCTTGTAGACGCCGTTGTTGACGTTGTGGAAGATCGGCTCGATCCAGGCGTCGATCTCTTCGCGCAGGTGTTCCGGGTAGAGGGTGCTCTCCGGGCGCCACTTCAGGCTGAAGTCCAGCGTGATCTGCGGGTAGTCGTTGGTGACGACCTCGCCGGTGGTGGTGTCGATCAGCGCCGGGACAGTGACTCGGCCGTCGTAGTTCGGATCGGCCTTCTTGTACGCCTCGCTCAGGAAGTCGATGTCCAGGACCGGGTCGGTCGTGGCGAAGCGCCAGCCGCGTTCGTCGCGGATCGGGTCGACGACCGCCAGCGAGATGGCGTCCTCGAGGTTCAGGAGCTTGCGGACGATGATCGCGCGGTGGGCCCACGGGCAGGCGAGGCTGACGACGAGCCGGTAGCGGCCCGGTTCGGGCTCCGGGCGGGCGGTGAAGCGGTTCGGCTGCCGGACGAACGCCCCCGTGGTGGAGGTCTCCTTCGTGAACTGAGCCATGTGCTCGACGATAGGCCCATGTACCCGGAGATCGAGCCCCACGCGTCAGGTCACCTGGACACCGGTGACGGCAACCTCGTGTACTGGGAGGAGTGCGGAAACCCTTCCGGCAAACCTGTGGTGTTCCTGCACGGCGGCCCCGGTGGCGGGTGTTCGCCGTCGCACCGCCGGCTCTTCGACCCCGACGCCTACCGGATCGTGCTGTTCGACCAGCGCGGGTGCGGGCGCTCGTTGCCGCACGCTTCCGTGTCCGGTGATCTGTCGCTGAACACGACCTGGCACCTCGTCGCCGACATCGAACGGCTGCGGGAGTCGCTCGGAATCTCGCGCTGGCAGGTGTTCGGCGGGTCCTGGGGGTCGACTTTGGCCCTCGCCTACGCGGAAAAGCACCCGGATCGCGTTACCGAGCTGGTGCTGCGCGGGATCTTCACGCTGCGAGAGTCCGAAGTGGACTGGTACTACCGCGGCGGGGCGGCGAACCTCTTCCCCGACCTGTGGGAGAAGTTCACGGCGCCGCTCGCCGGCCTCGAAGGCGATCCCGTTGAGCTGTATGCGAAGTTGCTCGCCTCGCCGGATCCCGCGGTGCACGGACCTGCCGCTGTCGCGTGGAGCACCTGGGAGGGCGCGACCGTGACGTTGCTGCCGCGGCCCGAACTGGTGGCGGAGTTCGCGGTGCCGGAGTACGCGCTGGCGTTCGCGCGGATCGAGAACCACTACTTCGTGCACGGCGGGTGGTTCGAGGAGGGGCAGCTGATCCGGGACGCCGGTCGTCTGAAGGACATTCCCGGCGTGATCGTGCAGGGGCGGTACGACATCGCGACACCTGCGGTGTCCGCCTGGGATCTGCACAAGGCATGGCCCGGTTCGGAACTGGTGGTGGTGCCGGATGCCGGGCACGCGTACGACGAGCCCGGCATCCTTTCGGCCTTGCTGGAGGCGACGGACCGGTTCCGGGACTAGCCGCGGACCAGCACGATCTCCTTCCAGCGCGTCGAGGCGGCGGTGCAGGGGTCGAGCCTCAGACCGTTGCTCGATGTTGGCTCGACGCACTTCTTCTCAGGCTCGATGCGGATGGTGTAGGTGCCGGTCGACGAGTTGGTGTACCAGCGCTGGTTGCCGCCGCTGACACAGGTGTTGAGCAGGACGCGGACCGTGGCGTAGTGCTCCAGGCACGTGCCCGTGTACACGTTCATGGGATGCACCTGCGGGAATCTGTAGTAGCCCACCGACCACTGCTGGCGGGTGTCGGCAGGGTTGCAGGTGGCCAGGCTGACCGAGAGGCCGCTGAACGTGCTGAAGCACTTGGTGGTGCCCACCTGCTGGTACATGATCACGTCGCCGAAGGCGTGGGCGGGTGCGGCGTTGAGGGTGACGAGGGCGGCGGCGGTCGCGATGGTGGCGAGGAGTTTCTTCACGCCACGAACCTTGCGGTGGAGGTGACACGTCCGGATAGCGGCCGAACGTGTCACCTGCCGTTCAGCGCAGGCCGACCCAGCGCGCGCTCGTCGTGCCGCACGCCGCCACGGTGACCTGAGCGGTCAGGCACTTGCCGGACGCGGCGTTGCGGAACTGGAAGGCACTGCCCGCCGGCGGGATCCGGTGCCAGCGGGTGGTGCCGCTCGCGCAGGCCTGGCCCAGCACGTCACCGGCGGCGGTGGCGCCCAGGCACTTGTCGGTGGCCATGTTGTGCGGCCAGTCGACGGCATCGGTGATCGGGACGATCCAGCGCTGCGCCTCGGACGTCCGGTTGCAGGGCTGCAGAACAACGTTCGTACCGGTGTCGGCGAGACAGCGGTTCGTGCCGGACAGCTGGTAGATGACCACCGGCTCGGCGGAGGCCGGGACGGCGGTCAGGGTCGTGACGGCTGCGGCGGTCGCGATGATCGCGGCTAGTTTCCCCATGGCGAAGATCCTGGCAACGCAAGGGGTTCCGCGAATCCACCCGTGGTTTGTCAACCCTGGCCGTAGTTCAGCGCTTTCTCCAGGCTTGCGCGGGCTTCGACGAGCGACGGGCCGTACCACGTCAGGTGGCGGCCGTTGACCAGCACGTATGGCAAGCCGGGGAAGCTTTCCGGGCCGTCCTCGTGGGTGAACACGTACGGCTCGTCGGGCAGAATCACCAGGTCAGGGCGTTTCGCGTTCAGCTCTTCCAGCGACGGACGCGGGTAACGCTCGTCGTGCGACGCGTAGACGTTCTCGATTCCCAAGCGCCGCAACACATCGGTGGCGAATGTGTCGCGGCCGACGACGACCCACGGACGACGCCAGACCGGGATCAGCGCGGTGAGCTTCGCCGGTTTCGTGTCACGCCAGAGGTCTTCGGATCGGACGAGCCAGTCGGGTTCGAGGTCCCACGCCAGGCCGAACAGTCTTCTGAGCGACTTCAACGCCATCGGCACCGTGGCCGGCGCTTCCGTGACCCAGACGTGGATGCCGTTGGCGCGCAACCGGTCGACGTCCTCGGCGCGGTTCTCCTCGGAGTTCGCGATCACGAGGTCAGGCTTCAGCTCCAGGACCTTGTCGACGTCCGGGTACTTGGAACCGCCGACCCGCGCAACGTCCAAAGAGGACGGATGCGTGCAGTAGTCCGTCGCACCGACGAGCGAGGACGGGACGCTGACCGCGACGGCCTCGGTGATGGACGGAACCAGGCTGACCACGCGCTGGGGCTGGTCGACCGGTACCGGCTCACCGAGGTCGTCGACGGGAAGCATCAGACGCCCGTGATCTTCAGACCGGCGTGGGTCTTGTAGCGGCGGTTGATCGCGATGAGGTTCGCGGTGAACGCCTCGACCTGGTGGGCGTTGCGCAGCCGTCCGCCGTAGACGCCGCGGAAGCCCGGCACGAGCTCGGCGAGCTCGCGGACCGTGTCGGTGGCCTCGCGGTCGTCGCCCAGCACGAGCACGTCCATGTCCACTTCGGACACGGTCAGGTCGGCCAGCAGCACGGCCGAGACGTGGTGGAACGCGGCGGTGACCTTGGACTCCGGCAGCAGCGCCTCGGCCTGCTGGGCGGCGCTGCCCTCGGTGACGGGCAGCGCGAACGGCCCCTGCTTGTCGAAGCCGAGCGGGTTCACGCAGTCGATGACGATCTTCCCGGCCAGCTGGTCGCGCAGGGACGCGAGCAGGTCGCCGTGGCCGTCCCACGGAACCGCCACCAGCACGATGTCGGAGTCGGCCGCGCAGTCCGAGTTGTCCGCGCCCCGGACGTCACCGCCCGCGACCTCGACGATCTCCTTGGCCGCGAGCTCGGCCCGCTCGGCGCTGCGGGAGCCGATGATCACCTTGACGCCCGCCTTGGCCCAGCGGATCGCCAGGCCCTTGCCCTGGGCGCCGGTGCCGCCCAACACGCCCACGGTGAGGTCACGAATGTCTGTCACCCGTGCATCTTCACACGGACGGCCGGGAGCGGGCTGTGCAACGTGACCTTGGGCTCCTCGGCCCGCCGGGAATGTCGGACCCGCCGAGTAGCGTGGGCTGCGAGGGATCCCAAGCCAGAGGGGACCCTTGCGCGAGCGTGCTCAGGCCTTCTCGAACCGGACCTTCCGCTCCACCGGATCCGCCTCCACCAGCCGCACCCGAACCGTCTCCGCCTCGGGCAGCCGCTTGCCCGCGCACTTGGCCAGGATCGGCGGCGAAGCCACGAACACCTCGGCGTCGTTCTCTCCCGACCGCAGCACCACGGCGTCGAACTCCTGCCCCACGCGACCGGCCAGCACCCACGCCTCGACCAGGTCCAGCGAGGCCCGTTCGACCTTGGACGCCAGCGAGTCCGACGCACCCATCAGCGACGGCAGCTGCGGCAAGGCCTCGGCCAACCACGAAGGCAGCTCCTGACCAGCCGAAACGGCCAGGCACACCTCCGTGGCGAACCGGTCGACCAACCTGCGCAGTGGTGCCGTCACGTGTGTGTACGGAGCCGCAACGCCCGCATGGGTCACGACCTCGGGCACGGTGCCGTTGAACGCCGAGTAGCCCGCGCCGCGCAGCAGCCGCGTGGCATCGGTGAACAGCGCCAAGGCCTCGGGCTTCGAGGCGTCGAGTCCCGCCAGGAACGCACCCGGCGACACGTCCGCCGGCCACGGCACCCTCAACGCGGCCGCGGACTTGCGCAACGTCTTGACCGCCGCCACATCCGGATCAGGCAGCGTCCGCAGGATTCCCACACGGGCTTCGAGCATCAGCGACGCCGCCGCCATCCCGGTCATCAGCGAGATCTCGGCGTTCCACGAGTCGACGGCGGCACGCGGCCGGGTGACGAGCTTCCAGCCCTCACCGTTCGACTCGATCTCCTGCTCCGGTAGCTGCAGCTCGATGGCCCCGCGCTCACGAGCCAGTGCCCGCCGCAACGGCCCGAACTCGGCCAAAGCCGCAACGGACGGGTGCGGGTTTCCGGCGTCGAACGACTCCTGCACCGACGCGTAGTCGAACTGCGCCTGCGACCGCACCAACGCCCGCCGCACCTCGACCGCGGTCGACACACCAGCCGCCGAGCACGTGAACGTCCACAGCACCGCGGGCCGCACCACGCCGGGCAGCAACGACGCCGCGCCCTCGGACAGCACGGTCGGGTGCAGCGGCACGTTGCCGTCAGGCAGGTAGATCGTCTGGCCGCGCTGCCGGACCTCCAGATCCAGAGCCTCGCCCGGCGTCACGAACAGCCCGAGATCGGCGATCGCGTAGTGCACGACGAAGCCGTCACCGGACTTCTGCACGCACAGCGCTTGATCGAGGTCCTTCGCGCCGGGCGGGTCGATCGTCACCAGCGGGATCGAGGTGAGGTCGGGGCGGTCGCCAGGAGAGCGGGACACCGCCGCCTCGGCCTCGGCGAGCACGGCCGCGGGAAAGGAGGACCGCAGCCCGAACTCGGTGCGGATGCCGTCGAACGCCAGGTCAGCGCGACCAGTGCGGATCACCATCGAAGCCACCCGCACAGACTAGGCGTGCGCACAGAACGAGGCCCGGAGCACGCGCCCTGGGCCTCGCTCGAAAAATCCTCAGTCCTCGTCGTCGCCGCGGAACTTCCGGTCCGCCTCGTCGGCGGCGCGAGTGCGTTCACGGGCGATCTCCAACGCACGAGCCGCGGTGGCCTCGTCCGGATAAGGCCCCATTCGGTCCGGCCCCTTGCAGCCCTTGCCCTGCTCGACCGTCTGGTGGGTCAGGCAGAAGTACCAACCGCTCTTGTCGCTCATCGGCGTTCGCCTCCCAGTGGCGCGGGGAACCCGCGAGGAGGCGTGGACTGGTTGGCGTTGGCGTACTCCGACGGAATCGGGTCCGAACACGACACCAGCACCGTGCGATCCTCGGCGTTCTCGATCTTACGCCCGGCGCGGTCCCGGTAGACCAGCGAACCGTCGGAGTCGATCTCCATGATGGCGCCGACCTCCGCGAGCTGTTCCTCGTCGAGGTCGGCGAGTTTCTCGTAGCGGGACGGCACCACCCGGTAGATCGGCCAGTTCAGGTGGCCGTAGGTGCGGTGGAACTCGGCCAGCAGGTGGGTGAAGTGCTGTTGCCACGGCAGCGGCATGGCCTCGGCCAGCGCTCGTGGCACCACCACGTAGTCGGGCGACACACCCGGACCGCCGGACGCCATGTAGTCACGCACTGGTGTGCTCGACGCGGGCGGTCCGGAAGGCCTCGGGATGGGGTCGTGGTTGAACATGCAGCGCCTCCCCGCGATCTACACGCCCGGCCGGACGGCCAGCGGCATCAACTCGTGATAATCCCAGTTGATCTTGCTGATCTTCACTACGTCACCCGTTTGGGGTGCATGGATGTACTCGTCGCCGCCGAGGTACATGGCCACGTGGTGCACCGTTCGCGGGTTGGACGTGTCAGTCGCCCAGAAGATCAGGTCGCCTGCCTGGGCGTCGCGCACCGGGAGGTGGGCGCCGCCCTGTTCGTACTGGTCGTTGGCCACGCGCGGGATCTTCACGCCGGCCGCGCCGAAGGCCTTGACCAGGATTCCCGAGCAGTCCCACGCGTCCGGGCCGTTGCCGCCCCACAGGTACGGCTCGCCCAGCTGCTCCTTGGTGAACTGGATCGCCACGCCCGCCGCGTTCGACGCGAGCAGGAACTGGCCCGCGCCCGAACCGCAGCCGGCCGGGTCGGTGATCTGGCCCAGCTCGCCCAGCAGGAACGCCGCCATGGCCTCCCAGTTGTGGTACCGGTCGGGGAACGCCGACCGCTCCACCGCCTGCGCCGAGTCGCCGGGACGCTTGCTCTCCCAGTCCGGCACCTTCAGCAGCACGTCGTAGAACTTGTTGATCGCGTACGTCGGATCGACGACCTCGGCCTCGGTGCCCCAGCCCATCGACGGACGCATCTGGAAGATGCCCAGCGAGTCGCGGTCGCCGTAGTTCAGCGGACGCAGACCCGACTCGGTCATGCCCGCCTGGATCGCGATCTGCCACGCGAGGGGCGGCAGCTTGCGCTCCTGGCCGATGGAGATGATCCGGGCGACGATGTTGCGCTGCTCGTCGTTGAGCCGCGACGCGTCGTGCTGACCCTTGTCGCCGCCGCCCGAGTCCCACGGGCCGATGGCCGCGTTGCAGCTCGACAGCTTGAAAGCGCCCTGTGCCGCGGGGTTCGTGGAGTTGCTGACCACCTGCGTGACGCCGGACGTGGCGACCGCGATCACGACGATCGCGACGAGAGCACCTATCAGCAGCATCAGGCGCATGGTCAGTCCGCCTTCGTGTAGCTGTTTACCCGCCACTCGTTGGCCGGCGTCTTCACCAGCGTGATGACGACCTTGCCGATGTCCGTGCCGATCTCGAAGTCCGCCGAGGACACGTACGACTTCTTCGGCGTCACCTTCTGCGTGATCTTGTCCGGCACGTTCTTCGGGTCGATCGTGGCCATCTGCGCGAGGAACTCCTCCGTCGTGTACGGACGGAGCTGCGCGAGCCACTTGTTCACGTCGTTGTCCGGCGGCGGCTTGATCCAGTTCTCCGCCCACAGCTCCGCGATCAGCTGGGCGTCAGCGGCCGGCGGGGCGGCCGAGGCGGAGTTCGAGGGCGGCGGGACCTTGGTCGGCAGCGAGGCGCCGCTGGTCGGCAGCTGACCGACCTGGGTGCCCTGCGAGGACGACTGGCCGGCCGCGGTGTTCGGCGCGGAAGGCTTGCGGTCCAGCACCTTCGGGATGATCACGCCGAGCGCGACGACCACCACCACGAAGATGATGATCGACGCGGCGAGGTGCCGCGGGGAACGCAGCGGCCAGCCCCAGAGCCTGCGGTAGACCGCGGCACGGCCGCGGTTGGTGCGAATGGGCATCTAGCGTCCCCCTCTCTAGTTGTCTCGGACTTCGAAGCCGCGCGACGGCCGGTAGATCACGTGCACCTGACGCCCTGCCACCACTTCTGTCTCGGCCCTGCGAGGTTCCTGCACCGGACCCGAGTAGCTCGAGGACCGCGACGGCACGAGCACCGCGTCGTCGACCCTGTCCCACTGCCTGTCGGTGACCGTCGGGCTGTCCACCACGCGCGACCGGGCTGCGGGCAACGCCGCCGGACCGGATCCCGCGGGCAGTGCGCCGGCACGCACGCCGTAACCGTCGCCACCGCTGACGATCTGGCCGGGCTGCGCGTCGCGGTCGAGGCGCTGGGCCGTCGCCATGACGGGGTTCGAGGCCTCCGGGCGGACCCGGCCACGACCGCGCTGCGGCGCCGCCTCGTCGGTCTCGTTCTCCCGCACGGAGTCCCAGAACTCGTCCTGCGGCGTCGGGCCGGTCTGCTTCTTGCGGCCCATCATCTTCGACCAGACGCCGCCGCTCATCGGCAGGACGTTGCCCGCGGAGCCCACCGACATCTCGACCATCTGCCACATGCGGCGCAACGGTTTGCCGATCACGAAGCAGACGAGTGTCAGCATCAGGCCGAGCAAAGTGCGCGTCAGCAACGAAAGCCCGGTCGCGTTGAAGATCGCCTGCAGCAGCAACGCGTGGACACCCGCGAGAACCGCGAGCACCAGCACGTTGAACACCGTCACGGCGGCCGCGCGCGCGACCTTGCGCAGCAGGTCGTGGTGGATCAACGCGACGAGACCGATGAGCGGTCCCGCCAAGGTGAGAATGCGCAGCAGCAGCTGGGCCAGCAGCACCGCGGCCTTCGCGAACAGCTGGAACAGCGAGAACGCGATGGACTGCAGCAGCGCCAGGAATCCCGCGCCGGTGCGGCTGCCGTCGGTGCCGTCGAAGTAGCCCTTGGCGGTGCCGAGCTGGGCTTCGAGGGCCTTCCACTCGGCTTTCTTGGCTTCCAGCGCCGCCTGGTCCGCGTCCTTGTGCTCCGCGATCTCCGACGTCGTCCAGGCCTGCGCCTTGAGGATGCGCGGGCCGTACTCGGCGGCCTGCGGTGCTTCCGGTGTGCCGAACGCACCGCGCAGCCAGCTTTGGTAGACGACGGCGTCGTGCAGCTTCGTCGGCAGAACGTGCAGTGTGCCTTGCTCTTCGGGTGCCTCGATGAACCCTGCTTGGATCTCGGACGTCTTCGAGACCAGCGTGTTGTCGAGGAGGTTGTAGAACTGCGGCAAGGCCAATGTGGACGTTGCCAGCCACATGGCCGCCAACGCCCAGAGCCCGCGTTTGGAGATCGTGGCGAAGTCGCCGGTCCAGATCTGCCGGAACATCAGGATCGCGAGGATCAACGCCACCAGGCCGAACCAGCGCAGGTAGACGTTGTCGTAGACCTTCTGCACGCCGTTCTTCACGGCGTCGTCGAGCGGAACCAGCAGGCCGCGGCCCATCACCGTGTAGTGCAACGCGTTCGTGGCACCGACGATGTTCTTGCCGATGCTGAAGAGCTCGTTGCCCGCCCACGTGTCGATCGTGGCGTTGGCGTCCGGGACGATGTTGCACTTGGGCTGGTAGTTGTGCCAGACCATGCCCGCGTAGCCGTAGTCGAGGTACGGCGAGCCGGGCAGGCCGTTGCCGACGGGCGGGTCGAGCGCGCCGACCATGCCGGCGCCCGGCCGTTCCGGGTTCGGTGCCTCGCCACACGACTGGGCGTGTGCCGGAGCACCGATCACCACTTGCAGAGCCAAGATCACCGAAACCGCGATGACAGAACGGCTTCGAGCTGACGTGCGCAGCGCGAACCGCCGCCTTGCCCAGAGCAAGGCGGCGATCGCGAGCACGATCGTCAGCGCCGTCATGCGGCGCCGTCCCGGTGGCGGTTCGAGCCGTCACCGTGGCCCACCAGGTGGGCCTCGTCCTCCGTCAGTCCGAGCTCCATGTCCGCCGCCAGTTCGTCGTCGATCTCGTCGGGCACGTAGGCGGGCGGCTGCGGAGCCGCGTTGTCGTCCGTCGGCACGAGCTCGCCCTTGCCGTTGTCGCGCTTGGCATCGGGGGTCGTGTCGAGGGCGTTGCGCAGGTGTTCGAGGTGCGGGCCGCTGAAGTCGATGCGGATGCGCTCTACGCCACCGGCACCGTCACCGAAGATGAACTGCCTCGGCGCGCGGTCGCGTTCGGTCGCAGTGCGCTCGCCACCCGGTCGACGACCCAGTGACGCGATCACCTGCTCGTACCCGGCTCCGACCGGAACCTTGAGCAGCCGCAACGCATCCGCCTGCGCCTGGTCGTCGTCGAGCCTGCCGACGAAGACCGAGTCGAGCAGTGCGACGAAGCCCTGGATCCTCAGGAAGTCGGCGGGAATCTGGGACGACAGCAGCACGCGGACGTTCCACTTTCGCGAGTCACGTGCGAAGCGGTTCATCAGCACGCGACCGGTCGGGACCTCCGAGAGGAAGAACGCCTCGTCGATCCAGACGCCCTTGCGGAGGTCCTTCGGCCGGTCGTAGATCGAGCGCTGGGTGAGCCAGGCGGCCAGGTTCAGCATCTCGACGCCGAGCGACTCCGCGTCCGTCCAGTGCTCGCGGCCGACGCCGTCCTTCGGCAGGTTGAGGCCCGCCATGGTGAGCACCGTGAGCCTGTCGTCGCGCTGCTCGTTGTACGGGTCCGCGTTGTCCTCGGGGATCAGCAACGACATGCGCTCGCGCATCTCGTCGAGGAAGTCCGCGACGACGACGGCGTGCTCGTGGTGCTCGGACGCGTCACGGCGCAGCGCCTCGAAGACAAGACCGGGGTGTGCGTCGAAGCGGCCACCGACCGTGCGGACGGCGCGCAGCAGCACGATGCGCGTCTGCGGCAGGCGCGCGACCTCGAACGGCAGCAGACCCGTGAGCACGTCGAGCACCAGGCGACGACGAGTCGCCGCCGCCAGTGCCTTCTCACGACGCCAGGCCCTCTCCGGGTCCTCCTCGTCGAGGAAGTGCTCGATCATCGGCTCGGCGACCACGCGGTACGGGTTCAGAATGCCGGGCTGGGCGTTGAGCAGGTTGATCGGCCGCGCGTACGGCCGCAGCTCGGGCAGGTCGCAGAGCGCCGACAGCGGGCCGGACGGGTCGAGCAACGTCCAGTGCGCGCCGGAGCGCAGCGTCTTGTAGACCATGCCGCCGCCGAGGAACGACTTACCGGCACCGAGGCCCGCGACCATCGCCGTCAGACCCGAGGCGTCACGGAGCTCCTGCGCCATCCACGGGTCCCACGCGACCGGGCGGCGGGTGGCCGTGACGGTCTCGCCGAGCAGGATTCCGCGGCGGTCACCGACCTCGGCCGTCGCCGTCGGGACAGCACTCGCCGCCCACAACACCGAGCCGCGACGCAGGTACGCGCCGTTCGACAGCGGTTCGCCGGGGATGAACTCGCGGGCGATCGCGTACTGCGCCTCGGGGTGCTCGATGGCGACCTTCGGCTTGTACAGCTCCAGCAGCGACTGGGCCAGGCGCAGGGCCTCACGCTCGGTCGGGCCGCTCACCGCAAGACGCCACCAGCTTCGCACCCGGGTGCCCAGCGCGGTGAAGCCCGACGTCATCTCGTCGTCGATCTCCAGCACGCGCCCGGCCTGGCGGGCGAGCGACTGCGGCGGGTCGAGCTCGTGCTCGTCGGTGTAGTGGCGGACCTGCGAGCGGACCTTGCTCATCTGCCGCGACAGCTCACCCGAGACTTCCTCGGGCTTGCGCACGTAAATACGAGCGGACCATTCCACACTCGCGGGGAGCCTGTCCGCGCGCTGCACCCACGGGTCGTCCGTCTCGGGAATCTGCAGACCGTGCATCAGCCCAACCGTGAGCACCGCGACGTGCCGCTTGATGCCCGCGTTCGAGCCGGTGCGGCCGCGCACGGTCACCGTCGGCGAATACGGCTCCTGGTGGAAGTCGGCGGCGTCGGTGAAGGACGCCAGGTCCTCCGGTTCCCACGCGGCACCCGGCACGGCGGGCAGGTTGCGCGGCGCGGGCAGGCCCAGCGAGCACGACCGGTGCATCAGCCAGGACATCTCCTCGGCCGTCGCGGGACGGCCTTCGAGACCCGCGGACCCGATCACCTGGTCGAGGTGCTCGACCTCGGAGTCCAGGGCGACGAGCTCGGCGTCGACGGCGTCCGGGAAGACCTTGCGCAACACCGGCGCGGCGCGTTCGACGGCGCGGTCCATCATGTTGCGGGTCTGCACCTGGACGCCCAGGTAGACCTCTTTCTCGGCCATCGAGCGGCCCATGAGCTGCTGCTGCTCGCCGACCATGTAGTCGTCGAACGACAGCGTGCCGGGCGTGTCCGGCAGGCGCTTGACGGCGTTGTGCACGTGCGCCTCGGCCCACATGCGGATCGGGTACGGCCGCGTCGTGACCCGCAGGTGCATCCAGCGGCCCTGCAGCTCGGCGTACTGGCCCGCGATGGCGGCGATCAGGTCCTGGCGCTGCGAGTCGCTGCGGAACGACCAGCGCTGCGGCGCGAGCCGGTACCAGGCGTAGACCTCCTGGCCGGTGCGCAGCAGATGGCCGTCGATGCTGCGCGCGGCGATCGACGGCGTGTAGCTCGGCACGGCCTGCTCGCCGGGCAGGCGGCGGCCGCGCTTCGAATATGCGGCCCGCTCACGCTCGCGGGGGTCGGCCGCGGCGTGCTGGGCGATGTGCTGCGCTGCGCGACGGTCACGGTCTCGCCGGCGTCCGAACACCGCGAACCTCCTTCTTACGGCTGGCTGACGTCCGGCGGTGCTGGGCCTGCTGTCTCGCCCGTTGTTTCTTGCTCAACTTGGGACGAGGCCGCTGCGGACTGACCCGGATCCGGGCGGCACTGGCCGCTCCGCCGGTACTTGCCGTGCGCTCTCGAGGTGCGGTGAGCTCGCGGACCCACATCGACATGACGGCCGTGAGGGGCCGCTCATGGCTGATCCGCTGGGTGATGAAGCGTGTGAGGATGATCGTCGCGACGAGAGCCCAGGCCGTCGAGAAGAACCCGAAGCCGACGCCCATCTGCCGCTCGATCGTGAGTACGACGAGGAAAACGACGATCCCGACGCCCCACGCGACGTATCGCGCGCGCCAGGGAAAAGTCGCTTTGGGCGGGCCGAGCCAGACGGCGTCGACCCGGTAGACCTCGTCGTCAGTGCGAACCCGCACGGATCAGCCTCCGACGAACAGGCCGGCGAGCCACTTGCCGATGTTCGAGCCCGCGTCGGTCGTGACCGCGAGGCCGATGATGGCCAGGGCGACGATCACACCACCGAGGCGGCGCATGACACCCGCGTTGTCACCCTTGCCGCCTCCCAGCCACAGGAGGAGGAGCGCGACGGTCAGGAGGAGCAGCGGAACGATGTTGTCCAGGATCCAGCCGCGGACATTGCCTGTGCCCGGCACCGTCGGCTGCTGCTGAGCGAGTGTCACCAGGTCCATGGCGGTCATTTGGTACTCCAGAGTGCGCTCGGGCTTGCGCTACGAGTAGAACACGAGTTCGTCACGAGGTGTGAAGCTGTTGGTGCGGGCGGTAGATCATCTGGCCGTTCCCCCTGGGAGGAATTACGTCTAATCTGGCCGACACATCATCACTGAGGAGACGTCAGTGGGGAACACCCGGACCAAGATTCTCTCCGTCGCTGGCAATGTTCACCCGACTGCGAAGGCCCTGGTCACACACAGTGTGTGCGTCTTGATGGGGTGCACGAGTACACGCATGTGAAAGCCCTGATCGGCCGGTTCGCGACCCCGCTCGGAGACGCTGCGGGTGCGACCCTGAGCGACGACTCCGAGGAGATTCGCCCATGCTCGAACCTGACCTCGCGCCGGACGGAAGTGTGGACGGAATCACAGCCTCCCCTAGTGCTCCAGGCGTGGATCAGCCTACCGGTGAGGGCGGACAAACCACCCGGCGGGTCCAAAGGACGATCAACTTCGACAGGTCGGTGCTGGAGCGCGCTCGCGCGGCGGCCACGTACCTCGCTTCCTACGAGCCTCAGGCCGGGGTGCGGTCGCTGGCGGACATCGTGAATCCCGCCGTGCTGGCTTACGTGACGGAGTTGGAGGAGCTGTACAACGCCGGGGAGCCGTTCCGTCCGGTGCTGCGGATGCCTTCAGGACGTCCCGCCAAGCGGTGATCCTTCACAAGTTTGTGAAACATGTGTAGCTTCTGAAGCATGTTGAGGTTCCTGCTGCGTCGCGACCGCGTGCTGCTGCCCAGTTGGATCGTGCTCATCGCGGGCGTGGTCCTGAGCACCACCGGCCAGTACACCCGCATGTTCCCGACCCCCGAGGCCGCTCGATCCTTCGCACACGACCTCGAAGGCAACACAGCGCTGACCGCGTTCACCGGACAGCTGACCGCGCCGACGCTGCACGGCCTGATCCTCTGGAAGATCGCCGACGTCGCGTTCACGCTGACCGCGCTCATGGCGATCCTCATCGTCCTGCGGCACACCCGGTCCGAAGAAGAATCCGGCCGCCAGGAACTGCTGCGCTCCACCCCGATCTCCCGGTACGCGCCGCTGATCTCCGCGCTGGGCCTCGCCATGGGAGCGGCGATCGTGGTCGGCCTCCTGGTGACGCTGATCGGCGGACCGAGGTTCGGCCTCGCGGTGACCGCTCCCGGACTGGTGTTCGCGGCGGTGGCCGGGATCGCCGCTCAGCTGACCGAACGGTCCTCGACCGCGCATCTGATCGCGTGCGGCGCGCTGGGTGTGACCTACGGGGTGCGGTTCGCGGCGGACGGCAGCGGCGTGCTGTGGCTGCGCTGGTTCTCCCCCAACGGGTGGAGCCACCTGTTCCTCACCTCCAGCTGGGTGATCGTGGTGCCGCTCGTCGCCACCGCCGCGCTGACAGCAGGGGCGTTCTGGCTGAACCGGAGCCGTGACGAGGGGGCCGGCGTGGTGCCCGCGCGGCCGGGGAAGGCGGGCGGTGACGTCAACCTGCCGTGGCGGGTGCACCGGACTCAGCTCATCGGGTGGGTCACGGCGTTCGCGTTGGCCGGAGCCACGATGGGCGGCGTCACGTCGGGCATGCGCGGCTCGATCGGCGACTCGTCGGTGATGGCCGAGTTCCTGCACCGCTACGGCACCGGCCCGATCGGCGACACGCTGCTGTGGATGATCATGATCAGCCTGGGCGGGGCGGCGGCGTTGTTCCCGGTGCTCGTGGTGCTGCGGCTGCGGGCGGACGAGACGTCCGGGCGGGCCGAGTTGTTGTTGTCGACGGCGACGAGCCGGATGCGGTGGGCGGCCGGGCATCTGTCCGTGGCCATCACGGGGACCGTGGCGATGATGACCGTTGCCGGGCTCGCCGCCGGACGTGGCGATCTAAAGGTACTGACGGCGGCGTTGCTCCAGGTGCCCGCCGCGTTGGTGGTGGGTGCGGTGGCGATGCTCGCGGTGGGGTTCGTGCCGCGTGCCGCCGCGGCCATCTCGTTCGTGGTGTGGCTGGCGGTCAACATGTTCGGCGAGATCGTCGGCCCGTCGCTGGGCATCTCCTACGACGTGGCAAACCTGGTGTCGCCGTTCCACTTCCTGCCGCGCGTGCTGACCGGCGAACAGCTCACCGCCGCGCCCCTCGTAGGGCTCGCGGCGGTGGCTGTCCTGCTCACTTCAGTTGGTGTGGCACGACTCAAAGTGCGCGATCTCGGTTAGCTCGCGCCGGAGATCCGCCAGAACCAGCCGTTGGGCAGCGTGTCCGGTCCGACCGGGCCCTTGCCGTGGAAGTAGTCGTCGATGTTGACGTACGCGCCGGCCTTGTAGACGCCCATCGTCGCCCAGCGCACGGAGGCCGGCTGCGTGTCGATGCTGGCCTGCGCCCACGCGTCGCGGACCTTCATCGGCTTGTTCCACCACAGGAACGGGTTGCGCCACATGTAGTGGCCGAACTTGCCGCCGTGGTTGGACGAGTTGTAGCTGACCGTGGTGAAGCTGTTGATCTGGTGCAGGCCGCGGAACGCCTGGCCCCAGCGCTGCGCCCAGTTCAGGCCGCCGGTCGTGTCCTCCAGGATGAGGCAGGTGAAGAGGCTCATCCACTCGACGTCGTTCTGACCCCAGCGCGCGTCGGTGTTGGCGAGCTTGGTGTCGTTGTGGTTGGAGCAGCCGGTGAAGTAGAAGCCGGTGCCGGAACCGTGGCCCTGCCAGTAGGTCATGTCGACGTCGTCGGCCCAGTTGTTGTCGTCGCCGCCCGCGAACATCGGGTCCTTGAAGTCGCTCTCCCACGCGTTGCCGTCGAGCCACTTGAAGTTGCGGTTGATGCCGTGCGCGCCGGCCTCGGCGTCGAAGCTGTTGACGTTCGCGACGGTGTTGGGCAGGCCGGAGCAGTTGCCGGTGCCCTCCATGCCGACCTCGCGGATCTCCTGAGCCTGCAACGTCTGCTCGCGCGGCGGCTGCGGCTCGGTCGGTTGCGGCAGTTCGGCTCCGACGGCCGCGGGCAGCGTGATGGCCTGGGCCGCGCCCTTGTCCGCGTTGCCGCCGGTGCAGCGGAACGACGGCTCGAGCTGCTCGACCTTGTCCTCCAGCGGCGGGGCCACGTAGACGTAGTCGGCGCGCGCCTGGGTGCCGAGGAACTTCGAGCACAACCTCGCGCCGGTGGCGAGGTCGTGCACCTTCACCGTGCCCGCCTGGCCGTAGGTGCGCGCGGCGTGGCTCACCGACGTCACGCCCTGCGCGTCGAAGGAGACGCGGATGTTCGCGCCCTCGCCTTCCAGCGGGATGCCGCCGAGCTGGAACGTGTAGGACACCGACGTGTCGAGGTTCGCCGTGAGTGCGTTGCGGCCGTTGGGATCCGCCAGTTCGAACGTCGTGTACTGCGCGGTGGGCGTCGCGTTGTCCGGCAGCACACCGGCTGCGCGGAGACCTTCCTGCGCGCGCTTCGCCGCCTCGTCGGTGGGGATGGACGTGATGCGCTTGAGCGCGTCGAGGTCGAGCGCGGTCAACGTCGTGGGCTCGCCGTCCTCGTCCGGCTTGCCCTGTCCTTTGTCGACGGTCGGCACGTACTGGTAGCGCTGCTCGTCGGCGAACGACACCGCACCGAACTCGGATCTTTGAACGTCCTTGAGGCCGAAGGATCTTTGCAGCTTCTGCGTCTGCTCCTGGTCGAGACCGGAGCTCTTCACCCCGTAGACGGGGAGCTCCGCGGCGTCGGCGGTGGCGACACCGACCGCCCCAGCCGTGACGAGGCTGGACAGGGCCAGCACCACGGTCAGCTTGCGTTGCATGTCTCTTCCCTCCCTTGGGGACGACCGGCTGCAGGGGCCGGTCGTCTGACAGGAGGATTTGTGCTGCGGAGCCGTGATACCGAGAGTGGCCTGGACTGCCGGTCCGACCACTCGTTCGGCCGAAATTTTGTAACGCTCTTGGGGATTGCGCGTACCTAGAGGCGGACACCTGGGTACTTGATGCCGGCTCCGGTGTTCAGCACGACGACTTCCTCGTTCTCGGTGAGCCAGCCGTTCTTGCGGAGTGTCCGGACGGCACTGATCGTCGCGGCGCCTTCCGGGCAGAGGAAAGCCCCTTCCAGGCGCGCGGTTTCCTCGCGGTCTTCCTGAATCTGCCCATCGTCCACGGCTATCGCGGTGCCATCGGTTTCCCTGATGGCCCGCAGGATGATGAAGTCCCCCAACGGCTTCGGCACGTTGATCCCGAACGCGCTCGTGAAAGCGTTGTCCCAGAAGGTCGATTCGGCGGCACCTTCGTCGAACGCCCTGACGATCGGCGCGCACCCGGTCGACTGCACCGCGACGAGACGCGGCATCTTCCCTGTGATCCAGCCGAGTTCGCGCATCTCTTCGAGCGCCTTGTGAATCCCGATCAGACCGACACCGCCGCCGGTCGGGTAGATGATCACGTCCGGGACGCGCCAGCCGAGCTGCTCGACGATCTCGTACCCCATCGTCTTCTTGCCCTCGATGCGATAGGGCTCTTTGAGGGTCGAGGCGTCGAACAGATCGACGTCCTTGATGGCCTGCGCGGCATCGGCGATGGTGCCTGGAACGATCCTGAGCTCGGCGCCGCTCGCCTGGACCTCCTCGCGAGTGATGAGCGGCGCGTCCTCGGGCATCGCGATGACACTGTGGAGACCCGCGCGGGCCGCGTACAGGGCCCAGGCGGCGCCCGCGTTGCCGTTGGTGGGCATCTTGATGCCTTCGACGCCCAGTTCCCTGGCCCGCGCCACGCCGACGGCCGCGCCACGGGCCTTGAACGAGCCGGTCGGGATGAGCGACTCGTCCTTCATGAGGACGGTGACGCCGAGTTGGTCGCTCAGCTTCGGCAACGGGACGAGCGGCGTCATGCCCTCACCGAGACTGAACGCGGGATCGGGGTCGCGGACCGGCAGGACGTCCCGATAGCGCCAAAGGCTGTTGTCCTGGGTGGGCCTGCCGACCTTCGTGAGGTCGTAGCGGGCCAGCAACGGCGACGCGCAGGCGTGGCAGAGGTTCTGGACGGTGTCGGCGTCGTGGCGCAGGCCGCAGCGAGCGCACTCCAGGTGTGACAGCACAGCTCCATCAATACCGGCGAATCGAGCCGCACATTTACACCCGAAAGTACTAACGCATCACCCCGTTCGGGTGAGAGCATCGTGGTCCCTGCTCGAGCCCCTTGAGGAGAGCCCATGCGACGACTCACAGTCAAGGCCCTGTTCGCAGCTTCTCTGCTCGCCGCCGCCATTCCTGCCGCTCCAGCCAACGCCGACGCCGCTACCAGCGGATACATCGTGTTGCTGAAGGACGGCGTGGGCGTGTCGAGCGTGACCAACCTGCTCGGCGTCACGGTCGACAACGTGTACGAGTCGGCGGTGCGCGGCTACTCGGGCCGCATGACCGCGAGTACGGCCGCCCGCCTCGCCCGTGATCCGCGGGTCGCCCTGGTGCAGCCGGACGGCGTGGCCTCGATCGCCGCGCAGACCCTGCCCACGGGCATCGACCGCATCGACGCCGAACAGAGCCCGACCGCGAAGATCAACGGCACCGACGAGCGCGTGAACGTCGACGTCGCCGTGATCGACACCGGAGTCGACCTCGACCATCCCGACCTCAACGTCAACACCGCGGGCGCGAAGAACTGCTCCACCGGCCGCAGCGCCGACGACGGCAACGGCCACGGCACCCACGTGGCGGGCACCATCGGCGCGCTCGACAACGGCAGCGGCGTCGTGGGCGTGGCTCCCGGTGCCCGCATCTGGCCGGTCCGCGTGCTCAACAACCAGGGCAGCGGCTCGTTCTCGGCCATCATCTGCGGCATCGACTACGTGACGGCGCACGCGAACGAGATCGAGGTCGCGAACATGAGCCTCGGCGGTTCCGGCAGCGACAGCGCGTGCGGGTCCAACAAGGACGCGATGCACGAGGCGATCTGCCGTTCGGTGGCCGCGGGCGTGACCTACGTCGTCGCCGCGGGCAACAGCGCGGCGAACTCGTCGACCTTCGTGCCAGCGACCTACGAGGAGGTCATCACCGTCAGCGCGCTCGCCGACTTCAACGGCCAGCCGGGTGGCGGTGCGGCCTCGACCTGTCGCGCGGACGTGGACGACACGTTCGCCGACTTCTCCAACTACGGCGCCGACGTGGACATCATCGCGCCGGGCGTGTGCATCCTGTCGAGCTGGAAGGGCGGCGGCTACAACACGATCTCGGGCACGTCGATGGCCAGCCCGCACGTCGCCGGCGCTGCGGCGCTCTACAAGGCGACGCACCCGAGCGCGTCTCCCGCGGCCGTGAAGACCGCCCTGCGCTCCGCCGGCACGACCAACTGGAACTCCGGGACCGACCCGGACAGCACGCACGAGCCACTGCTGAACGTCGCGACGTTCTGATGCGTGGACGGTGCCGGGCGGGCAGGCCCGGCACCGTCCGTTCGTCTGAAGGCGGATGAGCCGGCATGTAAGCCGGATCCTGTTCACGGGAGCGAGTCCCGCTTGGCGGCCATCCATCTCGGCCTGCCGTTGCCGACAGGCTCTAGCGGCCTACCCGCGAGCATCGGGCGGGCAGCCCTCGAACGCTCGCGCAGGCCCTCGCGGGCCCT
The DNA here is from genome assembly GCF_040681245.1 of Lentzea sp. NPDC051838. NCBI lineage: Bacteria > Bacillati > Actinomycetota > Actinomycetes > Pseudonocardiales > Pseudonocardiaceae > Lentzea > Lentzea sp. NPDC051838. The sequence goes on from NZ_JBFAYI010000033.1 coordinate 40,965, forward strand.
CTTGGCCTTGCTCCGGGTGGGGTTTACCTAGCCGCCCCAGTCACCTGGGGCGCTGGTGGTCTCTTACACCACCGTTTCACCCTTACCGCGGCTTTCGCCGAGGCGGTCTGCTTTCTGTGGCACTGTCCCGAGGGTCGCCCCTGGTTGCCGTTAACAACCACCCTGCCCTGTGGAGTCCGGACTTTCCTCGACGAGTCACCCCGCCGCGGCCGCCCTGCCGACTCATCCGCGTCGATCAGGATACGGCAGGCAGAGGTGCGGGCGATTCGGCGTCCTCCACCAGCAGTTCCGGCGCGCCGGAACCGTCTGCCGGGACTGTCCACACGTCCGAGTGGCGCGGGTCAGCGCGTGGCAGGCCGTAGCCGATCGTGTGGTCGTCGAGCCACGCCGGCTGGTCGTCGACACTACGAGTCTCGGCGAGCGGGGTCTCGGTCATGCCGTCGAGTGACAGCACGCTCAGCCGCCAGCCGTCGCCGACGCGTTTCTTGAACGCGATCCGCTTGCCGTCCGGTGACAGCGACGGGCACTCGACGCCGTCGTGGACAGTGCGCACGGTCCGGTTCGCGAAGTCGCCCTCCACCAGGAAGTGGTGGCCGTCGGTGGCGAGCGTGGCGTAGAAGCGGTTGTCGTCCGCGGCGAACGTGACACCCCAGAAGTTGACGTCGTCCGCGGTGTAGCGCTGGCCGTCGCGGTCGATGCCGAACGTCTCCAGGTTGCCGGCGAGATCGCCCGTGCGGGTGTCGAGGACGCCGGAACGGGTGGAGAAGGCGCCGCGGTTGTAGGAGTCGCCCGCCACGAACACCGTCCACGAGATCATCCGGCCGCTCGCGGACACCCGCGCCCGGCTCGGCACACCGTCCAGTGGCACGGTCCGTGTCGGCTGGGACGCCGCGTCGAGCACGGTCGCCTGGTACGTGCCGGGGAGCGCGGGGCCGAGGCACACCCCCGTGCCGCCCGCCGCGTAGACCCTGGCGCACTCCAGGCCGCTGGTCGTGACCTCGTTGTTCGACGTCTTCGCGAGGTGGCCGTTCGCCGTGCTGCGGACGAGCAGCCCGCCCGCGTCGAGCCGCACTCCGCTGGTGGCGTTGGCGTCGGAATGCCTTTGCAGCAACGCATACGCGGCAGCCGCGCCGAGCAGCAGGACCGTCGCGGCGAGCGCGATGACCAGACGGGACCTCATCGCAGCAACCTCCACGACACCGGCAGGGCCACCACGACCGCCACCACCGCACACCACAACGCCGTGACGTGTCCCCACGACTGCCAGGCGAACCCGAACGCGACCGAAGAACCCAGGTACGCCAACGCCTGCGCGGTCTTGACTACCGCCATTCCACTGCCGTGCAACGACTCCGGGATCAGCGGTGCGACCGCGGCCATCAGCACGCCGTCCGTCGCCGCGTAGAAACCGCCGTACAGCAACAGAATCAGCACCACCCACCCCGTGCCGTGCCACGGAGCGACGAGCAGCAGGTACACCGCGAGCAACGCGACGTGCCCGCCGATCAGCACGACCCAGCGACCGATCCTGTCCGCCAGCACGCCGACCGGCCCTGCGAGCAGCAGGTAGCCGAGGTTGACACCGACCGCGAGGAGCGGGAACCACAGCTGCGGCAGGTCTTCTCGCCGTTGCAGCACCAGGTAGACGAAACCGTCTCCGATCGTCACGAGCCCGAGCACCATCGCGACGAGGCACGCGCGGCGGAAAGATGCTGTTTTGAGCAACCCGAACGCCTGCCGCAAAGACGCGGACCCGCGCTCCCCCATCTGGTTGCGCACGAACAGGACCAGCACCAGCACGCCGAGCAGGGCGATGCAGAAACTCGCCACGAACACCGCGTCGTACCCGCTCGCGCTACCCGCCAGCGCGAGCACCCCGATCGCGACGAGCGGCCCGGCGAACGCGCCGGCGCTGTCCATCGCGCGGTGCACGCCGAACGCCCGGCCGAGGCTTTTCTCGGGCACGGACAAGGCAATCAGGGCGTCACGAGGTGCCGTGCGCAGTCCTTTGCCCATGCGGTCGATCACCAGCACGCCGCCGATCGCGACCGCGGAACGTCCCGCGAGCAGCAGACCCGCCTTGCACGCGGCGGACAGCGCGTACCCGAGCCCGGCGGTCAGCTTGTGCCGCCAGGTCCGGTCGCCGACCCAGCCGCCGAGGAGCCGGGTGAGGGCGGTGGCGCCGGTGTAGAGGCCGTCCAGCGCGCCGTACTGGAGCACCGACAGATGCAGCCCCAGCACCAGGTACGCGGGCAGGATCGCGGTGACCATCTCGGCCGACACGTCCGTCAGCAGGCTCACCAGGCCGAGCGCGACGACGTTGCCGGAGATCACCGCGCGGGACGACCCGGTGTTCTTCGGCGCGCGGACGCTCGACAGGTACACGAGCTACTTCCAGACGTCGTTGAGCGGCGTCGCGAACTTGTCGTTGCGCGTCAACGGAGTCAGGCCGAGCGCGTTCTCCATCGTGCGGGAGACGCTGTAGTGGTCGTAGCGGTTCGCGCTGACGTAGCCGGTCTTCACCGTGCCCTGCGAGCCGACGACGATCGTCGGGATCCGCTGGCCGTGGTAGTTGTCGTCCTCGTCGAACGTGATGATCAGCAACGACCGCTGCTGCGTGAACGCGGGCGAGGTGAGGATCTTCGGCAGGTTCGCGCGGAACCAGTCGTCACCGGTCCTGGTGGAGCAGTTGTGCATGGTGTTGCACGTGTTCGGCTCGAACCAGACGAAGTTCGGCGTCGTCGCGGTGCTCTGCAGGTCGCTCCACAGCTGCGTGATCGGGTGGATCGAGCGGCGGCAGCGAGCGTCGTCGTCCGCGATGTTCTTGAAGAACAGGAAAGGCAGGTTGTCGACGTCGAAATTGCCGTTGCTGGTGCGGTTGCACGGTGTGCCCATGTCCTCGATGTAGCCGCGCCACGTCTTGTTCACCGATTCGATCCGGTCGGCGATGTTCGGCGCGTCGATCGAGCCCATGCCCGACGGCCACGGGTTGTCGGTGTGGCCGAACGTGCTGCCGCCCGCGACCGCCATGTAGTTGGGGTCGCTCGGGTGCACCACGCCGTAGGAGTCGCCGAGGCTGGAGTTGTTCTGCGCCAACGCACTCAGGTACGGCGCGTCCGCGTTGCCGATCACCTGGTCGCGGTGGCGGTTCTCCAGGATCGTGAAGAAGACGTGGTCGAAGCCCGGCACCGACGACGGTGGCGGGGTCGGGACGGGCGCGTTGGGCAGCGTCGCGGACAGGGTGAGCACGAGGTTGTCCGCGTAGGCGTCGTTGTACTGGTTGCCGGCGTTGCGCTTCGGGTCGCCGGAGAACGTCGCCAGCACGTCGATCGTCCGCGTGCCCGGTGGTACCTGTGCGTTCGCGGTGCGCTGCAACAGTTTCGTGGCGTTGCCCCGGTCTGTCGCCGTGACCGGGCCGATCTGCCCGGTGCCGAGAGCGGCGTTGGAGGCGTTGCGGAACGTGATCTTCACGGTGGCGCTGGAGATCTCGCTGGAGTAGCCGCCGAGCAGGCCGGACAACGTGTACGTGACGCCACCCGCGTCGATCTGGCTGCCCGCTTGGGAGACGTTCACCGTTTGCGAGAGGGTCGAGTCGCCGATCGGTCCACCGGCGAAGAACTGCGCGCCCTGCCCGCTCGTCGGGAAACCCTTGCCCACCGAGTAGCCGACGATCGTGGGCACACCGGTCGCGCGCCAGCCGGGGATCGTGACGCCGTCGTAGCCGCTGGTCGAGGCGTCCGCGAACTCGCCGTCCCCGTTGACGAGGAGGTTCGATCCTGCTTGGGGTGCGGCGACGGTGAACGGGACTGCGGCGGAAAGCTCGGTGTAGCCGTCGTTGTGGAAGTACCTGGCGACGTAGCTGCCGTTCGCGAGGCTCGTCGTCGGCATCGTGACCGTGCCCGAGGCGTTCGGCGCGTACTGCCACACCAGCGAGCCGGTGCTGCCGGGCGTCGCGTTCGGCGTGTAGACGCCGATCCAGTTCTTGGCACTGGTGGTATCCGTCGCGTAGCTCGCGACGACGTTCTGCCCTGGCGCATAGGTGGTGCGGTCGAGGCTCAGCGTGGAGCCCGCCGCCACCGCCGATGCCGGTACGAGCAGCGCGGCCACGAGGGCCAGCAGCCACGGGAGCACGTTCCACTTCGTCCGCATTATCCGCCCCTTTACGAACGATCCTGGCGTTCTTCGGGGAGTATTCCGACCTTCTTTCAGCTAGAACGCTCAAGAGGGCGAAGGTTTCCGGCAGGTTCACCGCGCGTTCGTCCCAGCGTCTGGGACTGGTTGTTCACCGGTCCGGACGTTGGTTCACTTCGGTCATGACACGACGTCGCCACGTCGACTACGGCCGCGTGGCAGCCAGCCTGTGTTGCCTCCGCTGAGTGCGCTTTCTTCTCGTCCGCGACCTCAGGGAGTGCTTGCCATGTCCGATCTGCTGATCATCTCCGGCGCGCCGTCCCACACCGCGCCGACCGGCGTCGTGGTGTCACACGTGTCCGCCGTGCTCTCGTCGTTGGGACACCACGTGTCGTTGCTAGACGTGCGCGCGCTGCCCACGTTGTCGTTGCTCACGGAGGACCTCCGCGATCCTGCTATCGGTGACGCGGTGAGCTCCGTGCTGTCCGCGGACGGCGTGGTGGTCGCCTCCCCCGTCTACCGCGCGGCCTACAGCGGTCTGGTGAAGGCGTTGCTCGACCTGCTGCCGAAGAAGGCGTTGCGGGGCCGCGCGGTGCTGCCGTTGGCGACGGGCGGCAGCCAGGGCTTCCTGGTCGCGATGGACTACGCCCTGCACCCGCTGCTCGCGGCCAAGGGCGCGGACCAGGTGGTGCGCGGAGAGTTCGTGCTGGACCAGAAGGTGGGCCTGCCCGAGTCGGCCGCTGTGCTGGACGCGGCGGCCGACCGGTTCGTGTCCGCTTTGACGCCTCGCTTGCGCCGCGCCTCCTAGAGCTCGCGAACCCAGTAGGGCCTGGTCTCCATCCATCCCCTGCCCGACGCGCCGTTGACGACGCCACCGCCTTGTTCGCTCAGCGTGTACCAGGACTCCACGTAGTCGGGGTCGTCCGTGTACCAGCTGTCCGGGATGGCGTCGAGAACCGCGCTGACGAGCGGGATGTACGCGCCACCGTCCACAATGGTCAGCAGCGCGGCGGCCAGCGCCTGGGCGAGCGCCTTGTAGTTCGTGTCGCCGTCGTCTTCCATCATGACGACGTCGGCGAGGTCGTACTTGTAGTTGTTCCAGTGCACGATCAGCTGGTTGGGCGAGTAGGTGGTGTTCTCCTCGTCCAGGTAGGGCATCGTCACCGGGTCGACGCGGACCTTGCCGTCGAGCCCGAAACCGGAGACCAGGCTGAAGATCTCCGCGTCGCCCTTGAACCAGGGCTCCTGGACGTCGCTGACCCTGACCTTGGTGACCTGCGTGGCCCAGTAGCCGGCCTGGATCTTTTGCTGCGCGGGCATGGCTTTGCGGATCACGTCCATGCCCAGGTTGACCGCCTTCTCCACGTCGATGTCGACGAGCAGCAGCGGCTGGTCGGGTTCTTTGTTTGTTGGGAGTGCGTGCTTGCGGCCGTTGCGGTCGTAGGCGGTGATGCTTTGGGCTTTGTCGTCGTCGGGTGCGGCCGCGACGAGCCGCTCACCTTTCGTGCCACCGACCAGCTTCGTTGTGATCAGCTTCTCGTTCTCCGGCAGGCCTTTGGCTCTGGCGATCTGCCGTTCGACCTTGGCCCGGTCCGCCGTGTTCGTGGCGATGTCGTGGGCGAGCCGGTCGAGGATCTGGTCGACGTTCGGAGACGCCGCTGCCGCCGTACCGGTGGGCACGACGGCAGCGACCAACAGGGCTGCGAGAGTTGCGCGCAGGGTTCTCATGTCTTCGGATCGTGGCCTGGTCGCTTGTGCCCGACAACCCGCCGAAGGACTACTTCGCCCCAGGTCAACCGAGGTGTGAGGTGTCGTTCACCAGCTTCACCGACGCATGCCCGTCGGAGTAGAACTCAGCCGTGGAGATGCCCGTCAGATCCAGGTGCATCCGGAACAGGAACTGCGGCCCGACGTCCAGTGCTTGGCGGAGCAGGGTCTTGATCGGCGTGACGTGGCTGACCACCACGATCGTCTTGCCGCCGAACTTGGCGATGATCTCGCTGCGCGCCTTGCGGACCCTCTGGTTGACCTCGTCGAAGCTCTCGCCGTTGGGCGGCTTCTGAGCGGTGTCGCTGAGCCACCGGCGGTGAATCTCGGGATCCTGCTGCGCCGCCTCCGCGAACGTCAGCCCTTCCCATGTCCCGAAGTCGGTCTCGATGAGCCCTTGGTGCGTCTGCACCTCAAGGTTGATCTTGTCCGCGAGCTTCTGCGCGGTCTGCTGCGCTCGTTGCAGCGGCGACGAGACGATCGCGTGGATTCCGTCCATTTTGGATAGACGCTCGGCAGCCTGCTCCGCCTGCTGGTGACCGAGCTCCGTCAGCACGTGATCCCCACGCCCCGAATACCGGCGCTCGACCGACAACTTGGTCTGCCCGTGCCTGAGCAGGATCAGCCGGGTCGGCTCACCGGTGGCCCCACTCCAATGCGGCTGCTTGTCGCCCTCCGCTGCGGTTTCCGCCTTGGTCTCCGCTTTGGTTTCCCCGTCCATGGCCTCGTTGGCCAGCCGATCGGCCTGCCGGTTGCGCTCCCGCGGAATCCACTCGTACGTGATCTTCGCGAAGCTGCGTGCGATCTGCTGGGCTTCTTTGGCGAGCGGCTGCATGGAGGGATGCTTGATCTTCCACCGCCCGGCCATCTGCTCGACGACCAGCTTGGAGTCCATCCGCACGTCGACGGTCTCGGCCTCGAGCTCCTGCGCGGCCCTCAAGCCCGCGATGAGCCCCTGGTACTCAGCCACGTTGTTCGTGGCGACACCGATGAACCCCTTGCGCTCGGCCAGCGTCTCACCGCTGAGCTTGTCGCGAACCACAGCGCCGTAACCAGCAGGTCCGGGGTTGCCCCGCGACCCGCCGTCGGCCTCGACGATGACCTTCACGGCCCGATCGTAACCCCGCGTTCAGACCCCGCTCGGACACGTTGTACGATGATCCCATCAGTCTGGGTGGCGGAATGGCAGACGCGCTAGCTTGAGGTGCTAGTGCCCGCAAGGGCGTAGGGGTTCAAGTCCCCTCTCGGACACCAGCTTTATCCCTAACCGAAGGCCGGATGCTCGCATCGAGTATCCGGCCTTCGGCGTTGTAGACCGTCTCCAGGCCGAGCTTCTCGTACAGTTTTTGCAGCTCATCGGGCTCGCCGCGACGTGTCATGCTCCTCACGTCTCCGAGCGAATCGACCATCGCGAAGATCGCCGCGACGCTCCGTCGGCCGCCGCGCTTCGGCATGCCGTCCAGCTCGGCTTCTGCCGCCGCGCGCTTCTGCTCCGCCTCGTTGATCGCCCCGACGAGCGCTTCTGGATTCACACCGGCCGCGATGGCGTCCTGGAATCGGCGCAGCTTCGCTTCTGCCTCGGTGAGCCGCTTCCGTGCGGCGGCCTGATCACCCGAACCTGGCTTTTCATCGCCTTGGGAAGCCGCCAGTGCTGAAACCGTGCTGTCGACGTTCTCAGGAGCGAAGAGCCGATCAAGCCACTCGTTGATTCGGTCGAGCGCCGCGCCTTCGGGGAGGTAGACGTTCGTCGGGTGCCCGTTCAGAGCGGGCGACCCTGGCACCATCGTCCGAAGTGCGCATCGGTAATAGGTCTTGCGACCGATGGGCGTTCCTTCCATACGCCGCGTGCAATACCCGCACTTCACACGACCACGAAGCGGGTAGACCCGCTTGGTTCGCTTCGATCCACGCACCAGCTTCTTTCCGGCCGAGAACCCTCCGGCAGCACGTGACCGCCGCAGCAACTGTGACTGGACGTAGACACCGTTGTGGCCGTAGTAGTCGACGAGCACACGAGCCAGTGCCGCCCGCCCAACCCTCGCTCGCCGCGCTCCCCGGTCCAGCAACTGCCCCAGATCGAGTTCCGCCAGGCTGGCGCGAACTTTCGACCGGCTCGTTCCCGGCTTCCATCCGACGCGTGCATCGAGCCAGTCCAGGGCTGCAGTCAACTCGACCGCGCCTCGCTCGGGCTGTTGCTGGCCAGCGAACTCGAGCGGCTCTGGTGGAGACAACAGGTCATCGATCCCGAGGTGAAAGATCCGTTCCAGCAAGCGCGCGGTCGCCGGCTGAACGGTTGGGGCGAGCGGTTGCCCAGAAGGCTTGCGACCTGCGATGAGGCGCTGAAGATGTCGCTTGCCGATCATTCCTGGCTCGTTGTGCTCACGTGCGAACGCCTCGGCGAAGTCGACAAACTCTTGGAGAGTCTCACCCCGTTGCTTGATCTTCTGCGCAAGGACCGTCCGGACCGTCCGCATGCCACCCCTTCCCCGCTCTCCCATGTCGCCTACATGTCGTCGCCAGGTCGTTCCGCTGACCAAGCGCTGATGCGACGTTGATTTCAGTTTGACACGGTGCGCTCGCAAGTAGTCCCTCGAAGCCATCCGGCGTGGACTCCTCCAGTCCGCCTCAGCGCCGCCGGACATATCGCAACGGAGGTCACCGTGGCTATACGCGGCGAACGGCACCAACCGGTGGAAGGCCTCCTCGGTTCGGGCTACGTGGTTTCGGTGGTGCGATCGAGCACACCGATCGAGACACACCTCGGCGACGACGACCTGATCTACGTCACGCTGCCCGGTAGTCCGTGCCAGGTGCTGATCAGCTTCGTGCCACATGCCGCTGAGAACTTCTCCGCGACATTGATCGAGCAGCTTCGCGCGCTCGCCGACCGCCGGGAGCAGCACAAATGACCGCTGCAGCATTGTGCGTCTGTGGACTCGACACAGTTCTGTTGGCGGTCTTCGCAGTGATCATCGCCATCGTGTATGGCGAACTGGTCGCGCGCCTGGCCGTTCGCCGAGTCTCTCCTGATCGAGCACGACACCGAACACTTGATGCCACGACGAGTCGACGTGATTCACGATGACGGTGGCGGTTCGAATGGCGCACGCCGACGAAGATCATAAGCTTGTTGTGCAGGCACGAGAGCGATGTGTGAGTTGGCTTTGCGGCCGCTGTGCACCAGGTTGCACGAGGTGTGTTGAGTGGCATGCGCCGACGCATGAGACACCAGGCCACAAGGATCGAGCCCAGGCCCAGCGCACACCGTCCCGCCTGGGGCTACGTGGGGCGTCCAACAGGCCGAGCCGGCAAGCCGCACACGCGCTTGCCGGTTGCGCACCGAGGCAGAAAAGCAGTAACGGCCGACCGTCGACTTCACCTATCGTCGACCCGTGAGCGCAGATCGCCCTGATGAGAAGTTTGCCTTCGCCGTGGTCAGTCGAGTTCTTGGCGTGTTGGTAGAAGAACACGACACCGGCAAGCTCCAAGCCGCGGTCGATGGACTTCTACACTATGCCGACGGCCATATTGCAGCATTGGAAATCTCCTCGCTCGGCCCGCCCGAAGAAGCTCGTACCATGAATCTCCTCAACAAGAGCAGACACAAGCGCTACGTTGAGGGCATTACTTCCGACTGGATCATCTCGCTACCTTGGAATTTCCATCCGGCCAAGTTTCCGCAAATCGACAACGCCCTTCGACATTGCGAAAAAATTGGCGCGAGACGCCTAAGTCGCGCAGACGGAACAAATTACGCAGTAGACGAACTCCTCGATCTCGGCGTCAGCGGTACGGCTACCGCCGAATCCGCCACAGGCGCGGCAGTGGTCTGGCTAGTCACCGCCTCAATTGGCGGTTTTACTGGGACTGGTAGTCAGGAACTTCCCCGCCAAGTGAACGATGCTCTGCTTGAAAGCAAGATGCAGACCAAACTAAAGAAACTCGGCGCATCAGGCTACAAGGAACAGCATCTTTTCCTAAATATCCGATCCCAGGCTTTCAGCTTCCCCGTCTACGAAAACCTGTGCTTCGGAGGCCCTCTCCCCAGCGAGCCGCCCCAACTCCCCGACGGACTTACTGAGCTGTGGCTAGCATCCGGCATAAAGGACGGCGGCGTAGTGCGAGCAATAGCGGGCCAAGAGTGGCGCAGGGAACATCCGTTCGACTGACCACTGGGCAAACTCATTGAAATTTCTTGGCGGCAACACAGGTCAGCCGCCCAGCAGATACTCTTTCCAAATCCAGTGACGACTACAATCCCCGCCGTAAACTCCACTTGACAAGAAAGTGTCCGACCCAGATGATACCGGGCCGGACACTTCGACGACCGGAGGCACGGAACGCAGGCATCTAGTTCAGAGGCCACCGTGGGCACCTCGCCGCCCCCATGCAGTGGAGGCCCCCGGAGTTGCCGAATCAGCAAATCACTTCGCGGTCTTCCTGTCAAGGAGATAAATTGACGAGCCTCGTTGTTTGGGTCTCGGCGGACCAGCGCGGCCCTGCGTCTATATATATCGCGACAGACAGCCGGATCAGCTGGCCAACCAGACAGAAGGTAACGACCTGCTGGGATGGCGGACGTAAGACTTATTGGACAACGAAGGTCCCACACGTACTTGGCTACGTCGGCGACGTCCTTTTCCCTGCCTTGACTCTCCCTTCAGTGATTGCGCAGTTGGACGAGTCGCCTCCAGCGGAGTCGGTTGCAGATGCGCAACAACAGGTGTTGAACCTCGTTGATTCAGCGTGGCGGGGCGCTCCGACAAATATCCGTGGCGAATGCTTCCTTGTACACGGAACGAGAATCGGCACCACAACAACTTGCAGTTTCGGAGTTCAGCTACTACACCTTCCATCTAACTCTTCTCGATGGACTGCGATTCCCCTAGAGATACCAAGCTTCAGCTCGAAAATCGAGTTCCTGGGCAGCGGCAGCAAGCAACTTGAGAACGAGTATAAGAATTGGGTGCCACCTTCAGGGTTCGACGCCGACAGTACTACGACAAGGGACCGTACGAGCCGCGCCGTCTTCAGTGCATTCTGCGATTCTTTGGAATCTGAGGGAGACCCACTAACCGGGGGAGCGCCTCAATTGGTTGGCCTCTACCGAATCGGGTCAGGGCGCACGTTCGGAGTGCACTGGAAGGGCCGAGCGTTTGCTCAAGGCACAGAAGTTCCGAGACTTACGTACCCCAACCTTGAATACCGCAATTCTCGCTTCGAGCGAGTCGATGCCAACGGAACCCTTGTACCCGGCGCACAGCGCCACGCCCAAAGACCGACATAGCCCTGACCGTGCACTTAACGCACGCGAGAGAGCTTGTTCAGATGGTGCAGGCTGGAAAATACCTCAGTAGGAGTCTCGACCGAATCCGGTCGCTGGTACACCCGCGCTCAGATCGACTGGCGACTGGGCCACAGCGCCCTGATGACGGCGTCTAGAGCACAAACCTCGAAAACTGCGGCGAATTCTGAGTATTCGCCCTATACGCCAACTCGAGGGCATCCCATCAGCACACGAGGTCGAGCCTAAGGTTCGGATCCGAGATCAAATATATCGTCCCTGCACGCGATGGCGCGCCCAACTGACCCCACGGGATTACATCGGGTTGACGATCGGCGTAGCTTAGCGTGCGAAGTGACCCGAAAGATGTGACTCCCCCGTCGCATGCGCTCCTGCGAGCCATATCTATTCCGGCGGCGGATACCTATTGGAGCCGGCCGCGCACGACTACTACAGATCGAGTCATGCTTCGCGACTGCCACCTCACGCAGCAGAGATTCATCAGGGCCATACATCTGAAGCAGCTCACGCGCCCAGTCCAAAAGGTCGAGTATGTTTTGACCAGCTCCGTGTTGCGACGCACGCAACTCTAGATTTGAAGGTCTATTGTCGTCACGCCGACCGTTCTTGTGATGAACAGTGGACCCTTTCGGCAAAGCGTGCCCGAGCAGGTCAGACAAGATGACCCTGTGCTGCAACGCCCATCCCGTGCTATTTACCTCAGAATGCCCCGGCTGATACACCAGCACATACCCGTCAGATGTAAGCTTCGTCCTACCTTCAACTGTACGGCGCCCAACTTCATAACATGATCGGGAGCACCATACATCCTCATCAGAAGGTCTAACACGGAACCGCTCCTGACACACAGGACATGTCTTTAGATAGCCGTTGCGCGATTGAAAAATGTCGTGACAAGACTTGGAGCAGAATCTATTTGGACTACCGGTCCTAGGATAGAAATCGCGGCCGCACCGTTCTTGCTGGCACGTAGCCATATCCTTCCTTCTTGGCTTGCTCCCGATTCGGTCTCGGCATGCTTTCGAACAAAAGAAGCGGCCCGTTGAGTTTCTGGCAACTACAGACTCGTAGCGCTCAAGCAGAAGTCCACAACAAGTACAACTAACCACAACGCGATCTACTCGCGGGCGTCCTGTTCTCATACTTCCCTTCCAGTGACGCGCCGTTAAGCTACCAAGCCGACTCACCCCAGCGAGATCGTAATCGAACATGTGTTCGCTCATGTGGTAGCCGAATTCTCGGCGTGTCGACACAGAGCACTCACCGCAGTTCGAGGTGTGCGCCCACCCTCTGGGTCAAGGTTCCTGTCCCATCGCCGGAAGCACTGCTTCTCCATGCCACGGGAGTCCAACTAGGCGTCGTGGGACGAGCAGCCCCTGGCCCGTCCCACACCGCCCTGGGCAGCGTTCACACAGCTTGAAGCACGGTTTCACCCGTCCCACACGCTTGTCCCAACCTCAGTTCAAGAAGGACAGCCAGGACAGCTCGGCCCAGGCCCTCAACCCAGGTCAAGCCGTAGGGATAGAGAGCAAGTCGCTTCTCGGACACTGAAGAAGATCGAGCGGATGGGCCGTACACAAGACGGCCCATCCGCTTTTTCGCACCCGGTTCAGAGTTCCTGATCTCCGGTCGGCAGCTTGTCCAGCCATCCAGGCGCCAGTCGAAGGCGCGCGGCGGACGCCGACACGTCGTCCGGGTAGCGCGGACCGAACCGGCGCCAGAAGTCGACGAACACCCACGCCGAATCCAGCTCGAACTCGTCGTCGGGGAACGCCTTCACCCTGTCGGGCTCGTCGTCGCCCTCCTCGTCCTCCTCGATGTGCACGAGGTAGGGGGCGACCTGCTCCACCGGGCAGCCGGTGGCGTCGGCGATCACCTCGGGCTTGCCCGCGTACTTGGTGGCGAGGGCGGCGGCTTCGTCCTCGTCTTCGGCGAAGTAGTCCGGTATCGAGGCGAACCGGTCGAGCGTCTCGCCGTCGCGCAGCAGCGAGTGGGTCCAGTAGTCGCCGTCGTAGATGCGTGCTGTGCTGGTCAGGACGCCGAGCTCACGGCTCATATGTTCGGCGGCGGCTACTTCGATGAAGTAGTTCGGCCAGAGGACCACCGTCCAGCCGTTCGCCGGCGGGTAGATCTGCACTTCGTCGGCGGTCACCGGCTCTGCGGCCTCAACGCGCGCGGCGGGCGAGGAGTGCGCCGCGACGAAGCCGCTGACTGCTGCCACGACAGCAATCACGTCCGCGGTCTTGAAAGCCGACGCCGCCACGAACTCGCCCATGTGAAACCCCTCTGCCGCACAGCCAAAGATCTCCCGTCGTTCGACCATGATTCCTCACTGAGGACCACATGAGCAGGGTGAGATCCGCAGGCCGAGACTCTTCTGCTTTTTGCGCGAAACGCAAACAGAGCGCTCTCGGCCGGAACCCTGTGAGGGGCGTAACGTCTCAACAGCCATTGTCTTAATAGGCTCAACCTATCGTTGATCATGTGTTCACAGCGCACTCGACCGACATCTCACCGCTCGTTCTGAACCCTGACACCTTCCGCGAGGAACTGGTCAGGGCCGCGCACTGGGCGGCCGACTACCTGCAGGCTCTGCCCAGCTCGCCCGTCACGACCCCGATGCCGGACGAACACCGACGCGCCTTGTCCACCCCGGCACTGAGCGACGACGGTAAACCGGCCTCAACGTTCCTCGACTTCGTTTCCTCGGAAATCGCTCCCTATTCCGGAGGCAACGGCCATCCGGCATTCTTCGCATGGATCACCACACCGCCCGCGCCTACAGGGATCATCGCTCACCTGCTCGGAGCGACGTTGAACGCCAGCTGCGGCTACGGCGAGAACGCGCTGGTCGAGTTGGAGCGTGGCGCGGTTCGCGCGCTCGCCGAGTTGGCCGGTCTGCCGGCCGGCACGGGCGGGGTGCTGACCAGTGGCGGGTCCATGGCCAACCTGCTCTGCCTGGCGGCTGCCCGCACCTGGTTCCTGCGCGGCCGTGGCGCCGTGGACGGTGAGGCGTACGACGAGGCTCATGCGCGCCTGGTCTGCTACCAGTCAGCCGAGACGCACATGAGCGTGAGCAAGTCCGCGCGGACCATCGGGATGCCGTCCTCACGTGTGCGCGCAGTGCCCACGACGTCAGATCAACGGATGGACGTCGTCGCGTTGCGCGCCGCCGTCGACGCGGACGTCGCGGCGGGGCTCCTGCCGTTCTGCGTGGTCTCGAGCCTGGGCACCACCAGCACAGGCGCCGTCGACCCGATCGCCGAGATCACCGCGGTGTGCCGCGAGTTCGGCATGTGGCACCACGGCGACGGCGCCTACGGGGGCCTCGGGGCGGCGCATCCCGCGCTGGCTCCGCACTACGAGGGAGTCGGTCAGCTCGACTCCCTCACCATCGACCCGCACAAGACGCTCAACACTCCCATCGCCTGCGGCGCCGCCCTGGTCACGAAACCCGCGCGGTTGCAGGAGGCGTTCACCGTCGAAGCCTCCTACCTGGAAGGCAACGACGACTGGCCCTGGCTCTCGGACTACACCGTCGAGCTGACCCGGCCCGGCGACCGGGCGCTTGCCGTTCACGCCGTGCTGCACCACCTCGGCAGGCAGGGTGTGACCGCGCTGATCGACGGCTACCTGAGGCACACCGAGCACCTGCGCCGACTCGTCGACGAGGAACCCGAGCTCGAGCTCGCCGCCGCAGGACCGTGGTCCATCACCTGTCTGCGGTACCGGCCTGCCGGGTACGACGGCGACCTCGACGATCTCACCGCGCGCATCGCCGCGGAGGTCCAGCGGCGCGGCGCCGCCTTCCTGGCGACCGTCCGCGTCCACGGCGAACTCGCCCTGCGGGTGTCGATCTGCGGCCACCGCACCACGAAGGCCGATGTCGAAACTCTCGTCGCCGAGATCCTCGACGTCGGCCGTGGCTACGTCTCCAGGATCTCGGCCAGGCGCAGGGTGTCGCTCAGGTAGCGCTCATAAGGGAAACCCGCGTTGAGCAGGGCGGTGCGCAGTTCGTCGTACATCGGCTTCCCGTTGTCGTGGAACGCTTTGCCGCCGGCCTCGGTGAGGCTCACCAGGCGGCGGCGCGCGTGCTCGGGGTCGACGCGGACCTCTACGTGGCCTGCCGCTTCCAGTGGGCGCAGCGCCCTGCTGATCGCCGGGTCGGACACCGACAACGCCTGCGCGAGCTGGTGTTGCGTCGCCGGCTGGATCTCCTCCAGCGTGCCCAGCAGCCGCAACTGGCTGTAGGTGAGCCCGTCCTGGCCTCCGTCGGTCTCCTGCTGCCGGGCGGCTTCTCCGAGCAGGTACACGACCCGGTGCAGCAGGTCCGCTAGTCCGTCGTCCACGGTGTCGATCATACCTCAATGTTGCGCGGTTAATATTAACCATGCAAGACTCGATGCCATGGACGCGCTCTCTTACCTCGCCAAGACCTCGTTTCCCCTGCTCTGGCTGCTGATCGCGGTCGTCGGGGCGGTCGTGCGCGCCCGTCACAGCCCGTCCCGCGCTGCGACGCTCGAGACCTGGCAGCGGTGGTGGGCCGGCGCCGCGCTCGGTGGTGGCAGCGCTTGGCTCGTCGTCGCGTTCCTGGTCGTGCCGGTCGAGATGGCGGCCACCATCGGTTTCGCGCGCACGCCGTTCGAGTTCGAGATCGCCTTCGCCAACCTCGCCCTCGCGGTGCTGGCCTTCCGCGCCGCGTCGTCGTCGGCCACCACCAGGGAACGCGTGCTCGTCGGTCTGGGTGCCGGGATGTTCCTGTGGGGCGCGGTGATCGGGCACGTCTACCAGTGGTTCGCGGCCGGCAACCACGCGCCGGGCAACACCGGCGGCATCCTGATCTACGACGTGCTCGCGCCCGCGGTCCTGATCGTCCTCGCGCACAAGGCACAACGACTGTCCACTGCGGACGAACCTGCTCTCGCGAGCTAGTTCACAGCAGGTCGTCCCAGAACGGAATCGGCTTCGGGTGCCGCAACGGACGGTCCTGATCGCGAACGTAGAACTCGCGGGCGACGTAGTCGAGGAGGTCGACCCCGTAGTAGATGATGTCCGTCTGGTACATGGACAGCACCGGGTTCCCGAAGCTGCCGCGGCCCGCCGGCAGACAGCGGTGGAGGTAGACCGGAATCATCTGCGGCACGGTGGCGAGGTGCGCCCGCGCCTGGTCCACGGCCTCGGCGTCGTCCGACGGCCGCTCGCCCCAGCTTTGGTGCCAGAAGCTGTTTTCCTGCACGTCGAACAGCACTCCGTCGACCGGCCAAGCCGCCCTGTGACGGAGCTCCTCCACGTCGTCGTTGCGCCAGTCGGGCCAAGAACCGCCGGTCGGGAGCACTTCGGCGAGCATCGCGCGGTGGTCGTCGGCGAACTCGAACCCGAGGCTCTCCTCCACCGAGGAGAGCTCGGCCTCGGTCAGACCGGGCTGCAGCGAGACGCCGTCGCGCACGCCGGGTCTGATCAGATGCGCCCTCAGGAAGTCCGCCGCGGCCGAGCCGAGCGCCGCGCCGTTGTCGAAGTCCATGGCCCAACCGTCTCAGAAACCCGCGGGTCATGTGGAAGCATTTCGATATGGCCCAGGAGGACTTCCGCGGCGCTTTCGACGCCGCCGCAAGGGATTTCACCGCACTCGGCCCGCATCTGTGGAATCCGATCGGTGCCGCGGTGACAGCGATTTCGAGACCGGCGCCGGGCGAGCGCGTGCTCGACGCCTGTTGCGGCACGGGGGCTTCCGCGATCCCGGCGGCGCGCGCGGTCGGGACGGCAGGGCGCGTTGACGCCGTGGATCTGTCCGGGCCGATGGTCGAGGAGGTGCGGCGGCAGTCGGACGGGCTGCCGCAGCTGCGTCCTGGGCAGGCCGACGTGACCGCGTGGGCGGGGGCCGACTACGACCTGGTGCAGTGCGCTCTGGGGATCTTCTTCTTCCCCGACATGACCGCAGGCACGGATCACCTGATCAGCCGCGCGCGTCCCGGTGGGCGGGTCGTGCTCACGATCTGGCGCGGCGACACGGTGATGGCGCCCGGCCGTCATCTCGGCCGCGCTGTCTCCGCTGTCACCGGGGCGGAGTCTCCGGCGCCGCGGCCGCCGCAGCTGATCGACCGGATCAGCCAGGCTGACTCGTACGCGGCGTGGCTGACCGAGCGCGGGCTCGACGAGGTCGAGGTGACCGTGAACGAGATGAGCCTGGCGATGACCGACGAGGTGGCGTGGCTGCTCGTGCTCGGGTCGGGTTTCCGGCGTGCGCTGACGGATCTTCCCGCTGAGGCCGTCGCGGATGTTCGCGAGCACTATCTGGCTTCACTGAGCGAATCCGGCCTGTCCGACCTGGACGCCACGACGTTGATCGGCAGCGGCGTTCGTCAGCGCCCGTAGTGGGTGACGGGCGGCCGCTTCCCCCCGGAGCGCCCGCCCGTCACCATTCCCCCAAGACCATGGCCGTCACCCTGGCGGAACGCGGAGCCGCGGGCCAGTGGAGAGAGTGCGTATTGCTGAGGCGTCGTCAACTGTGATAGCCCGACACGCCACTAAGTGGGTGCTCGACACGCATGCCCCGGCCCGCCGCGATCGGCAGAATGCCGTCCATGTCCACCCTGCTCGCCCGCGACTACGAGCGCATGCTGGATCTCGCGGTGGCGCTGCTCGAGGATCCCTGCGGCACGCCGCCCTGGTCTCTGATGCTGACCGAGCTCACCGACGTGCTGGGCTGCTGCATGGGGATCTTCGCCGACGGGACCGAGCGCGTTGCCGCGTTCGCGCCGCACGACCTGGGTGACCTGCCGCTCAACGAACTTCTCGGCGAGTACGCGCCCCAGCACGTGCTGGCTCGCCACTACGTCGCCACCGGAGACACGACGCCGCTCGCCGTCACGGACTTCGTCAGCCAACGCGACTGGCGCCAGACAGGTGTGTACGACAGCGTCTACGGCCTGACCGGCGCCACGCACCAGATCGCGGTCCCTCTCGCCGCACCGACAGGCGTGCTCTACTCGTTCCTGCTCGGCCGCCGCGGTCGCGACTTCACCCAACGCGAACGCGCCTACCTGCAGCGTGTGCAGCCTCTGCTGCTGCGAGCCGACGCACACCAACGGCAGCTGCGGCGATCCCGTGAGGCGTCCGGCGGAACCGACCCCAGCGCGCTTGGGATCACTGCGAGAGAGGTCACCGTGCTGTCGTTGCTCGCCGAAGGGCTGACCACGGCCGCGATCGCCCGGCGGCTGCAGATCGCGCCCGGTACGGCGAACAAGCACCGCGAGAACCTCTACCGCAAGCTCGGTGCGGGTGATCGCGTGTCCGCCGTGCTCCGGGCGCAGAAGCTGGGAATCCTCACCGCGAACGACTAGCTGCGGGCAATCGCATAGATCGCGCTCATGTCCGAGTTGTGCCTGCTCGTGGATCCACGAGCGTCCGTGAGATTGCTCGCGACACCCTGCACCGCGCCCGTTTCACCGGAAATCCACTTCACCAGAAAATAGGCGTTGAAGCGCGGAATGCAGCCGTTGTCGGTTTTCACCTGGAAACCGGTTTTCTTCAACGGAACGACGACGTGGTGCACCCAGTAGGGCGTTTCCGAGGTGACTGCGGTGGAATCGGTCTGACACAACGTTCCGTCGGCTTTCCACTGGTTCACCAAGAGCGTGTAGGAGGCCTTGGAAGTCTTCGTCTTGTCGCATTGCCCGGTGGTGTGGCAGACCATGTATTCGACGTTGGCGACCACGTCGAGGGTTTTGGCCTGGGCGTCGAACATCGGGAGCGCCGGTTGGCGGGTGATCGGGTTCGCGGCGTCGAGCTTCGTGAAGGTCGGCACGGCGGACTGGATCGCCCTGCCTGCTTGCGGGGTGATCCGCATCGAACCGCCGACCAGCGCGACGGTCGAGTCGTCCCAGCCCAGCGAGGCCGTGCGGATGTAGGCGGTGCAGGTCACGCGGGTGGCGACACCGGGGTCGACGAGCTGGCTGGTGGTCAGCGTCAGGTCTTCCCACTGGGGTGCGCCGCTGCCCATTTGGTAGACGTTCTGACCCAGCACCGCGTTCTTGCCGCCGCCCGCCCATTTGCAGACGATCTCGTTGTCGAACAACGTGCGAATCGTCGCCGAGTTGACCCGCATCGTCGCTTCGACCTTGGCGGACTGCGATGCGGCCAGGTCCAGCGTGACCGAACCCAGCGCCACCACGTTCTGGTCACCGGTTCCGTCTTTCGGCACGCCAGGACCGAGAACGGTTTGCGGCGTGAAGGTGACGCTGGTGGCCGCCGAGGCCGCCGGGACGTTCAGAGCCAGTACCGCCAGCGTCGCGGCGGCTACCACGGACAGGGCCTTGCGCATGCCTACCTCCCATACACGGTGTACGGGAGGCAAGCTACGGAGGCGCTCTACACGTTCTCTACAAAAGAATTCAGAGGCCTGATTCCGAGGTGCGGACCAGAATGGCGCCGCATTCCTCGCAACGCACGACCTCGTCCGCCGCGGCTTCCTTCAGCTTGGAGACGGTGCTGCGGTCCAGCTCGATCCGGCAGGCGCCGCAGCGACGGGACTGGATCAGGGCCGCGCCGATACCGCGCTGCTCGCGCTGGCGGTCGTAGGCCTTGAGCAGATCGTCCGGGAAGCCCTTGGCCATCGTCGAACGGTCGGCGGTGCGCCGGGTCTCGGTCGCCTCCAGGTCGGCCAGGGCGGCGTCACGGCGGCGGCTGGCGTCTTCCAGGGTCTCGCGCGACTTGTCCAGCTCCACGCGGGCGAAGGACGTGTCGGCCTCGACGGCCTCACGGCGTTCCATCAGCTCCAGCAGGTCGTCCTCGAGGACGCCCTGGCGGCGCTGGAGGGTGGCCAGCTCGTGCTCGAGGTCGGTGAGCTGCTTGGCGCCGACCGAGCCGGACTGCATCAGCTTGCGGTCGCGGTCCTCGCGGGCGCGGACCTGGTCGATCTCGGTCTCCTGGCGCTTCACGTCGCGGTCCAGGTCGCCGAGCGTCGTCTCGACGGCGACCAGCGCGTCCTGCTTCGTGCGCACCAGCTGCTCGGCCTCGGCGATCTCCGCGATCTCGGGCAGCGTGCGGCGACGGTGGGTGACACGCGCCAGTTCGGCGTCGACCTCGGCCAGGTCGAGCAGCCTGCGCTGCACTGCGGGATCGGCTTTCACGCATGTCCTCCTGCTGCTGAGCTCGTCGCACCGACGGTCCACGGATCGGTCCGCCGGGTGGAGACGAGTACGTCGACCCTACCGCCGAAGGCCGCCCGCAGGATCTCCGCCGCCTGCTCGCACCACGGCCACTCGCTGGCCCAGTGCGCCACGTCCACCAGCGCGGGGCCACCGGACTCGATGTGCTCGCTCGCCGGGTGGTGGCGCAGGTCGGCCGTCACGTACGCGTCGACGCCCGCGCGCTTGGCCGTGGCGAGGAAGCTGTCGCCCGCGCCGCCGCACACCGCGACCCGCTTGATCAGGCGTTCCGGGTCGCCGGCCGCCCGGACTCCCTGGACGGTGACGGGCAGCGCGTCGGCCACGCGCTGGGCGAAGGTGCTGAGCGGTTCGGCTTCTGCCAGCTCACCGATGCGGCCAGTTCCGGTGTCTCCCGCGGGCTCTGCCGGTTCGAGAGGGCCGGTGACGGTGAGACCGATGGCTTTCGCGAGGGCATCCGAGACGCCGGGCAGAGCGCTGTCGGCGTTGGTGTGCGCGCAATACAAGGCGGCGCGGTTCCGGATCAGCTTGTGCACCAATGCACCCTTGGGGTCGTCGGCAGGAACACCGTTGACGCCGCGCAGAAGCAGCGGGTGGTGCGCGAGCAGCAGCTGCGCCCCGACCTCCACCGCCTCGTCCACAGTGGACTGGGTGGGGTCGACGCAGACGAGGATCTTCGCGACATCCTCGTCCGGGTCTCCGCAGACCAGGCCCACCGCATCCCAGCTCTCGGCGGTCTTCGGCGGATACGCGGTCTCCAGCGCCACGATCACGTCGGCGAGCTTCACGCCAGTTCCTCCATCACTACCCGCAACGCGTCCACGAACACCGCGAACTCCTCCGGCGGCCGGATCGCCACGCGCAGGTACGTGTCGTCGAGGCCGGGGAACGTGTCGCACCTGCGCGCGGCGATTCCCTTGTGCCGCAACGCCTCGTGCGCCCCTCTCGACACTCTGACCAGCACGAACGGCCCGTTCGGCGCAACGACGACCAGATCTTGGAGCTGCTCCAACGCGTACGCGGCGTGCTCTTGCGCTTGCAGTGCGAACCGCGCCGACTGTTCGAGCGCTTCCGGTTCGCAGCACGCGGTGATCGCTTCCAGCGTCAGGCTGCCGACGGGCCAGTGCGGGCGGCCGTGGGCGAGTTTCGCGAGCGTGTCCGGGTCACCGAGGAAATAGCCGGCGCGCAGGCCCGCGAGGCCCCACGTCTTGGTGAGGCTGCGGAGAACCAGCACGTCCGGGTCGTGCGCGAGCGACTCCGGCTCGCCCGGCACGGCGTCCATGAACGCCTCGTCGACGACCAGCTTCCCCGGCAGAGCCTTGAGAGCGTCGCGGGAGTGCAGCACCGACGTGGGATTCGTCGGGTTGCCGATGACGGTGAGGTCGACGTCGGGGAACGGCCCGTTGAGCGTGAAATCGCCGCCGAGCAGCACGTGGTGGATCGGAATTCCGGCATCGCGAAAGGCCACTTCGGGCTCGGTGAACCCGGGATGCACGATGGCGACGCGGCGCGGGGAGAGCTTCGGCAGCAGCGCGAAGCCCTCCGCGGCACCGTTGAGCAGCAGAACCTCGTCAGGCGAGCGCCCGTGGCGGCGTGCGACGGCCTCACGCGCGCGTTCTTCAGCCTGTTTCGAGGGGTAACGCCCGAGGTCGTCGAGCGCCGCGGCCAGCCGGTCGCGCAGCCAACGCGGCGGGTGCGGCACCCGGACGTTGACGGCGAAGTCGGCGAGGCCCGGCGCGGCGTCGACGTCACCGTGGTGGCGCAGGTCTGGGCTGGTCATCGCGGCAATACTAGGCGACCAGCTCAGACGGGCGCGTCACTGCATGTAGCGGCGGAGCTCAGTCAGGTGGCTGATCAGCTCGTCCAGCTGGAAGGCGTCCAGCTGCGCGGACTCACCGGGCGGGGTGCGGAAGCAGACGCGACCCTTCTCGTTGAGGTACACCTCGAACGCACGACGGCGCCCGAGGGCGTCGGTGCACCCGATGATCTCCCGTTGCGGGGGCACGTCGGTACCTGTCTGCATGGGCGGCCTCCATGTCGTTTGTCCGTACATCTTGCGACGACGGGTGAGCGTTACCGTGTGGCGTGTGAAGGTCGCCTTTGTCTGCACCGGCAACATCTGCCGGTCCCCCATGGCAGCGCTCGTGTTCCGAGAATGGCTGTTGCGCGAAGGATTGTCGTCTTTCGTCACCGTGTCCAGCGCGGGTACCGGTGGGTGGCACGTGGGTGACCCGGCCGACCCGAGAGCCCTGAAAACGTTGGCGGACAACGGCTATCCCACCGATCACGTGGCCGCGCAGGTCGGTTCGGAGCACCTGGACGCCGATTTGCTGATCGCACTTGACTCCGGTCACGCACGTGCGTTGCGCCGGATGGCGGACCCCTCACGCGTCCGGTTGCTGCGCTCGTTCGACCCGGACGCCGATGACGTGGACGTTCCGGATCCGTACTACGGCGACCGGTCCGGGTTCACGGACGTGCTGGTGATGATCGAGGCGGCGATGCCGGGGCTGATCTCGTGGGTTCGAGAGCAGCTCTGAGGACGAAACGCCAGTCGCCTGCCGCCACCGCTGCCGAGGCGGCGGGCCTGCGCTGGCTGCGCGTTCCCGGTGGTCCGCCGGTTCCGGCCGTGCACTCGGCTTCCGACGGGCTGCTGGTGATCGACGAAATCCCGCACGGCACGCCGAATCTTCAGGCAGCCGTGACCTTCGGGCGCCAGTTGGCCGTTCTGCATCTCGCCGGCGCTCCGGCGTTCGGTGCCCCTCCACCGGGCGGCCCGCGTGAGGCCACGATCGGCATGGCCACGATGGTCAACGAGCCTGCTTCTTCGTGGCCCTCGTGGTTCGCGTCACAGCGAATTGAGCCCTATGCGGCTGCGGCGGGCGTCGACATGAGTGCCGTGTGCTCACGGATCTCCGACCTCGCGGGCCCTGCCGAGCCTCCCGCCCGGCTGCACGGCGACCTGTGGAGCGGCAACGTGCTGTGGGGCGCTGACGGTCAGGTGTGGCTGATCGACCCCGCAGCCCATGGCGGGCATCGAGAGAGCGATCTCGCGATGCTCCAGCTGTTCGGCTGCCCGTTCCTGGATCACGTCCTCGGCGCGTACCAGGAGGTGGCGCCTTTGGCCGACGGCTGGCAGGCGCGCGTGCCGTTGCACCAGCTGTTCCCGCTGCTCGTCCACGCCGTGCTGTTCGGCGGCGGGTACCGGTCTCAAGCCGTGGCGGCGGCCCGCGCGGCTTTGCGAGGATGAGTTCATGGACCTCACCGGGTGGACGTGGCTGAACGAGCCGCGGAAGTGGTCGACCGCTCCCCTCACCGTGCACGCCGATCCGCATTCGGACTTCTGGCGCCTCACCGGCAACGGCGTCGTCCGCGAGAACGGCCACCTGTACGGGGTCACTTTGGCCGGCGACTTCACCATCACCGCGACCTTCACCGGCGAGTACGCGGCGCAGTACGACCACGCGGGGGTCGGGCTGGTGATCGACGGCGAGAACTGGATCAAGGCCGGGGTCGAGGTGTTCGACGGGACGCGGCAGGCCAGCACGGTCGTGACGCGCGGGTTCTCGGACTGGAACCTGGCGCTGGTCGAGCCGTTCGAGCGGTTCACGGTCTCCGCCGAGCGCCGGGGTGACGCGGTGTGGGTCAGGTACGGGGTCGATGGCGAGGAGCCGACCAAGCTGCTGCGGAAGGCGTACTTCCCGCCGGAGATCGAGACCAAGGTCGGGGTCATGGCCGCCAGTCCTGAGGGCGAGGGGTTCGTGACCCAGTTCCACGAGGTCCAGCTCACGCAACTACCGTGAGGTCGTGCGGTTCAAGTTCCTCCTCAAGCCGGGCTGGCTGGCGCTGACCCTGGCCGTGTGGGTGTTCGCGGGTGCCTGCATCTACTTCCTGTCCCCGTGGCAGTTCGGCCGCAACGACGAGCGCCAGGCGCAGAACGCCGCCATCACCAAGTCGTTGAAGAGCGACCCGGTGCAGTACGGGGCGCAGCACGACGAGTGGCAGAAGGTCGAGCTCAAGGGCCGCTACCTGCCGGAGGGCGAAGCGCTCGCACGACTGCGAACGGTTCTGGGCGAGGCCGCGTTCGAGGTCATCACGCCGTTCGAGACCACCACGGGCAAGCGAGTCCTCATCGACCGCGGGTACGTCCGGCCGGTCAACGGCATCAAGCCGCCGAACTTCGACGCAACGCCTACCGGAGAAGTCACGATCATCGGCCTGGCCAGGCCGAACGAGTCGAACGAGCAGCCCGCGTTCGAACAGGACGGCAGAAGGCAGATCTACTCGATCAACAACAAGGCCGTGGGCGCGAACATCGAGCCCGGTTACTTCCAGCTGATCGAGAACCAGCCGGGCGCACTCGACACGTTGCCGCTCCCGAGGATCGAAAGCGGGCCTTTCTTCTCCTACGCGCTGCAGTGGATCGCGTTCGGCGTGATGGCGGTCGGCGGCTGGCTGTACTTCACGATTCGCGAGGCACGGCCGGGTGGCGTGCTCTACGAAGGCAAGAAGAGGAAGAAGTCGATCGCCGAGCTACTTGCGGAAGAAGGCGACGACGGCGCTGACGAAGGCGGCGCCGAAGCCGACGACGCGGGACAGCTCCACGGCACGCGTCACGTGACCTGAGTCCGGGTTGCGGCCGTGGCCGAGGACGGGGCGCTCTTCGACGCCGTGCGAGTACACGGTCCGGCCGCCCAGGCGGATCTCCAGGGCGCCCGCGAACGCGGCTTCTACCTGGCCGGCGTTCGGGGACGGGTGGGCTGAGGCGTCGCGGCGCCAGGTTTCCAGAGCCGCGGAGGCCGATCCGCCGACGACAGGTGCGCCGCCGACGGTCAGCACGGCGGCCAGGCGCGACGGCAGCAGGTTCAGCAGGTCGTCCAGGCGTGCGGAGGCCCAGCCGAAGCGCAGGTAGCGCGGCGACTTGTGGCCGACCATCGCGTCCAGCGTGTTCGCGGCCCGGTAGCCCACGAGCCCCGGCACGCCGAAGACCGCGCCCCAGAACAACGGCGCCACGACGGCGTCCGAGGTGTTCTCGGCGACGGACTCCACGGTCGCGCGAGCCAACCCGAGAGTGTCCAGGCGGGAAGCGTCACGGCCGCACAGGTGGGGCAGCCGCGCACGAGCCGCTTCGAGATCGCCGTCGGCCAGCTCACGGCCCATCGAGGTGCCCTCACCGGCCAGCGAGCTGCCGCCGAGCACGGTCCAGGTCGCGACAGCCGTGGTCAACGTCTGCAGAACCCAGTGCCGCCGGGCCAGCCGTTCCACCGCCACGCCGGCGGCCACGGTCCCGCCCACCAGAGCGGCCGTATAAGCCACGCCGGCGGCCTGCGAGTCGGCGTAAAGGCGCTTCTCGAGGGCCGAAGCAGTGGATCCGAATGCCGCTACCGGGTGAAATCGGCGTGGATCACCGAACACCGCGTCCGCGGCCACGCCCAGCAACAACCCCAACGCGCGACCCGCGCCCACGGCACCCTCCCCAGCTCGTCGAAGGCACGGTAGCGCCGCATCACGACAGCGCGCGCATTAGGGTGGCCGGTCGTGGAGCACAAGCGGCTGAAGCTGTACGCCTATCTGGACGCGCGCGATCACCAGCGCACGTACCTGGCGATCATGCGGCTGTTCACCTCCACGCTGCTGGCCGACCTGTCCGCGGGCGAGGTCGCCGGAGCGCTGGCCGGGCAGGAACGCGAAGGCAGGGTCGAGCAGGGTGAGAGCCGCATCGAGAACGTCATCAACCGCCTGAAGCAGCTGGTCGAGTGGGGCAACCTCGTCCAGGGCCGCCGGGAGGTCGTGGCGGCCAGCATCGCCGAGTTCCAGCACGGCAGCGTCCGGTACCAGGTCTCGAAGCTCGCCGTCCGCGTCCAGCGCGACGTCGACGAGCTGCTCAGGGTTCCGGAAGGCGCCCGCGAGGTGTCGCGAGAGCTGCTCCCGGCCATCGAACGCGGCCTGAACGAGCTGGGCGGGTCGCTGAGTGTCGCCCTCCTCAACGAAGGCGACAAGACCAAGGAACTCCTGGCCGAACGCGTCACCACCCTGTTCCTGCAGCACGCCGAACTGGCCGCGACGGTCCGCGACTTCTACGCCTACCTCGGCCAGGTCGTCACCAGGAACCACCTCGCCCCGGACGAGATCGCGGGCTTCCGGAACCTCCTGGTCGAGTACATCCAGCGCGTCGTCGAGGACGTCCTGAAGTTCACGCCCCCGATCGCCGAAGCCCTGGCCGGCCTCACGAAAGCAAGATCAGAACTCCTCCGGCTCCTCAGCACCGACCTCGGCGCCAAGGTCGAACGAGCCCGCGGCCGCACCCCGGAGGACTGGCAGGAGCTCACGGACTGGTTCGTCGACCGCCCGGGCCGCCCGAGCCAGGTCACGGCGCTGCGCGAAGCCACCGCCCGCGCGATCGGCAGCCTCCTGGCCAGCGTGAAGCGAGCGACCTCCGGCGGCGGCCTGCTCCCCGGCAGGCGCGCCGAACTGCTCAAGCTGGCCGGCTGGTTCGACAACGCGACGCGCGAGGAAGCCCACGAGATCTACGCCTCGGCGTTCGGCCTCTACAGCTCCCGCCACCTCTCCCCCGCCCCGGAACACGACTCGGACAACGAGCGCACCCCGTGGCGCGACGGCCCGGTCTGCGACGTCACGGTGTCCGTCAGGACACGAGGCGACCGAGGAGCGAGAGGAAGGCCGTCCCGCATCCTCGACGACCCGATGACCGAGCAGTCGCTGCTCGCGGAGGCCAGGGAAGCCGACGAGATCCGCGCGAGGCACGTCGCCGAACTGACGAAGGCCGCCGGAAACCTGGAGAACACGACGCTCACGCACGGCGCGTTGGAGGTCTTCTGCGAGCTGCTGACGCTCGCGATGGCCCAGCGAGACTCGCCTCAGGACAGCGGATCGGCCAGCGACCCCGTGCGCGGCCTCAAACTCGAGATCGCCCACGGCACGACGACGCAGATCCGCTCCGCCGCCGGGACGCTCACCCTGCACGACGCGACGGTGGCACTGAAGCAATGAACCACTTGGACAACCTCTCCGACATCGACGCCGCCAACGTGGTGCGGTGCGCCCGAACGTTGCTGCGCAGACCACTTCTGCGCTCCGACGGCCCGGACGGCGAGCTGCTCAGCCTCGTCTACCGGCACCGCGCGGTGCTGCAGGACATGTTCGCGGGCCTGCTCGGCTACCGGCTCGTCGTCGAACGCCGGTTCGCGCGCCTCTACAAGTCCGGCCCAGGACATGACGACACCCGCGGCGTGCTCACGATGTCCCCGCGCGGCTACGCCTACCTGGCGCTCACGCTCGCCGTGCTCACCGGCATCGGCCGCCAGACGCTGCTGTCCCGCCTGGTCGCCGACATCCGTTCCGCCGCAGTGGAAGCAGGCATCGACGCGCCGGACGACATCGGCGAACGCCGCGCCCTCACGGCAGCGCTCCGGCACCTCGTTTCCCTTGGCGTGCTGCACGAAACCGAAGGTTCGGTCGCGCAGGACCTGCTGCCCCAGGAAGCTCTGATCACCATCGACACCGACCTGCTGGGCCAGCTCGTCACGGGCCCGGTCGGCGAGGCGCAGAGCCCGGAGCACCTCATCGAGCTCGCGGCGCGCCCCGGCCCGCGCGGCATCGAGCACGCGGTCCGGCGCAAGCTCGTCGAAACGCCGCTGGTGCTCTACGCGGACCTCCCGGACGAGCAGTCCGAGTGGCTGAGGCGCAACCAGCGCAAGGAAACCGCGCTGCTGGAGCAGGCGTTCGGCCTCTACACCGAGTGCCGTGTCGAGGGTGTGCTCGCCGCCGACCCCGAGGACTTCCTGACCGACCTGTCGTTCCCCGGCGTCTCCACGGTCGCCCGCATCGCACTGCTGGCGTTGCCCGACCTGGTCCAGGACGACTCCGAAGACCCGCCCGCCCGGCACCTCGTCACAATCGAACGGATCCGCGAGGTCTGCGCGCAACTCGTCGAGGACTACCCTGCCGCGTGGTCGAAGCAGTTCACCGACGACCTCGACCGGCTGGTCGCCGAGGTGACGGAACTGCTGCGCCGCATGGGTCTCGCCGTGAAGACCGACGAAGGCTGGTCGATCAGCGCCGCGGCGAACCGCTGGCTGCCGGAACCCGACGGCGACCCCGAGCGTGAACAACCGGAACCCGTTGTGGTGCCTGAAGTACCGAGCTGGTCCCTGTTCGATGAGGAGAACGTGTCATGAGCAGGTGGCGGCTGCACCGCGGCGGCGTGGTCAACATCTGGCAGTACACCGAGCAGACGTTCGACTTCTCCGGTGGCCGCGCGATCTTCCAGGGCACCAACGGTTCCGGCAAGTCCCGCACGTTGGAACTGCTGCTGCCGCTGTGCCTGGACGGCGACCTGCGCCAGCTCGGCTCGAAGGGTTTCGACACGGTCAGCATCCGGCGCCTCATGCTGGACGACTACGACGGCGGCCCGAACCGCATCGGTTACGCGTGGGTCGAGCTGATCCGCGAAGCTGCCGACCACTCCGGCAACGAGTACCTGACGTGCGGTCTCGGCGTGAAGGCGTCCAAGACCTCGCAGGCCATCACGGACTCGTGGCGGTTCGTCACGCCGATGCGCGTCGGCACGGAACTGCAGCTCGCGGGCCCGGAACGCGTCCCGCACGGCCCCGCCCAGCTGCGTGATCTCATCGGCGCGGACTGCATGTTCGAGGAGCAGGCGTTCCGCGCGAAGATCGCCGACGCGGTCTACGGCGTGCCCGCCGCGCGCTACCCGGACCTGCTGCACCTCCAGCGGACGCTGCGCAACCCGGACGTCGGTCTGAAGGTGCTGGAAGGGCAGCTGGAGCAGATTCTCAGCGACGCCCTGCCGCCGCTCGACCAGACGATGATCGAGCAGCTCGCGACGTCGTTCGACGACCTGGAGTCGATCCGCGAGAACATCGTCCGACTGTCCTCTGCGGACAGTGCGCTGTCGACGTTCCTCAAGACCTACAGCGACTACGCGTTCGGCGGACTGCGATCCGCCTCCGAACGTCTGGACGCCGCCGAGCGTTCGGTGACGAAGTTGCGGCGCGAGCAGTCGAAGCTCACGCAGGACCTGGACGTCACGCGGATGGAACGCGCGGCGTCCGAGCAGGCACTGGTCGACATGGAGACCGGCGAGCAACAAGCCGAGGAAACGATCGCGGCGCTGAAGGAACTGCCGGCGTTCCGCGACCTCCAGGACCTCAAGACGCGCGAGAACCTCGTCGCGGAGAAGCGTTCCTCCGCGGTCGCGGCGTTGGAAACGGCTCATCGCCAGCGCGCGCAGGAAGACGCGGCCGTCGACAACGTGCTGCGGCTGCTGCGACGCCTCGCTGAGGACTTGCAGGCCGCAGACGCGTTGAGCGATCCGTTGCGCGAGAACCTCAGGCTCGCGGGCATGGACTCGGACCTCGCGCCGGACGTGCCGCAGGTTCCGGCCGCCGAGGCCACCGTGAGCACGGACTCCGTGCGTGCCAAGCCGGATCCCGAGGCCGGGCCGCTGCCGATCGAACGCCGGGTGCCACCGGCCGCCGCGACCGAGGACGTGCTGGCCGCGCTGGCGTCGGTGACCGACCAGACCTCGGGCATCGCTTCCCTTGCGCGCCAACGAGGTGCGTTGGCGCTCTCGCTGCACGAGCAGGCGCTGGCTCTGGACTCGCAGCACCGCGAGGTGGAGTCGTTGCGGCAGAAGGCCCGTGACGCCCAGCTCGGCGCGACCGAGTCGACCGCGCTGCGCAACCAGGAGCTGCAGGAACTGGCCGAGGTCGTGCAGACCTGGCTGGAGCAGGTCGAGGCGTGGACGTCCAGCGGCCCGTTGCTCGACGAACGCCCCGCCGAGTCGCTCAAGTTGCCCCAAACCCCGGATCCAGCGGCGGCGAAGGCGTTGAGCGGCACCGCCCGCGAGTGGGTCGGACCTCTCGTGCAGGCAGCTCGCGACGCCGCGCACGCGTTCACGCAGCAGCGCACCGAACTCCGCGCCCGCCTCGACACTTTGGACGAAGAGCTCGTCGGCCTGCGTTCGGGCAACGAGCGTGTTCCGGTGCCGGGCCAGTACACGTCGTCTTCGCGCGACACGGCTGCCGGCGCGCCTTTCTACCGGCTCGTGGACTTCTCGCCGTCGTTGAGCGACGACGAGCGCGCCGGGCTGGAAGCGGCACTGCAGGCGAGCGGTCTGCTCGACGCCTGGGTGACGCAGCAGGGCAGTGACCTGAACGATGTCCTTGCGGTGCCACGGGAAGCGGTCGACGGCCGTTCGCTGGCCGACTTCCTGGTACCCGCCGTCGAGGGTTCGCCGGTGCCGGAGTCTCTCGTCGCGGACCTGCTGCGCGCCGTGTCGCTGGACGACATGACGACCAGCGGTGACTGGCGCACGGGCGTGCTGACCGGCCGCTGGACCAAGCCAGAGGCCGAGTTCATCGGCGCCGGTGCGCGAGAAGCCGCACGTGGCCGCCGAATCGGTGCGCTGGAAGAAGAACTAGCCGAGCTGCGCACTCAACTCGGCACCGCCGAGGACGAGCTGGCCCGCGCGCACGAGCACGTTGCGACGTGGGAAGCGCACGTCGAGGCGTTCCCCGGCGACAGCGAGCTGATCGCCAAGCACAGCCGGGTGCAGGCCGCCGAGGAGTCCGCGGCACGGTCGCAGCAACGGACGTTCGAGCTGCGTGACGCGCTGGAGAACGCCAACGCGCGGTTGGAAGCGGCTCGCTCCGAACTAACCCGCCAAGCCGGAGATGCAGGCCTTCCGAGCGACACCGAGGCACTCAGACAGGCCCAGGCAGCGGCTTCGGAAGCCCAGCGCACGGCCGACCTGCTCGGCGACGCGGTCAAGAGGCGTTGCCAGGGCACGATTTCCGACCTCACCGACGCCTCGCACCGCTACCACGAGGCCGTCGCGGACCGGCAGACCGCCGAGACCGACGCCGATGCCCGGTGCGTCGACTACGCGGCTCAGGCAGGCACGCTGGCCGAGCTGACGGACGCGGTCGGCGGTGAGGCCAAGGAGATCAGCGAGCAGCTCACCCAGTTGGAGAAGTCGCGCAAGAAGATGCGCGAGGACCTCAAGGGTGTCCGCGAGAGCATCACGACCGCGCGTGAGCAGGCAGCGAAGCTCGAAGCGTTGCTGGAGACCAACTCCACTCAGGTCGCGGAGGCCGACGAGGCGAGGGACCGGGCGAGCGCGAACTTCACGGCCACGGTGAGGGCACCGGGTCTGGTGGTGGCTGCGCTGCCAGAGGTCGCCGACGGATCCGGGAGTGGCGAGGAGGGTGCGCAGCCCACCGCCGCCACCCTCGAAGCCTCGGTGCGCCAATCCATCGCCGACACTCCCGACCGTCGCGGCGGCACCGAGGCGACCGTCATCGCCAAGCTCCAGGCGTTGCAGACCTCGCTCGCCGGCAGCCACGACATCGCCGCCGAACAGCACGCGGGTCTGCTCACCGTGACGGTCACCGGCGAGGAGGGCGCGAAGCCCGTCGCCGTCGCCGCCCGCCAGGTCACCACGAAGCTGGCGGAGCAGCGCGGGTTCCTCGACGAGCAGTACCAGGGCATCTTCGCCGACTACCTGATCCGCGACCTGGCCGAGTGGCTGCGCGGCCAGATCACCGTCGCCGAGGACCTGACCAAGCGCATGAACGAGGTGCTCGGCCAGGCCCGTTCGAGCCAGGGCGTACACGTCAAGCTGGCCTGGAAGTCGTCGAGCGCGTTGGACGACGCCACGAGGCAAGCGCTTGCGCTGGTGCGGTTGCCGTTCGGCGAGCGCACGCCCGAGCAGGACGCCACGCTGCGGCGCGTCTTCACCGAACGGATCGAGAACGAGCGCGACACGCACTCCGGCGGCTACGCGGAGATCCTGTCGCGGGCGCTCGACTACCGGACGTGGCACCAGTTCACGGTGACGGTGGCGGACACCGGCCCGGACGGAAATCCGCGCGAACGGCGACTCAGGCAACTCTCGTCCGGCGAGACCCGGCTGATCTCGTACGTGACGCTGTTCGCGGCGGCGGCGAGCTTCTACGACGCGGTGAGCGACGAGTTCGACCCGTTGCGGCTGGTGCTGCTGGACGAGGCGTTCGAGCGGCTGGACGACCCGACGATCGCGCGCATGCTGGGGTTGCTGGTCGACCTCGACATGGACTGGGTGATCACCTGGCCGAGCGGCTGGGGCGTGTCCGACAAGATCCCGCGCATGCACATCTACGACGTGCTGCGGCCCAAGAACGGCCGTGGTGTCGCGTGCACGCAGACGACGTGGGACGGCGCCGCGCTGGATCGCATCGACCCGTAGCGCGGCGCCGGCCCGTCAGTCGAGGATGCGGTCCGCCAGGTGCACGGCGCGCGTGAGCCTGGTGATCCGCTCGGCCGAGACGTCCCAGGTGGTGCCCACCGGCTCCAGCGTCAGCACGACCATGATCTTGCGGTCGTTCCGGCCGTAGGTGCCGGTGGTGTGCATCGCTGGACGCGTCAGGTCGACATCGGCCGAACGCAGGTCCTGACCCACCGGACCGTCCTTGCCGACACCGGGGTAGGTCGGCGGCTTCGGCTTCTCGACACAAGGCCTGGGCGGGACGTCACCGAACCGCGACCACCCCTGCTTGTAGGCCACCTCGCCGTGCACGACGCTCGGCAGGCCGAACGACTGGTCGAAGCCGTCGGTCGCGCACTTCGTCGCCTGGTGCAGGTTGCCCATGATGAAGTCGCGGATCTTCGGGTGTGCCTCGTCGAGCAGGTAACGGTAGATCTTGACGACGTCCGACGCGCTGAGCGCCGTGTAGCCCCAGAACCCGACGTTGACCGGCGGCGCGGTGTCCTCGAGCCCGAGCTTCACGACCATGCGTTCGACGATCTTCTCCCAGCCCTCCTGGACCCAGAGCTCCGAAGCCGCGTTGTCGTCGCTCGACCTCAGCATCGGCTCCAGCCGTACCAGGTCGGCCGGCGGGATCTCGGCGTCAGGGCCGCGCTTCTCCAGGTAGTCGAGGGCGATGAGGATCTTGACCACCGACGCCGAGCGGTACTGCTTGTGCTGGTCCCAGGCGATCGTGGTGCGTCCGGTCTTGCGGTCGAACACGGCGAACGCCGCTTGGGCGTCCGCGGCGATCTCGGCCCGGGGGTCGGCATTCGCGGGCACTGGCGCCAGGAAGACCGCCGTGACCGCCGCCGTGACCCCTGCGGCGAGCAGTCGAATTTTTGTCATGTCTCGTAGACGCCGGTCGTGCCGCGGAGGATGCCTCGGCGGCACAGATCTTCACAAAGATCACCTAGAACGGTACTTCTGTCTGCAGAGCAGCGTTTCCACGACCGGACAACGCTCGGCAGAACTCGACCGCGTCGAACTCCAGCTCCGGGCCGCCGCTGCCCCACTTGCCACCCGCGGGTCCGGTCAGCCGCAACGTGAACGGCTGACCGTGGCGCGCCGCCCACTCGCGGACGACATCGTCGACGAGCACGCCGTCGTGGTCCGCGGTCAGTTCCATCGGCACACCAACGGCCCGCGAGATGTCGACCCGGTGCATCCACGGGTCACGAGTCATGATCACGTCGATGAGAAAGCCGAGCGACCACACCTCGTCACGACCGTTGATCTCCTGCGCGGCGCCCATCTTCGACCGGCGCACGAACCACGGCGTACGACGCCGTCCCTTCACCGCGCGGGGCGCCACCTCGGTGTACCGCGCGGCGATGGCGGCCGGGGACATGTCCGTCCGCTCCGCCACCTGAAGCTCGGTCAGCGCGTCGATGAACACCCCGCCGGCCTTCTCCGCCGCCTTGACCTGGCGCATGCTCTCGCGGATCGACGCGGACATCTCCGCCATGCCGAGCATGTGCGCGGCCATCGCCCGCACGTCCCAGTCCGGGCAGTCCGTCGGTCGCGCCCAGTCCTGCGCTGAGAGTCCTGACAGCAGCGCCACGACCCGTTCGTACTCGGTCCTGGCCAGCTGCATCGCGGTGTCGCGGTCGAGCGCTGACGTGCGGGGTCTCGCGTCCAGAGCGGCGGTCATGGGGTCCTCCTCAGTGGCGGGCCGGGCAGGCCGATGTCGTCGGCGAACATGTCGAGCACTCGTGGGATCTGGCGGCGCCAGCGGTCGCCGCCGGGGTCGTTGGCCAGCTGCATGTCGACCAGCCCGCCGCCGAGCGCCAGGAACAGGTCGAGGTCGTCCTGCTCCGTGACGCCGAGCCGGTGCATGGCGGTGATCAGGTTCTCCATCACCTCGACCGACGGGGCGTACGCGGCCTCGGACGGCACGAAACCGGGGATGGAGCGCTGGTTCATCAGCTGGTAGCGGGCCAGGTCGGCGACGGAGAAGTCGAAGAAGTACTGCCAGATCTCCAGCAACGCCTCGCGCGGGGCTTGCGGCAGGTGGTCGAGGCGGCCGCGTTGCTCGTCCAGGAAGAGCGTCCAGGCCTGCTGGAACATCGCGTCGTAGATCGCGTTCTTCGAGTCGAAGTGCGAGTACAGCGACGGTGAGCGCATGCCGATCATGGCCGCTACCTCGCGCAACGTGACCGCCGCCAGCCCGTCGCGGCGCGCGATCTCCCACGCGGCGTCGACTATCTCTCTTCGGGTGGCCTCACGCCGCTCGGCTTGCCTATCACGATTAGGCAGAACGCTCATGGTTAGGAAGAGTCCACTCACCGACCCCGCCTGTCAAGGCCTATGTTTGGCCTCGTGATCGAGTACGACCGGCCCGAGCTGGCCGAGTTCTGGCGCCTCGCCCGCGAGACGATGGAGGGCGGTGGCCGGTCGGCGTTCAGCTTCCGGGTCGAGGACGCCGCCACCGCCACCGTGCTCGGCGAGCTGCTGCGCAAACCGATCGCACACCCGGCGCGTCGCCAGATCTCGTTGGCACGCCTGGACGAGCACCTCCGCGCCCATGGCAGCACGTTGCCCGCGGTGCTGGAGTCCGTGCACGGCAAGCCGGTCGGCATGTCCACCGACGAGGAGGCCTCGACCGCGGAGGCCGTGCTGAAGTTCTCGTTGCGCGAGCACGGGTTGCTGCACGCGCCGTGGGCCGCGGAGTGGATCGAGCACGTGCGCAGGTACGGCAAGATCTCGCAGCCCGCCTTGCCGATGATCTCGTTCCGCGCCGCGCAGATCCTCGCGCAGCTCACACCAGAGGCGCGGCGGTGGACGTCGCGCTTCGAGCTGGCGGGCGACGAGCTGGACGACGGCCAGCCGCTCGCCCGCATCGTCGGCAAGGCGTTGCAGCTCATGGGCACGGACTGGGAACGCGCCGGCGTTCTCCCCGACGTCTACAGCAACCCGGTGCTGACCTCCCAGGGCTACCTGACGCTCAACGACACCTTCGCGGCAGAGCAGATCCTCGTCGTGCGCAGCCCGCGCCTGCTGGAGTCCGGCGTGCCCGGCCCGATGATGGTCCTCCCCACCGGCCTGACCACCCAGGCCAAACACCACCTCGACGGCAAGAAGGTCCGCTGCCACAACGACTTCACGCCTGCCGGAATCCGCGCGACCAACGAGATCCTGGCCTACACCGGCGGATCGACGTGGTGGATGTCAGCCGCCGACTACCGCCAGGCGGTGGCCACGCTGATCGCACGGGGCGTGGAGCTGCCGACCCTGAACACGAGACCGGAAGAAGCGAGCTGGGACCCCGACCTCGCCGAGACCATGGCCACCACCGGCCTGATGGTCACCGAGGAGCACGTCCTGAACTCACTCTTCTGACGGCGCGAACCTCTTCACGTCCCACCGGCCGTGTCCCTCCATCAGCTTGCGCCCGATCCGGCGCAGGTCGGCGAGGTCGCGTTCGTTCAGCAACCCGGTGAACTCCTCGGCGACCGACGCCCGGTACACCCGCGCGGTGACGCCCTGGCACGCCTCTTCGCCGGCTGACGTCAACACGGCATAGACCAGCCGCCGGTTGTCCGGCGGCTGCTCGCGCGTCACCCACCCGCGCTTGACCAGCCGCTCGACCAGCCGCGTGACGCCGGACGGGCTCACGTCCAGCAGCTCGACCAGCTCGGACATCTGCAACCTGCCGCCGTTGCGGAAGAGCTGGTAGAGCGCCACGTGCTCCAGCAATGAGCACCCGGCCTCCGCCTCCATCCGCCGCCCCATCGCGGCCTTGACGGCGTCGACGCCCTGCTGCACGTACAGCCACGAGAAGATCGGCTCGGTCACGGCCCCATCCTAAAACAGATTTGACGGCGCGACGTTTTCACGCTCAAATGTTGAGCATGAAAACCTCTGGGGACGTCACCGTCGTCGGCGCAGGCCCCGTCGGCCTCCTGCTCGCCACCGAGCTCGCCCTCCAAGGCGTGCGCACCACCGTGCTCGAACGCCTCACCTCCCAGGCCGACACCATCAAGGCCCAGATGATCAGCGGCCGCACGTACCAGATGCTCGCGATGCGCGGCTTCGGTCCAGCGATCGACGCCGTCAGTGCGGCCGAAGCGGAAGGCCTCGCATGGCGCCCCACCGGCGCCACCGGTCACTTCGCCGGACTGTTCAAACTGGACGGTCTGCCGCTCGTCATGCTGACCCAGCAAGCACTCGAACGAATCCTCGAAGCCCGCGCCCTCGAACTCGGCGTCGAGATCCGCCGCAGCGTCGAGGTCACGTCACTCGACCTCGGCACCGAGTACGTAGTCGGTTGCGACGGCGGCCGCAGTGCCGTCCGCAAGCTCGCCGGCTTCGACTTCCCCGGCACCGACCCGACCCTCACCGGCTACCAGGCGATCGTCGACCTGGAGGGCGACCTGCCGCTCGGCTGGCACCGAACCCCGGCCGGCGTGCACGCGTTCGGTCCGCTCAAGGGCCGGATCATGCTGATGGAGTTCGACGGCCCACCCGCGACCCGCGACGTGACCCGCGATGCCCTCGAAGCCGCCCTGCGCAGGGTGAGCGGCCGCGACGTCCGCATCACGGCCGTCCACACCGCCACGGTCTGGACCGACAACACCCGCCAGGCCACCACCTACCGCCGCGGCAACGTCCTGCTCGCGGGCGACGCGGCCCACGTCCACTCACCGTTCGGCGGCCAGGGCCTCAACCTGGGCCTGCAGGACGCGCTCAACCTCGGCTGGAAGCTCGCCACCGGCGACTCCGCGCTGATCGACACCTACACCGCCGAACGCCACCCGGTCGCGGAACGCGTGCTGCGCAACACGATGGCCCAGGTCGCGCTCACCCGGCCGGACCCGCACTCGCGCGAGCTGCACGCGATCGTCAGCGACCTGCTCGACCTGCCCGAGGTCAAACGCCACCTCGGCGCGATGATCCAGGGCACCGACATCCGTTACGACACCTCGTGCGACCACCCGCTCGCGGGCACGTTCGTCCCCGGTCTCGACCTCTC
Organism: Lentzea sp. NPDC051838; assembly: GCF_040681245.1. NCBI lineage: Bacteria > Bacillati > Actinomycetota > Actinomycetes > Pseudonocardiales > Pseudonocardiaceae > Lentzea > Lentzea sp. NPDC051838. The sequence continues at coordinate 78,635 of NZ_JBFAYI010000033.1, forward strand.
CGACGGCAAGGGCACCAGCATCGTGCTGGACGGCGCCGAAGCCACCGTGCGCCCCGACGGCTACGTCTCCAGGATCGCTCGGTGAAGATCGCAGTCACCGGCGCGACCGGTACCCAGGGCGGTGCCGTCGCCCGGCTCCTGTCGTCACGTGGCCACGACGTCCGCCGCGTCACCCGGAACCCCAAGCACGCCAACGACGTTCACGGCGACTTCAACGACCCCGCATCACTGCGCCACGCTTTCCAGGGCGTCGACGGCGTGTTCCTCATGACCCCGCTCAGCGACCCTCGTGAGGTGGCGCAGGGCAAAGCCGCCGTGGACGCCGCCCGGCACGTCCCGCACGTCGTCTTCACCTCGGCCACCAACGCCGATCGCGGCACCGGCATCCCGCACTTCGACACCAAAGCCGAGATCGAACGCCACCTGGCCGCTCACCATCCACACTGGACAGTGCTGGGACCCGCCGCGTTCATGGGCCGCGAAGGCCCGGTCGCGTTGCCGATCCCGCCCGACCTCGAGCTGTTCCTCATCGCACCCGAGGACATCGCCGCCATGGCCGTGCTGGCGTTCGAGCAACCGGACCGCTTCCGCAACCGGCGCATCGACATCGCGAGCGACCGCCGCACCGGCCAGGAGATGGCGGCGGTTCGCGGCACCGAGTTCGTCCAGATCCCGTTGGCACAGGCGGAGAAGTACTCGGCCGACCTGGCCGCGATGTTCCGCCACCACACTGAGATCGGCCTGGACCTCGACCTCGCGGCACTGCACGCCGAGTTCCCCGAGGTCGGCTGGCACAGCTACGAATCCTGGGTCAGCGGTCGGGCCGCGCGTCGACCTGAATGAGCGTCTGCTGCCCGGCCGCGACCAGCTTGCGTTCTTCTCCTCGCACCGCGAAGACGTCGAGCCGGCACACCGTCAACGTCCTGCCGGGCTTCAACACCGTCCCGACGGCCTCCAGGTGCTCGCCCACGGCCGGCGACAACAGGTTGATCTTGAACTCGACGGTGAGCACGGAGGTGTCGTCGGGAAACACCGTGAACGCCGCGTACCCACCGGCGCTGTCCGCGATCGCGCTGGTGGCACCGGCGTGGAAGTACCCGTTCTGCTGCGTCACCTCGGCGCGTGCCGGCAGCAGGATGTGCACCCGGCCGGGCACGACCTCGCCGAGCCGCGCGCCGAGGTGAGCCATCAACCCCTGTTTGTCGAAACTGCTCTGAATCCGCTCCCGCACGTCCACGCGCTCACCCGACCATCCGCTCCACGAGCAACACCCCGCCGATGCCGATCATCATCGCCCCGCTGACCCGCGACACCACCCGCGCCACCCCCGGACGGGTGGTCAGCACGGCCTTCGCGAACACCCCGACCCCGAGGTAAACCGCTGCGCACAACGCCATGTGCACCGCGCCGAGCACCGCGGTCTGCACCGCCACCGGCCATGCCCCGGCCGGGTCGATGAACTGCGGGAACAACGACACGAACATCAACATCGCTTTGGGGTTCAACCCGCTGATCCCCACACCCCGCAGCACCACCCGCCCCGGCGACGCCGCCAGTTCCGCCGCGGCACCAGGACTCGCGGGACGCGCCAACGTTCCCCAGCCCAGCCACACCAGGTAGGCGGCTCCGGCCACGGTCAACGCGGTGAGCAGCCCTTTCGAGCTCGCGACGACCACCACCAGCCCGGCCACCGCGAGCAGCGTGTAGCCCGCGTACCCGGCGACCAGGCCGAGCACCGCGGGCAGCACGAACCTGCCGCGCAGCCCTGCCGCGATCGCGTACGCCCAGTCCGCTCCCGGCGTCAGGACCAGCAGGAAGTCCACCGCCAGGAACGCCATCACCGTGCCGAGTTCCATACCCGAAAGGCTAGGAAGCAACCGCCCGAAGGTGTTCCCGTCTTTACCCCTGTTCACGAGCCTTTGGGGGAAGAATGTGCCCATGGACGCCGTCGACCGACAGATTCTTGCCGAGCTCCAGCAGGACGGCAGGCTGACCGTCACCGACCTGGCCGCGCGGGTGAACCTGAGCATCTCCCCGTGCCACCGCCGCCTGCGCGACCTCGAACGCGACGGCGCGATCCGCGGCTACCGAGCCGTCGTCGACCCGGCCGCGGTGGGCCTCAACTTCGAGGCCCTCGCGTTCGCCACCGTCCACTGGGAGAACGAGAGCACGGTCGCCGACTTCGAACGAGCCGTCGCCGCCATCCCGAACGTCCTTCAGGCGCAACGACTTTTCGGCGAACCTGACTACCTCCTGCGCATCGCCACCACCGACCTCGCCGCCTACCAACAGCTCTACGACGAGCACCTCGTAAAGCTGCCCGGCGTTCGTCAGATGAGGTCAACCGTGGTCATGAAGCACGTCGTCGACGACCGTCCGCTGCCAGGATGAGGTCGTGAAACCGCACCACTGGCCCTTCGTCGCGCTGGGCGTCTCCTTCGTCATCGCGATCACGGCCGTGATCGTCGTGGGCAGCAAGTCGCCCGCGGTCAACATGCCGATCCTGTTCGTCTTCCCGTTCGCCGCGATGTACCTCGCCCACCTGGTGTCGAAACGCGCGCCCGGCAAGGTGCTGTTCGAGTTCAGAGTGGACCCGAGGCCCAGCTGGTACTCGGACGCGGTCGAGGTCACGAGCAACGGCCTGGAGATCACCGCGGTGTCGGGCGGTGGACGACTGGCCTCCAGCGGGCCGACGAAGGTGTCCTACGGCTTCAACGACCTCCTCGGCATCAGCACCAGAGCCTCGGTACCCGGCGAGGCACCGTGGATCACGTTGACCGATGGTCGCGGACTGCCCGTGCCCGAAGGCGACGTCGTGGTGCTGCGAACCACGAGAGGCGAGCAGGTGCTGCCGGTCGACGAGCCGCAGAGGTTCGTCTCGCTGGTGCGGTCCCGCGTCTCCGGCCTGCCCGACGTGCACTCGCAACCCACCACGCGGACGGACGGCCACTTCCCCGAGGTGGGCCAGGCTCCACCGCCGACCGGTGATCGGACCACGCCGGTCGAGGGCCCCTCCACGTCACTCACCGGGCCGCCCCTCGCGGTGCGGTGGCTGGTCGGCGCAACGCTCGCGCTGGCCGGAACCGTTGTGCCGCCTACGATCGCACTGCTCACCACACCTCGCGTCCCGTGGGTCGTGCTCACGGTTCCCGTTGTCGCGGCTGTGGTGTGGGTGCTGAACCGGAACGTGCCGCGAACCTGGGGCCGGGTCGCACTCCTCCCGGTGCCGCTCAGCGTGTTCTGGATGATCGGCTCAGGCGGCTACCTCTGGATCCCGGTCCTGCTGGTGACGGGCCCGCTGCTGGGGTACCTCGGTGGGCGGATGTTCCGGCTGGGCGCCAACCTCGGTCGCAACGTCGAGGTGCGGGTGCCACTGCGCAACGGTGCGTCGCTGTACGTGCAGCGCGATCGACTGGTGCACAAGCTGAACAAGTCGCACGACGGTGGCGTGTACCCGCAGGCGATGTGGATCGGCGACCTGACGCTGGTCCAGCCGGGCACCTCATCGGGCCTGCACGCCTGGCCCGTTCCCGGTGGGATCAGAATGCTCGTCGGCGACAGCCCGATGCTGCGTCTGGTCGCACAGCCGCAGCAGTGGGTTCTGCCCTTGGCACAACCAGGTGCGCTCGCAGAGCTGATCAAGTCGCGACAGCAGATCCCAGGCGTGCGCACGCAGATGTCGATCGAGGAGTGGCGCGAGCTTCGTCTGTGGGCCGTGCGCCGGACGACCGGGTTGGACCGCAGCAACTACAAGACCGTCGGCATCGGGTGGCGACTGTTCGTGGCGTCGGTCTCCTGCAGCTTCGCCTGGATGTTCCTCTACATCGCCCCGATCGGCTGGGGCGGCATCCTGGTCACGGTGCCGCTGACCGCGTGGCTGCTGGCCGACTGGTGGCGGGTGCGCAAACGCATGCGCATCGCGGAGCTCAACGTTCTGCCGGCCTCCAGCCCGGACTGGGGCGAGACCCGTGCGGATCACGCCCCGATCCCCGGCTGGCAGCCCTGGCGCTGACTACTTCCGAGGCGGAGGGTCGGGCAGATCGAGATGGCCGACCATCCGTGGCGGGTTCGCCGAGGACTTGACCTGGTAGTCGCTGTCCTCGGGGTCGTTGACGTTGTTCGGCCCGCCGTCGCTCGGGATGTACTTGCCTGCGTTCTCCGAGCGCCAGCCGCCCTCGTGCGGATTGGTGTCGGTGTTCGCGCGGACGGTCGACCCGTCAGGCGTCTGGAAGGCGTGGCCCTGGGTGTTCGCGCCCGCCGTGTACTGGCCGTCCGGCGACGTGCCGGTCTCCCAGGTCTGCGAAAGTCCCTCGTGGCGCGTCTGCATCCCGCCGATCGCGCCGCCGACGCTGCCCGAGGTGGCGCCGGACACCGCCGCGCTGAGGAAGTCCTCCCCGCTGACCTTGCCGTGCGCGACGTTGTTCAGCACGTTGCCGGCCGCACCCGCGACGGCGCCTTCCACCGCACCGGTCGCGGCGGACTGGACGAAGTTCTTGCTCGTGCCACCGAGCGGGCTGGCCATACCGACCCCTGCCGACGCGACACCGGCGGCGACACCCGCGATGCCCGCGTCGACGGTCTTGCTGACGTCCCAGGACTTCCGCTCACCCGTGGCGAACTGGAGGGTCTGGATGGCCGCGTCGACGCCGACGTTGATCGCGACGTTGATGATGATCTGCCGCACGAGCTGCTGGAAGACCATCCGGACGGTGAGCTGGGTCGCCGCCTGCGCGATCGGGATGCCGGCGGTCGAGGCGCCGAACGTCGCCACCGCCGAGGCGATCATCGCCGCGATCTGCGCGGCCAGGATGATCAGGGCGGCGATGATGCTGAGCTTCGTGTACTCGATGCCCAGCGCCGCGTTGTCGCAGCCTGACGCGAGGTCGGCGCAGATCTGCTGGAGGTTGACCAGGTACGCGTCACCCTCGGTGTACTTCTGCCAGTACTCCTTGAACTTCTCCGCCGTCTGTCCGCTCATGCAGCCCAGCGCGGCCGACGACGCGCCGTTGCCGTCGCCGATCACCTCTCCTACCGACTTCGCGGCGGCCTGCCACGCGTCCCGCATCGCGCGCAGCTTGGTCTCGTCGCCTTCCGGCCAGTCCGCGCCGACCACGATCGGGGTGAGCCACTGGACCGCGCCCGGGATCTCGATGCCCATGACTCACTTTCCTCCCAACGACTTGGCGCCACCGTGGTCGACGGCTTCCCAGGTGTCGGCCGAGGCGTCCAGGCCTGAGCGGATCGAGTGGATGCCTTCGGTGAGCGCGGGGAACGCCTGGCGCGCCTGGTCAGCGAGCGGCAGGTAGGACTTGGCGAACTCCTTGCCCGCGTCGTCGCCGCCCCAGCAGCCGTTGTTGGCGTCCAGAACGCCCCGCAGCGCGTCCCAGGCGGTCTGCAGCTTGTCTCCTGCCGCCGAGAACTTCGGCGACGCCGAGCGCAGTGCCGTGGGGTCTACCTCGAAGCCGCCGGTCACCACTGGCCCCCTCGACGGTCCATGAAGGACTCCGGCGGCTCGTCGTCGCTCTGCTGCGGTTGCGACTGGACGATCGGCGGCGGCGTCGGGATGAGGTCCTTCAACGACGGCATGCCGGGGAAGAGGTCCGGCAGGTCGGGGATGCCCTGCTGGTACGGCGCGAGCGCGGCGTCGGCCTGCTCCCGCGCTGAGAGAGCGGCCTGCTGGATCGTCGTCACGACGCTCTGGCCCAGCTTCTCCGGCGTGCTCCGCTCGAACGCGGCCGGGGCGAACCTGACGCCGGTGACGATGCCGCCGGCGTTGACGGTGACCTCGACCAGGCCGTCCTGCGAGGTCGCGCGGCCGACCTTGGCCATCGCCTCGGCCTGGGCCTGCTTCAGCTGGGCGGTCTGGCGTTCGAGGTTCGCCAGCATGGTGTCCACCTGGCCGCGCAACGCCGCGTTGCGTGCTTCCAGCTCCGGGTTGCTCATACCCAGACCACACCGGATTACTCCGATCGGCGCAACCCGGCTAGACGACTCCCGCCCAGCTCTGCAGCATCCGGAACGCGATCGACGCGCCACCGGCGAGCCCGAGGCCCGGAACACTGCCCGCGACCTCGATCGCCTGCCGCACGTCGGCGCGCGTGGCCCACTTCGCCTCGGCGATCTCACCGTCGGCGAGCTTCAGCGGCTGGGAAGGATCCGCGACGGCCTCGAACCCGATCATCAGCGACCGCGGGAACGGCCACGGCTGCGAGCCCAGGTAGCGGATGTCCTTCACGGTCACGCCGACCTCTTCGAAGATCTCCCGCGCGACACAGGCTTCCAGCGACTCGCCCGCCTCGACGAATCCGGCGAGCACCGAGAACCTGCCCTCCGGCCACTCCGGACCGCGCGCCAGCAGCACCTGGTCCGCGCCGTCGTGCACGAGACAGATCACCGCGGCGTCGGTGCGCGGGTACTCCTCGCGCCCGCAGCCCGAGCAGACGCTGGTCCAGCCCGACTTCTCCAGCACCGTCCTGGCACCGCACTTGGCGCAGTACTTGCCGAGCCGGTGCCACTGGAACAACGCCGCGGCGGTCGTGAACAACCCCGCCGACATGTCGTCCAAAGTGGCGCCGGACTGCCGCAGGTCGAGCCACTGCGGTTCGTCGGTGAGCGCCGGCGGTGCCCACGAACGAGACGCGGGAGCCTGCTCGCCTTCCTCGGCGGGCATCAGCACGGCGAAGTACGCCACGCCGTCCTGCTCACCCAGCAGGACGGCGTTCACCGGCGGCTGATCGCCGAAGTCGAGCGCGGGCCTGTCGGCCACGCGCGTGCCTCGATCGGCGACCAGCGTGCGGCCGCGCGTGTCGACGACGATCATCCGGGCCTTGGGCCAGAGCGCGGCGAGCTTCTCGTCGTCGCCGCGCAACGGCTCACACCGGTCGATCGCGAACCGCGACAGCGCGGGTAGTGCGACCAGGTCGAAGCTCACTGGAACGAGACCCCGCCCAGCGCGGACAGCTTCGGCTTCAACGTCTCCGCGTCACCGACCAGCACGCCGGTGAAGTTGCCGGGAGCGAAGAACTCCAGCGCCGCCGCGGCGACCTGCTCCGGCGTGACCGCCTGCAGCCGCTGCGGGTGCGCCACCAGCCAGTCGATGCCGAGGCCCAGACCGACGAGGTTCACCAGGAACGAGGCCAGGCCGGACTGCGACGACGTCGTGGTGAGCAGCGTGCCGATCGCGTAGCTGCGGGCGACGTCCACTTCGGACTCCGACGGCGGCACCATGCCCAGGCGCGCGAGCTCGTAGCGGGTCTCCAGCAGCGCCGCCGCCGTCACGTCGGACGCCGTGTCCGCGTCGACCAGCAGCGTCGCGCCGTGGACCGTGAACTCGGGGTGCGAACGGGCGCTGTAGGTGTAGCCCTTGTCCTCGCGGATGTTCTCGACCAGGCGCGACGAGAAGAACCCGCCGTACACGAGGTTCGCCAGCTGCAGCGCCGGGTAACGCGGGTCGGTGCGCGGAATCGCCTGTGCGGCAAGGCGAATCTGCGACTGCACGGCACCGGCGCGGTGCACCAGCAGCACGTCGCCACCCTCGACCGCGGGCAGTGGCGGCAGCTGGACGGCCTCGCCCTCGCCCTGCCACGCGCCCAGTGCGTCACCGATCTGAGCGACCGCGGCAGCCGGGTCGACGTCGCCGACGACCACGAAGACCGAGCCGCGCGGCAGCAACGCCTTGCGGTGCAACGCGAGCACGTCGTCGCGGGTGACGGCGGCGACCTCGTCGGCCTCCGGCATCTCCTTGGCGTACGGGTGGTCGCCGTAGAGCAGCTTCTGCAGCGCCTCGCGCGCGATCACGCTCGGCTGCGACCGGGCGAGGGCGATGCGCTCGACCAGGCGGGCCTGCTCGCGCTCCAGCTCGTCGGCCGGGTACGCCGCGGACGTCAGCACGTCGCGCAGCACTTCCAGCACGGTGCCGAGGCCGGTGGCCAGCGCGTTGCCGGTGAAGCTCAGGCGCTCCGGGTCGACCACGGAGTCGAGCTCGCCGCCGACCAGCGCCAGCTCGGTGTCGATCTGCACGCGGGACCGGGTCGCCGTACCCGTCAGCACGGTGTTCGCGAGCACCTCGGCCTGGGCCGAGTGGTGCGAGCCGACGCTCGACGCGGCCGGGTCCGCGAACGGGACGCGCAGCCGCACCTCGACCATCGGCACGGTGGCGCGGCGAATCGCGATGACGCGCAGGCCGTTCGGCAGCGTGGTGTCCACAGTGGACAGCTCAGCCGCCGCCTTCTGGAAGCCCAGCTCCGGCAACGGACGCGGGCCTACCTCGGTGCGTCCGATCTCCTCGGCGGAACGGTGGGTCTTGGCCGAGGTCACTGGGCTCCTCCGGTGGGCTTGATCAGAAGAAGGGCACGGGCGTCGGGGCGCAGCGCCTTGGCCGCCGCCGACACCTCGTCCACGGTCACCGAGGCGATCCGCTCGGGCAGTTCGTAGATCAGCTCGGCGCGGCCGAACAGCAGCTCAGCGGAGCCGAGGCCCAGCGTGCGGTTCGTCAGCCGGTCGTGCTCCTTGTGCATGGTCGACGCCCAGCGGGCGGTGACCTTCGCGAGTTCCTCTGCCGACGGAGGCTCCTGCGCGAGCTTCTGCAGCTCCTCGTCGATCGCCGCGACGACCTGCTCGTGCGAGACCTCGGGGGTGTGGATCGCGGTGATGCTGAACGTGTCCGGGTCGCGCGCTTCGAGCGGTCCGAACAGGCCGCAGCCCGCGTTCAGGTCGATCACGATGCCCTCGCGGTGCACGAGGCGCTGCTGCAGGCGCGAGCTGTCGCCGTCCGTCAGCACGCCGGCGAGCACCAGGTACGCGAGGTAGCCGTCGATGTCGGTGACCGGGTCCGGGACGCGGTAGCCGATCGCGATCGCGGGCAGCGGGGCCAGCGCGTCGCCGTGCTCGTGCCGCACCTCGCCCTGCGGGGCGGGCTCGGCGAACGAGGGGCGCTCCGGCCGCGGCCGGGAGGGCACGTCGCCGAAGTGCTTCTCCACCAACGTCTTCGTGGCCTCGACGTCGAGGTCGCCCGCGACCGTCAGCACCGCGTTCGCCGGCGAGTAGTAGGTGTCGAAGAACTCCGCGCAGTCGTCGACCGTGGCGCTCTCCAGGTCGACGAAGTCGCCGTAGCCGTTGTGCGCGTTGGCGAACGTCTTGAACAGCACCGCGGGCAGCAGGATCCAGGGGAACCCGCCGTACGGGCGGTTCAGCACGTTGAGCCGGATCTCCTCCTTCACCACGTCGATCTGGTTGCGGAGGTTCTCCTCGGTGATCTTCGGCGCGCGCATGCGGTCGGCCTCGAGGAACAGCGCCCGCTCCAGGGCCGCGCTCGGCAGCACCTGGTAGTAGTCCGTGTAGTCCGGGTGCGTGGACCCGTTGAACGTGCCGCCCGACGACTGCACATGTCGGAAGTGGGCCAGCTTCTCCAGGCTCTCGCTGCCCTGGAACATGAGGTGCTCGAAGAGGTGCGCGAAACCGGTGCGCCCCTCCGGCTCGGAGCGGAAGCCGACGTCGTAGTGCACGCTGACGCCGACGACCGGTGCGCTGGCGTCGGGGGCGAGCACCACCCGCAGGCCGTTGGGCAACGTGAACCTGTGCAGTTCGGGTGAGGCCATGCCCGCCAGCCTACGGGTTCGGCGCTCGGAGCGATCGCAGGTGGCCCGCCTGGGCGAGCACGCCGTCCAGCGCCCCGAGGAACGCGGGGAAGCTGCGGCGGAAGTCGGACGCGTTCCCGTACCAATAGAGGTCCTGCTGCCCGAACGTCGAGAGCCAGCGCTCGGTCTCGCCGAGCACCACGGCGTACGGGAGCGAACGGGAGAACACGAGCTCGCGGTCGTCTTCGGGGACGTCGTTCGGCGTCACGCCGTGCAGGTACCCGCGCAGGCCCCGGACGTGTTCCAGCAGTTCGCTGCCGCGCTTGGTGCGGGCGGGCATCGAGCGGGCACCGAACGCCAGCGCGACACCACCGACCGCGACCGCGAGGCCGAACAGCGCGTTGCCGATCGTCAGCGCCAGCACGACCGTGGCGACCACGCCGAGCACCGCGATGCCGATGCCGACCCACCAGAACAGGCTGCGCTCGGCGTCGGGGCGGCGCACGAACCAGCGCTTCTCGACGACGTCGGTGTACAGCTCGTCGCGGACCCTCGCGAGGTCGATCCCGCGGCCGCGCAGCTCCGACACCGTCACCGCCTCTGCCCCTTGCGGCAGAAGAGCTTCGTAGACGGCCTTCTCGTAGCCGGACAACGACTCGTCGGCCGGGTTGCGGCGCACGATCTGCCAGTCGTGGCCCTCGGTCTCGGCGATCCAGAGGTAGTTGCGGACGGCGAGGTCGATCACCGTGGCCGTCACGTCGACGACGTCCACGTGCTCGTCGACGACCGTGCCGACCTGGCCGGGCAGCACCCCGTCCGGCGAGGCGAACGCGACCCTGTCGTTCTGGTCGCGCACCAGCACGGACACCGCGCCGACCTCGCTGGACAGTGCCGCGACGTCTCGGCCGCGGAGGTACCAGAGCAGCGCGACACCGCCGAGCAGGAGGATCAGCAGCCCGCCGAGCGCGATGCCGCTCACCGGGGTCAGCGCGAACGCGGCGGCCAGTCCGTTCTGCTCGACCACGACCGCGTTCGGCGGCACGACACCGGCCGAGAGTCCGATCGCGACGTCGACGCGTTCGCCGGCGCCGAGCTTGATCTCCTGCGCCCGCACGCCCTTGCCGTCCGCGAGATCCGCGCTCGTGCACGGCTGCGACGACCCGACCGGACCGGCGAGGCAGTTGACCGACGTCGGCGAGTCCGGCGCGGAGAACGTGACGGCGACCTTGTCGAGCTCGGTGTCCCAGCCGCCCGCGACCTGCCAGCGGACCTCCAGCGCGTCACCGACGGGGGCCACTGCGCCGACGACCGTGTATGTCAGCGTGGCCTGGCCACCCTCGAACCTGACGCTGAACTGGTCGTCGGTGACCGTCGCCTTGCCGTTGCCCTCGACCTTCGCGTCGGTGACCTCGTACTGGCGCTCCAGGTCGTTGCCGACGGCGAGTCGCAAAGGGACGGTCCGGCCGACGGTCTTGCCGTCCGGCACGTGAACCGTCTCGGTGATGGTCAGCTTGGAGTCGCGCTCCAGCTTCATCCGGACCTCGGTGCTGACCGTGCCTGGAAGCGGCTGCGCGAGCGCGCCAACAGCCGTTGTGGACGTCAGCGCGGCCGCGGCGAAGATCGCCACTCCCCAGTTCTTCAACACGGCTGCGGACAATAGCGGAGTCCTCATATGCTCCGGCGGACTTTCGAACAGACGCCATCTGGGGGATTTACGGCGATGACGCAACCACCGCCACCGGGCAACCGACCACCACCACGCCCGGTAGGCCAGCCACCCGTGCCCCCGCCACCGCCGTACGGCCCGCCGATGCCGCAGCGCCCACCCGGAGCCCGTCCGCAGGGCCCGCCGCCCTACGGACCACCGCCCACGAGCCCAGCGCCGATGGGCCCGTCGCCCATGCGTCCAGTGGGCCCACCGCCTGGGGGTGCGCCACGCCCCGTGGTTCCGCCGCCCGCCGTTCCGCCGCGTCCGGTCGGTCCGCCACCGGTGAGCTCGCCGCCGATGGGACCGCCGGCCGGTGGCGCACCAGGCCGTCCTCCGATGGGCGCGCCACCCATGAGCCCGCCGCCGTACGGCCCACCTCCTGGCCGCGCACCGCTTCCTCCACCGCGCCCGGTGATGCCTCCGCCGCAACCCACCTGGGGCCACCAGCCCCAGCCGGGCTTCGCGCCCTACCCGATGGTGCCGCCGCCACGCAGGAGCAGCAGCGGCCCGATCCTCGCCCTCGTGCTGGGCGGCGTGGTGATCCTCGGCCTCGGCGCGGTGGGCGTCTTCGCGGCCAGCTTCAACAGCAAGGTGAAGGACACGGGCTACTCGAGCTACACGACCTATAGCCCCACCTACACCTACACAACGACGACCGAGACCACGACGACCACGACGACGGCGGCCACCCGCACGTCGTCGACGAAGGCGCAGTCCACGCCGACGCAGCCGCCCGGCCCGAAGGCGGTCTACCGGCTCGCCGACCACCCGATCTTCAGCACCGGCGTCGGTGCCAACGACTTCGCTTCCTGCCCGTTGCCGCCCATGCGCTACGACCCGGCGGGCGAGGAGGCGTTCCTGTCCGCCGCGCTGCCGTGCATCGAGAAGGCGTGGGAGCCGGCGATGAAGGCCGCCAACCTGCCCTACCAGCCCGTTGAACTGACCCTCGTCACCGCGCCGATGCAGTACCCGTGCGGCACGGTCCGCACGGACGCGACCGCGCGCTACTGCCAGGGCGGCATCTACTGGCCGGCGGGCTTCTACGCGAACGAACAGGGCGGCACCCGGCACCCCGGCGTCTACCTGGGCCAGCTCAGCCACGAGTACGGGCACCACATCCAGTGGCTGGCGGGCTTCCTCAAGGCCGCGGGCGAGGCCCAGTACGACGCCGGCGGCTTCGACACGGCGAAGGGCCTGGACCTCAACCGCCGCAAGGAGCTGCAAGCCACGTGCCTCGGCGGCATGACGCTCGCACCCTTCTCGCACAAGAACGTCATCCCGATGGACGTCGTGAACATGGGTCTGTCGGACGCCGGCCAACGCGGCGACTACGACCGCACACCGGCTGACCACGGCAGCGCGCCCAACAACAACCGTTGGGTGATGCACGGCCACAAGCAGAACGACATCAAGGCCTGCAACACCTGGGCCGCGAGCTCAGCGGACGTCTCATGAACCGATCCCCCGTCCCGCGCGTCTCACAGAGGTGGACGGGACGCGTTAGCCCGGTCGGGGGACGCATGATCTCGCTCCGCATATGCTCGTACCCGACCCAGGCTCACCAATAGGGGGACCTCAGGCGATGACGCAACCACCGCCACCGGGCAACTGGCCACCGCCACGCCCGGTCGGGCCTCCGCCCATGCCCGCACCACTCGGGCAGCGTCCGCCTCAAGGTCCGCCACCTCCGTACGGCATGCCGCAGCAGGCCCCGCCGCCACCGCAGTGGGGCCCGCCACCCGGCCCGCGCCCGGTCATGCCACCGCCGCAGCCCTCCTGGGGCACGCCTCCCGGTGGCTACGCGCCGTACCCGGTCATGCCGCCGCCCCGTCCCAAGAGCAACGGCCCGATCGTCGCCCTGATCCTCGGCGGCGTCGTGATCCTCGGCCTCGGGGCGGTGGGCGTCTTCGCGGCGACCATGAACAGCAACGTCAAGGACGCGGGCTACTCGAACTACACGACCTACAGCCCCACCCTCGCCGACACGACGACCACCGAGACCACGACGGCGACGACGACCACGTCGCGCGCCCCGGCCTCGCGCACGCCGTCCACCCCGGCGACCCCGGTGGGTCCGAAGGCCGTCTACGCCCTGGCCGACCACCCGTTCCTGAAGCCGAACTTCGGCGCGAACAACGTCGGCGGCTGCCCGCTCCCGCCCATGGACTACTCCCCGCAGGGCCAGGACGCCTTCCTGCGCGCCGCCCTCCCGTGCATCGAAAGCATGTGGAAGCCCGCCCTGGCCGCCGCCAACCTGCCCTACCAGCCGGTTGAGCTGCACGTCGTCACCGAGCAGATGCAGTACCCGTGCGGCACCGTGCGCCCGGACTCGACCGCGCGCTACTGCCAGGGCGGCATCTACTGGACCGCCAACGCCTACGCCGCGGAACGCAACCCGAACAACCCGAACCACCCCGGCAAGTACCTGGGCCAGCTCGCCCACGAGTACGGCCACCACATCCAGTGGCTCACCGGGATGCTCAAAGCGTCGGACCGCGCGCAGTACGACGCGGGCGGGTGGGATACTCCGAAGGGCCTCGACCTCAACCGCCGGATGGAGCTGCAAGCCACCTGCTTCGGCGGCATGAGCCTGGCCCCTTTGTCGCACGGCGCAGTTCCGATAGATGTAATCCGTGTAGGCCTGACCGACGCAGGCAACCGAGGCGACTACGACATCTACCCCACCAAGGACCACGGCACCCCGGAGAACAACGCGAACTGGGTGGACCGCGGTTACCGCTCGAACAAGGCCTCCGAGTGCAACACCTGGGCAGCGGACGCAGGCTCAGTCTCCTAGATCGAAAGGGGCAAACGTGACCCAACCAGCGAGGAACAACCCGGTCATGCTCGGGGCCGTGTTCGTGCTGGTGGTCGCCTTCGTCCTCGGAATCGGTCAACTGAGCCGCCCCAGACTGGTCACCGGCCACGCCCTGGCAGGCTCCCGCCCAGCCCCGTCACCTTCAACCTCGACGGAGCCGTCGACCCCGGTCCGCCCCCGAGCCGTCTACCGCCTGGCAGACCACCCGTTCCTGATCACCGCGGCCTCGATCCCCCCGGTGACCTGCCAGCTCCCGGTCTTCGGCGTCACGGACCAACAACTGGCCGCCTACTACGCGGCAGGCGTCGAATGCCTGGACGCAGCCTGGGGCCCTCTGCTCGCCTCCGCGAACATGCCCTTCGAGAAGCCCACCCTCGACGCCTCGCCAACCCTCAAAGACGGCCCGTGCGGCGCGGCCCCGGAATCCGACCACGCAGTCGCCTACTACTGCGGCCGCAACCGAACCATCTACATGCCCACCAGCCGCCTGCGAGACAACGGCGGCGGCGACGCCCCAGCCACCCACCTGGCCACCCTCAGCCACGAGTACGGCCACCACGTCCAAGCCCTGACCGGCCTCCTGCGCGCAGCCGACCTCAAAATCACCGACGCGGGCGAGAAAACCCCAGCGGGCCTGGAAATGTCGCGCCGAATCGAGCTCCAAGCCAACTGCTTCGCGGGCATGTTCCTGACCAGCGCCTCAGGCAAGGGCTCCATCACCCCAAGCCTCGCCCGCCAGGCCCAGGAAGACTTCCAGTACGCAGTCGAGGAAAAGCCCGAAAACAACGCCCACGGCACAGCCGCCAACCAGGCCACCTGGGCAAGCACAGGCTTCAAATCCAACTCGACCACAGCCTGCAACACCTTCGCGGCCCCAGCCCAAGCAGTCGCCTAGCTCAACCGAGCCCGCTCATCCACCACCCGAGTCGGCTCCCCAAGAAACACCCGCAGATCCCTCACACCCCCATACGCCAGGTTCAACGTGGTCAACTCGTAGTGCCACGAGCCATCACACAACCCAGCCACCCGGTGGTTGATCCGCCACCGAACCCACTCCCCACGCCGCAACCGCACAGCCGAGGGCCGATGCCACCGCCGAGGCGCTCCGTGCATGGTGTCCCGCAACAACACAGCCAACACCTCATCCTCCTCGACCAACTCAAGGCGATCAGGGTCAACCGAGCGGCGCTCGACCCCCCACACCGGCGCGAACCCGTTCCCCTCGTGCTGAGTCACCTGATGCACAGCGGCCCGCCCATGAGGCAACGCAAACGCCTCAGCAGCAGCATTGCGCAAGGCGGCCCCACCCCCACCCCGAGACGCCTTGCTCCAGGACGTCCGCACCCACAGCACAACAACATCCAGGTCCACCAGGGGATGGAAGCAACAAGCGCCAGCGAGAGCGACCACTTTTCAAGCCCGAGGCAGGGGCGAAGGCGAAGCCGAGCTGCCTTGGTGAAGGCGTAGCCGAGCTGCCTTGGTGAAGGCGTAGCCGAGCTGCCTTGGCGACGCCGAAGGCGAGCTGCAGTGGCGAAGGCGAAGCCGAGTTGCCTTGGCGAAGGCGAAGGCGAGCTGCAGTGGCGAAGGCGAAGCCGAGTTGCCTTGGCGAAGGCGAAGCCGAGCTGCCCTTAGCCAAGAAAAACCGGGGGGGGTGGGTCCCGTCACGAGTCGTGGCTGATCGTTGGCCGCGCCCGAGGAGGGGTGTCAACTCGACACGCTTTTCGTCGAGTTGACACCCCTCCTCGGGTGTGGCTCGCTCGGACGCGACTCGTGACGGGACCCACCCCACCAACGCA
>NZ_JBFAYI010000034.1:0-91155 GCF_040681245.1 Lentzea sp. NPDC051838
GGGTGTCAACTCGACGAAAAGCGTGTCGAGTTGACACCCCTGACCTGGCGCGGCCAACGATCAGCCACGACTCGTGACGGGACCCACCCCACCTAGAGTGTTCGCTAACTGCAGCTCGGCTTCGCCATCGCCAAAGCTGCTCGGCTTCGCCATCGCCTCGCCTCGGCTTCGCCATCGGTACTGCTCGCCTGCGGCTTCGCGCCCCGTCCTGGCCCTAGTCCCGCCAGATCCCTGCTCCATTGACCCGCCCCGCCTTTGCCCTGCCCTCGCCTCGCTCCGCCGCGCTGGACCATGCTCCGGTCCGCTCCAGCCCCGCCCCTTGCGCTGGCCCCCGCTCCGCCCACCCTGCCGCCGTCCTGCCTTGCGCTGAAAAGGGAGGAGCCCCCGGCGGGGGGACCGGGGGCTCCGAGGGGTGGGGATGTGGTCTGGGGCTAGATGTCCAGCGTCCAGGCGTCGATCAGGCCCGTGTCCTGCTTGAAGGTGTCGCGGACTCGGAGTTGCCAGGTGCCGTTGGCGTCCTCGGTGCTGACGTTGACCGGGTAGATGGCGTTGATGTCGTCGGCGCTGTCGCTGCCGTTGGCCACCTTCAGGAGCTTCACGGTGCCTGAGGGGGCGATCAGGGCCACTTCCAGGTCGCCTCGGTAGGTGTGCTTGATGGCTACCTTCACGGAGCCGGTGGCGCTGGCCTTGCCGTTGCAGTCGGCGATGGTGATGGAGCTGGTGATGGCGCCGCCGTCGGGGATGGCCGTGTCGGTGTCGTTGGTGGCCGCCGGGCACTGGCCCGGGGGGTTGCCCGGGGCCGTGCCGGTGATGTGCAGGAGCTTGTTCGGGGAGCCGGTGCCCGGGCTGGTGACCACGTCAGAGGTGGCGTTGTCCACCAGGGCGTCGCGGACCTGCTGTGGCGTGGCGGTTGGGGAGGAGCCCAGGTAGACGGCCGCTGCGCCCACCACGTGCGGGGTGGCCATCGAGGTGCCGCTGATGGTGTTGGTGGCGTTGTCGTCGGTGAGCCAGGCGCTGGTGATGTCGCGGCCCGGGGCGAAGATGTCCAGGCAGGTGCCCAGGTTCGAGAACGAGGAGCGGGCGTCGGTTCGGTCGGTTGAGCCGACGGTGATGGCTTCCGGCGTGCGGGCCGGGGAGGTGTTGCAGGCGTTGCCGCCGTTGTCGTTGCCCGCTGCGAGGCCGTAGGTGACGCCTGCTGCGATGGAGCGCTTCACGGCGTCGTCGACGGTTTGGTTCGCGCCGCCGCCGAGGGACATGTTGGCCACTGCGGGCTTGCGGGACGGGTTGGTCTGGACGTCGTTGGTGACCCAGTCGATGCCCGCGATCACGCCTGCGAAGGTGCCGGAGCCGCTGCAGTTGAGGACTCGGACGGCTACCAGTTTCACGTCCTTGGCGACGCCGTACTTCGTGCCGCCCACGGTGCCCGCGACGTGGGTTCCGTGGCCGTTGCAGTCGGTGGCGTCGTTGTCGTTGTCGACCGTGTCGGTGCCGGAGACGGCTCGGCCGCCGAAGTCGCTGTGGGTGAGGCGGACGCCCGTGTCGATGATGTAGGCGGTGACGCCCGCGCCCCGGTTCGGGTAGGTGTAGCTGTTGTCCAGGGGGAGCGCGCGCTGGTCGATCCGGTCCAGGCCCCAGGACGGAGTCGGGGTCTGCGTTTCGGAGATCCTCACCTCGCCGTCCTGCTCGACGTAGGCGACGGACGGGTCGGCTGCCAGGCGCTTGGCCTGGGTTTCGGACATCTGCGCGGAGAAACCGCGCAAAGCGGACTTGTAGGTGTGCTTCACCTTGGCGTTGTACTTAGCGCTGAGGTCCGCGGTGCTGGTCGTGCTGAAGTCCTTCAGGACGACGATGTAGTTGTCCTTGACTGCGTTCGACGCACCGAGGTTGCGAATCTCCCCCTCGGGCGCAGCGGTGGCGGAGACGGACGACAGGACGAGCGTCGTGCTCGCCACCAGTCCGATTCCGGCCGCTCGTCTGGCCCACGATTCTCCCATAGCAGCATGCTCCCTCGTCGCAGGGTTGTGCAGGTGAGAGTTTTCTTAGTGGCGCGGACGGATTACGCACAAGAAGGTCCACGGATTTACCATCGAATGGCGATTCCACAGTTTTGCGTGCCCTGTGAATTAGTTGGTGCCGCTGAGCTATGGACAAAACAATTGCGCCCCGAACGGTTACCCGTCCGGGGCGCAAGGTTTCGCCTATATTGCCGAGCGTCTCAATCGCCTCGGCGTACTGCTCCCAGGATCTGCTGCTCGATGGGCGTGGTGTACAGGCGCAGGTGCGCCCACATGTCCTGGCCCATCGCGATGACCTGGTCGTCCTTCAGCTGGGTCAGCTGCTGGAACATCTGCGGGCGCAGGCGCCACATCTGACCGGCCAGCTGTGCCTGGCCCATCGGGAGGCGTTGCAGCAGCACGAGGTCCGCGTTGTTCGCCGTCGACGAGGCCTGCGGGTGCAGGTACGGCAGCACGTACATCGTGGTCTGCCACGGCGCACGCGGCGGGAACAGCTCCTGCGGGACGTGGCCGCCGTCGTGGATCACCAGCAGCGGCATGTCCTCGGTCGGCCTCGGCAGGTCGGCCGGGGACAGACGGCGCAGCTGCACCAACTGGGACGGGCGGCCGTCCGGGCCCTGGCCCGCCGCGCGGACGACGGGCTGCCAGGCCTGCGGGCGGCCCGTGGCGATGATGATCCACGCGCCGGTGGCCATGGCCCTCAGCGCGATCTGGCGGGCCAGGTACAGGCCGCCCACGCACACCATGCGGGTCGGGGTGGGGCGCAGCACGGACACCGACAGGGCCTCGCCCTTGGGGCCCTGACCGAGCATCATGCCGCCGCGGTCGCCGCTCGGGCTGACCACGTCGAGCATGTTCGGCGACACCAGGAACTCCGGTGCCACCGCGCCGCGGCCGCGCGAGTCGAGCAGACGGGACGAGCTCATGCCACACCTCCCAGCGGCAGCGTCGCGGCCAGGCCGGCGAGCTGCATGCCCCGCAACGGGGTCAGCGTGATGTCCAGCTTGTCGCTCAGCTTCGACAGCTGGTCCTCCGCACGGTCGAGCTCGCTCGGCGTGCGGGCGCTCACCCGCACCAGGCCGCGCAGCGAGACCTGACCGTCCTCACGGGACGGTGAGATCGACATCGCCAGCGTCGACGAGAGAGCGCGCACACCGGTGAGGGCGTTCAGGTTTCCCTTGAGACCCTTCGACGGCCAGCCGGTGATCGCGTAGCTCGCGTGACCGACGCCGCCCGCGGTGACGCCCGACCACTTCTCCCGCAGCGACACGGGGTTCGTGTTGCCGACGGCCGCGGTGAGCTCGGCCGACGAGATCGCGGCACGCAGCAGCTCGTCCGAGTCGAGCGGGCGGATCGTGACGCCAGCGGACTCCAAAGCGTTGCGGACACGGGACAACGCGCCGATCAACGCGCGGTGTGCGCCGACGACGCCGCCGCCGCGCTCCCTGATCGCCTCGCCGCAGCGGCGCGGGTCGAGCCGCACCGTGATCCACGTGGTGCGCCGGGCCGCGGCCGGCATCGAGCCGAGTACTTCCATGTACGAGCTGATCGCCGGCGAGTTCGGCGGAAGCGCCGCGCTGCCGGGGTAGCAGTGCCAGATCACGGTGATCGCGTCCAGCACGACACCGCGGTCCTCGAGGCACGGCGCCAGCGCGCCGAGCGGCAGCGACGGTGCCGAGCCGACCGGTGTGATCAGCGGCGGGGTCGGGTCGACCAGCAGCACCGCGGTCCACACGCCGTCGTGCCACGACAGCGCGAGCGGACGGCGTTCGTGGTCGACGCCCTTCGCGATCACCAGGTCCGGGATCGCGAGGCGCAGCAACGCGACGCGCGGGTCCTCCGGGCCGAGCACCTGCATCTCGTCGTCACCGGGCTTGGACTCCTGCGGCTCGACGCGCTTCGCGGTCCGGCTGTGCGAACGGAAGTTGTAGCGCAGCCGCACACCGATCCACTGGGTCAGCCAACGACCACGCGATCGGGTGAACGCCAGGATCAGTGCGATGAACAGCACACCGCCGGCGATCGACACCGAGACGACGTTGAGAGCGCCGCCGGAGGTCTTCACGCCCATCAGGGTGAGAACGAGGAGTGCGATGGCGAGACCGATCTCGATCGTGACTACGTTCGAGACGGGCAAAGAGCCGAGGCTGACTCCGGCAGCTCTGCGCCGGACACGCCCGACGGGACGTGGCGGCACAGGTGCCTGCTGGCCAGGACCCCCGGGTCCCTGCGGCCGTGCCATCCCTGGGTTCGGCCGGGGCGGATGTGGAGTGGTCACGGACATCCGTTGTGGTCTCTTTCCCCTCGATGGTCGGTGGGCTTGGCGAACCGGCCCACGGAGCAACCTGCGTCCGGCTATCCTGCCGAACCGTACCGCGACTGGGAGAGCAGCGAGCCGAGAATGGCATCAACACCCACCACCAAGTCACAGGTCCAGGCCTACCAATTCGTCCTGCGGCGGATGCAGTCCGCTCTGGTCCGCAGAGACGCAGTGATGCTGCATGACCCCATGCGCAACCACTCGCGCGCGACAGCTGTGGGTGTGGTCCTGGGCATCGTCGGTCTGCTCGGCTTCCTGGTGTTCGGGCTGTTCAAGCCGGCACCGCGGCTGGACGAGAACACGCAGATCGCCATCAGCAAGGAGACCGGCCAGGTCTACGTGGTCGACAACTCGCCGAAGCGGCTGATCCCGATGACGAACCTGGCATCGGCACGGCTGCTCTGGTACTCCCGCAACAACCCCGACCAGCAGGCCGGTGGCGGCGACGCGCCGGGCGGCACGGCGAACAGCGGGCAGAGCCAGGTGGCGGGCGGCGAGCCGAAACTGGTGAGCGAGTCCACACTGGCGACGCTCCCGCGCGGCAGGCTCACCGGTCTGCCGGACGCGCCGGACGTGCTGCCGAAGCCGAACCTCCGCATCGACGCGCAGTGGTCGGTCTGCGACACCCTCGAGCTGGACAAGTTCCGCGAGGACCAGGCGGCGGACAACCAGATCAAGACCTCCGTGATCGCGGGTGTCAGCGGTGGCAACGCCGAACTGGGCGAGGAAGCCGTGCTGGTGCAGCAGCGCACGGGCGCCAAGAAGGCGTACCTGATCTACAAGAAGCCGCAGCTGCTCAAGGACATCTCGTCGTCGACGGTGCGCGCCGAGGTGGACCTGAAGAACGACAAGGCGCTCAACGCCCTGAAGCTGAAGGGCAAGACCCCGCGCGCGATCAGCACGGCGTTGCTGAACGCGATTCCCGAGGTCGCCCCGCTGGGCGCGCCGGTCATCCCGAACCAGGGCAAGAAGGCGACCTACGTCACCGAGGCGAACGTCAACATCGGTGAGCTGGTGGAGATCGAGCGCAGCGCCGGGACCGAGCAGATGGTGGCGCTGGAGGACGGCTTCCAGACCGTCGACGAGACCGTCGGCGACCTGCTGCGCTGGGCGTACTCGAACAACAAGCAGGCGATCAAGCTGTCGCCGAGCGCCGTCGCGGACCACAAGGACCCGTCGAAGCCGTTGAAGCTCGACTCGTTCCCGCAGAAGATCCCGACCACGCTCGAGGCGAACGCGAACAACACGGTCGTGTGTCTTGGCTGGAAGGCCGACAACTACGCCGCCAGCAACGCTTCCGAGCACACCTCGGTGACGATCGGCTCCAAGCTGCCCGGCCCGACGGAGATGACTCCGGTCGAGCTGAACGCGGCCGGTGCCGGTGGCGAGATCATCGACCAGTTCCTGATGCTGCCGGGCAAGCAGGCCGTCGTGCGCGCGAGCCAGGGCGTCGGCGACTACGGCACGGGGCCGATGCAGATCGTCACGGGACGCGGTGTCCGCTACGGCATCCCGGACACCGGTACCGCAGGGGCGCTCGGGCTGGAGGGCAACTTCCCGCCGGCTCCGAACCAGATCCTGAGCCTGTTGCCGATGGGGCCGCAGCTCAACAAGAACGAGGCCAACCGCAGCTTCGACGCGATCACGCCGGCTCAGAAGGGTCAGATCAAGGACCCGCAGCAGCAGGCCCAGAAGTAGCGGAACCGTTCCGGGTGCATCACCGTCGTATTTGGACGGAATGCACCCGGAACGTTTTTAGGGGGACAGCAGTGGCCGGTCGGATTTCCGTCGATCCCGCGTGGTTGGAGCAGTACGCCGACCGGATCGACGGCACGACGGACGATCTGAGGCGCGTGCGCGACGCCATGAAGGGGTCCCCGCTGCGCCCCGAGTCGTTCGGCGAGATCGGCAGAACGCTCGGCAGCGCCCAGGGTTACGCGCGTGCGGCGGAGCTGCTCAACTCCCAGCTCGCCCGCGCCTGCGACACGCTCGACGCGGCCGCGAAGGGCCTGCACGCCGTGGCGAAGCAGCACGGGCACCACGAGGACGAGGCCCTGCAGGCCATCAAGAAGGTCGAACGGAGGTAGGGGGAGCTGTGGTGACCAAGAACGGCAGGCAGATCGCGGCCGAGGTCGGTCCCGAGCTCGACTACCTCTCGCGGGTGAGCCGCAAGCTCGGTGTCGTCGACCTCGTGCACGACTTCTTCGACCCGCTGGTGGGCGACTGGAACGACCTGCGCGAGGAAGCCGAACGCTGGCGCAAGGCCGCGAAGGTGTCCGAGGCGGTCAACAAGCACGTCGCGGCACCGCTCGGCGGCGTCGACGCGCGGTGGCAGGGCAAGGACGCGGACGCGTTCCTCGACCACATGCGCAAGGTGGGTCTCGCGGGCGGCGACATGTCCGACGCGATGAACGCCATGGCGGACGCGCTGGAGGAGACCGCCGACGCCGTGCGCGACATCGTGCAGGACATGGCGCACGTGCTCGCCGACACCGCCGACTCGGTGTCCGGCACGGCCTCGCTGCCCGTGGAGGGCGACCAGCGCGCGATCAAGCACATCGAGGAGCTCAAGGACCCGGTCCGCGAGCTGCACGAGTCCGCGCGGCAGGTGCTGGAGGCGTTTCTCAAGCTGTGCGACGGGGTTTCCGGTGAGGCCGGCAAGTTCGGCTCCGTGCAGATGGAGCACAAGTACCCGGACAAGGACTGGACCTACACCGCGCCCGCCAAGCCGGAGGCGAAGCCGCTGGAACCGGGCAAGCCCGCTGACACCGGCACTTCCACCGCGGGCAAGGGAGGCGGCGGAACCCCGTCGACCGGCGGTGGTGGCGGAGGCGTCGGCGGCGGGGTCGGTTCGGTGGGTGCTCCCGCCGCTGCCGCAACCCAGCAGCCGATGCAGTTCGGGGGCGCCACAGGCGTTTCTGAGCAGCCTCCGCCCTCCGAGAAGGGTGCTGGGGCCGCTCCGGCCGCCGCGGCCGCTGGTGGACGTCCTGGGGCCCCGCAAGGCGGTGCCGGGATGATGGGCGGCGGCATGATGGGCGGGATGATGGGCGGCGCCGGCGCCGGCGGTCAGCAGGGTGGCGACAAGGAGCACAAGGCGAAGATGCGCCTCACCGGCTCGATCGACGACCTGCTCGGCAAGCCGAAGAAGGCGGCGCCGAAGACGATCGGCGAGGACGACTGACAAGTGTGACGGACAGCTCGGCCCGCGGGCCGGCCTGAGCAACGAGAACGGCCCCGCTGATGACTCCAGCGGGGCCGTTCTCGTTGGTACCTAGGCTTGTTTGCGCTTGCGGTTCGTCGAGTTCCGCACGAACAGCGTCAGCATCAGCAGCGCACCACCGAGCCCGATGCCCGACAGCGCCACGATGATCGGCGGCCAGTCGATGCCGGGCGGCGGCGTGACGGAGGTGTTCATCTCCTTCGGCTCCGGCTTCTCGAACCCCTTCGCCTCGGCGGGCAGCACGGCGGTCAGCGCGGCCACCGGGTTGATCATGCCGAAGCCGACCTTGTTGTCCTTTCCGGACACGTTGCCGGGGTTCAGTGCCGTCGCCTTGAGGCGGTCCATCACCTGACGCGCGGACAGGGTCGGGAACCTCTCGCGCACCAGCGCGGTGATGCCCGCGACGTACGGCGAGGCGAAGCTGGTGCCCTTGATGTCCGTCGTGCCCTGCGCGGTCACGTTGGCGTTCGTCAGGCCGGTGCCCTTGGGGTCGACGGAGATGATCTCCTCACCCGGCGCGGCGATGCTGACCCACGGACCCCACACGCTGAACGACGACACCGCGCCGGAGCGGGCGATCGACGCCACCGAGAGCACGTCGTCGGCGAACCACGCCGGCGACGAGATCGAGTTGACGTTGTTCGGGTCCAGGTTGTCGTTCTGCTTGGGACAGCCGGTGCCCTGGTCGCTGAGGTTGCCGGCCGCCGTCACGATCACGACGTTCTTGACGTCCACCGCGTACTTGATCGCGGCCTGCAGCTTCTGGTCGTCCGAGCTGAAACCCTTGGGAGTGCCGCAGTTCGTCAGCGAGATGTTGATGACCTGGGCGCCCGCGTCGGCCGCGCGCACGATGGCCATGGCCAGGGTGCTCACCTTGCCGGCCGACGAACGGTTCTCGGTCTGGCTCTTGAACTCGAATCGGTCGCTGGTCTGGCGGATCGCGAGGATCGTCGCTTCCGGTGCGGCACCGATGAAGTCGCCCTCGGTCTTGGCCGCCGCGGCGACACCCGCCACCTCGGTGCCGTGGCCGTCGCAGTCGTCCGTGCCGTTCTTGTTGCCGTCGACGTACTCGCCGCCGCCCTTGACCCGGTTGCCGAAGCGCGGGTTGCGGGGGTCGACACCGGTGTCGATGATCGCGATCGTGACGCCCTTGCCCTTGGCGAACCGGTGGGCCTGGTCCAGGGCCAGGCTGACCTGGCCCCAGGGCATCTGCTTGATCAGTTCGCTCTTGGTGTCGGACTCCACGCACCCCTTGTTGGTGCGCGTGTAGGTGACGTCGGGCTTGCCCTCGTCCTTCGGCGGGCCCACGCCCGCCGGCAGGTCCGGCGGAACCGAGTTCGGTTTGACCGCGGCCGACGACGACGATGACGACGGCTGGGCGGAGGCGTGCGGCAACGCCCCCGTCAGCAGCAGCAGTCCGGCGGTCGCTGCCGCCGTGGTGCGCTTCATCCCGGTCCTCATGCCGCCCCGATCAGACCCCGGAACACGGCGTACAGGTCCATGACCGCGAGCGCCAGCGGCACCACGGAGGCGATGAGGATCGCCTCGATGACGTCGACGGTGCGGCGCAACGGCGGCGAGAACTTCGCGCCGGGGAACACGACACCGAGCACGAGCGCGGCCGCGCCGAGGATCAGCAACGTGCCGAACACGAACACGATGCGGTTGAACTCGGTGGAGCCGATCATCCAGCCGAGCAGGATGCCCGCGCTCGCGAACATGCCGGTGGACAGCAGTGCCACGGCCTGCGCGCCGTTCGCGTACGCACGGCCGCGCATCATCAGCACGATCGCGACGGCGACACCGTAGATCGGGCCCCAGATCGTGTTGGCGCCCGCGGCCACGATCGCGGCCAGCGCGGCCACCACACCCGTGCCGATGATCATGCCGGTCAGGTACTCGTGTGCGACGGCGGTGCGGCGTTCGATGACGGCGAACTCCGGGAAACCGCTGTCCTCCTTGAGGTCCTCGGCGTTCGTCGGCACGGTGGGCGGCGGGATCTTGGCCAGCTGCAGCGTGAGCCTCGGCAGCATCGACAGCGCGGCGAGCGCCACGGCACCGGTCGCGGCGGCCACTCCGGCGAGCGGGTGGTCGACGAACGTGGCGACGAGGAACGCGAGGGCCACCAGCGTGCCGGCGGTCGCCGCGGCGATGAACACCGTGATGCCCTGGCCGATCAGCAGGATGCCGCCCCACGCGAAGATCATCAGCAGTGCGGACGCCAGCAGCATCTTCGGGTTGAAGTTGACCCCGGGCACGGCGTGGAAGCCGGCCACGAACGCCATCGGCAGCGAACCGCACGCGGCGATCAGCACACCCGTCGACACTGCTTTGTACGCACGCGCGATGGTCGCGCCCGTGGCCAGTGCGGCGATCGCCGTGACACCCGCGGCGATGGCGGCGGCGAGACCGCTGCCCTTGCCCGCCACTGTCACCGGGCCGGACAGGAACAACGCCACCGCGGAGGCGATCAACGCGAGCGCGCCCGCGATGTGACCGAACTTCTGCGCGGTTTCCTTGGTCCACGGCCGGAACGAGTCCGGATCGGACTCCGCGATCGCGTCCACCACGTCGTCGTACAGCGGCGGCGGCGGGTTCTCGTTGCGGCGCCGCAACTGCAGCAGCTCACCGTCGACGACGCCGAGCGACGCGAGCGTGCGCGCCGGGTCGAGCGGGCTGTCGCCGAGCTTCGCGAGGCACCAGCCGCCGTGCCGGACGCCACCGTCCGGAGTGGCCTCTCTCGCCATGTCCAACAGCATCGGCAGGAGATCGGCCACCGCCACGTCGGCAGGCAGCGCGACGTCGATACGCGTTCGAGGTGCCACCACCGTGACACGGCTGAACACCGTCGTACCGGTCGCCACCAGGGCCCCCTAAGTCAGATCAGCACTTGTTCAAATCTTGAGCCCGACCCTATTGGTCCACTCGGACGCTCGCCGGGCGGCCCTAGTATGGCCGCACCGACGCCTCCTGCACGTGTCGTTTGCGGAACACGTTCGACTGGGTTTTTTCTCGACCCACCTTCGCGGCTCGTTCAGATGCGCAATAGTGTCGGTTGCTACTGGTGGCGTAACGAGAGTCGAAGAGGTGCCTGTCAGTTGAGCACGCTGCAGTTCAAGCGAACGGCACGCCTTGCTGCTCCCCGGCCTCCGGGCGGTGAGGTCCACCTCGAACCGCCACCCGAGGTCCCCCGGATCATCCCGGGCAACATCATGATGAAGGCGATGCCGGTCGTGATGATCGTCGCATCCGTCGGCATGATGGGCATGATGCTCGTGCTCACGCCGAAGCAGCCGGCCGCGATGATCATGCCGGGCATGATGATGATCTCGACCATCGGCATGATGGCGGGCGGCATGGGCTCCGGCAAGGGGCAGAAGAAAGCCGAGATGAACGAGGACCGCAAGGACTACCTGCGGTACCTCGGCCAGATGCGCGACCGTGCGCGTGAGGCGGCGGACGAACAGCGCGCCGAACGCGAGTGGGTGCACCCGGACCCGCAGATGCTGTGGTCGCTCGCCACCACCCGCCGCATGTGGGAACGCCGTCAGAACGACCCGGACTTCTGCCACCTGCGCGCCGGCCGGGGCTCGCAGCGCCTCGCGACCCGCCTGGTGCCGCCGCAGACCGGTCCCGTCGAGGAGCTCGAGCCGATCGCGACGCTGGCGCTGCGCCGGTTCGTGCGCGCCCACTCGCTCGTGCCCGAACTGCCGATCTCCATCGCACTGCGCGGTTTCGCCGCGGTCGGCCTGCTCGGCGACATCGAGGACCGCCGCGACGTCGCGCGCGCCCTCATCGCCCAGCTCGTCACCTTCCACGCCCCGGACGACCTGCTGATCGCGGTCGTCAGCGCGGGCCGCACGAAGCAGCTGTGGGAGTGGGCGAAGTGGCTGCCGCACGCCCAGCACCCCACCGACATCGACGGCATCGGCCAGCGCCGCATGATGGCGAACTCGCTCGCCGAGATCGAGGCGATGCTGGACGAGAACCTGCGAGACCGGCAGCGGTTCACCCGCAACGCCCCGCCGCCGCCGGACCAGCCGCACATCGTGATCATCATCGACGACGGCGACATCAGCCGCGAAGAGATGATCATCCTGGAGGAGGGTCTGGTCGGCGTCACGCTGCTCGACCTCTCCGAGTGCCTCGGCAACCTGACGGCCCGCCGCGGCCTGCGCCTCGTCGTCGAGAACAACCAGCTGGGTGCTCGTTCCGCGAGCGGTGTCGAGTGGTTCGGCGCGCCGGACCGGCTGTCCGTCGTCGAGTCCGAGGCGTTGGCCCGCAGGCTCTCGCCGTACCGCATGGGTGCCGCCGGTGAGGCCGGTGGCGACTCGGGCGAGGACCCGTTGGCGATGACCAACAACCCGCCGCTGCTCGAGTTCATGGGCATCCCCGGCGACCCGATCACGTTCGACGTGCAGCAGGCGTGGCGGCCGAGGCCCAAGCGCGACCGCTACCGCATCCCGTTCGGCATCGGCGAGCACGGCCAGCAGGTCGAGCTCGACATCAAGGAAGCGGCAGAGGACGGCATGGGCCCGCACGGCCTGTGCATCGGCGCGACCGGTTCCGGTAAGTCGGAGTTCCTCCGCACCCTGGTGCTGGGTCTGCTGGCCTCGCACTCGTCGACCGCGCTCAACATGATTCTGGTCGACTTCAAGGGTGGTGCGACGTTCCTCGGTCTGGACAAGGCACCGCACGTCGCCGCGACGATCACCAACCTCGCCGGCGACCTCACCCTGGTCGACCGCATGAAGGACGCCATCGCCGGTGAGGTCTCGCGCCGGCAGGAGGTCCTCGCGAAGGGCAACTACAAGAACGTCTGGGACTACGAGAAGGCGCGCGAGAACGGCGCCCAGATCGACCCGCTGCCCGCCCTGTTCATCTGCATCGACGAGTTCTCCGAGATGCTGACGGCCAAGCCGGACTTCATCGACATCTTCCTCCAGATCGGTCGTGTCGGCCGGTCGCTGCAGATGCACATGCTCCTCGCGTCGCAGCGACTGGAAGAAGGCAAGCTGCGCGGTCTGGACACGTTCCTCTCGTACCGGATCGGTCTGAAGACGTTCAACGCGGCCGAGTCGCGCGCGGCGATCGGTGTGCCGGACGCCTACGAGCTGCCGCCGATCCCGGGTTCGGGTTACCTCAGCGTGCAGGGCATGCCGCTGACCAGGTTCAAGGCGCTCTACGTCTCGGGCACCTACCGTCCGTCGGGCATGCAGTCCGCCGGCGAGTCGGTGGCCGTGCGCAGCGACAAGCGCCCGCGGTTCTTCGTTCCGGACTTCATCGAGATCCCGAAGGAGCCGGAGCGGCCGATCGAGCCGGTCAAGACCGAGGCTCCGAAGAAGGAGACCGAGGGCAACGAGCCGACCCAGCTCGAGCTCATCGTCGAGCGTCTCGTCGGCCAGGGCCCGCCCGCGCACGAGGTGTGGCTGCCGCCGCTCAACGAGCCGCCGACGATGGACACGATCCTGCCGCCGCTCGACGTGACGCCGGACCGCGGTCTCACCTCGCCGGGCTACCCGGCGAACGGGCAGCTGCAGATCCCGGTCGGCGTGGTCGACAAGCCGTTCGAGCAGCGCCGCGACCTGCTGTGGGCGGACTTCTCCGGTGCCGCCGGTCACGGCGCGGTCGTCGGTGGTCCGCAGTCGGGCAAGTCGACGCTGCTCAGGACCATGATCGCGTCGATGGCGCTGACGCACACCCCGGAGGAGGCGCAGTTCTACTGCATCGACCTCGGTGGTGGCACGCTCGCCTCGATGGAGGACATGCCGCACGTCGGTGGGTTCGCCGGTCGTCTCGACGTCGACAAGGTCCGCCGCATGGTGGCCGAGCTGCAGACCCTGATCACCGAACGCGAGCTGCGCTGGCGCGACCAGCGCATCGACTCGATGGTCGAGTTCCGCAACCGCAAGCGCCGCGGTGAGATCAAGGACGACAACTTCGGTGACGCGTTCCTGATCGTGGACGGCTGGATGAACTTCCGCCAGGAGTTCGAGATGGTCGAGCCGCAGGTCCAGGCGCTGGCCGCCCAGGGTCTGTCCTACGGCGTCCACGTGATCGTCGCCGCCAACCGGTGGGCGGAGATCCGGCCCGCGATGAAGGACCTCCTCGGCACCCGGTTCGAGCTGCGTCTCGGTGACCCGAGCGAGTCCGAGATCGACCGCAAGGTCGCGGTCAACGTCCCGCCCGGTCGTCCCGGCCGCGGTCTGACCGGTGACAAGCTGCACTTCCTCACCGGCCTGCCGCGCATCGACACCTCGCAGGACCCGACCACGATCTCCTCGGGTGTCCAGGACCTCAGCGCCAAGCTCACCCAGGCGTGGCAGGGTCCGCGTGCGCCCCAGGTCCGGATGCTGCCCGACCTGCTCGACTACGCGCAGTTCATGGCGCAGGTCCAGCAGCACAACCCGAACCGCGGCCACCTGGTCCCGGTCGGCGTCAACGAGGACGAGCTCGCGCCGGTCTACATGGACTTCGACGCGGACCCGCACTACTTCGCGCTGGCCGACGGCGAGTCGGGCAAGACGAACATGTTGCGCACGATCATCCGCGGCATCATGACCAGCTACACCTCGTCCGAGGCGCTGATCCTGCTCGCGGACTTCCGCCGCACGTTGCTCGGCTTCATCGACACCGACCACCTGCTGAGCTACGCGGTGTCGTCCACGCAGCTGACGCAGAACGTCCAGGAGGTCAAGGGCTCGCTGACCAAGCGCATGCCCGGCCCGGACGTGACGCAGGACCAGCTGCGGAACCGCTCCTGGTGGACCGGTCCCGAGGTGTTCATCATCGTGGACGACTACGACCTGGTGGCCCCGCAGGGTGGTGCGAACCCGCTGCAGCCGCTGGCCGAGTTCATCCCGCAGGCCAAGGACGTCGGTCTGCACATCATCCTGGCCCGCCGCATGGGTGGTGCGTCCCGCGCGATGTACGACCCGGTGATGGGCAAGCTGAAGGAGATCTCGGCGCCGATCTTCGTGGGTTCCGGTTCGAAGGAGGAGGGCAACATCGTCGGCAACCTCAAGCCGTCGCCGCAGCCTCCCGGCCGGGGCACGCTGGTGACCCGCAAGCACGGTCAGCAGCGCATCCAGTTCGCCTGGATCCAGCCGGACTAGTTTCCACGGCAACGTGAAAGGGCCCGCGGCAATCGCCGCGGGCCCTTTCCAGGTAGCAGGGGTTCTACCTGCTGCCCCCCATTTGTCCCCGGTTCGCCGGAGGTCCCCCAGGTCTTCTCCTGCCTCCGCCGAACCGGTTGACCAGGACTCTGCCGGACGTCGCTCACACGTCGCTCACGCCTCGATGACACCGGCTGACGCGGGACCTTCCGGACAAAAGTAAAGGGCCCGCAGCCGAAGCCGCGGGCCCACCGAACAGCAGGGGACTGTCCGGTTCCCCCATGACCGGATCTCGTCGAGGGCAGGTCCACTGGGGAGGGCCCACCCGCTTGAGGCCGACGATCGTGACTCCCCCCAAAGAACTTGGCGTCACTCTCGTCGTCCGGCTGATCACTACTTTGCCCTGTCGTGCTCACACTTCGGTCACACCGAGTCCACGCCCATAGACTCGTTGCTCGGTCCGACCTGGGGGAAGAGGGACGACGTGCGAGTCGAGTACCGCGTGCTGGGGCCGCTGGAGGTGCTGCTCGACGGCGCCCCGGTCGTCGTGCCGGCCGGTCGGTGCCGCGTGCTGCTCGCCACGCTCCTGTTGCGCGCCAACGAGTTCGTGCCGACCGCGGAGATCGTCGAGCGGCTGTGGGACGGCACGCCGCCGAGCCTCGACCGTGCGGGCAAGACCGTGCACATGGTCGTGACCAGGCTGCGGCAGGCGCTCGGACCGGCGAGCTGCGTGCGTACTGGTGCCGGTGGTTACACCGCTGTGGTGGAGCCGGGGCAGCTGGACCTGCTGAGGTTTCGCGCGCACTTGAACACCGGCGAGCACGCGGAGGCGACGGCGTTGTGGCGCGGTCCGGTGCTCGCGAACGTGTCGTCGGAGTCGTTGCACCGCGACCTCGTGCCCGCGCTGGCCGAGGAACGGTTGGTGGCGCTGGAACACCGGATCGGCGCGGACCTCGCACGGGGCGTGGCGGCGGAACTGGTGCCGGAGCTGCGGGTGCTCACGGCGCAGCACCCGTTGCGCGAGGTGTTCTGGGCACAGCTGATGCTGGCGTTGCACCGCGGTGGCCAGCAGGCGGACGCGCTCGCGGCGTACCAGGAGGTCACGGCCCTGCTCGAGGATCAGCTCGGCGTGTTGCCGGGTCGTCAGCTGCAGGACGCGCAGCGGCAGGTGCTCGCGGGTGACGTGCCGAGGCCGGTCGTGGTGCGGCATCACGTCCCGCGTCAGCTGCCGACGGCGTTGCCTCATTTCGTGGGCCGCGAGTCCGAACTGGACAGGCTCGACGACGTGCTCGGGTCCGGGCGGCTGCTCGCGGTGATCCACGGCAGCGGTGGCGTCGGCAAGACCTCGCTGGCCGTGCAGTGGGCGCACCGGGTCGCTCTCCGGTTCCCCGACGGGCAGCTGTACGCCGACCTGCGCGGGTTCGACCCGACGGGCGCGCCGGTGCACCCGAACAGCGCGGTGCGCGACTTCCTGCTGGCGCTCGGCGTGCCCGCGGACGAGATTCCGCTCGGCACCGAGGAGATGCTCGACGGCTACCGCTCGTTGCTGTCCCGCCGGCGCGTGCTCGTGCTGCTCGACAACGTCCGCGACCTGGCCCAGGTGCGTCCGCTGCTGCCCGGCGGGTCGCGCAGCCTGGCGGTGATCACGTCGCGCAACCGCTTGCGCGGCTTGACTCCTGACGGGTTCTCGCTGGACGTGCTGGACCACGCGTCGTCCATGGCGTTGTTCGCTGGCCGGGTCGGTGCGGACCGGGTCGACTCCGAACCTTCAGCGGCCGCGCGGCTCGTTCAGCTGTGCGCCGGGCTGCCGTTGGCGCTCGCGGTGGTGGCCGCACGGGCGACGCTCGACCAGCACCCGCTCGGCCTGCTCGTGGAGGAGCTCGAAGACGCGGCTTTGGACGCGTTGGACACCGACGATCCGTTGACGAGCGTGCGCGCGGTGTTCTCGTGGACCTTCGGATGTCTGAGCCCGTCCGCTGCTCTTCTGTTCGGGTTGCTCGGTCTTCATCCCGGTCCGGACGTGACCGAGCCGGCTGCTTCGAGCCTGATGGGTGGGCTTTCCGGGGAGGCGCTGGACGAGCTCGTGCGCTACAGCCTGATCAACTGCCAGAACGACCGCTACCGGTTGCACGACCTGATGCGTTCGTATGCGGCGGAGGAGGCCCTTGCGGGGTTGGCTTTTGAGGAGAGATCTGCCGCACAGCAACGGCTCTTCGACCACCTCCTGCACTCCGCTCTGGCCGCGGTGTCCCGTTCGGATCCCTTGCGCCAGCCCATCTCCACACCACGTCCTGCTGACGGCACCGTCGTGCTGGCGTTCTCGACGGCCGCGGACGCCGATCGCTGGTTCGCTTCGGAACGCGCGGTGTTCGGACCCGCGGTCGTCGCAGCGGGCGAGGCGGGCTTCGACGGGCACGTGTGGCGCACGGTCTGGGCGATCCGCCACTTCCTGCTCGCGACCGGCAGGTGGCGAGAAGGCGAACGCCTGCAGCGTCTGTCCATCGCGGCTGCTCAACGGGCTGGTGACGTCGAGGGGCAGTGCCGGGCCCGGCGCGGCCTGGTGTCGTTCCTGGTGCCGGAGCAGCAGTTCGACGAGGCCTCTGACCAGCTGCGCGCGGCCATCGAGCTGGACTCCCGGCTGGGCGACCAGATCGGTCTCTCGAACGACCTGCGCGGCCTCGCCTACGTGCTGGGCCGCCAGGGCAAGTACACCGACGCCCTGGAACCGTTGTCGCGCGCCCTGGACGTGGCGGAGGCGAGTGGCGACCAGATCGAGATCGCGAGCGTCGCGGCGTCGCTCGGCTTCGTGCACAACGAGCTCGGCTCCCACGAGGAAGCCGTGGTCTGGGCGGTCCGGGCCCGCGACATGTTCCTCCTGCTGGTGCCGGACGAACGCGACACCGTCGTGGCCTCGAACCGCGACACGCTCGGCAGCATCTACCGCGCGCTGGGCCGCTACGCCGACGCCGAGGCGAACTACCTCAGATCCGCCGAACTGCAGGGCGCGCTGTCGTACCGGCACTACCAGGCCGACACCCTGGTGCGCCTGGCCGACCTGAAGCGCGACCTGGGCGCGTCCGACGCGGCCCGCGGCTACTACCTCGCCGCCCTGGAGATCTACGACGATCTCGGCTTCGCGAAGGCGGACGACGTGCGCTCGCTGCTGGCGTCGTTGGAGAGGCCGGTCCCGCCGCAGTGAAGAGGGAGGTAACTGCGCCAGGACCGGCCAGACATAGGGTCGTGCATCACGCTCACACTTCGGTCACGTGCGGGGGAGCTTTGGCTGTCGAGTACCGCGTCCTCGGGCCGCTGGAGGTCCTTCTCGACGGTGTTCTTGTGCCGGTGCCAGCCGGTCGTTGCCGCGTGCTGCTGGCGACGTTGTTGCTGCGCCCCAACCAGTTCGTGTCGTTGGACGTGTTGATCGAACGGCTGTGGGAAGGCGAGCCGCCGTCGTCCGACCGGGCGCACAAGACGTTGCAGATGGTCGTGACCCGCCTGCGCCAGGCACTCGGCACCGCGAGCTGCGTGCAGACCGCGCGTGGCGGCTACCGGGCGTCGTTGGACCCTTCGGCCCTCGACCTCGCACGCTTCCGTTCCCTGGTCTCTCGCGGTGATTTCGCCACCGCTCTGGGGTTGTGGCGCGGCCCGATGCTCTCCGACATCCGATCCGACGCCCTGCACCAGCACGACGTCGCCCCGGTGACCGAGGAGTGGCTGCTGGCCCTGGAACGCCGTGTGGCCGCCGACCTCGCCGCGGGCCGAGCCGCCGATCTGGTCGCCGAACTGCGCGGCCTCGTCGTCGCGCATCCGTTCCGCGAAGCCTTCTGGGCGCAGCTGATGCTGGCACTGGCCGAGTCGGGCCAACAGGCGCAGGCCTTGTCCGCCTATCAGGAAGTCCGCACTCTGCTGGCCGACGAACTGGGCGTAGACCCAGGCGCGGACCTGCGTTCGGTGCACCAGCAGGTGCTCTCCGGTTCGGTGCGAGTACGTGGCCCGGTGCCACGCCAACTGCCCGTAGCCGTTCCACGTTTCATAGGACGCTCAGCCGAACTTGGCGCACTGGGCTCGTTGACGCGCGGCTCGATCGTCGCCATCACCGGAACGGCCGGCGTGGGCAAAACGACCTTGGCCGTGCACTGGGCGCGGGAGATCGCTTCCCGCTTCCCCGACGGCCAGCTCTACGTGAACCTGCGCGGCTTCGACCAACACCGAGCCCCGATGACTTGTGGCGACGCCCTGGGCCGCTTCCTGGAAGGCCTCGGCGTAGCGCCCGACCGCGTGCCAGCCGACCTCGACGCCGCCGCCGCGTTGTACCGCAGCCTCGTAGCCGACCGCCGCATCCTGGTGCTGCTCGACAACGCCCGCGACGCCGAACACGTCCGCCCTCTGTTGCCCGGTCCCTCGTCTTGTCTGGTGCTGATCACTAGCCGCGACCGGCTGACGGGCTTGGTGGTCAACGAGGGTATGCAACAGCTCGCGTTGGACGTGTTGAGCCACGCCGAAGCCCACGCTTTGCTCGTGAGTCGGCTAGGCGCGGAGCGGGTTGGTGCGGCCGACGAGCTGATCAAGTGGTGCGGCGGCTTACCACTGGCGTTGGCGATCGTGGCGGCCCGCGCGGCACAGTCGCCTTCGCTTCCGCTGTCCGCGCTGGTCGCGGAGCTGGCGGACGAACGCACCCGCCTCGACACGTTGGACACCGGCGATGCGGCCACCAGCGTGCGAACCGTCTTCCAGTGGTCGTACCAGCAGCTCAGCCCCTCTGCCGCGCGGATGTTCCGGCTGATCGGCGTCCATCCAGGGCCGGACATCACCGTGCCCGCCGCCGCAAGCCTCGCAGGGTTGCCCGTCGAAGAGACGCTGGCCTGCGTGCGGGAACTGGTTAGAGCGAACCTGCTGGTCGAGCACGTGCCTGGCCGTTTCAACTGCCACGACCTGCTGCGCGTTTACGCGGCGGACCGCGCGGCGGCGGAGGAATCGGCTGAGGCTCGCGACGCGGCGCTTGAGCGGACGTTCGACCACTACCTCCACACCTTGATCGCAGTCGACGCAAATCATCACGCGCGGCACCGGCAGTTCGTGAAAGAGCCGGTGCCGCTGCCCGGCACGAGTCCGGAGGCGTTCACCGAGCTGGAAGCTGTCCACGACTGGTTCCGAGCGGAACGCAACGTGCTGCGAGCGGTGATCGCCCAGAGCGAGGCCCACGGCTTCGACCGCCACACCTGGCAGCTCGTGTGGATCGCGTTCGACCTGGTCGATCGGATCGGTCCGTGGCAGGACTGGATGTGGGCGCTCGCCAGCGCCGAACGAGCCGCTGCCAGGGCAGGAGAACTTGAACGCGCCGCGAAGATGATGTTCCTGGAAGCTGTCGCGGTCGCCAGGCTCGGCCGGTACGAGCATGCGGCGCGGAGATTCGCGGAGAGCGGTCGCGCCTACGCGGAACTCGGTGACGTGCCTGGACAGGTGCGCTGCCAGAGCGGCCTCGCGTGGACGTTGATCCTGCGAGACCGTCCGCACGAGTCGCTGAAGACCGCGCAAGCCGCGCTCGACCTGCAGCGTGGTGATGCCAGCGCGACCAACGAGCTGATCAGTATGGCTCTGCACCAGGTTGCCGAAGGGCTCATCTTCGTGGGCGAGTACCAGAAAGCTCTCGAATGCTGTGCCGAGCTGGAAACGCTGCGGCAGGGCATTGAGAACCCGTACGACTCGGGGCACGAGGCCATGACCAGGGGCGCGATTCTCGTGCGCCTGGATGAGTTCGGTCAGGCGGTCGAACTCCTCAACCAGTCGATCATCTGGTTCAACCAGGTGGGCAGCTGGTCGGACATCGCCACTGCGCAGAGGTGGCTCGGCGAGGCGTACCTGGGGCTGGGTGACTTTGTGCGAGCACGTCGAGTGTGGATCGAGTCGCTGGAGGCGTGGGAGTACCACCAACACCCGAACGCTGAAGTGGTGCGGGCTCATCTCGCCGCGCTCCCCGAGAACTGATGAGCGGTGCTGGTGGCCCCCCAGGTCTTCTCAGCCACCAGCACCGCTGAGAAGAACTATGCCGGGAGCCGCTCACACTTCGCTCACACTGTGATCACAGCGCCTACACTGCAGGTGACCTGGGGGGACGTCGTGCGAGCCGAGTACCGCGTGCTGGGGCCGTTGGAGGTGCTTCTCGACGGCGAGCCCGTGACGGTCCCGGCTGGACGGTCCCAGATCCTGCTGGCGGCCCTCCTGCTGCGCGCCAACCGGTTCGTGCCGGTGGACGAGCTGGTGGACCTGGTCTGGGACGGTACCCCTCCGCGGCCGGACCGGGCGCACAAGACGTTGCAGATGGTCGTGCGACGGTTGAGAGTCGCGCTGGGCGAGGCCGACTGCGTGCAGACCCGGACCGGCGGCTATCTGGCCGTGATCGAGCCGGACCAGCTGGACGTGCTGCGGTTCCGCGCACTGGCCGGTACAGGTGACTTCGGTGCCGCGTCCGCGCTGTGGCGAGGACCTGTGCTCGGCAACGTTGCGTCGGAGCGGCTGCAGCGCGAGGAGGTGCCGCAGCTCGTCAACGAGCGGCTCGTGGTGTTGGAGCGGCGCATCGAGGCCGACCTGGACCGCGGGCTGGCGCGAGAGCTGGTGGCTGAGTTGCGGTCGCTGGTCACCGAGCACCCGTTGCGGGAACCGTTCTGGTGTCACCTGATGGTCGCGTTGTACCGGTCGGGCCAGCAGGCCGAGGCGTTGAGCGCTTACCAGGACGTGCGGGCCAAGCTCGCCGACGAGCTCGGTGTCGATCCGGGGTCGGCGTTGCAGGAGCTGCACCAGCAGATCCTGCGTGCCGAGGTGTCTCCTGGCGAGCGTCGGCAGGTTCCGCGCCAGCTCCCTGCCGGTGTGCGGAACTTCGTGGGGCGTGAGGAAGAGCTCGAAGCCCTGGACAAGGCGACCGGTGTCTCGGTCGTGCATGGTGTCGGTGGCGTCGGCAAGACCGCGCTGGTGTTGCGGTGGGCTCGCGAGGTGCGTGAGAACTACCCGGACGGCGACCTCTACGTGAACCTGCGCGGGTTCGACCCGGAGGTCCAGCCTGTCGATCCTGCCGCCGTCGCCGAGACGTTGCTGGCAGGGTTGGGCGTTGAGAAGGTGCCGCCCAATGCGGAGGCCCGCTTTGCGTTGTTGCGCACCACCCTGGTCGACCGGCGGCTGTTGCTGGTGCTGGACAACGCCGCTTCGGTACGCCAGGTCCTGCCCGTGTTGCCCGGTGCGGCCGGGGTACGAGTGATCATCACCAGCCGCAACCAACTGCGCGCGCTCGTCTCGCAGCACGACGCGACCGCGATAGGCCTGGGGCAGTTGGAGGTCGACGCGGCGCGGTCGTTGCTCGAGCTGGTCGTCGGCGGACCTCGGCTCGATGCCGAACCTGAGGCTGCGCGCGAGATGGTCCAACACTGCGCCGGACTGCCATTGGCGCTCCGGGTCTTCGCTGAACGGGTGTCGCGGTTCCCGGACGTGCCTCTGAGTGAGTTCGTGACGGAGCTGCGCAACGAGCGGCTCGATGCGTTCAGCGACTTCTACGACGTGGACGTTCGTGCGGTGTTCTCGTGCTCGTATCGGGCGTTGGACGACGAGTCGGCGCGGATGTTCCGGCTGCTGTCCATCCATCCGGGTTCGGACTTCGACGTGTGTGCCGCCGCCGCGCTGGCGGGAGTCACCGTTGCACAAGCCCGGCGGCTGTTGGAACGGCTTGTCGCCGATGCGCTCGTGCAGACGCGTTCAGCCGGGCGGTACTGCCTGCACGACCTTCTGCGTGCGTACTCCGCGGAACTGTGCGGAGACGACGAGGTGGCCGCGTTGCGGATGACCGAGTGGTACGTCCACACCCTGGAGCACGCGGTGAGGCGTGAGGGCATCAAGGAGACCGCGACGGCGGGCCCCGTCACCTCCGGCGTGACTCCGCAGACGTTCAACTCCAGGTTCGACGCGCTGGCGTGGTGCGGCCAAGAATGGGACAACTTCAAAGCGGTGTTGCACGCCGCTCTGTCTCGCGGATGGAGCGACCTCGCTCAGTACATTCCGGCACACATCTGCACCTACCTGCGAATGCGGAGAAATCGCAGCAGCGAAGTCGTCGAGATGTTCGAGGTGCTGCTGGGTGCGGGAACCAGCCTTGAAGAGCGAGGGATCCTGCAGCTCAGGCTGGCCTACATGTACGACGACGTCGGGCGCCTGGAGGACGCACAGCGCTACCTCGAGGAAACGATGCGAATCGCGCAAGAGCGGGGCGACACGATGGTGGAGATCAGCGCGGTGGTCAACATGTCGTCCCTCCACAACGAACTCGGGCGCAACGAAGAAGCGCTGGAGTGCTCGCGCAGGGGTGCCGAGCTCGCGAGAGAACTGGGGGACCGATTCCGGGAGAACGTCGCTCTCGGCAACATCGCGGTCAACCTGTTCAAGCTTGGACGTTACGCCGAGTCGCTGACGACGAGCGAGCAAGCGCTTGTCGTCAGCTCGGAACACGGTGATGAGTACGAGCAGTCGATGCATCGCTACACCAAGGGCAATGCACTGGTCGCATTAGGTCGGTTCGAGGAAGCCGAACCCGAGCTGGAGATCGCACTCGAAGCCGCGCGCAGGTACGGCAACACCCGAATCGAGGGATGGGCGCTGGCCCGGCTCGTCGTCGTCCTGCGCGGCCTAGGACGGCGCGCCGAGGCGGAGACCGCGTGGCATCAGGCGGCAGCCGTCCAGCGTGTCTTCGAGGGGTCGGCGGCAGGGAGACTCGCGGCCCTGCTGGACGAGCTGAGGGACGGGGAGTCATGAGCGTCGAGTTCCGTGTGCTCGGTCCCCTCGAAGTGCTGGTCGACGGCAAGCCGATGACCATCGCGGGTGGACGCGGGCGGGTGCTGCTGGCCACGTTGCTCCTGCGCCCCAATCAGTTCATGTCGGTGGACGAGCTGGTCGACCGCCTGTGGGAAGGCGACCCGCCCTCGGCCGACCGCGCACACAAGACGTTGCAGACGACGGTGCTCAGGCTCCGGCAGACCCTCGGCGCTGCCAACCGCGTCCGCACGACGAGCGGTGGCTACCTGGCCGAGGTTCGGCCGGAAGAGCTGGACCTGCTGAGGTTCCGCCGCCTGGTGAAGGACGGCGACTTCGCCTCGGCCACGGAGCTGTGGCGTGGTCCGGTACTGGCGAACGTGGCGTCGGACGCGTTGCACCGCGACGAGGTGCCGCGCCTGGAGAACGAACGCCTCGACGCCCTCGAACGCCGCATCGACAACGATCTGGACCGCGGCGGGGCGAGTGATCTCGCGGCCGAGCTGACTGCCTTGACCAGGGAGCATCCGCTGCGGGAACGGTTCTGGGCGCAGCGGATGATTGCGCTCTACCGCTCCGGCCGGCAGGCGGAGGCGCTCGACAGCTACCGCGAGGTCACCGGCCTGCTGGCTGACGAGCTGGGCATCGACCCGTCACCGGAACTGCGGCAGCTGCACCTCGCGCTGCTCAACGGCGACCTGCCGGAGCCGCCCCGTCCGCGCAGGACGCTCTGCCAGCTGCCGCCCGACACGGCCGGTTTCGTCGGCCGCACGGAGTTGTTCCGCAAGGTCGAGGAGCGGCTCGCGGCCCCCGGCGTTCCGGTCGTGGTGCTGACCGGTGCTCCCGGCGTGGGCAAGAGCGCGTTCACCATCAAGGCCGCGCATCGGCTGCGTGACCGCTTCCCGGACGGCCAGCTGTTCGTCCGCCTCAACGGCGCCGGCGGCAACCGGCGCGAACCGGCCGAGGTGCTCGCCGAGCTGCTGTCGGCACTGGGCGTGGACGTTTCGGCCATCCCTGACAGCGTGGAGGCGCGCAGCGCGGCCTTCCGCGCCCAGCTGGCCGATCTCGCGATGCTGGTGGTGTTGGACGACGCCGCGGGACCGGACCAGGTCAGGCCGTTGCTGCCAGGAACGGTCGGCTGCGCGGTGCTGATGAGCAGCCGCCACCAGCTCGTCCAGGTCGAGGGCGCGCAGAGTCTGCGGGTGCCGCCGCTCGCGACGGACGACGGGATCGCGTTGCTGTCGAGCATCCTCGGTACCGAACGGGCCGGCACGGACATGGCCGCGGTGAGCGCGATCGCCGCAGCCTGCGGGGGCCTTCCACTCGCGCTGAGGGTCGCCGGGGCACGCCTCGCCGCGCGCGAGTCGTTGCCGCTGGGGTCGCTGGCCCGTCGGTTGTCCGACGAACGCCACCGCCTTGACGAGCTCACCATGGGGGATCTGGAGATCCGTGCGACGTTCGGCCCGAGCTACGAGGTCCTGCCGGCTGACGCCGCGACGGCGTTCCGCCGGCTCGGGCTGCTCGGCGCGACGGATGTGGCCTCCTGGACGGTCGGCGTGCTGGCCGGCGGCGACGGCGAGCGGCTCGTCGAACGGCTCGTGGAGGCCAACCTGCTCGACGAGGTCGGCCTCGACGCGACCGGCGAGCCCCGGTACCGCCTGCACGACCTGCTCGCGGTGTACGCCGCCGAGCTGGTGCGAGGGGAGGACGAGCAGGTCGTCGCGGCGGCGATGCGCGACTACGTCGGCCTCCTGATGACTCTCCTCGAGGTGACGGTCGAGGACTGGGCAGGAGGGGACGAGCTGCCGATGCGGCCCGTCACCGCGTCGACCGCGCTGGACCGCTCCGAGATCGAGCGGATCGCGGCCGGCGGTGAGAGCTTCCTGGCGGCCGAGATGGTCAACATCGACCGTGCGATCACGTACTGCCTGCAGGAGAACTGGGTCCAGGACGCCTCCGACCTCGTCGACCGCACGCAGTTCTTCCTCGACCACCGGTACTCCCACGACCGCGCTGCTCAACTGCGCGAGCGCCTCAGGGATGCGGCGTTCGCCGAAGGGAACGAACTGGTCGCGTGGCGCTCACACCTGAACCTGGCGAACCAGCGGACCCTGCGTGGTGTCACCGAGGACGTTCTCACCCAGTTCTCGCGTTGTGCCGACGCGTTCGAGGCGATCGGGGCCCATGCCGAGCTCGCCGCGGCGCTGGGCGCGTTGACCTACTACACAACGATCCACACCGGACAACCGCAGGTCGCACTCGCCGAGCGTGCGGTGGCCGCGGGACGGGCCAGCGGTGTGCAGAACCTGTACTTGAGCGCATTGCGCGAACTGGGCACCGCGCTCGTCGCCGCAGGTCGTTATCCGGAGTCGGTGCGGGTCATGGACGAGGCGCTGGCGCTCAGCCGGGACGGGGGTGTTCCGAACGAGGTCGCGCTGGTGCTCAGCCGGATCGGGTCGAGCGCTCTGGCGGGTGGTGATCTCGAGCGCGCGAGCGCGGCGAGTCGTGAGGCGCTGGAGTTGGCGGCAGAGCTCGACGACAACCGCGGTGTCGGCTACCTCTCGGCTCAAGTGGCCCAGGTCGACCTCGCTCTCGGTGACCCGGGGCTCGCGCTGACGAGCGCGGAGAAGGCCCTGGCCATCCTCGAGGACGTCGGCGACCGGCGCGGAACCGTGCGCGCGCTGGCCGTGATCGCCGAGGCCACCCTGGCGCTCGGCCTGTACGACAAGGTGAGCGACATGGTCACCGCGAGCCTGGAGAACTACGCCGACGCGGGTGATGCCGATGCGGAGGAACGGCTGCGGGCCGCGCTGGCGGAAGCCCGGCGGAGGCGTGATCGGTGACCGTCGAGTCGCGGAGCTGAGTGAGCGAGCTTTGTCATCCGTGTCGTCCGGGCCGGTCGCATCGGGTAAGCATGTGCGCGGAAGAGGGGAAGGTGCATGAGCCTGCACGTCGCGGTCGACTTCGGCACGTCGAGCACCTGCGTCGCCGTTTCGGCCCACGGCCGGGAGCCGCAGGTCGTCGTGTTCGACGGCCAGCCGCTGGTGCCGTCCGCCGTGTTCGCAGCCGCCGACGGGACGTTGTTCGTCGGGCAGGAGGCCGAGCGCCAGGCTGCCGTCGACCCCGCTCGTTACGAGCCGCACCCGAAGCGCCGCGTCGACGAGGGTGAGCTGCTGCTGGGCAGCACTGTGCTGCCCGTCGTGGATGTCGTGCGCGCGGTGCTCACTCGTGCGGTCGGAGAAGCGCGCCGGGTTGGTGGCGGGGCACCCGTAGACCTCCTCGTTCTCACTCATCCTGCGGACTGGGGAACCGTCCGCACCCGCGTGCTCCTTCAGGCGGCGCGTGGCCTCGGCCGTGAGCTGGTGCTCGTGCCGGAGCCGGTCGCTGCGGCTGTCTTCCACTCCGCGAGTCACTCGATTCCGGACGGTGCCGCGCTCGCCGTGCTCGACCTCGGCGGCGGCACTGTTGACGCGAGCGTGGTGGCGCGCGCAGGCAAGAGTTTCCGGGTGCTGTCGGCGAAGGGCGACCCGAGCTTCGGCGGCGCTGACGTCGACCAGGCGTTGCTGGAGCACGTCGGCGGGCTGGTCGCGGCCAAGGACCCCGAGGCGTGGCGGCAGCTCGTCGAGGGCCACGAGATGGCCGACCGGCGCAAGCGGCGGGTGCTGCGGCAGGACGTCAGGGGTGCCAAGGAGACGCTGTCCCGGCACGCCTACACCGACGTGCCGATGCCGCCGCCGTTCCCCGACGCGCACGTCACCCGGTCCGACCTGGAGCAGCTGATCACCGCGCCGCTGAACCGCGCTGCCGCGTTGGTCGGCGCCACGGTTCGTGACGCCGGTCTCGCGCCTCAGCAGCTGGCTGGGGTGTTCCTGGTGGGCGGGTCCAGCCGGATCCCGCTCGTCGCGCGGCTGGTTCACGAGCACACGCGGGTGGTGCCGACGAGCATCGACCAGCCGGAGACCGTTGTTGCCCGTGGTGCGCTGCGGGCCGTCAGCCTCGATCCGGAACGGACAGGTGGCGTCGCCCAACAGAAGATGCCGCAAGGTGGTCCGGGTGACGTCACGCACAACCTGCGGGTGACCGACGACACGACCCGCAAGATCACCCGCCGGAT
This sequence comes from Lentzea sp. NPDC051838, assembly GCF_040681245.1. Lineage (NCBI taxonomy): Bacteria > Bacillati > Actinomycetota > Actinomycetes > Pseudonocardiales > Pseudonocardiaceae > Lentzea > Lentzea sp. NPDC051838. The sequence continues at coordinate 27,572 of NZ_JBFAYI010000034.1, forward strand.
CCAGCCTCCGCCGGTCTCGCAGTACCCCTCCGTGTTCCCCGCGGCCACTCCTCCGCCGAAGAAGAGCAAGGCGCCGCTGTTCGTCACGATCGGCGTTGTCGTGCTGCTCGCGGCGGCCGGTGCTGGTGCCTACTACTGGCTGAACCGCGGGAAGACGCAGGAGCAGTCGAATCCGCCGGCCAACCAGATCGCTGTCTACGACTACAGCTTCACCCGCCCGGACGGGTGGGAGCAGACCGGCGGAGTCGCGCAAAGCCGGCAGGTGCTTTTGCAACCGATCGAGCGCAAAACCGCAGGCACGGATTCGCCGGTGGATCGCATTGCTGTGCAGGAGCAAACCCTTCTCTACGACAGTGACGCGGATCGCCCGCGCGCGTTGAAAGAACTGCAGAACCAATACGACAAGCGCAAAGACGACGGCGACAAGGTGTCGGGATTTGCTGAAGCGACCACATTCGCGGGCAAATCTGTTGTTCACTATCGCGAAGAAGTGAGCGGAGCCGCGGTCGACTGGTACATCCAGTTCGTCGGCAGAGCGCAGGTGAGCGTGGGCTGCCAGGCCACCGACGCGGGCAAGGTGCAGGTCGGCGCGGCCTGCGAGCAGGTCGTCCGTTCACTGGTCATCAAGCCGAAGTAGCTACGTCAGGGGAGTTGCCGATGTCCGCCACCGAGGCTCTTGGCCGGTTCCGCGCAGACGTGGGCGCCGCCGTCACCCGTGCTCGTCGAGCGTCGGGTGAGATCGGTGAACAGAACGCCAAGCTGCGGGAACGCACGCGTGACCTGGCCAGGCAGGCGCGTGAGCGGAAGGTCGAACCGGGTGCTCAGGTCACCTCGGCGGACGTGCGCGAGGCGGCCAAGGGGTTCCGCGACGACCGCGGACTGCCGGTCGAGCAGACGCCTGACGCCGCCGAACTGACTGCCCCGCCTGCTCCCGCGCCGGTTGATGTGGAGTCGGCGACCACCCTCGGTTCTGTGGCTGTCGCCGGTCCGAGTGGCCAGCTTCCCCGTGTGAGTGACGATGACGAGGACTTTTCGCAGTCGCGAATCCTCTACTGACACCTGGTTTCACCCGGAGCCGTTTACTAGCGCAACTACTTCGAAAGAAGTCGCGACAGGGTGGAACCGACGTGGCAGGGTCCTCGTCGGAAGAGGCGTACGAACCAAGAAGTACGACCTGAACTTCAAGCAAGGGGGAATCTCCCATGGGTGGTTTTAACCTCACGCCTGGCGACCTTGACGCTCTGGCCAAGCACATCGCCGATGTGAACCAGCAGACGCAGGGCACGCTCCGCGGGATTCGCAATGCCGCGGACGGCGTTGCCACCGCCTGGTCCGGCGTTGCGGCCACCGCCTTCCAGAAGCTGATCGAGCGCTTCCAGGAGGACGCGAACAAGGTGCAGGAGGCGCTGATGGAGATCTGCTCCCAGATCTCGAGCTCCTCGGAGGTCTACAAGCGCAACGAGGAAGAGCAGCAGGGCTCGATCGGCACCATCGCCAACCGCCTCTGATCGTCTGCGCCATCACCGCTTCACGCCTTCAAAACTTCAGCCACATCTAGGGGAGATCGATCATGGACGGAATCAAGGCTACTTTCGGCGAGATCGAGAGCGCCGGCTCGCAGATCAGCAGCGGCGCCACGCAGGTTCAGCAGCAGCTCGACGACCTGAAGGCCCAGGTCGACAAGACGCTGGCCGCGTGGGAAGGTGCCGCGCAGGGTGCCTACCAGGCGTCGCAGGCCAAGTGGGCCCAGGCCGCCGGTGACCTGCAGGCCGTGCTCGCCGCCATCGGTACCGCCGTGCAGCAGGCCGCCGAGGCCTACCGCACCGCTGAGCAGCAGAACACGCAGCGCTGGGGCTGAGACCCGCGTGCACTGTCGCTAGACCCTCGCGAGCCCCGGAACCACGTGGTCCGGGGCTCGCGTACGTCCGGAGGAGGGTGTTCGGAGGGGCCGTTTTGGTCCCCGCACCACCCATCCGGTATCTTCTTACGTTGTTGTGCGGTAGCTGGCGCCCATGTGTGCCGCGCCTGTCTCGGAACCACCGCTTGGTCCGTCCAAGATCGGTCTGGGGCAACCGCCGCAGTGACCCCAGACGCAAGTGACGACGAGGTAGATCCGTGCGCACGTACAGCCCGAAGCCCGGTGAGGTGACCCGCACCTGGCACGTGATCGACGCCCAGGACGTGGTGCTCGGCCGGCTCGCCACCCAGGCCGCGACGCTGCTGCGCGGCAAGCACAAGCCGACCTACGCCCCGCACGTTGACACCGGTGACTTCGTCATCGTCGTCAACGCGGACAAGGTCGCGCTGACCGGTTCGAAGCGGGACCAGGAGTTCCAGTACCGCCACTCGGGCTTCCCCGGTGGTCTGCGCAAGCAGTCCTTCGGCGAGGTCCTGGACACGCGTCCGGACCGCCTGGTGGAGAAGGCGATCAAGGGCATGCTGCCCAAGAACCGCCTTGGCCGTCAGATCGCGAACAAGCTCAAGGTCTACAGCGGGCCGAACCACCCGCACGCTGCTCAGCAGCCGCAGGCCTTCGAGATCAAGAAGATCGCCCAGTGAGCGACGAGTACACCGAGGAAGTTCCTGTGACCACCCCTGAGAACGAGACCCCTGAGGTCGAGACCCCCGCGGTCGAGGCTGAGGTTGTCGAGGCCGAGGTCGTCGAGGCTCCCGAGGCCGAGGCCGCCGAGGCTGAGGTCGTCGAGACCTCCGCGCCGGTGGTCGCGCCCTCGCTGAACGGCGCCGCGCACCTCGCCCAGACCGTCGGCCGCCGCAAGGAGGCCGTCGTCCGCGTCCGCCTCGTGCCCGGCACCGGCAAGTTCACCCTGAACGGCAAGGCCCTCGAGGACTACTTCCCGAACAAGGTGCACCAGCAGCTCATCAAGGAGCCGCTCGTCACCACGGAGAAGCCCGAGACCTTCGACGTCATCGCGAACCTGCGTGGCGGCGGCATCACCGGCCAGGCCGGTGCGCTGCGTCTCGCCATCGCGCGTGCGCTGATCGCCGTCGACGCCGAGGACCGCCCGGCCCTCAAGAAGGCCGGCTTCCTCACCCGTGACCCGAGGGTCAAGGAGCGCAAGAAGTACGGTCTGAAGAAGGCCCGCAAGGCGCCTCAGTACTCCAAGCGTTGATCTAACGCGTCAGCTGTACCTGCGGGAGCAGCAGTTCAACTCGAACTGCTGCTCCCGCAGTGTTTTCCGGGTCTTTCCCGCCGCCTCGCAGTGTCCATTTCGGAGGATTCATGGCCCGCTTGTTCGGCACCGACGGAGTGCGTGGTCTCGCCAACGCCGATCTCACCCCCGAGCTCGCGATGTCCGTCGCCGCCGCAGCGGCACGCGTGCTCGCCGAGCACGACCGTTCCCACCGCCCGGTCGCCGTGGTCGGCCGCGACCCCAGGGCCAGCAGCGAGATGCTCGACGCCGCCGTCACCGCGGGTCTCACCTCGGCTGGCGCGGACGTCCTGCGGGTCGGCGCGCTGCCCACACCGGCCGTCGCCCACCTGGTCGCCGCACTGAACGCCGACATCGGCGTGATGATCTCCGCGTCGCACAACGCGATGCCGGACAACGGGATCAAGCTCTTCGCCGCGGGTGGCCACAAGCTGCCCGACCAGGTCGAGGACGAGATCGAGCAGCACATGGGCCAGAGCTTCGAACGTCCGACCGGTGCCGCGATCGGCAGGGTGCGCGACATCACGGACGCCGAGACCCAGTACGTCGAGCACCTGCTCAAGGTCACTCCGCACCGCCTCGACGGCCTCAAGGTCGTGGTGGACTGCGCGAACGGTGCCGCGTCGGTGGCCGCACCGGACGCCTACCGCCGCGCCGGGGCCGAGGTGATCGCGATCAACGCGACCCCGGACGGCCTCAACATCAACGACGGCTGTGGCTCCACCCACATCGACGTCGTGGCCGCCGCGGTCCGCGAGCACGGTGCCGACCTGGGCATCGCGCACGACGGTGACGCCGACCGCTGCCTCGCCGTGGACGCCGAGGGCAACAGCGTCGACGGCGACCAGATCCTCGCGATCCTCGCCCTCGCCATGCGCGACGCCGGCGAGCTGTACGAGGACACCCTGGTCGCCACGGTGATGAGCAACCTCGGCCTGCACATCGCCATGCGGGAGGCGAAGATCCAGCTGCGCACCACTGCGGTCGGCGACCGGTACGTGCTGCAGGACCTCAAGGCCGGCGGCTACTCGCTCGGCGGCGAGCAGTCCGGCCACGTCGTGCTGCCCGCCCACGCCACCACCGGCGACGGTCTGCTCACCGCGCTGCGCCTGATGGCCCGCATGGCCGAGACCGGCAAGTCGCTCGCCGACCTCGCCTCGGTGATGCGCCGCCTGCCGCAGGTCCTGATCAACGTCAAGGTCTCGGACAAGGCCGCCGTCGCGAAGGCCGCCTCGGTCAGCGAGGCCGTCGCCGCCGTCGAGGCCGAGCTCGGGGACACGGGCCGCGTGCTGCTGCGCCCGTCCGGCACCGAGCAGCTCGTGCGGGTGATGGTCGAGGCCACCAGCCACGAACAGGCGGAGTCGGCAGCGCAACGCCTCGCGGGTGTGGTTTCCTCGGTCCACTGAGATCGACGAGGGGGCCGGCCGCGTGCCGGCCCCACGTCGGTGGACACCACCCGAGAGGCGAGAACGTGAAGTTCGGCCCGGTAGCGCTGCTGATCACCCTGTTCGTGCTGGCACTCGTCGCCGTCGCGGTGGTCGTGGTGATCGTCGTGAAGAACCAGAAGAAGCGACCCCAGCACCCGCAGCAGTTCCCGCCCGGTCAGAGTCACCCCCAGCAGCAGGGCTACCCGCAGCAGCCGTACCCGCCGCAGGGTCCCCCACAGGGTCAGCAGTGGCCCCAGCAGCCCCAGCCCGGTCAGCAGTGGCCCCAGCAACAGCCTGGTCAGCAACCCCCTCCACCCAATCAGTGGTGATCATCGGCGGACCCCGCCGGATGGCTGTTTACTAAGGCAACCGACATCTCGGAGCTCAGGTCACCCTGTGACGTGAGCTGGCACTGTATGGCGGAACCCCGCTGAGCCGAACTGCGTCAGATCGGGGACTAGGGGAGGCAGGAGCACATGTCTGGCTTTCAGGCCAACGCCGGCGAAATGATGTCGTCCGCGACGACCATTCAAGGCATCGCGACCGAGATCGAGAACTACAAGGCGAAGATCACCGCGACCAACGTGGGCCCGAAGGACTTCGGACGTGCGCACGAGGCCGCTGGGGGCAAGTACGTCGCCGGCCTGCCGAAGCTGGGCGAGGCGATCGCCGCGTACTCCGCGGCGATGAAGGGTCTCTCGGACAAGCTGCGCGAGTCGGCCAACGGCTACGCGTGGACCGAAGAGGCCAACGCCACCAAGGTCAACAAGCAGGGAAGGTAGTCGCGGATGCCCAGCTGGGAAGAAGTCAAGAAGCTCTGCGACAACCCCGAGGTCCCGCCGGACCAGAAGAAAGCCCTTCTCGAGGCGTATTACACGACCGAGATGGACAAGGACGTCACGGGCACGCACAACGACGAGCTCGAGCGGTACCTCGACGACTACGACATCTCCTACGGTGACGGTTTCGGCCAGTCGTTGTCGAACTCCATGCCCTGGTCGGACAGCTCTGAAGACCGGCTCAACAACGCCTACGACATCGCGAAGAAGTCGGGGGACGCCGGTCAGAAGAAGATCGACGACCACAACAACGCCAAGAAGGCCGGCCAGAACACGCTCGACCAGTCCGAGCAACGCGCCGCCGACGGTGGCGCGGGCGTCGGCAACTCCAACTTCCTGCTGGACGCCGGTGCGGAAGGCCTGAAGTACTTCGAGAACTTCCTCCCGGTCTACCAGGAGGCCAAGGGCGTCCTCGGTGTCGGCGCAACCCTGAACACCGACTTCAAAGCGGTCAAGACGCTCTACGAAGAGCAGCGCGACATCGACTTCCACAAGATCGACGAAGACATCATCGAGATGCGGCAGATCTCGAAGGACCTGCGCACCCAGCAGGCCGACTCCGAGAAGTCGATGGGCAAGCTCTGGTCCAGCTGGGACGGCAAGGCCGCGGACAACTCGCGTGCGTTCGTCGCCGACTTCTCGAAGAAGGCCGCAGCGGTCGCGGACAGCGTCAACCACATCGCCGACGCCACGCGCTTCGCCTGCCACACGGTCTCGCAGTTGGTGAACGACAAGGCGAACACCGTGCTCAACGGTGTGGGCAGTCCGTTCGACATCGCAGGCAAGACGCCGCCGCAGATCCGCGAGATCGTCCAGGCCGCGCGCAGTGACGACGAGGGCGTGCTGAGGCGCGCCGCCGGTCACGTGGGCATCGAGATCAACGACGAGGCCTGCGACGAGGACAAGTGGAAGGAACAGGTCCGCATCGGAGCCTCCGACTGGCTTCAGAAGACCTTCCACCCCGACGTCAGCACGAAGCACAAGAACTTCGAGGACCTCTGCAAGAACACCAAGAAGGCGGTCGACGACGCGTGGGCCGCGCTCGCCGCCGAGATCGACAAGATCAACACCAAGCCGTTCGACCCCGCCAAGGAGGAGAAGCCCGCCGAGAAGCCGGGTGACAAACCCGGCGGTGGCGACAAGAAGCCCGGCGGCGGTGGCCCCGGTGGCGGTCCTGGCGGCGGACCGGGTGGCGGTCCTGGCGGTGGCGGCATGCCGGAGATCCCGAAGCCGGAGAACCCGCTCGACAAGAACGGTGACGGCAAGCCGGACGTGCCCGGCGACACCGACGGCGACGGCAAGGTCGACGACCTCGACGGTGACGGCAAGCCCGACGACAAGGACGGCGACGGCAAGCCGGACCAGCCGAAGCCCGAGGAGAAGCTCGAGTCCGTCACGGTCAAGGCCGGCGACAACACGATCAAGGTCACGGAGCCGGACTCCAACGGGCACGTGAAGATGACGATCGACACGCCGAAGGGCGAGCCGAAGACCTACGACCTCGACTTCAGCAAGAACCCAGAGGCCGCCAAGGCGCTGATGGGACAGAACGGCACGCAGGCCATCACGGCCATGGCGAACCAGCTCACCGGCACGCCTGCCCAGGGCTCGCAGACCCCCGGCGCACCTCCGGCCGGCAACACGCCGACCACGGGTGGCGGCACGCCGGGCGGCACGGGCATGGGCGCGCCCGGTTCGGAGTCGAACCCGATCCCGGTCGAGGTCGGTGCCGACGGCAAGATCCACATCGAGCAGGACGGCGTCAACTTCACCGCCGAGGTCGACGGCAAGACCGGCGAGATCAACCTGACCGCGGACAACGGCGACGGCACGCCCGACCAGATCGGCGTCAGCTTCGGCGAGGACGACAACCCCGCCGCGGCCACCGACCCCGCCGGCGACACGGGCCGTGGCGGCGGCATGAGCGGCGACCTGCGGCTCGACGAGCCGTTGAACATCCCGGACCAGGACTTCCCGCAGGCAGCGGACGGTCAGTTCCAGACGATGCCGGCTCCGGCGGAAGGCCAGTTCCAGGCCATGCCCGCCGAGCAGGTCTGGAGCGCGCCGGGTGAGGCTCCGAACATCGCCGACCGGTTCCAGGACTCGATGGCCCGCAGCTACATCGAGGACAACGGCATTATGCCGAGCGTCGGCGAGCCCAGGATCTCCGGTGAGGGCCCGCAGTTCGCCCACGCGGCGGCCTCGGACACCACCTCGACGTCCGGTGTCTCGTTCACCGGTGGTGGTGCGTCGAGCGAGTCGGTGCTCGGCGGTTCTGCACCCGCGGACAGTGCCTGGAGCACGCCGTCCCAGAGCGACCACGGCAACAGCGGAAGCTTCGACACCAACACCTCCGAGGCCGGTCAGGCGGGTTCCGCGAACCTGCCGTCCATGCAGGACGGTCACGGCCAGCCCACGTCCGGTCCCGCGTCCGGCGGCATGATGGGTGGCGGGATGATGGGCGGCGGCATGATGGGCGGCGCCGGTGCGGGTGGTCAGCAGGGTGGCGACTCCGAGCGCGGCGCGAGCCAGTGGCGCACCACGGGTTCGCTGTTCGACGACGACAACAACAACCCGCTGAGCAGCGCCCAGGGCGTGCTGAGCGGCGATGACGGCAATCGGGGTGGTCAGTGGTGAGTGATCTCGACCTCGCCGCGTTCAAGGCGAAGCTGTCCGGCATCCGGTCCGAGCACTCCGCGAACATGGCCGATGCCAAGGAGAAGTTCGCGGAGTCGACCAAGGCGACGCAGGAGAGCCACGACAAGTTCGCCGACCGCAAGCAGCGGCTGGCGGAGCGTCTGCGCGAGATGGGCAGGGCTCAGCGCGGCGACGGTGTGCAGAAGGACCGCAACAAGGAGCTCTCGTTCGGCCTCGACGACGAGACCGCCATCGCGAAGGACGACCTGGACGAAGAGGTCGAGCAGATCGCCAAGGAATGGCGGGCGATGGACCTGCGCAAGCAGTCCGAAGGCTTCATGAGCGGGTCGAACGAGGCACCGCAGCCGCCCGTGCACCAACCACCTGCTGTCCAGCAACCGCCGATGCCTCCGCCTCCTCCTGTCCGGCAGCCTCCGCGCCGGCCACAGCGGCCGGTCGTCGACGATGACGACGACCTGAGCAACCAGAGCTGGTTGTCCTGAAACGAAGAACGCCCCCAGATCCGTCTCTGGGGGCGTTTCTCGTCGATCAGCGCGGTGGGCCGTAGCCGGGCGGTGGCGGACCCTGTGGTGGGCCGTAGCCGGGTGGCGGTCCCTGCGGAGGGAACTGCTGCTGCGGGAATTGCTGCTGCGGCGGGAACTGACCGCCTTGCGGATGGCCGAACTGCTGTTGTGCGGCGGGCTTCAGCGCCTTGGTCACCGGGGGCAGGATCGCCAGCACCCCGACTATCAGCGTGAGCACGGTCGCGATGTAGGTGTCGCTGGTGCCGCTCCAGCCGATCTGGTTGTAGTAGACGAAGCGGCAGCCGGCCGACAGCACGGCCAGCAGGACCGCACCCGCGACGAGGAACGCACCGGGCACCTTGCGCAGGATGATCAGGAGCGCGCCGACGAGGAGAACCACCGCGGTGAGCAGCTTGAGCACCAGCTCGGCGATGCTCAGCGGCGCCAGCAGCGAGCCGTTGCCACCCTTTTCCACCAGCAACGACGCGATGAGCTCCGGTTCCCGCTTGTGCGGAGCGCCGATGGCGATCGCGATGTAGCCGAGGATCGCCCAGTACACGGCGACTCCGGCCGCGGCGACCGCGACGATGATCGCCATCACGAAGCTGCCGCCTCTGGGCTGCTGAGGCGGCGGAGGACCCCACTGCTGCTGTGGCGGTTGGTTCTGCTGCCAACCCTGGTTCGGCATCACGCTGAGCAACCTAGCGGTTTCGGGGCGGTCCGTAGGGCTGGTGGCCGTAGCCGGGGTGTGGTCGAGGTGCCTTCTTCGCCTGGAAGTACGCCGTCAGCGGAGGCGACCAGGTGATCGCGGCGGCCGCCAGCACCCCGACCAGCACGGCGATCAGCTCGCTGTCGACCCCTCCGCTCAAGGACCTCAGCACGAACGCGATCAGATAGAGCGCGGCCGCGGCGCTCACGACGAACCTGCTCGCCGCGGTGCCGATCGCGACCATCAGCGCGCCCGCGAGCAGCGTCAGCGCACCGAGGGCGAGCGTCCCGCCTGTCGCGATGCGCAGGACGTCGCCCTTGCTGATGCCGGTGAGCAGTCTGTCGACGGCCTTGACGACCACACTTGCGCTGCACGCGAGTGCGAGCACGCCGACGAGCACGACCAGGCCGATGCGCAGGCCGTTGTTCTGGTTCTGTCCGGGCATCACGGACAGCAAGCTACCGCTGACGCAGTGCTTCCCGCTGGAAGACGAGGTTCGCGTTCTTCACGTCGCTCTCGAGCAGGTCGTCGTACATCCGCTCGCCGGTCAGCACCCGCAGCAGGAACGCGGTCACGAAAGCCCGTCCGAGCTTGTGCGATCCGCGTTCGGCGCGCCCGTCCAGCACGAGCTCGCTCCAGTGCCGCCCCTCGGTGAACCCGAGGTGCGAGGCCTTGGGCAGCAGCCTCAGTTGCACAGGCCCACCCCACGCGGACGCGATCGCCTCGGCGTGTCCGACGGGCGGCGCGATCCTGTCCTCGCCGGCCGCGAGGTGCAGGCCCGGCACCCGGACGTCGCGCGCCGCGTCCAGAGCGGACGGACGCGTCTCCGTTGCGGCCAAAGTCACAACGGCCCGGACCCGTGCGTTCTCCGCCGCCGCCAGCACCGCCGCGCCGCCACCCATCGAGTGGCCCGCCAGGGCGAGCTTCGCCGGGTCGACGCTGATCTCGCCGGTGCCCAGCCGCACGCCGGTGCAGATGTCCAAAGTGGTCATGAGGTTCGCCGCCAGCACCCGTGACGACAGCAGCGGCCCGCGCTCCACGGCCGGGGCGGCGGCGACCACGCCCCACGAGGCCAGGTGCCGCAAAAGACCGTGGTAGCGGCGCACGGGCTGCATCCAGCCGTGGCCGAAGGCGACAGCGGGCAGACCCAGGCCGGCGGTGGGCGTGAAGATCACTCCGGGGAGGCCGACGAGCGCGAGGTCGCCGCGCAGCACCGGGTGCGGACCAGGCCTGCTCAGCTGCTCAAGGGCCTGTTTCGCGGTCAGCGTGATCACGCGGCGAGCCATGGGGTGAACCGTAGTCGATCCTGTCGTGCGCCTCACACCCGAGATTGGTCTACACCACATGGGTCTCTGACCTGCGCCGATAGGGCCCTCTCACTCATTAGGGTTAGCGGCGTGGTCTAGCTAGTCTGTTTCCCGTGTGCGGAATCGTGGGATACGTGGGTCACCAGTCGGCGCTCGACGTCGTGCTGGACGGGCTGAGGCGGCTCGAGTACCGGGGTTACGACTCGGCAGGCGTCGCGGTCATCAGCGAGGGCGATCTGGCCGTCGAGCGCAAGGCCGGCCGGTTGCAGAACCTCGAGACGAGGCTCGACGAGGTGGGCCGCGACAACTTCGCGGGCACCGTCGGCATGGGCCACACGCGGTGGGCGACACACGGTGCGCCGATCGACCGCAACTCGCACCCGCACCGCGACGCGACGAACCGCGTCGCCGTGGTGCACAACGGCATCATCGAGAACTTCCTCGCGCTGCGGGCCGAGCTCGAAGCTCTCGGCGTCGAGATGGCGTCCGACACCGACACCGAGACGGTCGCGCACCTCGTGTCCTTCGCCTACAACGACGGCGACACGAAGGGCGACCTGGTCGCCAGCGTGCGCAAGATCGTGAACCGCCTGGAGGGCGCGTTCACGCTCGTCTTCACGCACGCCGACGAGCCGGACACGGTCGTCGCCGCGCGCCGCAACTCGCCGCTGGTCGTCGGCGTCGGCGAGAACGAGTACTTCGTCGCGAGCGACGTCGCCGCGTTCATCGCGCACACCAAGGAAGCCGTCGAGCTGGGCCAGGACCAGATGGTCGTGCTGACCCGCGACGGCTACCAGGTCACCGACTTCGAGGGCGAGCCGGCCGAGGCCAAGCCGTTCACGGTCAACTGGGACCTCAGCGCCGCCGAGAAGGGCGGCCACGAGTACTTCATGCTCAAGGAGATCGAGGAGCAGCCGGAGGCGCTGGCGAACACGCTGCGCGGCCACTTCTCGAACGGCCGGATCGTGCTGGACGAGCAGCGCCTGTCCGACCAGGACCTGCGCGACGTCGACAAGGTCTTCGTCATCGCCTGTGGCTCGGCCTACCACTCCGGTCTCGTCGCGAAGTACGCGATCGAGCACTGGACCCGCCTCCCCGTCGAGGTCGAGCTCGCCTCCGAGTTCCGCTACCGCGACCCGGTGCTGGACCGCGACACGCTCGTCGTCGCCGTCTCGCAGTCCGGCGAGACCGCGGACACGCTGGAGGCCGTGCGCCACGCCCGCGCGCAGAAGGCCCGCGTTCTGGCCGTCTGCAACACGAACGGCGCGCAGATCCCGCGCGAGTCCGACGCCGTCCTCTACACGCACGCGGGTCCGGAGATCGGTGTCGCGTCGACGAAGGCGTTCCTCGCCCAGATCGCCGCGAACTACCTCGTGGGCCTGGCCCTGGCGCAGGCTCGCGGCACCAAGTACCCGGACGAGGTCGCCCGCGAGTTCGCCGAGCTGGAGGCCATGCCCGAGGCCGTGCAGCGCGTGCTCGGCACCATCGAGCAGGTCAAGGCTCTGGGTCGGGAGCTCGCGGACTCGAAGGCGGTGCTGTTCCTCGGCCGTCACGTCGGCTACCCGGTGGCCCTCGAAGGCGCGCTGAAGCTCAAGGAGCTCGCGTACATGCACGCCGAGGGCTTCGCGGCCGGCGAGCTCAAGCACGGCCCGATCGCGCTGATCGAGGAGAACCTCCCGGTCGTCGTGGTCATGCCGTCGCCGAAGGGCCGCGCCGTCCTGCACTCGAAGCTGGTGTCGAACATCAGTGAGATCCAGGCCCGCGGCGCCCGCACGATCGTGATCGCCGAGGAGGGCGACGAGACGGTGCGCCCGTTCGCGGACCACCTGATCGAGATCCCTGCCGTCCCGACCCTGCTGCAGCCGCTCATCTCGACGATCCCGTTGCAGGTGCTCGCCGCGGAGATCGCGACCGCCCGCGGCTACGACGTGGACAAGCCCCGCAACCTGGCGAAGTCCGTTACGGTCGAGTGAGTGAGAGGCGTCTGGCACACCGAACGCGTCAAGGTCGCTGAAGAAGAGCTCATGGCGGTGGTCCCGCCGGGCTCGCTGATGCGCAAGGCCGCGTTCGGTGTGGCCACCCACGCCCTCAGGCTCTTGCGGGGCCGTCGCCGCGTCACGTTGCTCGTGGGTGCGGGCAACAACGGCGGCGACGCTCTCTGGGCCGGCTACTTCCTGCGCCGCCGTGGTGTCGCGGTGTCCGCCGTGCTGCTCAACCCGGCCAAGGCGCACGTCGAAGGCCTCGCCGCGTTTCGCCGCGCGGGCGGCCGGATCGTCGACGAGGTCGGATCGCCAGATCTCGTGATCGACGGCATCGTCGGCCTGTCCGCGCGTGGTCCGTTGAGGCCAGCCGCGGCTGAGCTGGTTGCTTCGGTGCAGGCGCCGACCCTGGCCGTGGACCTGCCTTCCGGCATCGACCCGGACACAGGGGAGATCGCCGGTCCGCACGTCAAAGCCCACACCACTGTCACGTTCGGCTGCCTCAAGCCCGTGCACGCGCTCGCCGACTGCGGCGAGGTGCACTTGGTCGACATCGGTCTGCGGCCAACGGATCCCGACTTCGTGCTGCTGGACCGCTCCGACATCAAGTGGCCGCTGCCAGGCCCGTCCGACGACAAGTACACCCAGGGCGTCACGGGTGTGGCCGCCGGCAGCTCGACTTACCCAGGCGCGGCGGTGTTGTCCACGGGCGCGGCGGTGCTGGCGACCTCGGGCATGGTCCGCTACGCCGGTCCGGCCGCCGACGCCATCCGGGCGCGCTGGCCGGAGACGATCTGCACGGGTTCGATCACGGACGCCGGTCGCGTGCAGGCCTGGGTCGTCGGACCCGGCATGGGCACCGGCAGCTCGTCGGCAGAGGTCCTGCGGTTCGTGCTGGACGCTTCGGTGCCGGTGATCGCCGACGCCGACGCGATCACGTTGCTGGCCCAGCACCCGGAACTGTGGGACGCCCGCGATCCCGATGCCTCGCTGGTCCTCACGCCGCACGACAGGGAGTTCGAGCGCCTGGCCGGGCCGGTGGGCGCGGACCGCGTCGCGGCGGCGCGCAAGGCGGCTCAGCGCTTCAACGCCGTGGTGCTCCTGAAGGGCCATCGAACCGTGGTGGCGGCACCGGACGGACGAGCGCTGGTGAACTCGGCGACGTCGTCCTGGCCTGCGACGGCCGGGTCCGGTGACGTGCTGTCCGGGATCATCGGCGCGCTGCTGGCCTCCGGTCTGGACCCGTTCCTGGCCGCCGGATACGCCGCGTACGTGCACGTTCTGGCGGCGGAACTGGGTGCCGATGGCGCGCCGGTGCCCGCATCGGGCTTGATGAGCGCGATCCCGGACGCGATCAGAAACCTCTGAGCGCTCGCTCACACCTGGTGAGCTGCGAACTCATGGCACGATGAACAGGTTATGGCCCGTTCAGAAGTGGTAGTCGACCTCGGTGCGTTGCGGCACAACGTCGCACTGCTCGCGAGCCTTGCCCCGTGCTCGGAGACGATGGCCGTCGTCAAGGCGGACGGCTACGGCCACGGCGCGGTCGAGGTGGCGCGGGCCGCACTGGAAGCCGGGGCGACCTGGCTCGGTTCGTGCTCGACACAGGAAGCCCTCGCGCTCAGGGTGGCAGGCATCAGGGCACCGATCCTGGCCTGGCTCGACGCGCCGGACGAGGACCTCGCCGCCGGCATCGCGGCCGACGTCGACATGTCGGTGTCCTCGCTCGAAGACCTGCGCAGGGTCGAGCAGGCCGCCGAGGAGGCGGATGCCCGCCCGCGGATCCACCTGAAGATCGACACAGGCCTGAGCCGCAACGGCTGCCAGCCGCAGGACTGGCCGGAACTGGTGGAACAGGCGAAGAAGCACGAGGTCGTCGCCATCTGGTCGCACCTCGCGTGCGCCGACGAGATCGACCACCCGTCGATCGACCTGCAGGCCAAGCGGTTCGACGACGCGTACGACGTCGTGCGCAGCCATGGGCTCACGCCGCAACGGCACATCGCGAACTCCGCCGCTCTCCTCACGCGCCCGGACCTGCACTTCGACATCGTGCGGCCCGGCATCGCCATGTACGGGCTGAACCCGGTGCCGACCGACCACGACCTGCGCCCGGTCATGAGCTACCGGTCGCACGTGGCGCTCACGAAACGTATCCCCGCAGGCGAGTCGGTCTCCTACGGGATGACATGGACCGCGCAGAAGGACACGACGCTGGCACTGGTGCCGGCCGGGTATGCGGACGGCGTTCCGAGGGCACTCTCCGGCCGGATGGAAGTGCTCCTGACGGGGAAGCGCCGCCCGGTGGTCGGGCGTGTCTGCATGGACCAGATCGTCGTGGACTGCGGGAACGACGAGGTCCCCGAGGGTGCGGAAGTTGTCCTGTTCGGCGACGGGCGCCGGGGGGAGCCGACGGCGACGGAGTGGGCGGAGCTGACCGGGACGATCGACTACGAGATCGTCTGCGGGATGTACCGGCCGCGGGTGCGGAGGATCTACACGTGAAGCCGGTGTGGAAGGTCGTCGGGTGGGTCAGCGGTGCGCTCGGTGCCGCCGTCGCCGGTGCTGCCGTCGCGCAGACCGCGAAGGTGTCGCACGAGCGCAAGACGGCGATCGACAGCCTGGCCGACGAGCCGTTAGGACAGCTGCGGCCCGATCGCGAGTCGACCGTGGCCGCGGACGACGGCGTGCCGATCTCCGTCGAGGAGGTCGACCCCGGCGACGGTGGCGAGGCCGACATCACCGTCGTGCTGGTGCACGGGTTCGCGCTGGACCGCCGCTGCTGGCACTTTCAGCGCAAGGACCTCGAAGAGCTGATCGACCCGCGCGTGCACCAGGTGCTCTACGACCAGCGCAGCCACGGCCGGTCCGGGCGGTCCGCCCCGGAGAACAGCACCATCGACCAGCTCGCGCTCGACCTCGACTCGGTGATCCGCTCGGTCGTGCCGAACGGACCGCTCGTGCTCGTCGGCCACTCGATGGGCGGCATGACGATCATGGCGCTGGCCGAGAAGGAACCCGAGCTCTTCGCCGAACGGGTGCGCGGGGTCGCGTTGATCGGCACGGCCGCCGGAGCCGTGGGCGGTGCCGGGCTGCCGAAGTCCGTGCTGTCGCGCTACAACCCGGTGACGCTCGGCATCGGCCGGCTCGCCGGTGTGCAGCCCGCGTTCGTCGAGTGGGTGCGCAAGGGTACGAAAACCCTTACCTGGAGCGGCATCCGCGCGTTGGCGTTCGGTGACCGCAAGGTGGCTCCGTCCCTTGTGGACCTGATGGAGAAGATGATCAACGGGACGGCGGTGAAGGTGCTCACCGAGTTCCTGGAGACCCTCGGCACGCACGACCGCTACAAGGCGCTCGCCGGGCTGCGGCACTGCGAGGTGCTGATCCTGAGCGGCGACGCGGACAAGCTCACGCCGTTCTCGCACGCCGAGCGGATGGCGGAGGAGATGCCGCACGCCACCCTCGTCCGGGCCCCCGGTGCCGGGCACATGGTGATGATGGAGCAGGCTGACCTCGTCAACGACCACCTGGTCGCGCTGATCGAACGGTGCGCGACCGATCGCGGAGAGAGTCGGAAGAAGTGGTGGCGCCGAGCGTGAAGACCGTCGAACTGCCCCTGGTGGAGGACACCGAGGAGTTCGGCCGCAAGCTTGGGGAACTGGTGCGGGCAGGCGACCTGCTGCTGCTCGCGGGGCCGTTGGGGGCAGGGAAGACGGCACTGGTGCGCGGGCTCGCGCGCGGCCTCGGTGTGCAGGGGCGGGTGTCGTCGCCGACGTTCGTCGTGGCCCGCGTCCACGAGCCCGCGGAGGGCGGCCGGGGCGTGCGGCTGGTGCACGTCGACGCATACCGGCTCGGGGGTCACCTGGACGAGCTAGACGATCTTGATCTGGACACGGATCTGGTCGACGCCGTCGTCGCCGTCGAATGGGGCGAGGGCGTCGCGGAACGCCTGAACGAAGATCATCTTCTCATTCGTCTCGAGCGCGGAATCGACGACATTCGCACGGCTTCGTTGATCCCGCACGGCGAGTGGACCGCTCGTACCCTGCCTGTGTGACGTTGAGTAACGCATCGGGTGATGTCCATTAAGGACAGAGCGTGACGAGCCGATGACTTCCGCATGATCAAGAAGACGCTTATTGCGACTGCTGTCATCGGTGGCGCCATGCTGGTCGCCGCGTCCCCCGCGTCCGCTGGCGAAGGCCACGACCGCGGCCACGGTCACGGCATCAGCATCGCCGACAACCTCTGCGCCGCTCCGTGGCAGTGGAACGGCCCGTTCTCGCTGCTGCACGAGGGTCACGCCCCCGGCTACGCGGCCTGCAACGACAACCACGCCGGCGGTGGCTCGGACATCAGCATCGCCAACAACGCCTGCCTGCTCCCGTGGCAGTGGAACGGCCCGCTGGAGATCTTCACGGTCGACCACGCGCCGTCCTACGTCGCCTGCAACGGCAACTCGGCTGGCTGATCGACGGACGCCGTGAGGGATGGCCGGACGAGCCCATCGGCCATCCCTCACGGCAGTCCTCTTAGGACAGCTCGCGCTTGAGCACCTTGCCCATCTCGTTGCGCGGCAGGGCTTCCAGATAACGCACGACCCGCGGCCTCTTGTGCGGCGACAACAGTCTCGCCACGTGATCGGCCAGCGCTGATGGTTCCGGCGCTTCGCCCGCCGGCACCACCCAGGCCACGATCCGCTCGCCGAGGTCGTCGTCCGGCTCACCCGTCACCGCCACCTCGGCCACCGACGGATGTTCGAGCAGGGCGTTCTCGATCTCGCCCGCGCCGATCTTGTAGCCGCCGCTCTTGATGAGGTCCGTGGCCCGCCGCCCGACGATGCGGATGTACCCGTCGGGGTCGCGCACCGCCATGTCACCGGTCTTGAACCACCCGTCGCGGAACGCCGCCTCCGTCGCGTCCGGCCGGTTCAGGTACTCCAGGAACAGGTTCGGCCCGCGCACCTCGATCTCGCCGATCGCGCCCTCGCCGACGTCGTGGCCCTGCTCGTCCACCACCCGCACGTCGACGCCGTCCACCGGCAGCCCGACCGCGCCGGGCCTGCGGTCGCCGTCGAACCGCACGCTGACGTTCATCAGCGTCTCGCTCATGCCGTACCGCTCGACTATGCCCTGGCCCGTGGCTTTGGCGATCCGCTCGTGGTCACTGGCGGGCAGTGCGGCCGATCCCGAGACCAGCAATCTTGCTGCGCGGAACTGATCGGCCAAGGTGGCGCTGTTCTCGACGGCCTCGGCGATCCGGTGGTACATCGTCGGAACGCCGAACATCATCGTGGCGCCGGTCCCCAGCTCGTGGCCGATCGCTTCCGGCGAGAACTTCACGTGCCGCACCGACCCGCCGAGCCGCAACGGGCCGAGAATGCCGATGCCCAGGCCGTGCACGTGGAACAGCGGCAGCCCGTGCACCAGGACGTCGTCTCCGGTCCACTGCCACGCCTTCGCGAGCGAGTCGATGTTCGACGTCAGCGCCCGTCGCGGCAGCACCACGCCCTTGGGCGGGCCGGTCGTGCCCGAGGTGTAGATGACCAGCGCGGGCGTCTCCGGGCCGGGCTCGTCGAAGTCGCCAGGTGTGCCGAACACGATCGGTTCGTCCTTCAGAACCAGTTCGGGCTCGCTGTCGCCGAGGATGTGCTCCAGTTCCCGCTCACCGAGCTTCGGGTTGAGCGGCACGATCGCGACGCCCGCCAGGAGCCCGGCGACGACGGCCACGCAGGTTTCGAGCGTCGAAGTCGCCCAGACGGCAACGCGAGTGCGGCCCTGGAGCCGTTCCGCCAGAGTGCCCGCGGCCTGGTGCAGCTCGGCGTAGGTCAGGGACTTCGAGCCGAAGCGCAGGGCCTCGCGGTCACTCGGTTCAGCGAACATGGATCCAGGGTCTCCGGAGTGCCTTGAGGACGCATCGGAAGTGTGGTTCTGCACACGTACTACTCTGGACAATCGTGCTAGTGCTCGCCGTCGACACGGCCACCCCCGCAGTCACCGCCGGTGTGGTCGAACTCGCGCCAGACTCCCCGCCGCGCCTGCTCGCGAAGCGGGTGACGCTCAACGCCAAGGCGCACGGCGAGCTGCTCACCCCGCACATCAGCGACTCGCTCGAAGAAGCCGGCAAGACCTACGCCGACCTCGACGCCATCGTCGTCGGCGCTGGTCCGGGCCCCTTCACGGGCCTGCGGGTCGGCCTCGCCACCGCCGCCGCGCTCGGCCAGGCGCTCAACCGCCCGGTCTACCCGGTCGCCACCACCGACGCGATCGCCAAGGACGCCGCCAGCGGCCACCCGCTGCTGGTCGCGACCGACGCGCGGCGCAAGGAGGTCTACTGGGCCGCTTACGACGCCGCGGGGCGCCGCACCGACGGTCCGCACGTCGAGCGCCCTGCCGACCTCGCCGAGAAGCTGCCGAAGCTGGGCGTGCACCACGCGACCGGTGAAGGCGCCGAGATCTACGCCGACGTCCTCGGCCTCGACACCCTGAGCTTCAAGCACCCGACGCCGGAGGGCCTCGTCGCCGCCGCGGCCGCCGAGGTGCTCGCCAAGGCCCGCCCTGCCGCGCTCACCCCGCTCTACCTGCGCCGTCCGGACGCGGTCGAGCCCACCGGGCGCAAGCGGGTGACCAGGGCATGACCACCGGCACCGTCACGCTCGCGCCGCTGCAGCACGCCGACGTGCCGAAGTGCCACGAGATCGAGCTGGCGTTGTTCCCCGGCGAGGACCCGTGGAGCGAGAACGCGTTCCACAGCGAGCTCGACAACGGCAACTACTACATGGGCGCGTACGCGGACGGCGAGCTCATCGGGTACGCCGGGCTCGCCGCGTCCGAGTTCGAGGCCAGCGTGCACACCATCGCGGTGATCAGGCACTGGCAGGGCAGGGGCGTCGGCAAGACGCTCCTGCGCGACCTCCTCGCCCGCGTGGACGAGATCGGCGTCCCGGTGTACCTCGAGGTCCGCACGGACAACGAGCCCGCGATCGCCCTGTACCTGGCGCACGGCTTCGAGCACCTCGGCCTGCGCCGCCGCTACTACCAGCCGTCGGGTGCCGACGCGTACACGATGGGAAGGCCTGCTCAAAGTGTCTGATCGCTTGATTCTGGGCATCGAGAGCTCGTGCGACGAGACGGGCTTCGGCATCGTCCGCCTCGGTCCGGACGGCTCGCTCGAACTGCTCGCCGACGAGGTCGCGTCGTCCGTCGAGGAGCACGCCCGCTTCGGCGGCGTCGTGCCCGAGGTCGCCTCCCGCGCGCACCTCGAAGCCCTGGTGCCGACCATGCGCCGCGCCCTGGACGCCGCGAAGGTCGAGCTCTCCCAGATCCACTCCATCGCCGTCACCGCGGGTCCCGGCCTCGCGGGTGCGTTGCTGGTCGGCGTCTCCGCGGCCAAGGCCTACGCGGCCGCGCTCGGCAAGCCGCTCTACGGCGTGAACCACCTCGCGGGCCACGTCGCCGCGGACACGTTGCAGCACGGCCCGTTGCCGCAGCGCTGCCTCGCGCTGCTGGTCTCCGGCGGCCACTCGCAGCTGCTGCTGATCGAGGGCGGCCTCGCGAACTCGATCACCGAGATCGGGTCCACCGTGGACGACGCGGCCGGCGAGGCGTACGACAAGGTCGCGCGGCTGCTCGACCTGCCGTACCCCGGCGGCCCGCCCATCGACAAGCTCGCCAAGCAGGGCAACGGCTGCGCGATCGCGTTCCCGCGCGGCCTGACGGGTCCGCGCGACGCGAAGTACGACTTCTCGTTCTCCGGCTTGAAGACCTCGGTCGCCCGCTGGGTCGAGCGCGCCGAGCGGGCAGGCGAGGAGATCCCGCTGGCCGACGTCGCCGCGTCGTTCCAGGAGGCGGTCGCGGACGTGCTGACCGCCAAGGCGATCCGGGCTGCGAAGGACCTGAACGTCGACACCCTGGTGATCTCCGGTGGTGTCGCGGCGAACTCGCGCCTGAGCGGTCTCGCCGCCGAGCGTTGCGCCGAGAACGGCATCGAGCTGCGCGTGCCTCGGCCGCGGCTGTGCACGGACAACGGCGCGATGATCGCGGCACTTGGCGCCCACCTGGTTCACGCGGGCGCCAAGCCGTCCTCGATGGACATCTCGACCACGCCGGGCCTTCCGGTCAGCACGGTCCAGATTCTCTGAGAGCGAAGGTCAGTCCGGGACTGTTCCGAGTCCAGTTCCGCTAGGCCTGGTGGAGTCCCGGGTTCCTGTCCTCGATCACAAAACTCGCCTTCGTGGTCACCGGAGCCCCTGGCGTGCGCACGTAGTCGAGGCCGCGGAAATCAGCCCGCACCTCTCGTGAGGTGATCCTCGTCCGCACATATCCGCGCCGGTTGTTGAAGTACTTCACGTGCGGGTTCTCGGCCAGGATCGCGGGCGTCTCCGCGCGGGTCTCCGAACCGTCGCCACCGGACGTGATCGAGGTCGACACCAGCTCGGTGGCGACAGTGCGAGAAGTCGGGTCGTTCCACCGCTCCTTGACGTCCGAGGCCCACGCCGCGTGCACATCCCCAGTCAGCACAAGGGTGTTGCGCGTGTGGCAGAAGCCGGCGGCCACACGGTCGCGGTTCGCCGCGTAGCCGTCCCACGCGTCCATGTTGTTGGACTCACCGGCACCGGGCGTGAAGTCGAGCTGTGAGAAGAACACCTGCTGCCCCAAAACATCCCAACGGGCGTGCGACCGCCGCAGCCCGTCGAGCAGCCACTTCTCCTGTGCCGCACCGGTGATCGAACGTGTCGGGTTCAACCGCTCGGGGCACGTCTTCAGCCCGTCACCGCACGCCTGGTCGTCGCGGTACTGCCGGGTGTCGAGCATGTGGAAGTTCGCCAGCCCACCCCACTGGATGCGGCGGTAGAGCT
Source organism: Lentzea sp. NPDC051838 (assembly GCF_040681245.1). Classification (NCBI taxonomy): domain Bacteria; kingdom Bacillati; phylum Actinomycetota; class Actinomycetes; order Pseudonocardiales; family Pseudonocardiaceae; genus Lentzea; species Lentzea sp. NPDC051838. The sequence continues at coordinate 49,021 of NZ_JBFAYI010000034.1, forward strand.
GCAGGTCGATGCCGGTCGGCCTGTTCCTGATCGGCATGTTCTCGTAGTAGGCCTGGAAAGCGGCCTCGCGGCGCTTCAGGAAGTTCGGCTGCGGGATCTCCGGCTTCTCCGGAATCTCGTCGGCCCAGTTGTTGTCGACCTCGTGATCGTCGAAGACGACCAGCCACGGCGCGACGGCGTGGGCCTCCTGCAGATCGGCGTCGGTCTTGTACTGCGCGTGCCGCTGCCGGTAGTTCGCGAGCGTCTCGGTCTCCGGCCCCTCGTGGTCACGCGGGTTGCCGCCGGGGATGTTGTAGACGCCCTTCTTGTACTCGTACTGGTAGTCGCCGAGGTGCAGCACCAGGTCCGGCTGGTCCTCGGCCATCCGCCGGTACGCGGTGAAGTAGCCGTGCTCGAACTGCGAGCAGGAGGCGAACGCCATCGTGAGGCCGCTGCCCAGCGCCCAGGGAACCAACGCCGTGCGCGTGCGGCCGACTCGCGAGAGGTGGCCCTCGGCGGAGAAGCGGTAGAAGTACTCGCGGCCGGGCAGCAGGCCGCGCACGTCCACGTGGACGCTGTGGCCGAACTCGGGCCGGGCGTGGGCGGTGCCGCGGCGGACGACGAGCCGGAACCGCTCGTCCATCGAGACCTCCCACTTCACCTGGACGACGCGGGACGGCATGCCGCCCATGCCGTCCTCCGCGAGAGGGGTGGGTGCCAGACGGGTCCACAGGACCACGCCGTCGTAGGTCGGGTCGCCGGAAGCGACGCCGAGAGTGAACGGGTCGGACAGCTTGTCCGACCCCGCGCCGACGGTGGTGAGCGCAAGTCCCCCGATGAGGAGTGCGCGTCGCGTCACTCGAGTCATGGTGAGACCTTCACGCACCAGAGTGGATACCAGGTGAACGTTTCCCCTAGAGCCTGTGAAGCCCTGGGACGCGGTCTTCTACGGCGAACAACCCCTTCGTGCGGACGGGCGAACCAGGCTTCGTCACGTAGTCGAGCCCGCGGAACTCGGCCCGCAGCTGGCCGGGCGAGAACTTGGTCAGCGTGTACCCGCGCCGGTTGTTGAAGTACTTGACGTGCGGGTTCTCGCGCAGCCACGCCCCGGTGTTCTCGTACTCCTCCGAGCCGTCGCCACCGGCGGAGATCGACGTGGTCACCAGTTCGGTCGCGAGGGTCTTCGACGACGGGTCGTCCCAGCGCTCCTTGACCTCCGCGCCCCACGCCGCATGCACGTCGCCGGTGAGCACGACCGGGTTCCGGACGTCGCTGAACCGCGCCACCACTCGGTCCCGGTCGGCCGCGTAGCCGTCCCACGCGTCCAGCAGGAACTTGTCCACGTCACCGGGGATGTAGTCGTACTGCGAGAAGAACACCTGCTGCCCCAGCACGTCCCAGCGCGCGGTCGACTCGCGGAACCCGTTGAACAGCCACCGCTCCTGTTCGTCGCCGAGCATCGTCCGGAACAGGTCCAGCCGCTCCGGACACAGCTGCAACCCGTCTCCGCAGGCCTGATCGCTCCGGTACTGCCGGGTGTCGAGCATGTGGAACGTGGCGAGCGATCCCCACCTGATGCGCCGGTACAGCCTTGGTGACCTGCGGATCGGCATGTTCTCGTAGTACGCCTGGAACGCCGCGGCCCGGCGCTGCGCGAAGTCCGCCTGCGGGGTGTCCGGCTGCAGACCGGCCCAGTTGTTGGCGATCTCGTGGTCGTCCCACACGACGGCCCAAGGTGCCACGGCGTGGGCTTCCTGCAGGTCAGGATCGGCCTTGTACTGGGCGTACCGCCGCCGGTAGTCGGCGAGCGTCACGGTCGTCGGGCCCTCGACGTGGCGGGCGATGCCGCTCGGCGACTTGTGGATGCCCGCCTCGTACTCGTACGTGTAGTCGCCGAGGTGCAGCACGAGGTCCGGCTGGTCCTCGGCCATCCGCCGGTACGCGGTGAAGTAGCCGTGCTCGAACTGCGCGCACGACGCGAAGGCCATCGTGAGCGGCACCTCCAGCACTCCGGGCGCGGGCGCGGTGCGGGTGCGACCCGTCCGGGAGAGGTACCCGAGGGCGGAGAAGCGGTAGAAGTACTCGCGCCCCGGCTCCAGCCCGGCGAGCTCGACGTGGACGCTGTGGCCCTCCTCGGGTCGAGCCGTGGTGGAGCCGTGCTGGACGATCTTGGTGAACAGCTCGTCGTGCGCGACCTGCCAGCGGACCTCGGCCGGGCGGGACGACATGCCGCCCAGACCGTCCTCGGCGAGCGGGTCGCGGGCCAGCCGGGTCCACAGGACGACCCCGTCGGGTGTCGGGTCGCCCGAGGCCACACCCAGTGTGAAAGGGTCGGCGGGCAGGGCGGAGGCGGCGACCGAGAACGCTGTGACTCCTGCCACGCCTGCGAGCAGCAGCGTTCGGCGCTTGAACGTGGACACACCTGGAATACGGTTCCCACCGGGTGAGTGGTTCGGGGGTCTCGTTGATGGGTTGGCACTCGCGTGGGTAGAGTGCCAATTGCACGGCACCAGCACCGCCCCGACCCCCGCGACGGCGGGGTGGCAGGAGCCGTTAAATACGAACCTGCCAACGACCCGTGGAGGTCATCCCGGTGAGCGTGAACATCAAGCCGCTCGAGGACAAGATCGTCGTTCAGGCCTCGGAGGCCGAGACGACCACTGCCTCCGGCCTCGTGATCCCGGACACCGCGAAGGAGAAGCCCCAGGAGGGCAAGGTCCTCGCGGTGGGTCCCGGTCGCATCGACGACAAGGGCAACCGCATTCCGGTCGACGTTGCCGTCGGCGACGTCGTCATCTACTCGAAGTACGGCGGCACCGAGGTCAAGTACAACGGCGAGGAGTACCTGATCCTCTCCGCCCGCGACGTGCTGGCCGTCGTCAACTAAGACGCCTGGTCACCATGCCTGACGCCCCGGCCGCCCCATCCCGGGGCTACCGGGGCGTTTCGCTACTGAGAGAGGCTTTGAGGTAAATGGCCAAGCAGATCAGCTTCGACGAGGACGCTCGTCGGGCGCTCGAGCGCGGCGTGAACAAGCTCGCGGACACGGTCAAGGTCACCCTTGGCCCGCGCGGGCGCCACGTCGTGCTCGACAAGAAGTTCGGTGGCCCCACGGTCACCAACGACGGTGTGACGATCGCTCGCGAGATCGAGCTGGACGACGCGTTCGAGAACCTCGGCGCGCAGCTCGCCAAGTCGGTCGCCACCAAGACCAACGACGTCGCGGGTGACGGCACCACCACCGCCACCGTGCTGGCGCAGGCGCTGGTCAAGGAAGGCCTGCGCAACATCGCCGCGGGTGCGAACCCGACCGCGCTCGGCCGTGGCATCCAGGCCGCCGCCGACGCCGTCGTGGACGCGCTCAAGGGCAAGGCCACCCCGGTCAAGGGCCGCGACAACATCGCGCAGGTCGGCACCGTCTCGTCGCGTGACGAGTCGATCGGCGCGCTGCTGGGCGAGGCCATCGAGCGCGTCGGCGAGGACGGTGTCATCACCGTCGAGGAGTCGTCCACGCTCGCGACCGAGCTGGCGATCACCGAGGGCGTGCAGTTCGACAAGGGTTACGTGTCGACGCACTTCTCGACCGACCTCGAGGCGCAGGAGGCCGTCTACGAAGACGTCCGCATCCTGCTGCACCGCGAGAAGATCTCGGCGCTGGCCGACGTCCTCCCGATCCTCGAGAAGGTCGCGGAGTCGGGCAAGCCGCTGCTGATCGTCGCCGAGGACGTCGAGGGCGAGGCCCTGTCCACGCTGGTGGTCAACGCCGTGCGCAAGACGCTGAAGGTCGTCGCCGTGAAGGCGCCGTTCTTCGGTGACCGCCGCAAGGCGTTCCTGGACGACCTCGCGGTCGTCACCGGTGGCGAGGTGATCTCCGCGGAGATCGGCCTGAAGCTGTCCGAGACCACGCTCGACCAGCTGGGTTCCGCCCGCCGCGTCGTCGTGACCAAGGACGACACCACGATCGTGGACGGCGGCGGCACCAAGGCCGACATCGCCGGCCGCGCGGAGCAGCTGCGCCGCGAGATCGAGGCCACGGACTCCGACTGGGACCGCGAGAAGCTCCAGGAGCGCCTCGCGAAGCTCTCCGGCGGCATCGCCGTGATCAAGGTCGGCGCCGCCACCGAGACCGAGCTCAAGGAGCGCAAGCACCGCATCGAGGACGCGGTCGCCGCTACCAAGGCCGCGGTCGAGGAGGGCATCGTGCCCGGCGGTGGTTCCGCGCTGGTCCACGCCTCCAAGGTGCTGGACGGCGGCCTGGACCTGACCGGTGACGAGGCCACGGGTGTCGCGCTGGTCGCGAAGGCCCTGTCCGCGCCGCTGTTCTGGATCGCCGCGAACGCCGGCCTCGAGGGCGCCGTCGTGGTGAACAAGGTCCGCGAGGGCGACTGGGGCTTCGGCATCAACGCCGCCAAGCTCGAGTTCGGCGACCTGCTGGAGCAGGGCATCATCGACCCGGTCAAGGTGACGCGTTCCGCTGTCGCCAACGCCGCTTCGATCGCGCGCATGGTGCTCACGACCGAGAGCGCCGTCGTCGAGAAGAAGGTCGTGGAGGAGTCCGCCGCCGGTGGGCACGGCCACGGTCACGGGCACGGCCACTGAGTTGTTGGTCCCGCCTCCGGCGGGACGGCGAGTTCGCCTGGAGTCGGCCGTCCGCCCGACTCGCTCACGCCGAAATGGGCTTCGCCGATTTCGACGTGAGCGGGTGACCGGACGACCGACGCGAACTCGCAGGTTTTGATCTCGAACGAAACGGGCGACACCCTCCGCGGTGTCGCCCGTTTCTTTTTAAACGATTGCGAGCTGGCGCTTGCGGGACTTGATGATGTTGTCGCGCTCCGATTCCGACAACCCGCCCCAAATTCCGTAGGGCTCCTGCACTGCCAGTGCGTGTTTGCGGCACATCTCCAGCACCGGGCAGGCGAGGCAGACGGCCTTGGCGCGAGCTTCCCGCCGTGCTCTGGCCGGACCCCGTTCACCGTCGGGGTGGAAGAAGAACGCGCTGTCCATGCCCCGGCACGAACCGCGCATCTGCCAGTCCCAGAGGTCTGCGTTGGGACCGGGGAGCCTTCGGGTGTCCGCCATCGAGACCGCCTCCGTGACGACTGCTCCATTCGGCTTAACGATGATCCACCGTAGAACCGCGTCAAAACTTGTTCAAGAGGCTGAAGACCCTTATCAACTGATGGGTGACGGCACGCGTGTTCGATCACTCACCGCCCGGAGTTGCCGCGCCGATGAGGTGAACGGAACATGGCTCTCGTGATGACACAGCCGGAGCACAGATCTGCCGGTAGTCACACGAGTGAGCCCCTCCTCTCAGTGGCCGCGGTGGCCAGGCGACTCGGCGTGGCGCCGGCGACGCTGCGCACCTGGGACCGCCGCTACGGGCTCGGTCCGAGCGGCCACACCGTTGGGCGGCACCGGAAATACGGGCCCCGCGACGTGGCTCGTTTGGAATTGATGCAGCGCGCTCTTCTTCGTGGCGCGTCGTCCGCCGAGGCCGCTCGATTCGCTTTGGACTCGAAATCCTCGATGACCCACGGCGAGGTGCCCGTCGCACCATCGGGTGGTCGGGGCCTCAAATTGCCGGGAGCGTCTCGATTGGCGCGCGGACTGGGGCGCGCGGCGGTCGCGATGGACTCGATCGCGGTGCAGGGGATGCTCGCCGACGCGCTGGCGTCCGACGGGGTGATCGCGACCTGGAACGAGGTCGTGCGCCCGGTCCTGACCGCCGTCGCGGCGCGGTGGCAGCTGTCCGGAGTCGGCGTCGAGGTGGAGCACCTGCTGAACGAGTGCGTGCTCGCGGCTTTCGTGCGCGCGACACCGCTCGTCACTCTCGGGCGCAACCATCGGCCCGTGCTGCTCGCGTGCATGCCGGAGGAGAGGCACAACCTCCCTCTCTATCCGCTCGCTGCCGAGCTGGCGCAGCGCGGCGTGGTGGCCCGGCAGCTCGGGGCCGCGCTACCGGTGGACGCGCTGGGGGCGGCTGTGCGCAGGACCGCGCCTTCCGCGGTGGTGCTGTGGGCGCAGCTGCCCAGGTACGCGGATCCGGGCGTGCTGACGGCGCTCCCGCGCACCAGGCAACAGGTGAGGTTGTTCGTGGGTGGGCCGGGTTGGCGGCGAGGGGTGGTCACGACGCCGGCCGAGAGGGTGGACGACCTCGCTGCCGCCGTCGCCGCCGTCGAAGCCGCGGTGACCTGACGCTCCCGGACGCCTGACGCTCCCGCTGCCCCGCCCAACGCCGAGCCGCTCCTCACCTGGCGGCACACTCTCCCCTGTGGAAGAGGAGCTGCGCCGAGCCGCCTTCGGTGACTCACCCGATCTGGACGTCTGGTCCGCGCTGTCCTCCACCAGCTCCCGCGTCCGGTGGCTCGCTGCCGTCGTGCTCGGCGGTCAAGGCCACTACGCCGCCGCCGCGACCGTCCTGGATGCGCTCCGTCACGACCCAGATCCCGTGATCGCGTCGTTGGCGCTCTCCACCCGCGCCTCCCACCACCGCCAGCTGGGCGCCCACCACCTCGCCCGCCCACTCGACGGCGCCGCCCTCGCCGGCGTTCGGAGCACCGGCGGCGGCGATCCAGACGGGATCGACGCGGACGGTGCCCGAACGGACGCCCTGCTGGGTCTCGCCGCCGATTCGCTAGGTGCCCAACGCCTCGGCGAGGCCCGCGGGTTGCTCGCACGAGTTGAGACGCGGTCGTGGAGGAGTGAGGTCCGCCGGGGATGGGTAGCCGCGGAGATTGAGCTCGCCTCCGGTCAGGCGCACGCCGCGGTGGCACCCGCCGAGGAGGCGTACGGCGTAGCGACGAGCAGAAAGGCACTCCGCCACGAGCTCAAGTCGGCACTCGTTCTGGGCACCTCGTTGGTCGTGTGGGGGACACCCGACGGGTCGACAAGAGGGGTTGAACTGGTCGAGTGTGAGCTAAATCACAGTGTCGCGAAGGGGCTTCATCCGTTGATCTGGCCGAGCGCTCTTGTCCTGGTGGGCCATGCCCCCACGGTGGGCGCAACGGTCATCGACCGGGCGACGAAGGCTCTGAGCTGCGTGTTACGGAGAGCTGATCCCGTCAGCCGTCAGGTCGCTCTTGATTCCCCGTGGGTGCCGACTGGGCTGCTCCGTTCCGGGGAACCCCCGAACGCAGACCCTCAGACGAACTTCTTGACGGATTAAGCACCGGATCGTGTCAAGGTTGGGCGTCGAGCGTCCGATAGGGGAGATGGAACGTCACTCGGCTGCAGGAAAGGAGTCCCCGTGACTACGGTCCTTATTTGCGACGACCGGCGCAGTGTGCGGGAGGGTCTCACCCGCGTGATGTCGGCTGTCCCCGGGGTTAGCCGCATCGACTGCGTAGCGCACGGTGACGAGTTGTTGGCTCGCTTTTCAAGGCAGCCGGTCGACGTAGTGCTGGTGGGAACCCAGCGCGCCGTCCCGACCGGGGTGGAAGCCACCCGTCGGCTCGTCTCCGCAAATCCGCAGGCAAACGTCATCGTCTTCGGTGCACCCGACGACGCGGGCAGCATCGCTGCCGCGATCGCCGGTGGCGCTCGCGGCTACCTGAGGTGGGACGCGTCGCGTCCCGAGCTTGTGGCAGCCCTCGCGCACACGCTCGCCAGCACCTCGGTGCCGGCGCCGCGCCAGCCCTCCGACCCCGGTGTCCAGCTCACGGAGCGCGAGCTCCAGGTGCTGCGCGGGATGAGCCAGGGCAAGAGCAACGGCCAGATCGGCCGCGAGCTCTACCTGTCGGAGGACACGGTCAAGACCCACGCACGTCGTCTCTTCCGCAAGCTCGGTGTTCGTGACCGCGCTCAGGCGGTTGCGCACGGCTTCCGGCGCGGTCTCGTCCAGTAGTTCACTCGCCGCACCGGCCCCGCGTCCTCATATGCCGCATGTGGGGAAGCGGGGCCGGTGGCGTGAGGCGGGTCACCCGCTGCACGGGGTGATCCCCTCGGGTCGCGCATTTAGCCCAGCCCGGTGACAATGTCGCCGGGCTGGAGTCATTCGGCGTGTCGGCTGGTCACGCGGGGTGTCCATACCCCACTGATGAACAGAAGGCACGAAGACCGGTACGGTGAGATCTGCTGCTACGAGTCGCCGTGAGTGACTCGTGCTGTTTCATGTCGGTACGCCAACAAGTAACACCAGGGCTGTTGTCTGCGATGACCAACTTGGGGGACGGACTGGACGCCGAAGTGGGCGCGGCCGTCGACGGCGACCGCCAGGCGATCGAACGCCTGCTGGCCTCCATTCGTCCTCTTGTGGTGCGGTACTGCCGCGCCAGAGTTGGCAGGCAGGAGCGAAGCTTCGCTTCGGCGGACGATGTGGCCCAGGAGGTGTGTCTCGCGGTGCTCACGGCATTGCCCAGCTACCGCGATCAGGGTCGGCCCTTCCTCGCGTTCGTATACGGGATCGCGGCGCACAAGGTTGCCGATGCACATCGGTCTGCCGCCAGGAACCGCTCGGAACCGGTTCCCGAAGTCCCCGACGCACCGGAGACCGAAGCTGGTCCGGAGCAGCGGGCGATGCAGGGTGAGCTCTCCGATCGGATGGCTGTACTACTGCGCGTCCTGCCGGAGAAGCAGCGGGAGATCCTGCTGTTGAGGGTGGTGGTCGGGCTTTCCGCCGAGGAAACTGCCGAGGCGGTCGGTTCGACGCCGGGTGCGGTCCGGGTGGCGCAACACCGTGCGCTGGCTCGGCTCCGCAAGTCGCTGGCAGCGGAGGAGGTGGTCTGAGTGGCCGACGAGCACGGAAAGGACGACGAGCAAGTGCGAGGACAGGACGATAGAACCCCGCACGAACCCGTCGTGGCAGATGATCTTTCGGCTGTGCAGGCCGATGACAGGTTGCTCGACGCACTGGGGTCCGCCACGCCGGGTGCGGCAGGCTCCCTGGTCGACGACGAGCTGAACGCGTTGCTGCTCGCCTGGCGCAACGAGGTGGAGACCGCGCCCTTCGGCGAACTGGTCGACACCGAGACCGCCGTGGCCACGATCCAGGCTGCCCGCCCGCAGCCGGTCTCGCGGCACCGCTTCCTGATCCCCCTGGCCAGCGCCGCGGCCGTCCTCGCCATCGCCTTCACCGGCGTGAGCCTGGTCGCGCGCGACGCCCAGCCCGGCGACGCGCTCTGGGGCCTCACCCGAGTCCTGTACTCGGAGCACGCCAAGTCGATCGAAGCCGCGGCCATCATCAACACGGACCTCGAGTCGGCCCGCCTCGCGCTGCGCGAAGGCAAGGTCAGCGAGGCCCGTGAGAAGCTGAACAAGGTCGAGGCCAGCCTCGGCTCCGTGTCCACCGCGGACGGCAAGGCCCAGCTCGAGGAGAAGCACGCCGAACTCCAGAAGGAGCTCGCGACCAACACCTCGGCCACCACGACCTCGCCGACCACGCCGCCGGCCACCCAGCCGACCGAGCCGACGAAGCCGTCCACGCCGTCCTCGACGACGACGACGGACCCGACGACCACCACGACCCCGCCGCCGACCACGACGACCCCGCCCCCGCCGACCTCGGCCGGTGGCGAGAACCCGCCGCCTCCTCCGCCGCCGGACCCCGGCACCGGTGAGACGCCCGGTTCGAGTGGCGCGACGCAGGGCGAGTCGCAGGGCCAGACCGGCTCCAACTGAGACGCAGTGTGAACGGCCCCTGATCTTTCGAGGTCAGGGGCCGTTCACACGCTTTCGGCGGTCACACGTCAGGTGGAATGTGATCGGGGCGCTCCGAGGCAGGCCGACCCGGCCTGAGCGCAAAGTGCCGGGAGTGGCCGACTCACGTCAGGTGCGGCAGGTCGGCGCACGCTCTCCTGGGCGGGTGCGCCGGATCACGCCGGACCGCGACGATCAGCGGGCGGACTCCGTGGCCGTCACACCGTCCGCGTACCCCCGGCAGTACTCCCAGCTCACGTACGCGCCGGGGTCCGGGTCGAACGCGGGCTCGTGCGGCCGCATCCGCCCATCGGCGAGCAGCTGTTCGAGTGAGGCTCGCAACAGTGCCCAGTCGTGGTAGTGCGGTTCCTGGCACTCGCCGCAGTCGACGACGATGCCGCGCACGCCCCGGTGTTCGAGGAGCGCTTGGTAGACGGCGAGGTCGCTCAGGTCGCTGACCAGCTCTGCTCGCTCGTCTTCCTCCATCGGGGGATGGTCGTGGTCGGGCTCGCCGAGGGTCAGCGCGGGGTCCTCGGGATCGCCCTCGAAGGGGTCTGGTGGCAACGCGTCGTGCGGCACGACCCCGCACGGTACCCGCCGTACCCCCACAGCCGTCCAGATACCATGGGCAGCACCGCCTCCGCCTGCGGAAACCTGACCCGCGGGCAGACTGGCAGACCGCACGACGGAAGGCATGTCACCCGCTATGACCAGCGAGCTCAACGCTGACGGAGTCCCGAGCAAGTTCGCCATGCTGGGACTGACCTTCGACGACGTGCTCCTGCTGCCGGCCGAGTCCGACGTCGTTCCCAGTGGCGTCGACACGAGCACCAGGATCTCGCGCAACATCTCCCTCAAGATTCCGCTGGCCAGCGCGGCCATGGACACGGTCACCGAGGCGCGGATGGCGATCTCGATGGCGCGTCAGGGCGGCATCGGCGTGCTGCACCGCAACCTGAGCGTGGAGGACCAGGCTCGGCAGGCGGAGACCGTCAAGCGGTCCGAGGCCGGCATGGTGACGGACCCGGTCACGTGCTCGCCGGAGGCCACGCTGGCCGAGGTCGACGCGCTGTGCGCCCGCTACCGCATCTCCGGTGTGCCGGTCACCGACTCGAACAACAAGCTGGTGGGCATCATCACGAACCGCGACATGCGGTTCGAGCTCGACCACACCAAGAAGGTCAGCGAGGTCATGACCAAGGGCCCGCTGGTCACCGCGCAGGTCGGCGTGAGCGCCGACGCCGCGCTGGGCCTGCTGCGCCGCCACAAGGTCGAGAAGCTGCCGATCGTCGACGGCGACGGCAAGCTGCAGGGCCTGATCACGGTCAAGGACTTCGTCAAGACCGAGCAGTACCCGAACGCCACCAAGGACCCGGACGGCCGCCTGCTCTGCGCCGCCGCCGTGGGTGTGGGCGAGGACTCGTTCGTGCGTGCCATGACGCTCGCGGACGCCGGTGTGGACGTGCTGATGGTCGACACGGCGCACGGCCACTCGCGCGGCGTGCTGGAGATGGTCGCGCGCATCAAGAAGGAGCTCGGCGACTCGGCGGACGTCGTCGGCGGCAACGTCGCGACGCGGGCCGGTGCGCAGGCGCTGGTCGACGCGGGCGCGGACGGCGTGAAGGTCGGCGTCGGGCCCGGCTCGATCTGCACCACGCGCGTCGTCGCGGGTGTCGGTGTGCCGCAGATCTCGGCGATCTACGAGGCGTCGCTCGCCTGCCGTCCCGCCGGTGTGCCGGTGATCGGCGACGGCGGCATCCAGTACTCCGGCGACATCGCCAAGGCCATCGCGGCCGGCGCGTCCGCCGTGATGCTCGGCTCGCTGCTCGCGGGCACCCAGGAGGCGCCCGGCGACCTGATCCTGGTCAACGGCAAGCAGTTCAAGACCTACCGCGGCATGGGCTCGCTGGCCGCGATGCAGTCCCGCGGCGACGCCAAGTCGTACTCGAAGGACCGCTACTTCCAGGACGACGTGCTCAACGAGGACAAGCTCGTCCCCGAGGGCATCGAGGGCCGCACGCCGTTCCGCGGCCCGTTGTCGCAGGTCGTGCACCAGCTCAACGGCGGCCTGCGCGCGGCGATGGGCTACACGGGTTCCCGCACGATCGCGGAGCTGCAGGACGCGCAGCTCGTGCGGATCACGGCGGCGGGCCTGAAGGAGAGCCACCCGCACGACATCACGATGACCGTCGAGGCACCGAACTACACCACCCGTTAGAGTCGTCCGGTTTTGTTCTAAAGCTCTGGAGAGGAACAACAGGTGCGCGATCTGGTCGAGATCGGCATGGGCCGGACCGCGAGGCGGGCCTACGAGCTGGACGACATCGAGATCATCCCGTCCCGTCGCACGAGGTCGTCGAAGGACGTCTCCACGACGTGGCAGATCGATGCCTACCGCTTCGACATCCCGCTGATCACCCACCCGACCGACGCCATCGTGTCGCCGGGCACGGCGGTCGCGGTCGGCGAGCTCGGCGGCCTCGGCGTGCTGAACGCCGAGGGTCTCTGGGCGCGGCACGGCGACGTGGACGAGGCGCTGTTCCGCCTGGTCCAGGCGACCGAGGACAACGAGGACCCGGCCGCCGCGGTGAAGGTGCTGCAGGAGCTGCACGCCGCCCCGCTGCGGATGGACCTGATCGCCGAGGCGATCAAGCAGATCCGCGAGTCGGGCGTGACGGTGGCGGTCCGGGTCAGCCCGCAGCGCGCCGCCGAGCTCACGCCGGACCTGCTGGCCGCGGGCGTCGAGATCCTGGTCGTCCAGGGCACGATCATCTCGGCCGAGCACGTGTCGCGCGACGGCGAGCCGCTGAACCTGAAGTCGTTCATCGCGGACCTCGACATCCCGGTGATCGCCGGTGGTGTTGGCGACTACCGCACGGCCATGCACCTGATGCGCACCGGCGCGGCGGGCGTGATCGTCGGCTACGGCTACACGCCCGGCGTCACCACCACCGACACGGTCCTGGGCATCGGCGTGCCGATGGCCACCGCGATCGCCGACGCCGCGGCCGCCCGCCGCGACTACCTCGACGAGACGGGCGGCCGCTACGTGCACGTCATCGCCGACGGTGGCGTCATGACGTCCGGCGACGTGGCGAAGTCCATCGCCTGCGGTGCCGACGCCGTGATGCTGGGCGAGCCCCTCGCGGCCGCCACCGAGGCGCCTGGTCAGGGCCTGTACTGGACGGCGTCGTCCGCGCACCCGTCCGTGCCGCGCAGCCTGGTCGCGGAGGCGGTGGACCAGGAGCTCGACCTGCGCAAGCTGCTGTTCGGCCCGTCCTCGGACCCGCGCGGCGTGACGAACCTGTTCGGCGCTCTCAAGCGGGCCATGGCCAAGACCGGCTACTCGGACCTCAAGGAGTTCCAGAAGGTCGGCCTGACCATCCGCGGCTGAACCTGATCAGCCAGAAGGGTGCGCTCCGGCCGGGGTGCACCCTTCTGGTTTGCTGGGCCCGTGCCGCTAGTTGACATCACTTACGCGCCCAACCTCCCGCACAAAGTGCTGAGGCAGCTCGTCGAGGTGCTTCCGCACGCCGTTTCGGTGGCCGTGGAGTGCCCGGAGGAGCCCTACGACGAAGACCTGCAGGCCGGCGACGTCGAGCTGTACTTCCGGCGACGCGGCCCGTGGGACGTCAGCGAGATGGACGTCGTGGTCGAGGTCCGGTCCAAGTGGTTCGAGAGCCGCGCGGAGAACCGGCAGGACCGGGTCGACGGACTGTGCGCGGCCATCGAGGAGGCGACGGGACTGGCTCATGTCGGCGTCTACCTCAGCCTCCCGATCGCGGCCTGGGCCCAAAGCTGATCTTGCAACCGGCCTCACCCCCTGTGCGTCCTGAAAGGCATGGACTTGGACTCCCTGTTCGGCGACAACAGCACCAACAGCACGGATGTGGACACGATTGACACGGACGCCGAAGTCCAAGACGGAGAAGAAGAGCTCGTAGCGCTGGAAGAAGCCGACGACAACCCCGAGGAAGGCGTCGGCGGCATCGGTTGGAAGGCACTGGCCCTGTTCGTCCTGGGTGGCCTGGTGATCACCGGGCTGGCCGTGGCGTTCATGGTCTGGGTCATCGAGGGCCTGGTCCTCTGACCGCACGACGACCTGGGGGGCGTGTGGATTTCGACCTGGACGACGAAGGCACCTCGTTCGGAGACGAGGACGGGATCAGCGGGCGGAGCCGCCGCGGCAAGCAGTCGAAGGCGCGCTGGTCGACGGCGCACTACCTGGGCTTGGCAGTGTTCGTGTTCGCGCTCGTGTGCATCGTCTACGCGGTGGTGGCCGAACTCGCTTTCTGAGCTGAACCGATCGGGGACTAGGCGTTACCGGAAGTAACGCCTACTCTCCGGTTCATGGGTGAACTCGCCGGTAACTTCGATGTCGTCATCGTCGGCTCCGGGTTCGGTGGCAGCGTGGCCGCGCTCCGCCTGACCGAGAAGGGCTACCGCGTCGCCGTCCTCGAGGCGGGTCGCAGGTTCGCCGACGACGAGTTCGCCAAGACCAGCTGGAACCTCCGCAAGTACCTGTGGGCTCCGCAGCTCAAGTGCTTCGGCATCCAGCGCATCCACCTCCTGCGCAACGTCATGGTGCTCGCCGGCGCGGGTGTCGGCGGGGGCAGCCTCGTCTACGCCAACACGCTGTACCGGCCGCTCAAGCCGTTCTACGAGGACCGGCAGTGGGCGCACATCACCGACTGGCAGGACGAGCTGGAGCCGTTCTACGACCAGGCGAGCCGGATGCTGGGGGTCGTCACGAACCCCACGACGACGCCGAGCGACGTCGTCATGCAGAAGGTCGCGAAGGACATGGGCGTCGAGGACAGCTACCACCCCACGCCCGTCGGCGTGTTCTTCGGCGAGCCGGGCAAGAAGGCCGACGACCCCTACTTCGGCGGTGCCGGGCCTGAGCGCACGGGCTGCACCGAGTGCGGCAGCTGCATGTCCGGCTGCCGGGTCGGCGCCAAGAACACGCTGGTCAAGAACTACCTCTACCTCGCGGAGAAGCTCGGCGCGCAGGTCTTCCCGCTGACCACGGTCACCCAGCTGCAGCAACAGGACGGCCGCTGGACCATCGACACCAAGATGACCGGCGGACGGGCCACGAAGTCCTTCACCGCGGACCAGGTCGTCATCGCCGCCGGCACGTGGGGCACCCAGCAGCTGCTGCACAAGGCCAAGGCGACCACGTTGCCGAAGATCTCGGCGAAGCTCGGCGAGCTCACCCGCACCAACTCCGAGTCGATCATCGGTGCGGCGAGGTACTCGGTCGACCCGGCCAACGACTTCACCAAGGGCGTCGCGATCACCAGCTCCATCCACCCCGACGAGATCACGCACATCGAGCCCGTCCGGTACGGCAAGGGCAGCAACGCCATGGGGCTGCTGCAGACCCTCGCCACGGACGGCGCGATGAGCACGCCGAGGTGGCTGCAGTTCATCAAGCAGGCGGTCAGGCACCCGATGAGGTTGCTGAGGCTGCTGAGCGTGCACCGGTGGAGCGAGCGGACCGTGATCCTGCTGGTGATGCAGAGCCTCGACAACTCCATCACCACGTTCCTCAAGCGCGGCAAGCTCACCAGCAAGCAGGGCCACGGCGAGCCCAACCCGGCGTTCATCCCGGCGGGGCACGAGGCGAACCTGTTGGCCGCCAAGCACATCGACGGCATGGCGGGCGGCACGTGGGGCGAGCTGTTCAACATCCCGCTGACGGCGCACTTCATCGGCGGCTGCGCGATCGCGTCCAGTGAAGAAGAAGGCGTGATCGACCCGTACCACCGGGTGTTCAACTACCCCGGACTGTCCGTTGTGGACGGTGCGGCGATCAGTGCCAACCTCGGCGTGAACCCGAGCCTCACCATCGCCGCGCAGGCCGAGCGGGCGTTCTCGCTGTGGCCGAACAAGGGCGAACAGGACGAACGGCCCGAGCAGGGTCAGAAGTACAAGCGGGTCAACCCGGCGAAGCCGAAGAACCCCGCGGTTCCCGATCAAGCTCCAGCCGCATTGCGGTTGCCGATCGTGAAGGCCTCCTGACACGGTGGAGGCATGGCCAAAAAGCCTCAGAAGAAGCCATTCGCCTCCAGCGCCGACCTCGCCCCGAAGGACGAGGTGTTCGTCGAGCTCGCCGACGGCGTCTACACCCTGACCGCCGAGGGCGACCCCAACGTCGGGGCGATCGAAGCCGAGGACTTCCTGATCTGCTTCGAAGCGCGCGCCACACCCGCGGCCGCGCGCAGGTGGCTCACCACGCTGCGCAAGCACACGGACAAACCCGTCCGATACCTCGTGCTGAGCCACTACCACGCCGTCCGCACGCTCGGTGCCAGCGCGTTCGACGCCCAGGAGATCGTCGCGCACGAGATGACGCGGGTGCTGATCGCCGAACGCGGGCAGCAGGACTGGGAGAGCGAGTTCGGCCGCATGCCGCGGCTGTTCGAGCAGCCGGAGGAGATCCCTGGCCTGACGTGGCCGACGCTGACGTTCTCGGACCGCATGTCCATCCCGCTCGGCGAGGACCGCGGTGACCTCGTGCTGCAGCACCTCGGCCGCGGCCACACGGCGGGTGACATCGTGGCGTGGCTTCCGCAGCAACGCATCCTGTTCGCCGGCGACCTCGTCGAGTCGCAGGCCGCGCTCTACACCGGCGACGCGTTCCACGACGAGTGGGCGACGTCCACTTTGGACGAGATCGCGGACCTCGGCGCGGAGGTGCTCGTGGGCGGACGGGGCAAGGTCGCGCGTGATCGCATGGAGGTCGAGGCCGCGATCGACCAGAGCAGGCACTTCCTCAACGAGCTGCGCCGCACGGTCGGCGGGGTCCACGCCGACGGAGGCACGCTCAAGCAGGCGTTCGAGCTCGCGCACGAGACGCTCGAACCGCGCTACGGGCGCTGGCCGATCTTCGAGCACTGCCTGCCGTTCGACGTGAAGCGCTACTGGGACGAGTGCGACGGCAAGGACTGGCCGGACATCTGGACGGCGGAACGCGACCGCGCGGTCTGGGACGCCCTGCAATGACGGTCCTGGTCGTCGGCGCCGGGCCGGTGGGGATGACCGCCGCGCTGTTCCTCGCGCGAGCCGGCGTGCCGAGCGTGATCCTGGAGAAGGCTCCGGAACGGGTCTCGCAAGGCAGTCGCTCGATCTGCGTCCAGCGCGACGTCCTGGAGATCCTCGAACGAATCGGCGTCGGCCAGGCCGTCGCCGACGCGGGCGTCACCTGGTACACCGGCCGCACCTACCACCGCGACCGCGAGGTGCTGACCCTGACCTTCCCGGAGGCCAAGGGTTTCCCGCCGTTCGTGAACACCCCGCAGACCGTCGTCGAGCAGCTGCTGGAAGTACGCGTCCGCCGGGAACCGCTCATCGAGCTCCGCTACGGCCACGCCCTCGAAACCCTGACCCAGGACGACGAAGGCGTGTCCACAAAGGACGTACGAGCGACCCACTGCATCGCCGCGGACGGCGTGCACTCGACGGTCCGGCAGCTGCTGGACATCCCGTTCGTGGGCTTCTCGTTCGACGACAGGTTCATCATCGCCGACGTCCGCGTCGACCTGGACTTCGAGACACCCGAACGCCGCTTCTACTTCGACCCGCCCTGGAACCCCGGCCGCCAGGTTCTCCTGCACCCGCAACCGAAAGGCATCTGGCGGATCGACTGGCAGGTCGCGGAGGACGTCCAGCTCACCGACGACCACATCCGCGCGATCGTCGGTGACAGGCCGTACGAGGTGGTCTGGCAGTCGACCTACCGCTTCCACCAGCGCCGCGCGACAACGTTCAGGCAGGGCAGGATCCTGCTGGCCGGGGACGCCGCGCACGTCATGAGCCCGTTCGGCGCCCGCGGCCTGAACTCCGGGATCTGCGACGCCGACAACGCCGCGTGGAAGATCGCCGCGGACCGGCGAGGCGAGGCCGGGCCCGGCTTGCTGGCGTCCTACGACGTCGAACGCGGGCAAGCCGCCGACGAGAACCTCCGCATCACCGGCGACACCATGCGGTTCCTCGTGCCGGGCACTCCGCAGGAACGAGAGCGTCGGCAGCACGCACTCGAGTCGGGCGAGGGCATCGACTCGGGCAAGCTCTTCACCCCGTTCGCCTACGAGAACTCCCCGCTGACCACCGACGGCGGAGAGCTGATCGCCGGATCACGCGCCGCCGGACCGGGTTTCACGGTCTCGGACGGGCGCGTGATCAGGCCGGACGGCCACGTCGCCGGCGAGGACAACGACGACGTGCGGCGCAGGGCACTGGGCTACAGCTGAATGCCCGTCAGCACGGTGATCCGTTCCTCGGTGAAGTCCTCCATCGCCGATCGGATGCCCTCACGTCCGGTGCCCGAGCCCTTCACGCCGCCGTAGGGCATCTGGTCGGCGCGGTAGGACGGCACGTCACCGATGATCACGCCACCGACCTCGAGCTCGGCCGCGGCTTCGAACGCGACCTGCACGTCCCGTGTGAAAACACCGGCCTGCAGCCCGTACTTGGTGTCGTTGGCCTGCGCGAACGCGTCCTCCACGCCGTCCGCGACCGAGACCACCAGCACCGGCCCGAAGATCTCCTCGGTCCACAGCTTCGCGGTCTTCGGCACGTCCGCGACCACGGTCGGCTCGACCGTCGTGCCGGTCCGCTTGCCGCCGAGCAGCACACGCGCGCCCGCGTCGGCGGCCATGTTGACCCACTCCTCGACGCGCCGAGCGTTGTCCTCGTCGATCAAAGGACCGACCTCGACCTCGGGGTCGTGCGGGTCGCCGGTCTTCAACGCCCCCACGGCTTCCACGAGCTTCGGGACGAACTCGTCGGCGTGCGAGCGGTCCACGATCACCCGCTGCACCGCGATGCACGACTGCCCGGCCTGGTAGTTGCCGAACGTCGCGATGCGCTGCGCCGCACGGTCCAGGTCTGTCCAATCAGGACAGATGATCGCCGCCGCGTTGGACCCCAGCTCCATTACGACGTGCTTGCGCGGCGCGGCTTCCATCAACGACCAGCCGACCTTCGTGGACCCGGTGAAGGAGATGACCGGCAGCCGTTCGTCGCGGACCAGGACGTCCATGTCCTTGCCCCGCACGGGAAGGATCGAGAACGCACCCTCGGGCAGATCGGTCTCGGCGAGGATCTCGCCGAGCAGCAACGACGACAACGGCGTGGCGGAGGCGGGCTTCACGATCACCGGTGCACCCACCGCGAGCGCCGGCGCGACCTTGTGCGCCACCAGGTTCAGCGGGAAGTTGAACGGCGCCACCGCCAGCACCGGCCCGCGCGGCACGTGCCGCACGATCGCCATCCGGCCCTCACCGTTCGCCTCGGTGTCGAGCCGCTGCAGGCCACCGGTGAACCGTCGTGCTTCCTCCGCGGCGAACCGGAACGTGTTGACCGCGCGGGAAACCTCGATCTCGGCCCACTTGAGCGGCTTGCCGTTCTCCGCGGTGATCGTCTCGGCGATCTCCTCCGCGCGTTCGGCGAGCGCTCGCGAGACGTGCAGCAGCGCCTCGGCCCGCACGTGCGCGGGTGTTCGCCGGAACTCCTTCGCCACCGCGTGAGCGGCTGTGATCGCGCGTTCTACCTGGTCAGGTCCCGGCACGGCGACCGAGGCGACCTCGGTGCCGTCGAACGGGTGGAAGACCTCTAACGCCTGCTCG
This sequence comes from Lentzea sp. NPDC051838, assembly GCF_040681245.1. Classification (NCBI taxonomy): domain Bacteria; kingdom Bacillati; phylum Actinomycetota; class Actinomycetes; order Pseudonocardiales; family Pseudonocardiaceae; genus Lentzea; species Lentzea sp. NPDC051838. The sequence goes on from NZ_JBFAYI010000034.1 coordinate 68,274, forward strand.
CCCTGCTCGGGGCGGCCGGCGACCCAGCACGGCCTGGGTTGCGGCGTGAACGGATCCATGGGATCACGTTAGGCCCTGTTGGCCTGCACGTACTCGATGAGCCCTTGGTAGTAGTCGTCATGACGTTCCGCGCGTTGCTGCACGAACGCCGGATGCTCGCGAATGGTGCGGATCATGTCCTCCAGTCGCATGAGGACGTGCTCGTCCTCGTATGCATACCCATACGTGTCGCAGAACAGTTCCGTACGACGTTCGCGCTCGTCAGGCAGTCCGAGCACGAACTGGATGAGCGCCCAGCTGATGTCCCACCAGCGAGGACCCGGATGGGCGGAATCGAAGTCGAATATGCCCGTGGGGACACCGTCTCGATAGGTCGTGTTGTAGGGCGCGAAGTCGCCGTGCAGCACCACCTCGACCGGCTCCCTGGCGGGGTGTTGCCACCCGTCGCGGACGTCCACGAGGTCGAGCGTCGCGTCGTGCAGCCGCCTCAGCATCAGAGCCGAGGCGACCAGCGACTCGTCGTCGGACGGGAACACGTGGCCAACGTCACCGGGCAGGTAGCTGAGCAGTTCGTGCTCCGCGGAGAGCCCGAGCGGAACCGGCGCGATCCCCAGTGGTGCCAAGTGCCGCAACAAATCGTGCACCCGAGGCGCCCACGGTCCGGCGGGCCTGCGCACCGCGTCACCCACCCTGAACACCTGGTTCAGCCCGCCACCGGTCAGCAGTTCACCGTCCACGCATGAGATCCTTGGCGGCGTGTCCGACACCAGCAACCGCCCTGTTCTCGTCGTCGACTTCGGCGCCCAGTACGCGCAGCTGATCGCCCGCCGCGTGCGTGAGGCCCAGGTCTACTCCGAGGTGGTCCCGCACACCGCGACGGTGAGCGAGATCCTCGACAAGAACCCGCTGGCCATCGTGCTTTCCGGTGGCCCGTCGAGCGTCTACGAGGAGGGCGCGCCGCAGGTCGACCCGAAGCTGTTCGAGACCGGCGTCCCGGTCTTCGGCATCTGCTACGGCTTCCAGGCGATGGCGCGCGCACTCGGCGGCGCAGTTGAACAGACCGGCACCCGCGAGTACGGCCGCACCGACCTCGGCGTGACCGGCGCGGGCGGCTCGTTGCACGAGGAGCTGCCGGGCAGCCACCCGGTGTGGATGAGCCACGGCGACGCCGTCACCAAGGCGCCGGAGGGCTTCACGGTCACCGCGACCAGCGAGGGCGCGCCGGTCGCCGCGTTCGAGGACACCGAACGCCGTTTCGCCGGTGTGCAGTACCACCCGGAGGTGCACCACTCGCCGCACGGCCAGGAGGTGCTGCGCCGGTTCCTGCACGAGATCGCGGGCATCCGTCCGCAGTGGACGACGTCGTCCATCGTGGACGAGCAGGTCTCCCGGATCCGCGAGCAGGTCGGTGACGGCAAGGCGATCTGCGGCCTGTCCGGCGGCGTCGACTCCGCCGTGGCCGCCGCTCTCGTGCAGCGTGCCATCGGCGACCGCCTCACGTGCGTCTTCGTCGACCACGGCCTGCTGCGCTCCGGTGAGCGCGCACAGGTCGAGCGCGACTACGTGGCCGCCACGGGCATCCGCCTGGTGACCGTCGACGCCCGCGAGCGCTTCCTCAACGCTCTCGCCGGCGTCACGGACCCGGAGGAGAAGCGCAAGATCATCGGCCGCGAGTTCATCCGCGTGTTCGAGCAGGCGGAGCGCGACCTCAAGGCCGAGGGCGACTACAAGTTCCTCGTCCAGGGCACGCTCTACCCGGACGTCGTCGAGTCCGGCGGCGGCGCGGGCACCGCGAACATCAAGTCGCACCACAACGTCGGCGGCCTGCCGGACGACCTGCAGTTCGAGCTGGTCGAGCCGCTGCGCGCGCTGTTCAAGGACGAGGTCCGCCGCGTCGGCACCGAGCTCGGCCTGCCCGAGACGATCGTGCAGCGCCAGCCGTTCCCCGGCCCCGGCCTCGGCATCCGCATCATCGGCGAGGTCACGCAGGACCGCCTCGACACGCTGCGCCAGGCCGACGCCATCGCCCGCGAGGAGCTGACGGCCGCTGGCCTCGACCGCACGATCTGGCAGTGCCCGGTCGTGCTGCTCGCGGACGTCCGCAGCGTCGGTGTCCAGGGCGACGGCCGCACCTACGGCCACCCGATCGTGCTGCGCCCGGTGTCGTCCGAGGACGCGATGACCGCGGACTGGACGCGCCTGCCGTACGAGGTGCTGGAGCGGATCTCGACCCGGATCACCAACGAGGTGGCGGAGGTCAACCGCGTGGTGCTCGACGTGACGTCGAAGCCGCCGGGCACGATCGAGTGGGAGTGATCTCCTAGGAGGCCGTGGGATCCCAGCTGGGTTGCCAGTTCGGGGTCCCCGGCACGATCCCCGCTCGCACCGCGTCGGGTGCGAGCGGCGTGACGGCCGTGTCGCCGGGCGGTGCGACCGGTGCCGGCGACCGTCCGCGCAGGTGGTGGTCGAACCAGCCGATCGTCGCGCGCATGGCTTCGCCGAGACCCGGTTCCACGTACATGCCCATGCCGTCGAAGCCGAGGACGACCAGCCGCTTCGGTTCTCCCGCCAGGTCCAGGACCTGGGTCATCTGTTCCAGGTCGTGGTAGATGTCCGAACCGTTGGCGCCGAAGAACTGCAGCGGAGCGCCGACACGCACTTCACCCGCCGGTCCCTCGCGGCGAGGCGCATCGCGACGGCACCACTGGGACTCACGCCGTGCAGGCCGATCGCGTCCGGATCGACCTCGTGCCGGGACCGCAGGTAGAACAGGCCGTACTGCATGTCCTGCACGTTGTTGGCGAAGTAGACCTGGCCGCGCGGCTTGCCGGTGCTGGCGCCCGAGGTGCGGTAGTCCATCGTGAGACACACGTAGCCGGCTCGGGCGAGGTACCAGGCCACTCCCGCGTTGGCCTCCCTAGGCGAGATCCCGCTCCACGCCAGGAAACCTGACGTGCTCGACCCGCACGCCGGGCGGGTACACGAAGTTGTTCATCACCAGGCCCTGCCCGACTGTGTTGCGGCACAAACGAAAAGGCCCCCTGCCGGGTGGCAGAGGGCCGAATCCGCGGTGCTATCTCTGTCTGCGCCGCAGGGAGTTGGTCAGCAGGACCACTCCGACCACGATGGCCGTTCCTCCCAGCGCCCACCGGAAGTCGAACCAGAACGTCCCGTTGCTCAGCACGTAGGCCGCCATCAGCCCGCCTCCGATCCCGAACATCAGGCCCAGCGGGTCGATCCGCCTGCGCATCACCTGCTGCTGCCCGGAGAACTGCTCAGTCACGGAGTACCTTCACCTCTCCGACGTTCGTCAGAACGTCGAGGTCGATCTTCAGCCCGCCCTCGCCGTCGGCACCGAGATCGGTGCCGTCGACCTGCGCGGTGCTGCCTTCCGCCTGCTTGCCGAGGCAGTTGAGCTCACCGATCGACGTCGCCTGGCAGTTGAACGTCACGTCGGCGTTCTTCGGCACGTGCACGACCAGCTCGCCGAGGTCCGCCTCGACCGAGGTCTTCACCGAACCGGAGTCCGGCAGCTCGCGGAGGTCGAGCATCACGCTGCCGACGCTGATCTCGTACTTGTCCTTCACCTCGGCGACGGTCTTCGGCGTCGACCTGAGGTCGCCGAAGTCGTTGGGGCCGTCCCAGCCGACCGTGGTCAGGCCGAAGCCCACCACGGACAGCGGGATCAGCAGCCAGATCAGGCCGCGGCCCGCGTCGACGAACGACCCGACCAGCAGACCGGCCGCGAGCACCGCGACCAGCAGGCCGATGATGTGCGCCGCGGTGAACCACGGCACCCAGACTCCCGCGATCGCGGACCCGGCCAGGACCAGCGCTGCCACGCCCATCGTCGTCGCGGCGACGCGCGGCTTGCGCGGACGAGGTGCGGGCGGTTGCGGTCGAGGTGCGGGTTCCGGCAGGTCCCAGGCGAACGGTGCGGCACCCAGCGGGTCCCAGGCAGGTGCGCCCGGCACCGGTGGCACGGGCGGCGGTTCGGCGAGCGTCGTCGCCGGCGCCAGGTGTCCGCGGTTCTTCTGCAGCAGGTAGATGGCGGCGATCGAGGCCGCCAGCGTGACCACGACCTGGAACCCGCCGCCGTCCCCGAACGTGAACGCGAGCGCCGGGAACATCAGCAGCCCCAGCAGCACCGTCTGGGCCTGGGACATGGAGCTGCGGCCCTTGTTGAGCAGGGCTTCCAGCGGCGACACCGCGTCGCCCTCCTCCGGGAGCAGCAGCCAGGCGGCCAGGTACATCGGCACACCGATGCCGCCCGACAAAGCGAGCGCGACGAACGCGATCCGCACGATCACCGGGTCGATCCGGTAGCGCAAGGCGATCCCGGTCGCCACACCGCCGAGCTTGCGCCCGGCGCGGGGCCGCACCGGACGGTGGGCCCAGAACTCTCTGAGCGTGTCCGCCACGCCCTGCATTGCCTTCTCAGTCCCGCTCACGTTGACAAGGTTGCGCTGCCACGCCTGGAACCACATCAGGGACCAGCCCTGATTCGCGGAACCGGGGTCATCCCTGATGAACAACCCGCCGGGACGTGTGACGATCGGATGGTGAGTGCACAGATCGAGCCGATGCGCCGTCGACGCACCGGCCGGGTGGTCGCGGGCGTCGCGAGCGGGCTGGCGGAACACCTCGGCGCACCCGTCTTCTGGGTGCGCGCGATCTTCGCCGTGTTCGCGGCGCTGAGCGGCGTCGGGATCATCGCCTACGCGTTGCTCTGGATGTTCGTCCCGCAGTCGGCGGTGACGGAACCGGAGACCGACAAGGACCGCAAGGAGTGGCAGCAGGCAGTCGGCCTGGCCGCTCTCGGCATCGGTGTCGCGGTGTTCACCGGGCTGATCGGCACCGGGGCGAGCGGCTGGATCACCGGCCCGATCGCCGTGGCACTCGTGGGCGCCGCGGTCGTGTGGCGCGAGGCGGACGAGGCGCAGCGCCGCAGGTGGCGGGACGGTGCGCTGGCACAGGGGAAGACGGGGATCGTGCGAACGGTGGCGGGAGGGGCGCTGGTGGTGGCGGGGTTCGCCGCCTTCATCGTCGCGAACGACTCCATCCAGAACCTCTCGACCGTCGTGCTCTCCGTGCTCGCGACGTTGATCGGTGTCGCCGTCCTGACCGTGCCGCTGTGGATGCGGCTGGTGCGCGACCTGGACGCGGAACGCCGGGCGCGCATCCGCACCGAGGAACGCGCCGAGATCGCCGCCCACCTGCACGACTCGGTGCTGCAAACGCTTGCGTTGATCCAGAAGCAGGCCGAGTCGTCGCGCGAGGTGAAGCGACTGGCCCGCAGCCAGGAACGCGAGCTGCGCGGCTGGCTCTACGGCCGTGAGGTGGGTGAGCAGCCGACGACGATGAGCGTCGCCATCGCCCAGACGTGCGCCGAGGTGGAGGACGACTTCGCGATCGCCGTGTCCCAGGTCGTCGTCGGCGACTGCGAGATCGAGGACGGCATGTTCGCGCTCATCCAGGCGTCGAAGGAGGCGATGGTCAACGCGGCCAAGCACGCGGGCGTCGGCGAGGTCAGCGTGTACGCGGAGATCGAACCGGACAAGGTGACGGTGTTCGTGCGGGACCGGGGCAAGGGCTTCGACCCGGACACCGTTCCGGAGGACCGCCATGGCCTCGCGGGCAGCATCCGGGGGAGGATGGACAGGCACGGCGGTCAGGTCCGGTTGCGCACAGCACCCGGCGAGGGGACCGAGGTGCAGCTCGAGATGCCGAGGAAGACGGAGGCCAGGACGTGAGCGTGAGGGTGTTCCTGGTGGACGACCACGCGTTGTTCCGCGCGGGGGTGCGGGCCGAGCTCGACACGATCACCGACGAGGTGGAGGTCGTGGGCGAGGCGGGCAGCGTGGGCGAAGCGGTGGCGGGGATCGCGCACCACAAGCCGGACGTGGTGCTGCTCGACGTGCACATGCCCGACGGCGGTGGCGCGGAGGTGCTGCGGCAGATCCGGACCAAGATCCCCGAGGTGACCTTTCTGGCGTTGTCCGTGTCGGACGCGGCGGAGGACGTCATCAACGTCATCCGCGCGGGTGCCCGCGGCTACGTGACCAAGACGATCTCCAGCCAGGAGCTGGTCAAGGCGGTCGTGCGGGTTTCCGAGGGCGACGCGGTGTTCTCCCCGCGCCTGGCCGGGTTCGTGCTGGACGCGTTCGCCGACCGGCCGGGAGCCGCGCCGATCAGCGACCCCGAGCTCGACCTGCTGACTCCTCGCGAACGCGACGTCCTGCGGCTGCTGGCCCGCGGTTACGCTTACAAGGAGATCGCGTCCGAGCTGTTCATCAGCGTGAAGACAGTGGAGACGCACGTGTCGAGCGTCCTGCGGAAGACCCAGCTCTCCAACCGGTACGAGCTCTCCCGCTGGGCCACTGATCGCAGACTGGTCTGAAGGGTCTTCGGGGGCTTTGATCAAAAAGGTCGCTCGCGGCGCGACCGAGGTGCTGGCGCCGTGGGTCTGGGTGATTCTGCTGCCTTTCGCCGTCGCGGCGGCTTCGGAAGGCATTTGGAAGACGTTGCTGTGGGGGTTCGTGGTCGCCGTGACCGCGTCCGTCATCCCCATGGCCGTCATCGTGCGTGGCGCGCGCAAGGGCAAGTGGGACGGCCACCACGTGACGAACCGCGAGGGGCGAGTCGTTCCGCTGGTCACGGCCGGTGCGTCGCTCGCGGCCGGCACGGTGATCATGGTGCTGGGGAACGCGCCCACGAGCATGCTCGCTCTGGCGGGCAGCATGTTCGCGTCGCTGATCGTCAGCATGGCGATCACGTTCGGGCTGAAGTGGAAGATCTCGCTGCACGCCGGGGTGGCGTGGGCGGCCGTCGTCACGATGATGATCGTCTACGGCCCGTTGTGGCTGCTCCTCGCGCTCCCCGCCGCGTTGGTGGCGTGGTCGCGCGTCGAGCTGGGCGACCACACCACGGCGCATGTGCTGGGCGGGACGGCGATGGGCGTGGTCGTGGGCGGCGGCAGCTTCTGGCTGCTCACGCAACTTCTTTGAGGCCGCTGATCTTCATCTGACCGTCGATCGCGGCGATCCGGACCTCGACCGTGATGTTCCGCTGCTTGCCGATGTCCGTGACCAGGGCGAGGTTCACCGTGACGATCCAGTCGGGGCCGTCCGAGTGGACCGGCTTCCCCGGCGTCTGGCTGCACTGGACCGACGTGTAGCCCTTCCACCGCTTCAGGAAGTCGGCCTGCGGCTCCCTCACCTTCGCCGAGAAGTGCGACCACGCCTCGACGGGGTTGCCCGGCAGGTCGGCGTAGTGCTGCTGGACGAACACGACGGCTTCGTCCGCCGTGAAGTAGACGGACTTCTCGGTGGTGGGGAAGCTGCTGTGGTTGATCGGGTCGTCGTCCGTGCCGCCCCAGTAGGCGGCCGCCGCGCCACCGCTGACGGCCAGCAGCCCGATGATCGAGAGGATCACCAGGATCCGGCGGTTCGGCGGCTTGAGCCTGCGCGGTTCGGGAATGGCGAGCGGCTGGGACGGCTGCGGCTCGTCGGCCAGCAGGTCGGCGGCCTCCTGTGCGGACGGGCGCTCTTTGGGGTCCACGGCCAGCAGCCGGTTCAGCAACGGCGTGAGCTCGCCCGCGTTCTTGGGATCCCGCAGCTGCCCGCTCGCGGCCCGGTAGATGAGCCCGAAGCTGTTGTCGCTGGGCCCGAAGACGGACTCGCCCTCGATCGCCGAGTAGATCGTGGCGCCGAGCGAGAACACGTCGGACGCCTCGTTCGGCTGCTCACCCCGCGCGACCTCAGGCGCGAGGTAGGCGGGCGTGCCCGAGATGATGCCGGTGTCGGTCATCGTGCCGTCACCGCTGGCCTTGGAAATGCCGAAGTCGGTGATCTTGACGGTGCCGTCGTGCCCGATCAGGACGTTGCCGGGCTTGATGTCGCGGTGGACGATCCCCGCTGCGTGCGCCGCCGCCAACGCCGAAGCGACCTTGGCCCCGATGCTCGCCGCCTGAGCCGGCTTCAACGGCCCTCTCTCGGCGATGAGCGCCGACAGGCTGTGCGACGGCAGGTACTCCATGACGATCCACGGCTCGGCGTCGTCGCTCACGACGTCGAACACCGCGATCGCGTGCGGGTGGTGCAGCCGGGCGGCGTTGCGCGCCTCGCGCATGGCCCGCTGGTGGTCGCCGGTGACGAGCTGCTTGACCGCGACCTCGCGCGCCAGCACCTCGTCCCGCGCCCGCCAGACCACTCCCATCGCTCCGCTGCCGACGCGCTCCAACAGCGTGTAGCGGCCCCCGATGGTGGTTGTCACACCACGAGACTAATCAATGCCCGAGAGCGACCTCGCCAGATCACGCTCAACGGGTGGCACAAATCGCCAGTACCCGATGGTGTGACCCCGCTGGCACCCCCGCCGAGTTTTAAAGTACCTTGCAACTATGTCCCTCGCGGCTGAGATCAACTTCAGCGAGCTGTCCAACAAGCCGGCCGAGTCGGTGCGGAAACTGCAGGCCGCGCCGGACAAGACCCTGCTCGTGCGCCGTCGCGGCGACGACGAGGACCTGGTGCTGACCACGGCCGGCAGGGCGGAGGAGGTGCGCGAGGTCGTCTCGTTCACCACGTCGTTGTTCGTGGCGCTGCTGCAGCACAGCAAGGAGGCAAGTCACTTGATCGCCGAACTCATGCCCACGGTGTTCCCCTGGGTGCGATTCCTGAGGCCAGAGGACAAGGAGTCGTTCGCCGTAGAGATCATCGAGACCCTCGAAGCCGCGAACTCTCTCGGCACCCCCGCGCCGGTCATCCAGCTGATCACGGAGTGGAAGCACACCGCGGAGGTCATGGCTGATCCGCGTCTGCTCGAGATCCTCACCCGCGAACAGTCCGACGACGAGGACGGCGAGTGAGCCTGAAGAGGAACGATCCAGTCGCTCCACCGACGATCGGCGAGGAGTGGCACGTCCGCTACGGCGTCACCGACGCGGTGGGCGGATGGCAGGAACTCGAAAACCGAGCGGCGAGCAACCTGCGCGCTGCCTGGGAGGTCATGCGCAACAGCCCTGGCGCTGCCTCAGGACGGCCTACCAGTCGTCACCATCGGCTTCGGGGACCCGTGTCGACCGTCGTCCGTGGTGGACGGATGCTGCCGCAGTGGCAGATCGAGGTCACCGGTGGTGACCGCGTCTGGTACCTCGTGGACGCCGAGAAGCGCACGGTGTGGGTCGACTACGCGGGTGCGCACCCGAAGGCGACTGAGTAAGTCCGCGGTGGAGCCCTGGATGGTCGCGTCTGCCGGGAAAGGGCTGGTTGCTGACGACCAGCTGGCGAGCGACGACTCCGCTATGGCGCCGCTACAGCCGTGGGTTGGCCGGGAAAGGCGTGTCACCGGCGACCCATCGGTCGTTCCTGCCGGCGAACGGCGAGAAGCGCCGAATCCGCTGCGGCGCTGATGCCGTAGGCGGGATACCTCGAACAACCCGAGCGGCGAACAACGTGTGCGCTGCCATTGGCGAGCGACTACGCCGGTACACACCCCAAGGCGACCGAGTAGTCAGGGGCCTCGTCGCTGCCAACGACGCAGGCCATTTCCGGTGGGGACCGCGGCCCTTCGACGTAGCTGCCCACAACGCCGAGACCGCACAAGAGCGTCAGGTGATCTCCGGCGACGAGCTGCCCGGCGAACAGAGCACCTCGTCCCGCGCCCGTCAGACCACCAGCTGAGACACGGGCAGAACTAGTCGATCGTCGACACGAGCTTCTGCAGCTCCCGGTCGAAGTCGATCCACAGGTCTTCCTCGCCCGGCTGGACGACGTCGTAGGAGCTGTCCAGGAACGCCGCCACGTCCTCGGCGACCGCGCTGAGGATGGCGAACCCGGTGGGCGCGTTCAGTTCGACCAGGACGCGCTCCGGGTCGTCGGACGCGGGGCGGACCAGGATGTCGCCCTCACCGGACGGCGTCAGCAGGCCGTCGGCCAGCAGGTCGCGGGCGAACATCCACTCGACGCGGCCGGTGCCCGTGTGGAAGACGACGGCGACGGCGTAGGGGTCCTCCGGGTCGTACACCAGCTCGGCCTCGACCGGCGCTGGAGCCGCGCCGGGGGCCAGCAGCTGGAAAGTCGTCCGCGTGGTGACCTTCAGGTTCTCGTTGTTCATGTCGATGTCCTTCCCAGGCTGGTCTCCATGTCCGCTCACAAAGAGGAGACGGCCAACCAGCTCGATAAGGACGCGATTCGTCTCGGAACCATCCTATTGGGGGAGACGTGCGTCTCACCGTTCAGCGTTTGACCAGGTCGCGCGTCTCGTTTGGTGAGACGGTCTGACCAGCCGAGACGGGCTGCCTGCGGGTCAGCGCGACGCCCAGGAGCACCACCAGCATGCCCGCGACGACCCTCGCGTTGAGTTGCTCTCCCAGGAAGATCGCTCCAAGGAGTACCGAAACCACGGGCAGAAGGTAACCGACCGTAGTGGCCGTGGTGGCGCCCTCGTCCGCGATGACGCGGTAGTTGAGGATGAACGCGACTCCGGTGCCGAAGACGCCCAGGATCATCACGGCGACGACGCCGACCCAGTGCAGGTGCAGCGGCTGCAGGCCGCCGAACGGCACGGCCAGGATCAGCAGGCCCATCGCGGTGGTCAGCTGCATCGCGGCGAGCTGCGTGGAGGTCGCGCCGGTGTTGACCAGGTAGCGGCCGGCGTAGGTGTAGCCGACGGCGTACGAGGCGGCGCCGATGAGGCAGAGCACCGCGCCCCAGCTGGCGATGCTGTTGGCCTGCTGCCACGGCGCGAAGATCAGCAGCACGCCCGCGAAACCGAGTCCCAGGCCGAGCATGCGGACGACGTTGCTGAACTTCTCGGTGCCCAGCACGAGCCCGATGGTCAGCGCGAACAGCGGCGTGGTGGAGTTGAGGACGCCGGAGACGCCCGAGTCGACGGTCTGGCCGCCGAACGCGAACAGCGTGAACGGGATGGCGCTGCCGAACGTCGCCACGAAGAGCATGTGACCCCAGACGCGCTTGTCGCGGGGCAGCGTCATCTTCGCCGTGGCGAGCACGACGAACAGCACGGCCGCCCCGAAGAACGTCCGCACGAGCGAGATCTGCACGGGAGCGAGGCTCCCCAGCGCGAGCTTCATCCACAGGAAGCTGGATCCCCACAGCAGGGCGAGCACGCCCATCCTGATCAACGTTCCGCGTTGGTTCACACGTCAACCATGCGTCCTCAAACGCGTAAATACAATTTAATTGTTGTGCACAACCGTTAAGCGGAGCTGTAAGGTCAGTGCATGCTGGACGTGCGACGCATGCAGGTGCTCAGAGCGGTCGTGACCACGGGTTCCATCACCGCGGCGGCGACGAACCTCGGCTACACCCCGTCCGCCATCTCGCAGCAGGTCGCGGGTCTCGAGAAGCAGGCGGGACTGCCGCTGCTGGAGCGCGTCGGCAGGGGCATCCGGCCCACCGCGGCCGGCCGTCTCCTCACCGAGCACGCCGGTCGCCTGGCCGAGCAGCTCGCCGAGGCCGAGAGCGCCCTCGCGGCGTTGCGCAACGGCTGCGCGGGCACCCTGCGCGTCCGCTACTTCGCCACGGCCGGTGCCGCCCTCGTGCCCCCTGCCGTCGCCACCTTCCGCGCCGAACGCGCCGGTGTCGAGCTCGACCTGAAGCTCACCGAGCCCAACGACCCGTTCGAGGAGCTCGCCGCGGGCCGCGCCGACATCGCCATCACGGTCCTGGAGCCCGACGAGCCCGCGCCGGACGGCATGGTCGCGCGGCACCTGCTCGCCGACCCGTTCTTCGCCGTCCTGCCCCGCGGCCACGCGCTGTCCCGCAAGCGCGTCATCGACCTGGCCGAGCTGAGCGAGGAGCCCTGGATCGACTCCGACTACGGTTCCAACGGCCCGTGCGCGAACCTCGTGAAGAACGCGTGCGCGGGTGCTGGCTTCTCGCGGAAGGTCGCGGTGGAAAGCGACGACTACGCGACCGCGCAGGGATTCGTGGCAGCCGGTCTCGGCGTCACGATCATTCCTCGGCTCGGCCTCGGATATGCGCACCCCGGCGTGGTGCTGCGCAAGGTCCGCAATCCCGAACCGGTGCGCCACATTCACGCCGTCTACCGCGAGGAAGCCTCGTGGAATCCCGCCGTCATCGCATTGGCTGAAGCGCTGGAGAAAGCCGCGAAGGCCTCCTGATCAGCTGCTAGCCGTTGGCCGGACCGAGCGACTTGTCGCTGTGCAGCGAGAAGTTCGGGCTGAGCCACTCGAACGAGATACCGCGCCGTTCTGTGGTCGTGCCGCCGTTCTTCTTGGTGTACTGCACGTCGACTTCCCAGTAGAAGCCTTCTTTTTCGGTCGCGTTGATGACCTTGGCTTGCTTGATCCCGTTCCAGAACGTCTGGAACCCGCTGTAACCGCCGGGGTAGCTGCCCTGGAAGTTGGCGTTGCCGAACTTCCAGGCTTCCTCGGGCGAGCTCGGAGCGGTGTTGAAGTAGTCGTTCAGGAAGCCCCGCATGTCGTCGGGCGTGGGCTGGCTCGTCCACTGGCCGGCCTTGCCGGACGACTTCTGCGGCGTCGACGGCTTGGTGCTGTCCTGCGTCTGCTGGACCTGGGTGTTGCCGCCCGCGCTGTTGTCGTCGCCGCCGTTGTCCTTGTTGTTCGAGATCATGCTCGCGAACATGATGCCGATCACCGCCGCGGCCACGATGGCGAGCGCGGTGAAGACGGTCGACTTCTTGCTCTTCGACGACACCGAGGACAGCGGTGACGGCTTCGGGCGCTGCGAGTACTGGGGCGCGGCAGCCGGGCGGTGGTTCGACGGCGGCTGGTGCTGCTGCGTCGGCACGGCGCGTGGCGGCGTGTGCAGGTCGACGCGGGTGGCGTTCGGGGGAGGCGGCGGCGTGGGCGTCAGGGCTCGCGTGGCGGCCTGCTGCTGCGGCTGCTGCTGGACCGGGGCACCGCGCCACGACGGCGGGTGCGTCGGCGCCACGACGGCCGGGGTGAAAGCGGCGGCGGCCTGGCCGTTCGCGACGGCGGCGAGCGCGTCACGGGCCTCGGCCATGGTCGGGCGGTCTTCCGGCTCCGCTCGCAGCAGGCGCATCAGCAGCGCGGTCATCGGGCCCGCGTTGCGCGGAGGGTCGACCTTGCCGGACGCGACCTTGTGCAGCAGCGCGATGGTGTTCTCGCTCAGGCCGAACGGCGGGGTGCCCTCGATCGCCGCGTACAGCGTCGAGCCGAGGGAGAACACGTCGGACGGCGAACCGGGGTCGTACCCCTTCGCGACCTCGGGTGCGAGGTAGGCGGGGGTGCCGGCGAGCATGCCCGTCGCGGTGACCGTGACGTCACCGGTCGCGCGGGAGATGCCGAAGTCGGTGATCTTGACGGTGCCGTCGTCGCCGAGCAGCACGTTGCCGGGCTTGATGTCGCGGTGCACGATGCCGGCGTTGTGCGCGGCGGCCAGCGCGGAGGCGACCTGCATGCCGATCGACGCCACGTCGCGCGGCGGGAGCGTGCCGCGCTCCGAGAGCACCGCGGACAGGCTCTTGGACGGCAGGTACTCCATGATCAGCCACGGCTGGCTGTCGTCCTCGGCCACGTCGTACACGGCGACCGCGTGCGGGTGCTGAAGCCGCGCGGCGATGCGGCCCTCGCGCATGGCCCGTCTCTTCGCCTCGTCCGTGTCGGCTTCGGCGAGTCCGGGCTGCAAGAGCAGTTGCTTGACCGCGACGGTGCGGTGCAGACGTTCGTCGTGTGCGGTCCAGACGACGCCCATGGCGCCACTACCGATCCTCTGGCTCAATCGGTAGCGACCAGCGACCAATCGGCCATCGTCGGTCACAGTTGCTCCCCGCTGTGCGGTCACTTGCTCTCTGTTCAACGGCCCATCACACGTCCGGGTTCAGATCACCCGTTGGCGTGTGGGTACCCACCTTACGAGATTTCTACGACGTAACGGCGCTTAGCCCTACTGCCCGGGCGGTTGAGTCGTGGTCGTGACGACTGCCGAAGACGGCGGTACCGAACTCGACGGCTTGGAAGGCGTGGTCGTCGTCGTAGTAGTCGTTGTAGTGGTCGTAGTTGTAGTCGTCGTAGTGGTAGACGTCGTTTCGCGCGTGGTCGTTGCCTCGGGCGTGGTCGTCGTCACCTCAGCCGTCGTGGTGGTCGTCGGTGCCACCGAAGAATTGCTCGCCGGCGGCGCGGATGGCGTCTCGCGGTCCTTGTTGAACACGCCGAGCGCGACCATCAGGCCACCGATCACCAGCAACAAAGCCAAAACCACTGCCGCGACCACCAGCGGCCGGTTGTCCTGCTGCTTGACAGGAGCCATCGGTGGTGGCGTCCGAGGCGGCGACGTGCGCGGTGCCGGCCGGACCACGCGGGTCCGGTCGGGTTCGATCATCGTCGTCGGATCGGGCCCCGCGGGCACCGGCAGGCCGCTGAACGACGGCGAACGCCCGTTCTGCACCGCCGCCAGCAGCTCGCGCGCCTGCGGCATCGTCGGCCGGTCTTCCGGCTCGTAGTTCAGCAGGTAGAGCAGCGTGTCGGCGAGCGGGTGGTCGACGGTCGGCGGGTTGATCCGCCCGGCCGCGACGGCGTGCAGAACACCGAGAGTGTTCTCGCTCACTCCATAGGGCGGTTCGCCCTCCATCGCGGCGAACAGCGTCGAACCGAGCGAGTAGACGTCGGAAGCCGGCGTCGGGTCCTGGCCCCGCGCGATCTCCGGCGCGAGATACGCGGGCGTGCCGGCGATCAGGCCGGTCTTGGTGACCGTGATGTCGTCCGACGCCCGCGAGATGCCGAAGTCGGTGATCTTGACGACGCCGTTCTCGGCGATCAGCACGTTGCCGGGCTTGATGTCGCGGTGCACGATGCCCGCCGCGTGGGCCGCCGCCAGCGCCGCGGCGCACTGGGCACCGATCGACGCGACCTCGATCGGGTCCATCGGCCCGCCCTCGGCCAGCGCGTCGGCGAGGCTGTAGGACGGCAGGTACTCCATGACCAGGCACGGGACGCCGTCTTCCTCGACGACGTCGTACACGGCGATGGCGTTCGGGTGGTGCAGCTTGGCGGCGATGCGGCCCTCGCGCATGGCGCGCTGGATGGCCTCGTCCTGCTCGGCCTCGTCCAGTCCGGGGGCCAGGAGCAGCTGTTTGATGGCTACCTCACGGCCCAGCCGCTCGTCGTGGGCGCGCCAGACGATGCCCATCGCGCCGGAGCCGATGCGGTCGAGAAAGCGGTAGCGGTCGGCGATCAGACGGCCGTCCGAGGTGTCGGACGTCGTCACAAGACCACCCTGGGGGTGCAACACAGCGGAACTGCGGCTGCGGCAGCAGATCCCACGCTCGTGCTCCTCGTGCGGTAGTCAGCTTCTCGTCCGGAATGCCCGCACAGGGTACCCCTGCCGTGAGCGGCTGCTGAGCTACCGGGTTGTGCGCTAGTTCACCGGTGCGAAGAAGTCGAAGCCGCCGACCGTGTCCCCGACGGTGTTGAGCACCGGGTCGAGGATGCCGAGGTCCACGCTCACGTCGACCGGGTTGGACGGCGCGGGCAGGGGGTTCGAGGCAGGCGGGGTGCTGCTGCTCGGCGGGTTCGGGTTCGCGGACGAACTCGGCGGCGGAGGCGTCTCGCTCGACGGCGGCGTGCTCGGCTGGCTCGTCTCGGAGGACGGCGTGCTCGTGGACGGCGTCTGCGTCTGCGAGGTGGGCGACTGCGTCGGCTGCTGGGTCTGCGTCTGCTGCGTCGGCGCCTTCGGCTGCTGGGTCTGGACGTACGGGGCGACGCGCGTCTGGGTCTGCTCCGTCGTCGGGTCGGCCGACTGGGTCTCGGTGGCGTCTTCCTGCTGCGTCTTGTTCGACGGCAGCTTCACGACGCCCTCGGTGCCGGCGCTGGCGCCACGGGCCTGGGCACGCTCGTCGAACCGGACCTCGGCGAGCGGGCGCTCGTCGGTCGGCGAGAGCCACGAGGAGGCGGCGAAGGCGACGGAACCGCAGAGGACCACGCCACCGCTGGCCGCGACGGCCAGCTTGCCGACGGTGAACCCGCCGCGCTGCGTGTCGTCCGCACGCCCTTCACGGCGCAGCAGCTCCGTGATGTGCAGCTCCTTCATGGGCTGCTTCTTCTTGCTGCCGGGCGTCTTGACCGACTTGAACTTGATCGTCGGCTCGAAGGCCTCGGGGGTGATGTCGTCGGTGATGACCGGGATCTCCACGGTCTCCGCCTCACGACGGGCGATCAGCTCGGCGACGGACAGCTGGCCGGTCGACTCAGCCGAACCGTTCAGCCGCCGACGATGGTCCTCAATCGACACCGCTCGTTCACCCTTCCAAGTTCGCGTTCGCGCACTGGCGGGAACATGGATACCGAATCGTGACCCGAGATGTAACCCCTTCGGGGGAATTTTCACGACCGGAACCAGGTTTTCGCGACGAGCGGTCACCGTTCGACTGCGAACGGCGAGTCCAGTTGGGTGCGGCCTAACTCCTCTGCGCCGAAAGGACCTCGGTGCCGACGATGCGCGGCTGGGTCGTGTCGGTGAGCCAGAAGAGCTGTTCGATGCGCAGCCAGCTGCCGTCCAGCTCCTGCATGGAGACGACCGCGAGCACCGATCCGTCCGGCCGGACGGAGGTCTGGTCGACGTTGACCGTCTTGATGATTCCCCAGGACTCGACGAACTCCTTGGGGTTCGCTCCGACGAGGTCCGGCGACAGCAGCTTGGCCGCCGAGTTGGGCTTGGTCGTGAGCAGCTCGTAGAACCTCTTCACCACGTCTACCTGCGGCTGAGGGCCGACCGAGACCTCGGGGGTGGTCGGTTCCGGCGTCTCCAGCAGCAGCGCGGACGGCTGTGGCAACGGCGTGTCGGCGGCGGTCTGCAGCGGCGTCTTCTCGTTCGGCAGCTGAGCCGACAGGACGTCCGGCCGCAGCGCGCTCGCACCGGACAGCGCGACGGGTCGTTCGGTGACCGGGACGCCCTGGTTCGCCGGCCGCTTGCCCGCGAGGATCGCCGCGCCCGAGACTGCGCTGACCAGCACGATCGCGCCCGTGAGCAGGCCGACGACCTTGGCGGTGCGGCTCTTCTTGCGGTTGCTGCGGCGGCGACCCACCACCGGGATCACGACCGTGGTCGCGGCCATGTTCGTCATGGTCTCGGTGGGACCGAGCAGCGATGTGACGAGAGCGTCGGTGGCGGCTTCCTCGTTCGACGGGATGCGCATGGGGACCGGCTGCTGCTTGATCAGCTCAGCCACGCTGATCGATCCGGCGCGGGTGTGTCTCCGCCCGGTCGTCGCGGGACGCTGCACTGGTCTCGTCCTCCGTACTGTCCGTGGTCACCTGAAGACGTACCGTGGCTGCGCGTAACGACGCCAGCATCTGACTGGACTTCATCCGTCCGTGGCGTTCAGCGGCGCTCAGGATTCGCTCGAAGGTGCTACTTACTACGGTCGGTAACTCGGGCCGTGACCTTTAGCCACTTCGCCGCATCTTTCAGCCCGTGGGCTTCAACCGTTCACCGTTGATCAAGGGCAGGTCGCCGAGCGTGAAGCTGAGCTCGCGCTTCTCCGTGCTGACCGAGCCGTCCTTCTTCGTCACCTGCAACAGGCTGACGGTGAGGCCCTTGCTCGGGTCGACCACGATCTCCTTGACCTCGATCAGCGAGATGTCGGCGAGCCTGCCCTCCAGCAGCGCTTCGGCGTTCGACCGCACGGTGTCCGTGGTCATGGCGAGCGCGGTGTCCGCGTTCGCCGCCATCGCGCGGTAGAAGTGCTCGGTCTGCTGAGCGATCTTGGAACCGTCGACGATCGGCGCCTGGGTGACCGGGACCGTCGTGATCACGGGCGGCGCGGTGCCGGACGGCTTGGTGCTGACGGCCGGGCCGCTGGTGCCCGGCGTGCTCGCCCCCGTGCCGGGGACGGGAGCGCCTCTGCCGGTGCCCGCGGTGGACGGTTTGGTACCCGTGGCCGACGGGCTGGTGCCGCCGGTGGGCAGCGTGGCGATCTGCGGCACTTCGGAGGGGTAACCGGGCAGGCCGATCGTCTCGACCGCGCCGCCCCCGCTGACCAGCTTGGCCGCGGCGACGCTCAGCCCGACCAGCACGAGCACCGACGAGATGACGGCGAACCAGGCGGCGCGCTTCCACGTGCGCGGTGGCGTGACCGAGGCGGGCACCAGGCCGATGTTGAACTTCCGGAGCCCGTCGGTGTCCTGCAGCGGGTCTATCTGGCGGCGGCGGGGCAACGGGATGCGATCGCCCCCGACGACGGGGCGCGCCGACAGCTCCGGCTGCGCGAGCCCGTCGTCGAGACGATGTTTGCCCGGCAGTTCGTCCATCCCCGACACCCCTCTGCGACGCAATCAGAGTAGGGCCGTCCGGACGTACCGAACCAACCAAAAGGGGGCGTTCAGGACGAGTGACACACGATGGTGTGGTTTTTCTAGCGGGGCGGGAGTTGCGCTTGACCGCTGTTCAGCTGCTTGTGCGTCTTCTGCACGCCGTTGAGCGCGGCCAGACCGCTGCCGCCCGCGATGATCGAGCCGATCACGTCGGCGCTCACCGTGTCGCCGTTGGTGATCAGCAGGCCGATCACCGCGCCGACCGTCGTGATGATGGCGGTCTTCCAGCGGCTGCGGACGAACTGCGAGACAGGTGCTCCGGCGAGGCCCTTCTTGTTCGCGGCCGAACCGAGCAAGCCCAGGTATGCGTCGTGCGCCAAGGCGGCGAGCAGGCCGGCGATGGCGATCAGTGCGGCGATGAGGCCCATGACTCCAGTGTGCCTCCAGATTTTTCCGGTGGACCATCCGTGATCGCCCTGATATCCGATTCGGGTGGACATGTTCTGGCACGACGACTGCCTCGAGCACGACGCCGGCGAGGGACTGTGGGAGCTGCCGGGCTCCTGGCCGTGGCTCGACGTGGCCGAACCGCACCCGGAGAACGCGGCGCGGCTGCGGACGTTCCGGCACGCGTTGACGCACGGCCCGGTCGCGGAGCACCTGACGTGGCACGAGGGGAGGCATGCGTCCGTTGACGAGCTTCTCCGCGTGCACACCGCGGGCTACCTCGACTCGTTGCGCGTGACCGAGCGTGTGGCGTTGGAAGTGAACACTGTCGTGGGGCCGGAAACGTGGCGTGCGGCGTGCGCGGCGGCGGGAACGTCGTTGGCTGCGTTGGAATCCGGTGCTGCGCTGGCTTACGCGCTCGTACGGCCGCCTGGACATCACGCGCAGCCGGACATGGCGGACGGCTACTGCTTCGTCAACAACGCGGCGCTGGTGGCGGAAACCGCGCGGCGGCAAGGGATGCGGGTCGCGGTGCTGGACTGGGACGTGCACCACGGCAACGGCACGCAGGAGGTGTTCTACGACCGTCCGGACGTGCTGACGATCTCCGTGCACATGCGGCACGGCTCGTGGGGCACGAACCACCCGCAGACGGGTGCGCCGTCGGAGGTGGGCGCTGACGGCAGGAACGTGAACATCGAGCTGTCACTGGGTGCGGGCGACACGGCGTACACGCGCGCGCTGGACGAGATCGCTTTCCCGCTGCTGCGCGAGTTCGCACCGGATCTGCTGGTGTGCGCGTCGGGGTTCGACGGCTCGGCGTTCGACCCCAACGGCCGTCACAACATCACCGCATCGGGTTACCGCGAGATCGGGCAGCGAGTGGCGTCGTTCGGAACGCGGGTCGTGCTCACCCAGGAGGGCGGCTACCTGCGCGGCTACTCCGCGCTGTGCCTGCACTCGCTGGTGGAGGGTCTGCTGAGGCTGCCGGAACCACTGCTCGAGGATCCGCTCGCCTACGTACCGGACGACTCCCAGCTCGTGGACGCGGACTTCGACCTTCTCCGCCAGGCCCTGAAGCCTTTTTGGCCCGGCGTGCTGTGACACCGGGCCCAGGGCGTCGTTCTACCTGCCGAGCGGGCCGCGGCCCATCTTGAGCAGGATCAGCGCGAGGTCCTTGCCCTCGGGACCGAGCGGCTTGTAGCGGTTGAGGACGTCGATCTCGCGGTTGTGCACGATCTTGGTGCCGCCGGCGGCCATGCGCGCGGCTCCGATGATCTTGGAGATCTCGACGCGGCGTTGCACGAGACGCAGGATCTCCGCGTCCAGGTGGTCGATCTCCTGGCGCAGCTCGTTGATGTCCGGCTCGGTGGTGGTGTCCATCATCGTCGACCTCTCGACTCTTCGAGCCCTGGCCCGGAAGCAACGAAGCCCCGGGGTCCGAGGACTCCGGGGCTTCGTGGTGGCTTTTCAGCGCTAGACGACCACGGGAGCCGGAGTCCGGATCCCGTAGAAAAACTCGAAGTACGTCGCGCGCATGAGCCCAGTGTTGCACAGATCGGACGGCCGCCGCCAAACCCGCCCGGTGGTTGAGAACCGGCACTTCATCGAACACATGGTCGGTCGGTACGGGATTTGTCGGTGCCGCCCGGTACCGTGGATGAACGATGAGCGCCTTGTTCGACTTGCCCTCAAGTCCCCCCGTTTCCCGCGCGGGCCACCTGCTCGACGACCTGAACCCCGCGCAGCGCCGTGCCGTGGAGCACGCCGGTTCGCCCCTGCTCGTGGTGGCGGGCGCCGGCTCCGGCAAGACGCGCGTCCTCACCAGGCGGATCGCCTACCTGCTCGCGGAACGCGACGTGCACCCCGGCCAGATCATGGCCATCACGTTCACGAACAAGGCCGCCGCGGAGATGAAGGAGCGCGTGGCCGACATGGTGGGCGCCCGCGCCCGCTCGATGTGGGTGTCGACGTTCCACTCGATGTGCGTCCGGGTCATGCGCCGCGATGCCAAGACCCTGGGCATGTCGTCGAACTTCTCGATCTACGACAGCGACGACACGCGCCGCCTCATCACCCTCGTCGCGCGCGACCTCGATCTCGACCCGAAGAAGTACGCGGCGCGCACCCTCGCCGTGCACATCTCGAACCTCAAGAACGAGCTGATCGACCCGGAGACCGCCACCGCCCAGGCCACGAACGACCTGGAACGCCGCGTGGCCGAGGTCTACACGGTCTACCAGCGCCGCTTGGGCGAGTCGAACTCCCTCGACTTCGACGACCTCATCATGCGCACGGTCGAGCTCCTGCAGACCTTCCCGGACGTGGCCGAGCACTACCGCCGCCGCTTCCGCCACGTCCTGGTCGACGAGTACCAGGACACCAACCACGCTCAATACACCCTGGTGCGCGAGCTGGTCGGCAAAGCGGGCGGCGAGGTCCCGCCGGCCGAGCTCTGCGTGGTGGGCGACGCGGACCAGTCGATCTACGCCTTCCGCGGCGCCACGATCCGCAACATCGTGGAGTTCGAGCGCGACTACCCGGACGCCACCACGATCCTGCTGGAGCAGAACTACCGCTCCACCCAGAACATCCTCACGGCGGCCAACGCGGTCATCTCCCGCAACCCCAACCGCCGCGACAAGACCCTGTGGTCCGACCTCGGCGAGGGCGAGAAGATCGTCGGCTACGTAGCCGACAACGAACACGACGAAGCCGCCTTCGTGGCCAACGAGATCGACCGCCTGGTCGACGGCGGCGAGGTCAACAACAGCGAGATCGCCGTCTTCTACCGCACCAACAACCAGTCGCGCGTCTTCGAGGAAATCTTCATCCGCCTCGGCCTCCCGTACCGCGTCGTAGGCGGCGTCCGCTTCTACGAGCGCCGAGAAGTCCGCGACGCCCTGGCCTACCTGCGAACCCTGGCCAACCCGGAAGACACGGTCTCGCTCCGCCGAATCCTCAACGTCCCCAAGCGAGGCATCGGCGACCGAGCAGAAGCCTGCGTCAGCGCCTACGCCGAACGCGAACGAATCAGCTTCGCCGCAGCCCTGCGCGACCTCGACCGCGTCCCGATGCTGAACCCGCGCTCCCGCAACGCCATCGCGGGCTTCGTCGAGATGATGGACGAACTGGGCGAGATGGTCGCGCGCGAGGACGACGTGGCCGACATCCTCGAAGCCGTCCTCGAAAAAACCGGCTACCGCACCGAACTGGAAGCCAGCGAGGACCCCCAGGACCACACGAGGATCGAAAACCTCAACGAGCTGGTCACCGTCGCCCGCGAGTTCACCGAACTGGAACTCCCGGAAGGCGCAGACCCGGTCCCGTCCCTCCCAGCCTTCCTGGAACGCGTCTCCCTGGTAGCCGACGCCGACTCGATCCCGGACGCCGAGTCCGACGGCGTGGTCACCCTCATGACCATCCACACGGCCAAGGGCCTCGAATACCCGGTCGTCTTCTGCACGGGCTGGGAAGACGGCGTCTTCCCCCACATGCGAGCACTAGGCGACCCAGCCGAACTGGCAGAAGAACGCCGCCTCGCCTACGTGGGCATCACCCGAGCCCAACAACGTCTTTATTTGTCACGAGCCCTGGTCCGCTCAGCCTGGGGCCAACCCTCAGCGAACCCGGCCTCCCGCTTCCTCTCGGAAATCCCGCCAGACCTGCTCGACTGGCGCCGAGTAGAGCCTTCCCGCTCGGCCCCGGCAGCCGCCACGACCTGGGGCCGCTCAGCCTCAGGCGGCATAGCCTCAAGGGGCCTCTCCCGCCCAGCCCCGGGCAAAGCGGGCTGGAAGGACGCCCCAGCCATGAAGCTGGAAGTGGGCGACCGAGTAACCCACGACAAGTACGGCCTGGGCCGAGTGGTGGCAGTGGACGGCGCGGGCCTACGAGCAACGGCAACGATCGACTTCGGCGGCTCGGGCACAGTCCGCCTGATGCTGATAGGCAGCGTCCCGATGACCAAGCTCTAGCCAGCCTCTCGCACGCCAAGGCGGGCCACCCAAGCCCGAGGCCGAAGGCGAGGCGCCCCGAAGGCGAAGCCGAGCTGCCCTTACCGCACAACGAATAGGTGGGGTGGGTCCCGTCACGAGTCGTGGCTGATCGTTGGCCGCGCCAGGTCAGGGGTGTCAACTCGACACGCTTTTCGTCGAGTTG
>NZ_JBFAYI010000035.1:0-90548 GCF_040681245.1 Lentzea sp. NPDC051838
GGTCAAGTCGACGAAAAGCGTGTCGACTTGACCCAACCCCTCGGCTGCGGCCAACGATCAGGCACGACTCGTGACGGGGCCCGCCGGAGCGCACGTTTCAAGCAGCTCGGCTTCGCCATCGCCCCAGACAACTCGGCTTCGGCATCGCCCCAAGCAGCTCGCCTTCGGCATCGCCCCAAGCAGCTCGGCTTCGGCATCGCCCCGGCTCGGCTTCGCCATCGCCTTGTTCGCCCTCGGCCTTGCCCCGCCCGCTTCCGCCCCTCCGCTCCTGCGCCTTCCCGTCTCCCGTCTCCCGTCCTCCCGCCTCCCCTCTCCCGTCTCCCGTCCTCCCGTCTCCCCTCTCCCGCCTCCCCTCTCCCGCCTCTCCTCTCCGCGCTCCCGTCCTCCGCGCTCCCGCCTTCCCGACCCTTCGCCTCAGCCCTCCGCCTTTGCCCTCCTCCTGCTTCGGCCTGGGCTGAGCACCCGCCACCGCGCCTTCCGTTGGGCGCAGCTGGGGGTCCGGTTGGCGCCTTTGACCCGATCGAGGGGCGTGGGTGCGGGCGGGTGCGTGGGAAAATTGCTCCGATTGAGCGAGTAAAGGTCGTAGCGTTGCGAGACTTCTGTACGCCCGTTGGGGCGAAGGGGGTCGAGGGGCGCGTCTGTGTGGTTTGCTGGCTGTAGGCTTCCGCACCGTTGCTCGCCGAGCAGGTCAGGTGGATGATTTGCCGAGCCAGGACGACGCGAGATCGTCACGTCCGGTTGGACGTGACGAGTTGGCGCGCGACTGGGCGATCAAGGTTAGTCGGACGGCCTACATACCGTTGTCGGCGGCGAAGCTCACTGAAGAGTTGCACGAGCTGTTGAACGTCGTGGCCGAGGCGTTGGCTCAGGATCCTGCGGTGGCCTCGCTGGTGGGGACTCGGCTGGTGGAGATCCACTGCGTTGGGGCCGAGAGTCTGCGGAAGTCGGTTGAGGTGCTGGCTGCGTTCGTGGCGCAGGAAGGTGCCGATGCTGAGACTGCCGCGTTGGTGATCGGGGCTGTGTCTGCTGCGTATACGGGGGCCATTCAGGCTTTTGTGTTGGAGCAGCAGGAGAGTGTCAGCCAGGCGTTGCTCCGGGCGAATCGGGCCGTGCAGTTGGATTTGCAGGCCAGCGAGGAGCGGTTCGAGGACATTTTCGCGCACTCGTCTACCGGGATTGCGATGGTCGGTCTCGACGGGGCGTTGGAGCGGGCCAACGAGGCGCTGTGCAACATCTTGAGGCGCGAGGACGTTGCCGGGATGACGCTGACGGACCTGATCGCGCCTGCTGATCTGCCGTTGATCAACGATGCGTTGGCCAGCTTGAAGTTCGGGCGGATGCGGCGGGTCGAGGAGCGGCCCCGGTTGATCGACCGGGACGGGGAGCACTTCCGGGTGCTGCTGGCGGCGACTGTGCAGAAGGACGCTGAGGACAACCCGAAGCACTTCGTGGTGATGATCGACGACGATTCCCAGCTGACGTTGCTGGGTGGGCGGTTGCAGTACCAGTCGTTGCACGACGCGTTGACGGGGTTGCCGAACCGGCAGTACCTGACTACGCGGCTGGAGTCGTTGCTGCACAGCGATATTGAGCACGGAGTGACGCTGTACCACCTGGATCTGGACGCCTTCGCGGTGATCACGGACGGGCTGGGGCGGGAGATCGGCGACAAGGTTCTGAAGCTCGTGGCGGAGAGGCTGAGCTCGGTCTTCGCCGCTGAGAAGGCCATGGTCGCGCGGCTTGAGGGTGACGAGTTCGCGGTGCTCGTGGAGAACGGGGCCGATACGCCGGATGTCGACACGACGATCCGGACGATTGAGCACGAACTGGCCGAACCGGTCTACTTCGGCCATCACGGGGTGGCGGTGTCGGCGACGATCGGTGTGTTGCCTCGGTTGCATCCCGGGGAGCATCCCGCCGAGGTGCTGCGGGCTTCGGACATGACGCTCAGGCGGGCCAAGCGGAGCGGGCGCAGGCAGTGGGGGCTGCACGACGCCACGCAGGACAAGCGGGAGCAGGAGGAGTTCGCTCTTGCCGCAGTGATGCCGGGGGCTTGGGAGAGCGGCGAGATCGAGGTCGTGTTCAACCCCGTCATGAAGCTCGACGGGGCGGCGCGGGTGTGCGTCGAGGCCGAGTTGAACTGGCGGCATCGGGACGCCGGGCTGATCGCGCACGAGAAGTGCGTGGCGATGGCCGAGCACACCGGGTTGATGTTGCCGTTGGGCGAGTGGATGTTGCGCAAGGCCGCGGAGGCCGCCTGCGTGCACGACGAGATTCTCGCGGTGTGCCTGACGGAGAGCATGGCCAACAGTCCGGACCTCGTGCGGGACGTGCGGCGGGTGCTGGCCGACACCGGGTTGCCCGCCGGGCGGTTGCTGCTCGGGTTCCCGGTGCACGTGCTGGCGTCGGAGGACAGCGAGGCTGCCGACAACCTGGATCTGTTGTCGGACATGGGGATTCACATCGGCGCGCGCGACTTCAAGGGGTCGACGGCCGAGATCGAGCTGGTGCGGGCGCTCGGCGTGAAGGCCGTGCGGATCAAGGGGCGGTGCCAGAAGCCGGACGAGCTGGTGTCCCACGTGCTCAGCGACCTCGTCGGGTTCGTGCACGAGGCCGGTGGGATGGTCGTGATCGACGCGATCGAGGACGCTGAGCAGCGGGACTGGTGGAACGAACTGGGCGCCGACGCCGGGGTCGGGCCGGTGTTCTGCGTGGAGCCGACTACTGAGTGGCCTGCTCTCGCCGCGGGTTGAGGTGCACGAGGATCAGCGCGAAGCCCGCGATGGTCACGATGCGCAGCGCGGCGACGATGCCGTTCCAGTCCTTCGACTGCCACATGGCGAACCACTCGCCGCCGATCGTGATGAAGCCGCCGAGGAACAGGGCCACGATCATCAGCAGGCCGGCGGACGCGAACTTGCGCGCGCTGTCCTCCTTGCCGCGGATGTACGCGATGGTGCCCGCGGTCAGCAGGACCGCCGAGATCGCCTCCCAGGCGATGATCGCGACGTAGACGATCGTGACCGCGGCCGGGCTGGTGATCGCCCGCCACTTCAGTTCCTTGCCGAACGTGGTGTCCATCGCGAGGACGTGCTTCACGAACGCTTCGTTCGTGCCGTAGTCCGTGACGTTGCCGAGCACCACGAGAAGCATGTTGAGAGCGATGAACCCGACGGTCACCGCCACAACCGCGCGCAAGCTGCCGACCCGAGCAAGTAGACGCATGGCGCGGACAGTAACCGATCAGGTTCGGGCAGTGAGCCGGTTCGGGTCGTCTCCCATCCGCTGGGCGTGTTCGCCGGGGTCAGCGGCCTGCGCAGGGGTCGCTGTAGGTCAACTGCGGCAGCCGGTCCTCCCACAGCGCACGGGTCAGCGCGCCGCGTGAGGTCGCGCAGATGCGATCGGCCTCGTGCGACACGTCCAGGTCCCACAGGCGGGCGACGCCATCGGTCGAACCGGTGCCGAGCACGCGTCCGTCCGGGCTGAACTGGACCGACGTCTCGCTGTTCGCGTCCGTGGTGATCGGCTGGCCGAGAGCGGACGGCGCGGAGGGGTCGCTCACGTCCCACATGCGGATGGTCTTGTCCGTGCTGCCGCTGACCAGCGTCCTCCCGTCCGGGGTCAGGGTGATCGAGCTGACCAGTCCGGTGTGGCCGGTGAGCACGCCGAGGCGTTTCGGGTGCTCGCGGTCGGTGATGTCCCACAGCCTGATCGTCTTGTCGGCGCCCGAGGTGATGAGCGTCCTGCCGTCCGGGCTGAACGTCGCCTGCAGGACGGGGTCGCGGTGGTCGCCGATCGGGGTGCCGAGCAACCGCGGCTTCTCCAGGTCCGTGACGTCCCACATGCGGAACGTGCCGTCGCTGCTCGCCGAGACGAGCGTCCTCCCGTCGCGGCTGAACTCGACCTCGTTGATCCACCCGTCCTGGCCCCGCAGCGGCTCGCTGACCTTGCGCGGCTTGGCCGGGTCGTGGGCGTCCCACAGCTGCAACGACTTGTCATCGCTGCCGGTCACCATCGCGTTGCCGTCGGGGCTGAACGCGAACGGCCAGCTGAACCTCGTGTCCAGCTTGATCGGCTCACCCAGCGGCACCGTGTGCTCCGGGTCGCTGACGTCCCACAGCCTGATCGTCTTGTCGCCCGCGTTGGTGGCGAGCACCTTGCCGTCCGGCCGGAAGTCGGGCGAGCCCAGACCCCACTCGTGTCCGAGCAGCGGTGGCCCGACCGGTTTCGGGTTGTGGCGGTCTGAGATGTCCCACAGCCGCAGGGACCTGTCGCCGGATCCGGTCGCGAGCAGGTTGCCGTCCGGGCGGAACGACGGCCTCGACACCCGCGAGGTGTGGCCGAGCAACACGTTGTCCGGCAACGACCACAGGCGCACCGAGTTCTCGTTCGCACCGGTGGCGAGCGAGCGGCCGTCCGGGGAGAAGCCGACCGCGAAGAGGCCGCCGCTCAGTGCCGCGAGCGGTTTGCCGAGCTGGCTCGGGGCCGCCGGGTTGCTGAGGTTCCACAAGCGAGCGGTGCTGTCGCCGGCGCCGGACGCGAGGATCTTGCCGTCCGGGCTGAACTTCACCGACCAGACGGAACCCGTGTGGCCGACGAGCGCGGGGCCGACCGGGTTCTGCGTGGCCGGGTCCCAGAGCCTGATCGTCTTGTCGTCGCTGCCCGACGCCAGCAGCTTGCCGTCCGGGCTGAACGCGACGGTGTGGATGCCGTCGGTGTGGCCGGTCATGGGCTTGCCGACGCGGGTCCTGGTCGCGACGTCCCACAGCCGGACCGTCTGGTCGTCGCCCGTGGTCGCGAGCAGCTTGCCGTCCGGGCTGAACGCGAGCGAACGGACCGGCGACGTGTGGTCGCGCAACGGTTCGCCGAGGGGCTTGGCGTCGGCGGGGTTGCTGACGTCCCACAGCCGGGCGGACTTGTCGTCGTTCGCCGCCGCGAGGATCGTGCCGTCGCGGTTGAAGTCGAGCAGGTAGCTGGTGCCGTTGCCGGTCTCGATCTTCTTGATCTCTTTGGCGTTCGCCGGGTCGTGGACGTCCCAGAGCCTGATCGTCTTGTCCGCTCCCGTCGTCGCGAGCAGCGAGCCGTCCGGGCTGAAGACGGCGGTGCTGAGCCAGTCGGTGTGCCCGGTGAGCACGGCCAGCGGCTTCGGGTTCGCCTTGTCGCGGACGTCCCACAAGCGGGCGGTGCGGTCGTAGCTCGCGGTGGCGAGGACCGTGCCGGCCTTGTTGAACGTCGTCAGGTAGACCGCGCCGGTGTGCCCGTTCAACGGCACGGCGAGCGGGGACTGCTGCATGCCGAGCAGCCGCGAGTTCACTCCCATGTCGTCCGGGCGCAGGCGGTGCGCGGCGAGCAGCAGCTGCGCGGACAGGGACGGGTCGCTGTCGACCACCCGGACCGCCTCGGCGGTGATCTGGGAGAACAGCGCGTCGTCACGTTGCCGCACGGCGATCACCGCCGCGCCGGCCGCGATCAGCGCGAAGACGACCACGAGGGCGACGGCGCTGCGGCGCAGCCAGAGGTTCTTGCGGTGCTGGCGTTCCGAGGCGTTGACGAAGTCCTTCGACAGCGCGGTGACCTGCTGCCGCGCGCCCTCCAGCCGGGCGCCGCGGTAGAGCAGTGACGAGTCGCGCTCGTTCGAGGACCACGTCGCCGCGTCCTCCTCGAGGCGTTGGCGGATCAGGTTGCCCGCGCGGTCCTCGTCGATCCAGCTGCGCAACCGCGGCCACGCGTGCAGCAACGCTTCGTGCGTGATCTCGACGCTGCCCGCGTCCATCGTGATCAGCCGGGCGCGGGTGAGGACCTCCAGGGCCCGTTCGGTGGCGGGGAGGTTCGTGCTGGCTTCCAGCAGGCTGTGGCGGCTGGAGCGGCGGCGCGTGTCCTGGGTGTCGTCGCCGACCCTGACCAGGCGCAGGAGCAACTGCTTCGCGGCTGCCCTGGCCGGTTCGTCGAGGTCGGACCAGGCGCGTTCGGCCGTCGTGGCGACGGCGCCCTGGATGCCGCCCGCCGCCCGGTAGCCGTTGATCGTGAGCTTGCCGGCCTGCCTGCGCTGCCACGTGACCAGCAGGGCGTGGCTGAGCAGCGGCAACGCGCCCGCGTCGTAGGCGTCCTTGCCCCGGCGGTTGTGCGCGCCGAGATCGCGCAGCAGGAGCTCGAACAGGCCCTGTTCGAGCTGCAGACCGGCGGCCTTGGCCGGGTTCGTCACGGCGTCGCGGACCTCGGCTGCCGACATCGCGCCGAGCACCATCTGCCGGGTCTGCAGGGCCTCCGCGAGCTCCGGGAAGTCGAGGCAGCGGGCGTAGAAGTCGGCTCGCACGCCCAGCACCACCGCGGTCTTCTCGGCCGCCGCGTGCAGGGCCTGCACGAAGATCCGCAGCCGGTTCTCGTCGCCGCCGAGGGTGAACGCCTCCTCGAACTGGTCGACGACCAGCACCCGGTCGCCGACCGCGAGCTGCACCTCGTGCGCGAACTCGATCAGCACCTCGGCGTCGGCCGCCGCCTCCAGCGTGAGGATCAGGTCCGGCAGCTGGAGTGCGAGCTCCTTGAGCGGATCCGTGCCGGGAGTGATGACCACGGCCTCTTTGCGCAGGCGCGGGAGAACACCGGCTTTCATCAAACTCGACTTGCCGGCACCGGACGCGCCGACGAGCATCGTGATGCCGTTCTCGTTGATTTTGGCGAGAAGGGCGTTCGTCGCCCTTTCCCGGCCGAAGAACCAATTCGAATCCTGCGGTCCGAATGCGCTCAAACCCATGTACGGGCAGACGGCGCTGTCTTCTTGCGGGGGTGTGTCCGGTTCCGTGACGGGGCTCGCGAGGGCGTCTTCCCAGAGGGTCCGCCACGCGTCGAGGTCGTACAGGCCGTCGATCGCCGGCTGGGGCTTCCGCTTGCGCGCCTCGCCGACGAGGATCTCCAGGACCGCGCTCAGGCCGCTGAACCTGGCGGGGACGTTGCGCCCACGCCGCCAGTCGCTGACGCGCTGTGCCGGTACGCGAACCGGTCGGCCCTGTTCGTCCGTTCGGCGGGCACGCGTGACCGATTCGGTGACCCGCTTCAGGGGAGGGTCACCTGCCTCCGCGTAGAGCAGCGCGAAGCGCTCCGCGAAGACTCCACGGGGTCCCAAGCGGCCTCCACCTCGTCCGGACCGGAAAACGTGGACTGCCCGTCTGAGCTGCGACGCACGCACCGGACAGGCTGTCTTCCGCCCACCCTAACGAGGTGGTCTGACAACCTCGACCCCACGTCCTTCACGAGACACGGGAGACCGTCAAAGTGGTTGTGACCAACTGGGGCAAAGCTTCCACGGCTGAGGAGTTCTGGGGGTCTCCTCAGCCGTGGCCCGGTCCGAGCGAATGGCAGGGCGCCGCCTGCTAGGTCAGGCCGCCTTCCACAGCGCGTCTGCATCCGGTTGCTTGGGCTGAACCCTGTTCGGGTCGGGCGGATAGGTCTCCGTCGGCAGCGTCACGTAGGTGATGCTCTCCGGTTTCAACGCGGTGAGTTTTCCCGCGAGGTCCGCCAATTTCGAGATGGACCCGATTTCCGCGTCCGTGACGATCGACTTCGTCAGCACGTCGGCGAGCTGGAATGTTTTCTGCGGGCTTGCCAGCCAGTTCTCGTTGGTGATTTTCTCGCTCAGCGCCCGCATGAACAACTGCTGGTTCTTGATGCGGTTGAGGTCGCTGCCGTCGCCGATGCTCTTCCTCGTCCTGACGAATCCGAGCGCCTGGGTCCCGTTGAGCTTCGTCGGCCCGGCAGGCACGTGCAGGCCGCTCTCCTGGTCGTTGATCGGCTCCGGGATGGTGATGTCGATCCCGCCGAGCCCGTCGATGACGTCGCGGAAGCCGTTGAAGTCGATCTGGACGAAGTGGTCGATCCGGATGCCGCTCAGCTGCTCGACCGTGGCCACCGTGCACGCCGCGCCGCCGGTGGAGAAGGCGCTGTTGAACATGGCGATGCTCGTCGGCGGGTGGTTCCCGCACTGCGGCCGCGGCACCATCGTGTCGCGCGGGATGCTGACGACGCGCGCCTGGTCGCCTGCCGCGTTGAGCTGCACGACCATGGCGGTGTCGGACCGCCCGTCGTCCTTGCCGATGAGGAGGATGTTGAGCGGGCGGCCAGGCGTCGACGGAGGCCTGGGGTGGGTGATCTCCTTGGCGAGATCGACTGTCTTGAGATTGCTCTCAAGCTTCCAGTAGGAACCCCCGACCACGACGCCCGCCGTGATGACCACGGCGGCCCCCGAGACCGCGAGCCATCGTTTCAAGTGGACGTTCATGCTCTCGACGGTCCCGGTTGTTTGTCCGGATCCCGTCGGTGGTTCGTCATGGTTGTGTCACAGCGTGTTTCAGCTGGTCGAGAAAGATCTTGGTCTCGGCCGTGATGGCGTACTT
Source organism: Lentzea sp. NPDC051838 (assembly GCF_040681245.1). Lineage (NCBI taxonomy): Bacteria > Bacillati > Actinomycetota > Actinomycetes > Pseudonocardiales > Pseudonocardiaceae > Lentzea > Lentzea sp. NPDC051838. The sequence continues at coordinate 8,388 of NZ_JBFAYI010000035.1, forward strand.
CGCCTTCGTGCGCCCGGTGCCGATGTCGCGGCCGAACGGACTGCCCTCGGCGAGGAACCGCTGGTCCGCCACGAGCGCGCCGCGGGTGTAGCGGCCGGTGAGCTCGATCGCGAACCGGTCTTCCACGTACGTCGCGAGGCTGGGGTCGAGCAGGATCGCCGCGGCGAGCGGGTCGTGCGGGACGAAGCCGGTCTTGCCGAGGAAGCTGCCGTAGAAGTCCGCGTAGAAGCCGAGGATCCGCTTGGCGTAGCTGTCATGTGGGAGCGCTTCCAACCACTCGCCGGGCGCGTGGCTCGCCATCGTGACGTCGAGGCCGACGATCGTCAGGTCCTCGAAACCCGCCTGCAGCACGAGATCCGCGGCTTCCGGGTCGTGCCAGAAGTTGGCCTCGGCGTAGCTCGTGATGTTGCCGGGCACGTTGAGCGCGCCGCCCATGATCGCGACTTTGTCGAGGAGCTGGGGGAGTTGTGGCTCGATCTGCAGCGCCAGTGCGATGTTGGTGAGCGGGCCGATGGCGAGCAGGCTCAGCTCTCCGGGGTTCGCCCTGGCGAGTCGTGCGAGCTGCTCGGCGGCGCTTTCCGCGGTGTGGATGGTTTTCGGGTCTTCTCCGGCGTGGCCGCCGAGTCCGTCCTCGCCGTGCACGTCCTCCGCGGTCATGAGGGGCTGGGCGAGCGGCCGGGCGGCGCCTTTCGCCACGGGGGCTTTGATCCCGAGGCGTTCGGTGAGCCTCAAGGCGTTGGCGGTGGACTGCTCGACCGGCACATTTCCGTGCACCGTGCCGATGGCGACAATTTCGGTGTTCGGCTGCGCGCGCAGGTAGTACAAAGCGAGGGCATCATCGATGCCGGGGTCCGCGTCGACGATGATCCGCATGCACTCGATCATGCCACCGGGGGAAGCCATGACCGTTCGTCTCGCTGAACTTTCAGACGCCGCTGACGTTGCGTTCGTGCACGTGAGCACCTGGCAGGTCGTCTACCGCGGCCACATGCCGGACGACCTGCTCGACAACCTGTCCGTGGAGCAGCGCACGTCGATGTGGGAACGGCTGATCCCGTCCGGCGGGGTGTGGGTGGCGCTGGACGGCACCGAGGTCGTCGGCTTCGCTGCCGCGGGCCCTTCGCGTGACGACGACGCCTCGTCCGAGCTGTACGCGATCTACCTGCTGCCGTCGGCGTGGGGATCCGGACTGGCGGAGCCGTTGGCCGAGGCTGCTTTGTCCGAAATGGGCGACGTCGTTCTGTGGGTTTTGGACGACAACCCGCGTGCTCGCCGTTTTTACGAACGCTTGGGATTTGTTTTGGATGACATGACCCGCACGGAAGAGTTCGGGTCTGCCATTGTTAAAGAAGTTCGTTACCGTCGCAGCTAGAAACAGTTGAACACGAGATTTTCCTCCTTTTGGAGGTATCTCGTTTCGTTGGCGCGTGATCTTCTGGTGCGGCACGGACCTGGGGGTACGTGCAATAGCTGGGGGGCTATCGCGTGACTTCTTCTGTTTGGCATGCATTTTTGGCCCTTCCGCTGTTCATTGCGATGAGAAGGGCCAGGCAATGAAACTTCGCAAGAGCATGGTCGCGTGGGCACTCGTGCCCGCCGTGGCTGTGGCGGGCACCGTCGTGAGCGCTGCCGCGGCGGCGCCGGTACCGGCTCTGTCCGCCTCGCAGACGCAGGGGCAGGTGCTGCCGTGGTCGTCGGCGGACATCGTGAAGGGCGTCTTCTTCTACGACGGGCCGGTCGTCCCGGTGTTGCCGAAGCAGTACTACAGCACCGTGCCCGCGATCACGCCGGACCAGCGTGCGGTGATCGACGAGCTGGTCGCCGAGATCGACAAGAAGGCGCCCGGCACCACGCAGCTGCTCAAGGACGCGTTCCAGGCCGGCTCTCCGGTCCAGGTGAAGGACGCGATCAAGGTCGTCGCGCACGAGCTCGGTGAGGTGGCGAAGACCAACTCCGACGCACAGCGGCTGATCACGCCGGACTGCGCCGCGTTCCTGATCGCGCTGGTGTTCGGGTTCGTCTACTACCTCGCTGAGGTCTGGACCGTGGAAGCCGCGGTGAGCAGCGCTGCCAAGGCCGACACCGTGGACCAGGAGCGCTTCGTCGCGGACCTGATCCACGCGTTCCAGACGGCCTGACGGGACGCGGTGGATGACCGGCACCGAGGTGTACCGGGCGCGTGGACGGGCGGCCGTCGTGGCCGCGGTCCCGCTCGTGCTCTTCCTCGCGTACGCGGTGTTCGCCTCGGTTCCGTCATCGGCCGCGGGCAGGCCACCCGGCGCGGTGGAATTCAACAGAACGGTTCCCGAGGGCTGGGCCTTTTTCACGCGCAGTCCTCGGGAACCACGACAGATGGAATGGCGACGCGAATCCGACGGCGCCTGGCAGAAAGCGAAGATGGGCGCCAACTCGTCGGCGCGGAACCTGTTCGGCGCGGCGCGCTGGGTGCGCACCCAGGACGTCGAGCTGGGTCTCCTCTACGAGCAGGCCACCAGTCAGCGCCCGGAATGGACGACCTGTTCGTCCGATGACGTTCCGCGTTGTCTGGAAAGTTCGTCGTTGAGATTGCAGGTCCGCAACACGGTCGTGCCCAGGACCCTGTGCGGAACCATCGGGATCAGCCAGCAGGAACCGCTGCCGTGGGCGTGGGCGAAGCAGTACGACGCCCACAGCATGCCGGTGAAGGTGCTGAGGCTGGAGGTCCGGTGCTGACGCGTCTGGGTCTTCAGCTCACCAGGCTCACCGACCGCACGCCGTTCACCAACGTGGTCGGCCTGGGCAGGGCGTTGCTCGCGGTGGCCACGCTGACCACGCTGCTGTTCGACTCGACCGACTCGCTGTTCGTCGGTCTGCACAGCGGTGGTGGCGTGCAACCGACGTGCGACGGGGTGGGGGCCTTGGGTGCCTTCTGCCTCGGCGTGCCGCTGGAGGTCGTGCGGTGGTCGGCGATCGCGGTGCTGGTCGCCGTGATCGCGGGATTCCGTCCACAGTGGACGTGCATCCCGCACTGGTACGTGGCGTTCAGCTACCAGGTCAACGCGACGGTCGTCGACGGAGGAGATCAGCTGGCCGCCGTCGTCACGTTGTTGCTGATCCCGTTGTGCCTGGTCGACACGAGGCGGTCGCACTGGCGGAACGAGGAGGACGTGCCGGGCGTCGCCTACGGCAGGCGGCTGGTCGCGCAGGTCTCCCTCGTGCTGGTCCAGCTCCAGGTCGCGGTGCTCTACTTCGACGCCGGCATCGCGAAGCTCGGCACGCGCGAGTGGGCCGACGGCTCCGCGATGTACTACTGGATGGGCGATCCCACCTTCGGTGCGCCGCAGTGGCAGCAATGGCTGTTCCGGCCGATTCTCACGACCGGCATCACGGTCACCCTGTTCACCTGGGTGGTGCTGTTCGGCGAGGTCGCGCTGGCGTTCGGCGTGCTCGTGCCGTGGCGCCACCGCAAGCCGTTCCTCTACGCGTCGGTCGTGTTCCACCTCGGCATCGCGCTGATGATGGGGCTCGTCAGCTTCGCTCTGACGATGATCGCGGCCGACCTTCTCGCTTATCACGACGCGCGTGTCCCGTTGCTCGGACGGCGTTCCGGCACCGCGTCGGCTTCCGAGGTCCTGGGGGACCACGAACTCGTTGCTGTGGAGGCAAGATGAACCATCGAATCACAAAACGGACAGCGCTCGTCGCGGCGTTGATCGCGCCGGTCGTCGTGCTCGGCGGTGTCGCTGCCGCCGATCCCGCGCCGGCCGGGCACGCATCCGTTGTGTCGCAGAGCAAGCGCGGGCTGAGCACGGACGCCAGGACGGTGTTCCTCGGCGCGATGTTCGGTCAGGGTCCGATCGCGAAGGTCGTCTACGACAAGCTGCCGTCGAGTACGCCGGACGTGGTCGCGGCTGCCGAGGAGCTGACCACCAAGGTCGAGGCGGCCTACCCCGGCACGCTCCAGTCCGTGTACGACGCCATCGCGACGGGGTCACCGGCCGCTGTCACGACGGCGATGGACACCGCAGCCGGGCGGCTGAAGTCGTTGGCGGGCAACGGTGAGGGCGCTGAGCGGTTGATCAGCCCCGACTGCGTGCTCCTCCTGGTCGCGGTGGCGGCCGCCGGTGCGATCTGGATCTTCTGGGTGGTGCCGGCCGCGGCCATGACGGAGAACACCCGGCTGGAACGCGACAAGGCGGCGCTCAACCTGGCGACGCTCGTGAGCTGACAGGATCAGAGCCGGCCCGCTGCCACGGGCCGGCTCGTCCCGGTGCGTGAACTCAGTGCGAAAGGGCGTACGTGGACAAGAACTCGCTGATCGCGGCGTTGGTGCCGGTGATCGTCATCTTCGTCGGCTTCGCGATCTACTGCGTGACCGACGTGCTCAGAGCCGAGCGGACGAAGCACCTGCCGAAGTGGGCGTGGTTGGTGATCTGCCTGATTTCGATCCCCATGGGCGGTGTGCTCTACCTGTTGCTGGGCAGGGTTTCCCGTGACCGTTGACACTTACACCGCGACCGGGCTGCGCAAGGACTTCGGCGGTGTGGGCGTGCTCGGCGTCGACCTGGAGATCCCGGTCGGCTCGGTGTTCGGGCTCGTCGGTCCGAACGGCGCGGGCAAGACGACGTTGCTGTCCATGCTGTCCGGATTGTCCACACCGGACTCCGGTGAGATCGGGTTCGGGTCGGCGGAGGTGGCGTTGTGCACCGACGTGCCGGACTTCGAACCCTGGCTCACCGCCGAGGAGGTGCTCGACCTGGGCATCCACCTCACCCGTCCCGAGCTGTCGCCGGCGGACGCTCGGTCGGTGCGGGACTCGGTGCTTCTGCGGGTCGGGTTGGCGGGTTCCGCTCGCCGGCGGGTCGGTGGTTTCTCGCGAGGCATGCGTCAACGGCTCGGCGTCGGCGCCGCGTTGAGCGCCGGTCGTCCGCTCGTGCTGCTGGACGAGCCGACGTCCGGTCTCGACCCGGACGGCCGGGCCATGATGCTGGACCTCGTGGAGAGCCTGCGCGGTGAGATGACCACCGTGTTCTCCAGTCACATCCTCGCCGACGTGGAACGCGTGTGCGACCGGATCGCGGTGCTGCGCGACGGAGTTGTTGTGGCGCAAGGGGAGACGGCCGGCATTCTCGGGGCCTCTTCCGAACGCACGTGGGACATCGACGTGGTCGACGAGGCCTCGCGGCTGGCCTCGGAACTTCTCGAGCTGCCGTGGGTGGAGCGTGCCTCGGCCGTCGGGCAGACCAGGGTGAGCGTGACGGCGGTGACCCCTTCGGCGGGTCACACCGGGCTCGCGGCGGCGCTCACCGGGTTCGGCCTGGTATCGCTGCGGCCGCGCGATCGTGGCCTGGAAGATGTCTTCGACTCGCTGGTGGGTGGCTGAAGAATGAGCTTGTGGCGACTGGAATGGCTGCGCCTGAGCCGCACGCGACGGCTGCTCGCGCTGGCCGCGGTGTTCGTGTTGTTCGGACTCGGATCGCCGCTGCTGACGCGCTATCTGTCCGAGGTGCTGGCAGCGAGCACACCCGCCGGTGGCATCAAGATCGTGGCACCCGATCCCACCCCGGCCGACGGCATCGCCTCGTACCAGAAGAACGTCCAGCAACTGGGTGCGGTGCTGCTCGCTTTCGTCGCCGCGGCAACGTTTCGCGGCAAGGCGGAGGTGTTCCTGCGCACGAGGATCACGCGCCGGCGTGATCACGTCCTGCCGGGCCTGGTCGTGGTCACTTCGGCCGCGTGGGCGTGCTACCTCGCCGGTTTGCTGGGCGCCTGGTACGAAACTGCGGTGCTGCTCGGTGGGCCCGGTGTGGTCGCGATGCTGGCGACCGCCGGATTCACGTTGCTGTACCTGGCTTTCGCGGTCGCGCTGACGTTGGCGATCGCCTCGTTCACCCGGACCGCGGTGCCCGCCGGCTTCGCGGCGACCGCGCTGTTGCTGGTGGTGCTGCCGTTGCTGACCGGTGTGCGCTCGATCGGCAAGTACCTGCCACCGGACCTGCCGGGGTCGGCGTTGTCGTTGGTAGCAGGCACTTCCGTGCCGTCCGACCACTGGCGCGCGGTCGCGGTGACGCTCGTCGCGACCGGCGCGCTCGTGGCGGTGGGACTCAGCCGCGCACCCCGTGCTCGGCCAGCACCGCGAGGAACCGGTCGGCGTCGACCGGCGTGATCACCGGTTGCATCTTGCCGCCGAGGTCGAGCACGAGGCCCACGGACTTGCGGTGCCGGCGGAAGTCCAGGTTGAACCACTGGGTGAGGTTTCCGCTGCCCCAGGCGCGGTACTTGCCGGTCATGCCGGTGAGGGCGTACCGCCTGATGGAGCGGATCCGGTTGTACCGCACGCGCTTCGCCAGCCCGAACGGGAAGTAGTAGCGCCGGATCACCAGTTCGGTGTCCTGGCAGGCGAGGAGGCCGTCGTCGTAGGTCGTGGAGTTCTGCATGGGATCACTCCAGGTTGAGGATGTACAGCCCGCCGATCGAGCCGTCGGTGTTGAAGGTGACGCGGGCTTTCATCTCCGCTTCGGCGAACGTCAGCGGGATGTCGACGATCGTGTACCCGCCCTTCTTGGTGGGCGCGGCTGTGCGAGTGCTCTGCACCTCGCCGAGGTTGCTCACGAGCTGCTGCCACACCGCCCCGAGTTCGTCGACGCCGAGCTTCGAGCTCATCAGCGCGTCGAACATGGCGTGCACGGCGGCGAACTCGCCGTTGCGCAAGTGCGTCACCACCTGCTCGGCCTGCCGCACACCGGCCACAGTGGACTCGGTCATCTCCGCACCCCCGAAGCGTTGTTGGGCGGCCTGCCTGCTCACGTGCAGCAGATCGCCGATCTCGGCCCACGTCGCACCCCCGTCGCGAGCCAGTCCCACCAGTGCCCGCGTGGCGTCCTCGGTCAGCGCCGACAGGGACAAAGCGCCCACCAACGCCTCCCGCGCGGGGCCTTCGCCCTCCAGCGCCCGCGCGACGAGCTCGGCGTTGTGCCTGATCAGCCCGGCCAAATCCACCTTTGTCAAGCTAGCCTTGACAGATTTCGCTGTCAAGGTGAGGTTGACATGGCCCGAAAGGAGCTCTCGTGGCCAGCCCAGAACTGCGGCTGGACCCTCACGACGGGCCGCTGCACCAGTTCGCCTTCGACCTGCGCGGGCTCCGAGCAGCCGCGGGCACGCCGTCCTACCGGGAACTGGCTCAGCGCACCCACTACTCGACCAGCACGCTCGCCGACGCGGCTCGCGGCCTCCGCAAACCGTCGCTCGACGTGGTGGTCGCGTTCGTGCGCGCCTGCGACGGCGATGTCGGCGAGTGGACGGCCAGGTGGCACGCGCTCGACCGCGTCGCGGTGGAGCCCGACGGGTGGCCGCTGGTCCGCGCGGCGCTGATCGGGGCGGCCGTGACGGCGGTGTTGATCGGTTTTCCGGCGGTTGTCCGACGTGCCTGCCGGACAACGCCGAAGGTGTCTTCGTCCAGTTAGGAATGACTGGTACGCAACACGAACACCTGGGGGAACACATGAGGAAGACGATGTTGGCGGCGGCTGTTCTCGCGGCTGTACTGCTCCCGGCCGTGCCCGCTTCGGCCGGTGTCGGACCGTCGTGTCCGGAGAAGGCTCCGGCGGGTGCCACGTTCGTCAGGCACGTGCAGCCGCCGTTCGGCCTGGGCTATGACGAGTACCGGCTGCAGTCGGGCGAGCCGTTCCAGGTCTACTGCTGACACGTCAGGCCTTGCCCGGTTCCGTGCCGGGCAAGGCCTGATCGTCAGCGCTGCAGGGTGATCTCGTCGATCAGCCCGCCGTCCTCGTCGAGCGCGCGGATCTTCATCGTTTTTGCCGCGACGTCGACGACGGTGATGCCGTAGCCGCGGTAGCGCATCCGTGACCAGGTGACCTTGGTGTCGGTGGACTTGTCGCTGTTCTTCTTGAAGCACCGCATGGTCGGCACGTCCTTGTAGAACTTGTCGAGCGCCTGACCGCCACCGCCCGCGGTGATGTAGGTGGTGCCTTTCGTCGCGGGCTTGCCCGCCTTGATCGGGTCGGTGCGTTCGTACACGCGGTTGTGCGCGCTGAGGACGAGGTCGACCTGGTACTTGTCGAACACCGGCGCCCACTTCTGCTGCGCGATGCTCTCCGCGCCGCCCTCTCCCGTCGAGTACGTGGAGTGGTGCAGGTAGACGACGATGAAGTCGATCTTCGGGTCACCTCGGAAGTCGGCCAGCTGCCTGTTCAGCCAGGTCAGCTGCTTTCCCTTGGTGTAGTCAAGGTTCGCGGCGTTGCGGTTGCAGATGTCGTTGCCGTCCAGGCTGATCAGCCCGACGTTCTGGTACCGCCACGCGTAGATGCCCGTCGATCCGCTCCACGCGTTGTCCGGCATGGTGAAGCGTGCTTTCGCGCCGCCGTAGCCGTTGGGGGAGTACCACTCCTCCATCTCGCGGTTGCCGAGCGTGATCATCCACGGCGTGTTTGCCGCTAGGGGTTCGTTCTGTGCGAACAGCGAGTTCCACCTTGCGGCGTCGTACTTGTCGGTGTCGGGGTGGCCGCCCTCGGCGTTCTTCGTGCCGCCGTGGATCGCGTAGCTCAGGTTGCCGAGCGCGAGGTGGAAGGCGGGGTTCTGGTCCTTGGCGAGGCTGTTGAGCTTGCGCGCGTTGTAGCCGTACCCCTGGTCGCCGAACGCGGTGAAGGTGAAGCCGGTGTTCGTCGTCGGCGCGGTGCGGAACGTCGCGACGTCGGTCTGCTCGTAGTCCTGGTGCCCCACAACGTAGAAGTACGTCGTGTTGGGCGTGAGGTCGTCGAGCTTCACGTGCAGGTAGTGCTGGTACATAGGGTCCGGCCCGTGCGGCGGGAAGCTGTGGTCGCCTTCCTGCCACTTGATCTCGCTTTTGAGAGTGCGAAGCTCGGCGCTGATCGGTGGGCCGAAGTTGCTTTTGTCGGTGGCGATCCGCACGTACGGCCCGTTGACCTTCTCCAGTTGCTGCCAGGAGATCACGACCTGCTTGGACGGATCCGCGCCGAACGCGAGGTGCCTCCCGACGGGCCTGTTCTTCTGCGGCTTCTCCGCTGGTGCCGTTGCCGCAGCGAGCACCTTGAACAACGACCGCCGCGTGGTGTCAGTCATCTCAGCCTTCCTCAGCCGCGCCGGATCGTGAGCTCGTCGACCAGCGCGCCCGTCTCGGTGAGCGCCCTGACTTTCATCTCGGCGGGTGCCGTCGTGGTCTTCGGTTTGACGTCCACGACAACCAGGCCGTACCCGCGATACCGCACCCGCGACCAGGTGACCTTGACGAGCTTCTCCCCGCCGTCCTCCTGGTCGACGCGCATGGTGGCCGTGGCGTCCTTGACGTTGCCGAAGTACGAGTCGCCGGCCTTCTCGTCCTGCCAGCTGTTGATGCTCTCGCCGCCGCCACCCGCGGTGATGTACGTGGTGCCGTCCTTGACCGGGTTGACGGTGCTCTTGATCTCCGCCTTCTTCGTGCCCTTGCCGGCCTTGATCGGATCCGTCCGCTCGTAGACGTGGTTGTGCCCGTTGAGAACCAGGTCCACCTGGTACTGGTCGAACAACGGTGCCCACCGCTTCTGCGCGCCGACCTCGGACCCGTTGTTGCCGGACGTCGAGTACGTGCACTGGTGGCAGTAGACGACGATGAAGTCGATCTTGGGATCGTTGCGGAACTTCTCGAGCTGCGCCTTCAGCCACACCTGCTGCTTGCCTTCGGTGTAGTCGAGGTTGGCGTCGCTGTTGTAGCAGATGTCGTTGCCGTCCAAGCTGATCAGCCCGACGTTCAGGTACCGCCACGAGTAGATGCAGGTCGACCCGTCCCAGGCGTTGTCGGGCATGGTGAACCGCTGCTTCATCCCGCCGTACCCGTTTTTGTCGTACCAGCTCTCCATCTCGTGGTTGCCGAGTGCCACCATCCACGGCGTAGTCGCCGCAATTTGGTCGTTCTGCGCGAAGAACGAGTCCCACTTCCGCGCGTCGAACGCGTCGTCCGGCCGCCCGCCCTCCCCGTCGTTGGCGTAGCTCAAATCGCCCATCGCCAGGTGGAACTGCGGCTTGAGATCTTGGATGAGACTGTTGGTGGCCAACGCGTTGTACCCGACCCCTTGGTCCCCGAAGGCCGTGAAGCTGAACGCTTGGCTGGTCGTCGGCGCCGTCCTGAACGTGCCGAACTCCGTGGGCTCAAACCCTTGATGCCCCACCACGTAGTAGTACGTCGTGTTCGGCACCAGGCCGTTGAGCCGCACGTGCTGGTAGTACTGCGTAACAGCCCTGCCAACGTGCGGCGAAAGCGTGAAGAGCGCGCCCTTCTCCTGCCACGCCAAGTCACTGGTGAGCGCCCGCGTCTCAGCCTCGAGTCGTTGGCCGTACTCCCCAGCTTTCGTCCCGACCCTTATATACGGCCCTTTGACGTTGGCCGGCACCTGCCAAGACACCACGACCTGCGTGGTGGGATCCGCCCCGAACGCCAAATGCCGCCCAAACGGCCTTTGCGTCTGACCAGGGGTGTCGCCCTGGATGTGGATGGCGGGGGCCTCGTAGCCGCTGGCGTTAGCCGTACCCGTGACCAGGCCGGCCGCAGCCACTCCAGCAGCCCCGACCTTGAGAAAGCCGCGCCGCGAGAACCGATCCTCGTACAACTCCTGAAGCCGCGGACCGTCCTGCCGACGTGGAGTCTCACCCATACCAACGGAAAATAGGAAACCTTGTTCCCTGAAGTCAATGACCGTTGGGGCAACGCCTATCATCAGGTGGTTCCGGAGTAGGGAGCCGCCATGGTGTTCCGCCGCAACCTGGAGTCCCGCGAAGCCGACATAGCCCGCTCGGTCTTCGGCGACGCCCTCGACATCACGCTGCTACGCCTGGCTGAAGGCGGCCTGCTAGGTGCGTTCGGCGTGGCCCGAACCCTCCCGCGCCTGGTCACCTTCCCCAAGGGAGTCCTGACGACGCCCCAAAACCAGGCGCGCTACGAACGCTGGCTCGTCCACGAACTGACCCACGCCTACCAGTACCAACACGGCCGCAGTGTGTGGAGTCTGTTGCCAACCGCTTTCGCCGGCTTCTTCAACAAGAGCCTCTACGACTACGGCGGCGCCGAAGGCCTGCGCGGCAAGTCGTTCGCCGACTTCAACACCGAGCAACAAGCCAACATCGTGGCCGACTACTACTACCTGAGCACCTACGAACCCTCCCGCGACCTCTCGGCCTACGAGCCCTACATCGCCTTCGTCCGCTCAGGCGCCTGACCTCTGGAGCGTCATGAAGTACACCGTGTCGATCGAGATCGCTCTGCCACGGGAGCAGGTGGTGCAGCTGCTAGCCGACCCGGCTCAGATGCCGATGTGGCTACGAGGCCTGGTGCTGCACGAGCCACTGGATGGAGTGCACGGGCAGCTCGGCACCAAGTCGCGCGTCGTGATGCAGACGGGCCAGCAGAAGTTCGAGGCCACCGAAACCATCACCCGCCGCGAACCAGCGGACCTGCACGAGATCCCAGCGGCGAGCGTCGTTCACTTCGAGCGCGAGATCGTCGGCAAGGGCATGTGGAGCGCCGCACGCGAGCAGTTCACCGAAGCCGGCCCGGACACGACGCTCTGGGTCAGCGAGAACGAGTACCGCTTCGACGGCGTGCTGATGCGGCTGGTGGGGCTCCTGATGCCCGGTGCGTTCCGCAAGCAGTCGCTCCAACACATGCAGGACTTCAAGGCGTTCGCGGAGCTGGGCACGGACGTCCGCGAGTCGCAGGGCTGAAAAAGATCAAGCTCCGACCGCGTTGCCGCTGGTCAGAGCTTGATTTCACCCGGCGAAAGGTGGTGCCCCAGGCAGGATTCGAACCTGCGACACACGGTTTAGGAAACCGATGCTCTATCCCCTGAGCTACTAGGGCTGGCGGTAGCAGTCTAGCGGGGTGGCGCCACCTAGTTGACCAGTGCCCCCACGTATGGGTGCTCACGCGCTGTGAGGGGGCGGTCGAGGTGCCTGCGGCCGTTGGAGGGAAGTGAGGCAGACCACCTTCTAAGCGGGAGAAACGTCAGGTAGGGAGAGGGCGTGAGCAGACCCTGGCCCGACTTCCGTCCTGGACCGCTTGGCGCCTTCAAGGCTTGGTGGCGTCGGCGGGTGCCGAGGCGTGCTGAGGACATCACGTTCGCGCCGCCGGTCAGCAGTCATCAGCAGGAGTTCGAGACTCCGTTGCCCAGTGCGGTGTACGGGTTGGACTTCCAGTTGAAGTTGACGATCGTGTGGCGGCTTGATCTGGCCACCGGGCTTCGGCACAACGCTCCGCGGAGTGCTGCCATCCACCACGTTCTGCAGCGGGCCAAGGAGATCAGCGGCAAGGCCATGTTGGTGCACCATGCGGCGTTGCAGCATCAGTTGGGGGACGAGCTCGCTGTTGAGCGGCAGGTGCCTGGGACGCACATCTGGGCTCGGGCTGAGGCTGTCAAGGTCAGTGCGGACGAGGATGACCTTGAGATGGCTCGCAAGCACATTGCGCTGCTCAGGAACTCGACTCTCCGGCGCGCTGAGCGGGATGTCGAGCGCGCTGAGATCCGGTATTTGAGGGACGAGGTGCTGACGGACGTTGGCACGGCGACGATCTGGTGGTTGCAGCGCAACGGGTACCAGGTCGAGGAGGCTGTGAAACTCTCGACGCACCTCGCTGAGCTGGTCAAGATCGCGCAGCAGCAGCCGGCCACGCATTGGGCCGAGGCGTTGGTGAGCAGCGTGGAGAGGGCTCTCCCGGAACTCGAGGACGCGCATCGGAAGGACCTCAAGAATCACCTGGTCAAGGCTTTGAGCGTGTACGGCGGGTCGCGGGTGGCTGCTGAGTTCGCTGACCAGATCGGGTTGCCTGCGGGCGAACAGCATGCGAACGGGCAGCACACGAACGGACACGTCTAGGGTGGTTCGGGTGCTGACCGAACTTCGCAGTGCCGCGGTGGTTGCCGGGTTGCGGGCGCTTGCCCGGCTCACGCCCTATGCCGAACCGGAGCTGATCGGGCTCCGGAAAGTCGTCAGGCCTGGCGACGTCTGTGTGGACGTCGGGGCCGCGCTTGGGCTCTACACGGTGACTTTGTCGAGACTGGTTGGTCCACAAGGGACTGTGCACAGTGTCGAGCCGTTGGTGTTCGCGCATCCGGCGCTGTCCTACGTGCTCAGGCCGCGGGAGGGGCGGAACATCAGGCGCCACTCGGTCGCGCTCGGCAACGGGCAGGGGCGCGAGGTCATGAGTGTTCCTGTGAGGCACGGGAGTCCGGTCACCGGGAGGTCGTTCCTCACGGTGGGGGCCAAGGGGCTCGGGTCCAACGAGGAGTTCGAGGAGCACCTGGACGTCGTGGTGAAGACGGACACGTTGGACCACTTCGTCGAGGAGCAGAAGATCACGAGGCTCGACTTCGTCAAGGCTGATGTCGAGGGGGCCGAGCTGCGGGTGCTCGAGGGTGGCGCGAAGACGATCGAGCGGTTCAAGCCGGCGCTGTTGCTGGAGATCGAGGAACGGCACGTCGAACGCTTCGGGTATCGGGCTCAGGACGTCGCGGACTTCCTGACGGAGCGCGGATACCGGATGAGCACGTGGCAGGCCAACAGGTGGGTGCCGACCGGCAAGATCGGTGACAAGGCGAGGAACTACCTGTTCAGGGCCTGAAATAAGTAGAGGCCGCCGACCCCTGGGGGTGGATCGGCGGCCTCATCTCGAAGGCCTACAAGCTGTAGACCTCAAGCTCGTACAGGGAGTATCCGTAACGCGTGGCCCGTTGGGTACCCGTCATTCGGAGGTATCTCGCGTCCTGTGCTGCAAACGCTACGACATCCTCGCCTCCGTCGCCACTACTTGTGGAGAAAACGTTCCGCCAAGTCGTGCCGTCATTGGAAACGTCGATGCGGTAGCCACTGCCGTAGGCCGACTCCCAGTGCAACACTGCGCGACCAACTTGTTGCACAGAGCCAAGGTCCACCTGGATCCATTGGTTGTCGCTCCAGTCGCTGGCCCAGCGGGACGTCAGGTTGCCGTCCAGCACTTGCCGCGGCGGGAGGTTGTTGGCTCCCGTCTCGTGGGACGACGCGGAAGCGGTTCCAGTGGAAGCCACGTTCGCGATGTTCTGGCCGCGACGGGACGGGAACTGCACGACCTGTTGGAACGTCGGGCGGTTCTGCCAGTGGATCTTCTCCTGGGTGATGCCGCCCATGGCGCGGTGGATGATCGTGTCGGCGCACCACTGGTCACCGGCGGCGCAGTCGGCGTCACCGGGGTAGACCTGGTTGGCGGGCTTGGCGACCGCCGCCTTCAGGGAGTCGACCATCGCCGTGCGGCAACCGGACAAAGTGCCGCCGCCGCAGTAGGTCTGCGGGAAGGCGCCCTGCACGGGGTCGCCCAGGACCTTGCGCAGGTCCTTGTCCACATAGCCCCACCAGCCGTACTGGAACGAGGAACCCTTGTGCGGTGCGGCACCGTGGGCGTCCGACGGTGATTCGTCGATCTGCGCAGCACCGACGATCGCGTCGTACAGCGGGTCGCCCAGGGACGGCTTGAACTCCGCCTGCACCAGAAGCGGCCACCACGCATCAAGAACCCTGATCGCATCGGCATGTGCGTAGGTCTTACTGCCCTTCGCGGTCTCCTTGCGCAACGAGCCGGAGCGCTGCCAGTCCTTCAGCTTCTGCACAACTGGGGCCAAAGTCGCATCCAGCGGCGCCGACTCCAGCACGCGCAGCAGTTCGGGCAGCACCTCCTGGGCCCGCAAGTCCGCCACAGCGGCTTCGGCCATCGCGCGAGTCAACGACGCACGCGTAACTTTCTGCCCGGATGCGATCAAGGCCTTGACACGAACGTCCAGCAGGTCTCCGCGGTGCACGGCGCTGTGCCCGAACCCGCCGAACGTGAAGTCCTTGGCCTGCTTGTTGTTCCACGAGATGTAGTAGTCCTGGTTGATCGAGTTCGGGTGCCCGGCGAACGGCATCACCGCGGACACGTTCTCGGTGCCGTCCCAGTTCACCCACTCGTACTCGGCGCGGCCCCACGTAGGCAGATTCGGGTCCACAGTGGAGCGACGAACCGGGTTCAGGCCCGAGTTGAAGTACGCCACGTCACGGGAGTCCGCGTAGAACCAGTTGAACGCGTACCCGATCTTGTTGGCCGCCTGCTGGAAGTCGGACGCCGAACGGATAGCGCCAGGATCGTTGAGCTCCTGGAAGCCGATGATCGAGTCGACCTCGTGCATGTACGTCGAACGCAACGTCGCGTACGCCACCACTTTGCCGCCCACGGTGGCACGACTCGTAACCAGCCCGTACTTGGTCCGCCACATCACCAACGTGTACGAACCCGCCGGCGTGCCGTCCGCAACGGTCGGCTTCCAGGCGTTCTTGCGCTCCAGGCGTTCCATCGGCACGCAGGCACCGTGGAACACGTAAGAAGTCGAAGCCTTCGTGGCAGGGGAACCGTCCGCGTTGCACAGCTCCACGGCGTACGTGTCGATGATGTCCTGCGCGGAAGAAGTCGCGCTCCACGAGTAGTCGACACCACGGCCGAGCTGCACGTACATCGACACACCGGCGAACGACACACCGCGCGAACGAACGCCAGGACCGTTGAGCTCCTGCAGCATCAGCAGCTGCGGCGCGAAGTAACCGGTCTGCGGACCCCACACGGCGATCGGGTTCCCGGAGTCCGTGTGAGCACCGGACACCGCCAGAGCGTTGGACATGCCGTGCTTCTTGTTCAGCAGATCGGCAGGCAGCACACCATCCGCGAAGATGCCCCGAGCCTTAGCCACGTCCTCGGCAGCAGGAACCGACACAGCAGCTCCGGTACCGCCCACCTCGTCGTAGACCATCCGCTCCGGCGTGATGCTGCCGGCGTCCGGCAGAGCCACACCCTGCGGAGAAGCGGGAGAAGCGGAGTACGGGAACGACTGTCCGTTGTGGAGGGTCAGCACGGCCTCGGGGTCGTTCTGCGCCCGGAACGCCTGCCAGACCTGCTCACCGACGGCAGCACCGTACTTGTTCTGCGCGGCCAGCCGAACCAGGGCGGACTGCACCTCGCCGCCACCACCGGCACCGAACAGGCCACCGACCACGGAGGCGATCGCCACCATGTCCGTCGGCTTGAACGGCGTCATGTCGTTCCAGTTCGTGATCGCGTCGGCGTGCCCGGTCAGCACGTACTCACCGGGGAAGTTCCGCGCGGAAACGGACTGGGCCACGTACGCGTTGATCCCGGCGATGTAGTCGTTGACGTCGGCCACCGCCTGCTGCCCGCGCGCACCACCCCGGACAGCCGCCGTGTCGATCTGCTTCTGCAGGTCCGCCTCGGTGTACGGGATCTGGTTGTAGAAGCTCTGCTCCAGCACCCGGTTCGAAGGGGCGCCACCGGCGAAGCCCGACAGCTGGCCGCGGCCGAGGTGGCGGAACAGGTCCATCAGCCACAACCGGTCCTGCGCGGCCGCGTAACCGGCGCCGTACATCGTCCCGGACCGCGTGGTGCCGGTGATGTGCGGCATGCCGATCTTCTTGTCGCGCACGATCGTCACGTCGGCGCGGGGCTTCACAGTGCTCTCGACCTGATCGGCCGGCACCCCGAACGACGCGTCGTTGAAGAAGTTCGTCAGCTGGGCGTTCGTCAGCGTGCTGTACCCGTTGACCAGCGCGTCGTACTTGCCGAGCTGGTCGTTGGAGTGCGCGGGCATCGTCTTGAACGCCTTGTGCGTCAGGATCTCGGCCAGCGTCGCGTTGCCGTTGTTGCCCGGCGGCACGATGTCGCCGCACTGGCCGAGGCAGTAGTCGTCGGCAGCGAACGCCGACGCACGCTCCTCGGCCTGAGCGGACGGAACGATCAAGAAGGAGGCGGTGACGGCGGCGGTCGCCAACAGGGACGTCACCGGATTGGCTCTCCGCATGGCGCGAAGCTCCTCTCCGAACAGGGCAGGGACAGGGTCTGCTGTGACGTACGTTACTTTCGAGTAGGTACATCGCGAAAGGCCTTCACGTTTTCGTGACCGCAACATGACACCTGTATCGGTTCAGTACAGCATCAATGCCACGTATGGGCAGAAACGAAAACCGCAATCAGATTCGTCCGCCCGTATCTGTGATTCTGGGCGCACATTCCACTAAGTGAGATTTTCGGGTTTGGTTACTCAGGGTCTCGACAGAACCGGCTAACGCCTGGTGGCATGCCTACGCAGCGAAGTCGGCGTTCAATTCCGGTAACTGTGAACGCGGCCCGTCATCTCGAAAAACCGTTACCACATGATGAGATAACTGAGAATTAACGTGACCTTCGGCGTGCGTACGCGAAGATCACGAACATGTGGGAGCACGGAACGCCAATGCGGGAGGCGTCGTGATCAAGGTTCTGCTGGCCGACGACGAGGACCTCGTCCGTTCTGGCCTTCGCATGATCCTGAGCAGCGTCGGCGACATCGAGGTCGTCGCGGAATGCGATGACGGGCACCTGGTAGCCGACCTGGCACGCCAGCACCGTCCTCACGTGGTCCTGCTCGACATCCGGATGCGCACCTCGGACGGGCTCGCGGCACTGCGGAGGCTGCGGACTCTGCCCGACCAGCCACGGGTCTGCATCCTGACCACGTTCGACGTCGACGAATACGTTTCGGAAGCCTTGAGACTCGGTGCGTCCGGCTTCCTCCTCAAAGACACCGAACCGGAACAGCTCGTCAAGGCCGTGCGCGATCTCGCGCGCGGTGGTGCGGTTCTCGACCCCGGTGTGGCGGCAAGGGTTCTCGCGGCCGTGGCGGACGGCGAGCGGATGGCCGAGCCGGCACGCAGGCTTCTGGCGAGCTTGTCCGAACGCGAGCGCGAGGTGCTCGTGCTGATCGGCCAGGGCATGTCGAACGCGGAGATCGGCGGCACCCTGCACCTGTCGGAGGCGACGGTGAAGGGCTACGTCTCGTCCGTGCTCGGCAAGATCGGCGCGGTCAACCGCGTGCAGGCCGCACTTGTGGCCTACCGCGGCGGCCTGATCGCCTAGTTCCCGGAGACGATCTCCGGGACCTCGTCCACCGAAGGCTCGACCTCGACCCTGTTCCGGCCGTGGCGCTTGGCGCGGTAGAGCGCCATGTCCGCGGCCGCGAACAGCTGGTCCAGCTTGGCCGGCCCCGCCGCGACCCCGATGCTCACCGTCGGGCGGCGGACCGAGCCGAGCACCATCGTCCAGTCGTGCCCGTCGACGGCCGCCCGGATCCGCTCGGCCACGTTCGGGCCCACGTCCAGGTTCGGCCCGGTGTCGCCCAGCAGCACCACGAACTCGTCACCGGCCCAGCGCGCCACCAGGTCGTCGGCCCGGCACTCGCGCCGCAGCAACGCCGCGATCTCGCGCAACGCCGCGTCGCCCGCCGCGTGGCCCGCGTCGTCGTTCACGCCCTTGAACCAGTCCACGTCCACCAGGACCAGCCACGGCACCCGCCCACGCGCCGCCGTCGACTCCAGCAACGCCTGCGCCGCGCGTTCCAGCCCGAGCCGGTTCGCCAGGCCCGTCAACGGGTCCCGCGCCGCTGCTTCCTGTGCCGCGACCGCGAGCCGTTGTGCCTGAACGGCCACCCGGCGCTGCTCCAGCGCCTGGCCCAGGCCTTCCTGCAACGTCTCCGTGGCCGTGCGCGAAGCCTGCATCGAGCGCCGCAACGCCTCGGCCTCACCGACCGAGTCGCCGAGCGCGTGGCAGATGTCCGCGAGCTCCGTGGAGAACCGCAGCAGCAGCGACGTGTCGTTGATGCGTTCGGCGTTCGACACCGCACGCGACGCGAGTGTGCGCGCCTCGTCGAAATCGCCCTGTTCGCGACGCACGACGGCCAGCACCCAGTTGCCGACCGAGATGCCCCAGAGGTCGTTCGCGTCCAGCGACAGTCGCAGAGTCTCGGCGCCGGTCTCCTCTGCCTTCTCCAGCTGACCGACGCCGGCCAAGGACCGCGCGTAGGCACCCATCAGCGCCCGGCGCATGACCTCCTCCTTGACCAGGCCCAGGCCTTCGTCGAGGTACGCCAGCGCCTCCTCGAAGATCGCCGGAGCGGCCGCGGGAGGCCCTGAGCAGGCGCGGAAGTTCAGCGACCCGCCGAGGCGCTGCAGACAGTGCGCCAACGTGTCGGTGTTGCCCGCACGGCGAGCCACCTGCACCGACAGCCGCAGCATGTCCAGAGCGGCACGCCGGTTGCCGATGCCCTCCATGAGGTAGCCGAGCGAGCCCATCGTCTGGGCGACGGCGGGGCTGTCCGCGCGCTCGGCGTCGAGGTCCGTCCACCCTTCGGCGGCCAATTCCAAGGCGAGAGGAATGCGGCCGAGCCGCCACGCCATGACGGCGCGGTTCACCAGCACGGCCGAACGCACCCAGCGGTCGGCGCCGGGTGACACCTTGGTGACCACCTCGTCGAAAAGACTGTTCGCCTCCGGCAAACGGCCAGCGTTGAGCAACGCGCGGACCTCTCGGTCCAGCCGCGGAATCTGGCCCGCTACCAGCGGATCACGCTGCTCCACTCGTTCATCGACTCCGTTCCGACTCGCCGAGCGGCCTGCACAGGCTACCGGGACGGTCGCGCCCCGTACCGATCGTGGTGCAGGACGTCATCAAGGGGTAGTCGGTTGCGCCAACCGTGACGTTCCAGATCGGGCGTATCGGGCAGGGATTGAACCGGTCCGACGCACAGCCATGCAACCGGACGGACCCTCGTGGGGATGTCCAGCAGACGGCGCAGCACATCTTCTCGGTAGAAGCTCACCCACCCGACACCGAGTCCCTCTTCCGTCGCCGCGAGCCACAGGTTCTGGATCGCCAGACACACGGAGTACAAACCCGCGTCCGAGATCGCGTGCCTGCCCAGCACCGCCGGCGAGCCCCGGTCGGGGTCGTAGGTGACGACGATGCCGAGTGACGACTCCATGACGCCTTCGACCTTGATACGAGCGAAGGTCTCCGCTCGTTCATGATCGAGCTGAGCCGCGAAGACCGTGCGCTCGGCCTGGACGTGGTCGCGGAATGCGCGCCGAATCGATTCATCGCGCACCAGCACGAAGTCCCACGGCTGGGAAAGCCCGACGCTCGGAGCGGCGTGAGCTGCGGTCAACACCCGTCGCAGCACGTCCGGCGGGATTTCCTCACCGGTGAACTCGGCGCGCGTGTCCCTGCGTCGGTGCACTACTTCGTACAGGTTCATTCGTGCGATCGTGCCTCACTCGAAAGCACCAACTTCACGCTGGAGAGGTGGCGCTGATCTCATCGGAGGCGATACACCGATCGGATGCGAAGAATGAAAGGTGGTTACGGCTCCGCGCTCGGATTCGGCGGCGGAGTCGGCGTGACCACGTTCACCGGTGCCTGGCCGCTGCTCGCCCTCATCCTGCTCGCCGCCGTCGTGGTGGTCGTGTCGTTGCGCACGACGATCTTCGGCGCAGGGCTGGCCGCACTGCAGTGCTGGGGCCTCTACGCGACCTTCTTGGTGGGTGTTCGTGGCGATCTGACGGTCGACGAACACACGACCTGGGCGCTCGCGTTGCTGGTGCAGCTCGCCGTGCTGGCATTCCTGGCCAGCACGGCGGTCCGCGTCATCGCCCTTGTGACGGGTACGGCAGCAGGGCCATCTCCCGTGCGTTCTTGACAGCCGTGGCGACCTGACGCTGCTGCTGCGGCGTCAGGCCGGTCACCCGGCGGGACCGGATCTTGCCCCGGTCCGAGATGAACTTTCGCAGCAGCGTGACGTCCTTCCAGTCGACGACCGTCACGCCTTCCTTCGCGAGCAGGTTCTGTCTGCGCTTCAACGGCCTCGGTGGCTTCATCACCAGCTCGCCTTCGACACGCCGGGAAGTTCGCCCCTGTGGGCCATCTCCCGCAGCCGCACGCGGCTGAGCCCGAACTTGCGGTTGTAGGCGCGCGGCCTGCCGTCGACCACGTCCCGGTTCCGCAGCCGGGTCGGCGACGCGTCCCGCGGCAGCTTCTGCAGGCCGCGCAGCGCCTCCTCGCGCGTCTCCGGGTGGCGCAGCATCTCCTTGAGCTCCGCACGCCGTTCCGCGTACCTGGCCACGACCTCGCGACGGCGCTTGTCCGCGGCGATCTTCGACTTCTTGGCCATCAGCGCTCCTCGCGGAAGTCGACGTGCTTGCGCGCCACGGGGTCGTACTTGCGCAGCACCAGCCGGTCCGGGTCGTTGCGGCGGTTCTTCCTGGTCACGTACGTGTAGCCGGTGCCGGCGGTCGACCTCATCTTGATGATCGGCCGGACGTCGTTCCCCTTGGCCATCAGACCTTCACCCCATCCCGCCTGAGCCTCGCGACAACGGCCTCGATGCCGAGCTTGTCGACGGTCTTGATCGCCTTCGTGGACAGCGTCAGCGTCACGAACCGGTTCAGCGACGGCACGAAGTACCGCTTGCGCTGGACGTTCGGGTTCCACCGGCGGCGCGTCTTGCGTTGGGAGTGCGAGACGCGGTTGCCGAAGCCCGGCTCGCGGCCGGTCAGCTGGCAGCGCATGTGAGGCCTTCCTGTTTGAAACGACATTCGTTTTCAACTACGGTACCTCACATGGAAACCGTTGTCGTTATGGTGGCGGGGCTGGTGGACCACGACGTCGCCGTGCGGGTGTGGCGCGACCGGCCCGGTTCGGTGCTGATCAGGCACGTTGCGGCCGAGACGTGCGTGCGGCGCTGGGTCGACGGCATCGCGACCGACGTCGACCTGCTGCACAACTGCGTGTCGTGCACTGTGCGCGAGGACCTGCGGGACCTGTTGAAGGACTTCGCGGGCCACACGGTCGTGCTGCACCTGGACCCGTTGCTCGAACCGGACGCCGTGCGCCGCAACCTCGGCGTCGACGTCGAGTGCGTGATCACCGTGATCGACGCGGAGAGCTGGCTGGACGACGCGTTGGGCGACGCCTCGATGGTCAGCGATCAGCGCACTGTCGCGCAGGTCGTCGTCGCTCAGGCGGAAGCGGCGGATGTCCTTGTGCTGCAGGGAGATGCGGACGAACGGACGCTGGCCGTGCTCGACCGGCTCGCTCCCGGCGCGCACCGGTGCACGCCGGAGTGCGTCGTCGTCCAGCGTTGTGCCAGGCCGCGGATGGTCCCGCTCACGCCCGAATGCGGTGTCTCGACAGCGGTTTTCACGGCGGACCGGCCGTTCCACCCGGTGCGGCTGAACGACGCGCTCGACTCGTTGCTCGACGGCACGGTGGTGCGATCGAGGGGCCGGCTGTGGGTCGCGGACGAGCCGGATCTGGCTCTGCACCTGGAATCCGCGGGCGGCGGGCTGCACGTCGGCGCCGGCGGGCCGCGTGAGGGCAGGACCACGCAGATCGTGGCGATCACGGTCGGCGAGCCCGACGACATCACGCAGGCGTTCGAGGGCGCACTGCTCACCGACGACGAACTGTCCTTCGTGGACTCGATCCGAAAGCTGGAAATATGAAGTCAGGCATCCACCCCGACTACCACCCGGTGGTCTTCCAGGACGCGTCGACCGGCAAGTCGTTCCTGACCCGCTCGACGGCAACGTCCACGAGGACGATCGAGTGGGAGGACGGCAACTCCTACCCGCTGCTGATCGTCGACATCACCGCCGACTCGCACCCGTTCTGGACGGGCACGCAGCGGCTCGTCGACACCGCGGGCCGCGTCGAGAAGTTCAACCGCCGCTACGGAAAGCGAGAGCGCTGATGGCCGTCCCGAAGCGGAAGACGAGTCGCTCCAACACCCGGCACCGCAGGTCCCAGTGGAAGGCCACCGCGCCGGACCTGGTGCGCGTCAGGACGCTGGACGGCAAGGAGCTTCTCGTGCCACGCCGACTGGTCGCCGCTTACAAGCGGGGACTGCTCTAGGAATGCTGGACCGTCCCGTCCGGTGAGTCGCGCCACTGGTCGAAGGGGCGGTCCAGCTTCCACCCCGTGCCGTCGTGGTCGAGCACGCGGTTCTCGCACGTGTCCACGTTGGACAGCGACTCGAACAGCTCGATGCTCCAGTCGAACAACCGGCGGCACAGCAACCTGATCGTCAGCCCGTGCGACACGATCAGCACGGTCTTCGGGTGCGTCTCGTCCTTGTGCATCCTGACCGTCAGACCGTCCAGGAACGCCGCCACCCTGTCGTCGACGTCGGCGCCGGACTCGCCGTTGGGCAGCCGGAAGAAGAAGTGCCCGAACGCGTGGCGCTGGTGCTTGAGCATCTCCTGCTCGCCGGGGTCCTGGAGGTTGCCCCAGTCCTGCTCGCGCACACGAGGTTCGGTGACGATCCGTTCGGCGTCGATGCCCAGCAGGTCGAACGTCCTGCGCGTGCGCTTGTACGGCGACACGTAGGCCGCGACCGGGCCGTCGCCGACCAGTTCCTTGATCGTGGCTCCGGCCGCGCGGGCCTGCTGTTCGCCCAGGTCCGTGAGCGGCAGGGCGTGGTCGGGAATGCGGCAGTAGGCGAGCTCGTCGACGTTGCCGAGGCTCTGCCCGTGGCGCAACAGGATGATCCGCACTCCTCCATCGTGCCTCAGCCGCGCGGGTACCCCGGGCGTTACAGTGCTGGGCGAGTCGAGGAGGAAACCGTCACATGATCAAGTACATCGCGCTGTACAAGAAGCCCGCGAACCCCGAGGACTTCGACGAGAAGTACTTCGGCACGCACATGCCGATCGCGGACTCGGTGCCGGGCCTCGTGCGCGCCGAGGTCGCCAAGGTGCAGCGGGTGTTCCTGGCGGGGTTCCTCGGCGACACCGAGCCGTACCTGATCGCCGAGCTGTACTTCGAGTCCGCCGAATCGATGAAGGCCGCCTTCAAGACGCCCGAGTGGGCTTCGTCGGGTGCGAACCTGACCGAGATCGGTGGCATGGAGCTCGTCGCGATGTTCAGCGCCGAGGTAGTGGCGTGAAGGCCGTTGTCATCGGCGGCGGCACGATGGGCGCGGGCATCGTGCACGTCCTGCTCGCGGGCGGCCACGAGGTCACGCTGTCGGAAGCCGACGCCGAACGCGTGGAGCAGGGCAGGCTCGCCGTCAAGCGCTCGCTGGACAAGGCGCAGGAGAAGGGCAAGCTCGCCGACTCCGGGGCGGTCTTCGCCAACCTGAGCACCGGTGAGCTGCCAGAGGACGCCGAGCTGGTCGTCGAGGCCGTGCCCGAGAACGTTCCGCTGAAGCAGAAGGTGCTCGGCGACGCGGCCGCGAAGTGTCCGAACGCGATCCTGGCCTCCAACACGTCGTCGTTGTCGATCGCCGACATCGCCGCCGGACTGCCCGGCGAACGCGTGCTGGGCATGCACTTCTTCAACCCCGTCCCGGTCCAGCAGCTCGTCGAGCTCGTGCACCACGACGGCGTCGACCCCGCGAACGTGGCCAAAGCACGAACTTGGGCCGAAGAAATGGGGAAAACCGTCATCGAAGTTCGGGACTCTCCCGGCTTCGCGACCTCACGACTGGGCGTCGCCGTTGGCATGGAAGCGATTCGGATGGTCGAGGAGGGCGTCGCCTCACCCGCCGACATCGACACCGGGATGAAGCTCGGTTACCGCTGGCCGATGGGCCCGCTGGAGCTCACTGACCTGGTCGGACTCGACGTCCGGCTGGCCATCGCCGAACACCTGGCGAGCCAGCTGGGGGCCAGGTTCGAGCCACCGCAGTTGTTGCGGGACAAAGTCGCTCGTAATGAGCTGGGAAAGAAGACGGGTCAGGGCTTCTTTTCCTGGTAGATAGATGTCCGTGCACATCCGAGAGTTCACCGAGGACGACCGCGACGCCGTGTTCCGGCTGCGCAAGGTCGCGTTCAACGGGGGCAAGCCGTCCGGCCCGTTGCTGAGGCCGGGTTCGCACGGACTGCTCGCCGAGATCGACGGCCGGGTCGCGGGTGTGCTCGGCATCGGCGAGTACGCGCAGTTCTACGGTGGCGCCGCGGTGCCGATGGGCGGAGTCGGCGGCGTCGCCGTGGACGCCGCCATCCGCGGCCGCGGTGTGGCGGGCGCGCTGCTCGACGCGTCACTGGAGGCGATGCGCGAGCACGGCCAGCCGATCTCGGTGCTCTACGCGACCGTGCCGACCCTGTACCGGAAGTTCGGCTGGGAGCGCGCCGGGCTCTTCGAGTGGGTCGAGCTGCCGATGGACAGGTTGCTGACAGTTCCGAACCCCACCGAGCTGATACCTTCGCGCCCAATGGATGAGAGCGATCTCACCGCGCTGCACGACTGCTACCTCCAGGTGGCGCGGACGATCGACGGCATGGCCGACCGCCGCCCGCCGAGGATGGACCTCGAGAAGGTGCTCGAGATGGACCTGGTGAGCGTGTTGCCCGGCCCGGACGGTCTGCGCGGCTATCTGACGGCCGGGCGCGAGCCCAGCAGCCGCGACATGGGCACGCTCAAGGTCTACGACCTCATCGGCGTCGACGTCGAGGCCCAGCTGAACCTCCTCGCGTCGCTGAAGTCGTGGGCGGGCACCCTCGAAGCGATCGAACTGCGCATCACCGACCCCGCCACGCTCAACCTGCTCGCCGCGACGCCGATGCGGTACTCGGTGTGGACGTCGACCTGGATGCTGCGCGTCGTCGACCTGCCCGCCGCCGTGGCCGCACGGGGCTGGACGCGCCTGGCCAACACCGCCGTGGACCTGGAGATCATCGACGAGCACGCGCCGTGGCACGCGGGTCCGCAGCGCATCGTCGTCGAGGACGGCGTGGTGCGCGTCGAGCCCGGCGGCACCGGCGCGGTCCGGATGCACGCGCGGGCGCTCGGTCCGTGGTTCACCGGGTTCCAGAACACGCATGCGTTGCGGCGAGCGGGTTTGCTCGAAGGCGACCCGGCCGGCGCGGCCGTGCTCGATCAGCTCGTCGGCTCGTCCGGCATCCCGCGGCTGGCGGACTTCTTCTGATGACAGACGTCTACCACGAGGTCATGCGCACGATCTGGGACCACAACCTGCACTTCGGGCTGTGGACGTCGGACGAGGACGAGTCGCCCAACCGCGTCGCCGCCGAACGCATGACCGCCCTGCACATCGACAAGCTCGGCGCGCGACACGGCTGGCGCGTGCTGGACCTGGGCCGCCGGGTCGGCACGTCGGCGTTCCGGCTGGCCGAGGCCTCGCACGCCGACGTCGTGTCGGTGTCTCCCGGCGCCGAGTTCGTCCGTCGCGCCACCGCCCGCGCGGAGGCGTTGTTCATCGACGACCAGGTGCGGTTCGTGCACAGCGACCCGCACGCGATGCCGTTCCCCACGAACACGTTCGACGCGGCGTGGGCCGTGGAGACGTTGCCACATCTGGGAAATCGGGTCGGGGTGCTGCGCGAGCTGGCACGGGTGGTCAAGCCGTGCGGTGTGGTCGTGGTGTCCGACTTCGTGCAGCGCAAGCCGGTGTCGCAGGGGTTGCTGGACGACATCGAGCCGATCCTGAGCACCTACGACATCGACGAGCTGCCGACGTTCGCCGGCTATCCGAAGCTGCTGGCCTCCGCGGGCCTGCAGGTGGTCGAGCTGATCGATCTGAGCGCCGAGACGCGCAAGTCGGTGCCGCGCATGCAGGCCGGTGCTCGTGCGCACTACGACGCTCTCGTTGCGGCACACGGCGAAGAAGCGCGGAAGTATCTCGACCAGATACTTTCCCCGCTCGCGATCCAGCCGTCGCTCGGATATTTGCTGGCTGTCGCGAGAGTCTGAATTCGTCCGCGCGCGCCGGCCAAGTAAGAATGGACGGGTGACTGGGGACGACGAGGTCAGGCACGCCTACGGCGACAACATGGGTTGGCGCCTGAAGGGCTATGCCAAACGACGCAGCGGGTCACCGGTCAGCGTGCGCGAGATTTCCCGTGAGCAGTTCCTGGAGATCCGGCCGTTGTTCGACGCGGAGGACAACCCGTGGCTCGTCGGCCTCAACGAGGTGAGTCCCGAGATCTGGCCGCGCGTCGAGCAGGTGCTCGGGCCGCTCGACTCCGAGCAGGACTACTACGTCACCGGGTATCCGCTGGACTGGGACAAGGATCCCGTCCAGGTCGCGCGTGACCTGATCGACGAACGCTTCCCGCTCGCCACGGCGGCGTTCCTCGGCGGCAGCGTCGCGGCCGGCAACTACACGGCGAACTCGGACCTGGACATCGTCGTGATCGTCGACGACCTGCCCAACGCGTTCCGGGAGACGCTGGAGCACCGCGGCTGGCCGGTCGAGCTGTTCTGCCACACGATCGAGTCGTTCCAGGACTTCGTCGCCCGGGACACCCAGGACCGACGGCCGCCGTTGCTGCACATGTGCGCCGAGGGTTTCCTCATGCTCGATGCCGACGGCACGGGCCAGCGCATGCGAGCCGAGGCGCGCGCTCTGCTCGACGTCGGTCCTCCGATTCCCACGGCCACTGAGCTGGAAGACCGCCGCTACGGCTGCACCGACCTGCTGGAAGACCTCATCGGGGCACGGGACGACGACGAGCGGCTGTTCGTCGCGGCACGGCTGCTGACCTGCGCGGGGGAGTTGGCGCTGGTCGTGCAGAACAAGTGGCTCGGGCACGGGAAGTGGCTGCTCAGGCGGCTGAAGGAAGCGAAGGCCGACGAGCTCGTCGACGCCTACCGCGCGTTGGCCCGAGGCGAGGGCGCCGACTGGTTCATCGAGGTCGTGGAGCACGTGCTGGTGTCCGCGGGTGGGCGGCTGGAGGCCGGTTACCGCCGGGAAGCGACGCCTCGGTAGATCCGTATCCTTCCTGTTCGTGCTGCTCATCGTCCTGGAACTGATCGGGATCGCCGTCTTCGCCGCGTCCGGTGCGGTGGCGGCGGTGCGGGCGCGGCTCGACGTGTTCGGCGTGATCGTCCTGGCGCTCACCACCGCGTTGGGCGGCGGCATCATCCGCGACGTGCTGCTGGGCGTGCACCCGCCGACGAGCCTGCGGAACTGGCCGTACCTGCTGGTCGCGGGCGGTACCGGGTTGATCGTCTTCTGGTTCCACCCGCAGGTCGCGAAGCTTCGGCGGTCCGTGCTGCTGCTGGACGCCGTGGGACTCGGTCTGTTCGTCACGTCCGGCACCACCACCGCGTTGGCTCTCGGCGCCACGCCCTATGCCGCGTGCCTCATCGGCATGACGACGGGCATCGGCGGTGGCGCCGTGCGTGATCTTCTCCTCCGTGAGATTCCTCTGGTCCTGAGGAGAGAGATCTACGCGGTGGCGGCTTTGGCGGGCGCGGTCGTCGTCGCGCTGGGCGAGTGGGCGAGGTTGCCGAAAGACCTGGTCGCGCTGACTGGTGCGTCAATAATCATCACCATCAGGCTGATTGCGCTCTGGCGGAAGTGGAACGCACCCGTCGCGCGGGGCCTCGAGGGTTAACACGCAACTCACACCCGCTGTTAGGGACCTTCTCAGGCGCCTCTCAGATCCCTCAGCAACACTGCCCCTATGCGCATCCTCGTTGTCGATGACGATCGGGCGGTCAGGGAGTCACTCCGCCGCTCGCTCCAGTTCAACGGCTACCAGGTCGAGACTGCCGGCGACGGCATGCAGGCCCTGGAGTCGGTGACTGCCGCCAGGCCGGACGCCATGGTGCTCGACGTGATGATGCCGCGGCTGGACGGGCTGGAGGTGTGCCGGCGCCTTCGCAGCACCGGTGACGACCTGCCGATCCTCGTGCTGACCGCGCGGGACGCCGTGAGCGACCGCGTGTCCGGGCTCGACGCCGGGGCCGACGACTACCTGCCCAAGCCGTTCGCGCTGGAGGAACTGCTGGCACGACTGCGCGCGTTGCTGCGCCGTGCCGCCCAGGACGACGCCGCGTCCCAGCAGACCGCGGCCGTCCTCAAGTTCGCCGACCTGGAGCTGGACCCGTCCACCAGGGACGTCCGCCGCGGCGAACGCTCCATCAGCCTCACCCGCACCGAGTTCGCGCTGCTCGAGCTCCTGCTGGCGCACCCGCGCCAGGTGCTGACTCGCAGCCGCATCCTGGAGGACGTGTGGGGATACGACTTCCCGACCTCGGGCAACGCACTCGAGGTCTACGTCGGGTATCTGCGCAGGAAGACGGAGGCGGAGGGGGAGCCGCGGCTGATCCACACGGTGCGCGGGGTGGGCTACGTCCTGCGGGAGACCCCTCCGTGATCTTCGAACCCCAGGGACGGCTGCAGAAGGCGTCGCTGCGGGCTCGGGTCACCTGGCTCGCGGCGTTCTGCGTCGCCGGGGCCGTGGCGTTGGTGTCGTTCGGCGCGTACATGATCGTCCGCAAGAGCGTGTACGACGCTTTGGACGAAGGTCTGCGTCAGCGTGCCAACACCGTGTCGACCGGCTTCAAGGTCACCACGCCCGACGAGGTCCAGAACTACCCGGCGGCCTTCCTCGCGGCCGGCGACGTGAAGATGGGCCTGCTGCAGGCGAACAGCGGCAAGATCCTCTACCCGAAGACCGGCGAGCCCCCGCCCACCGTCGACGAGGCGTGGGAGGTCGCGCAGGGCGAGCGCGGTGAGTACATCTGGACCGACCACAAGACCGAGACG
This sequence comes from Lentzea sp. NPDC051838, assembly GCF_040681245.1. Lineage (NCBI taxonomy): Bacteria > Bacillati > Actinomycetota > Actinomycetes > Pseudonocardiales > Pseudonocardiaceae > Lentzea > Lentzea sp. NPDC051838. The sequence continues at coordinate 37,769 of NZ_JBFAYI010000035.1, forward strand.
CGGGTGATCGCCGTCCGCTACGGGCCTCCGGACTCGGAGCAGGCGATCGTCATCGCGCAGTCGATGCTGCCGCAACGCACGACGTTGGCGAAACTCAGCGTGGTGCTGCTGCTGATCGGCGGTGCCGGCGTCCTGCTGGCTGCCATCGCGGGCACAGCGGTCGCCCGAACAGGTCTGCGTCCGGTGCAACGGCTCACCGAAGCCACCGAGCGCGTGGCGAACACCGGTGACCTGACACCGATCCCGGTGTCCGGCGACGACGAGCTCGCACGGCTGACACACAGCTTCAACGCGATGCTGGGCGCGGTCGCGGAGTCGCAGGAACGCCAACGCCGGCTCGTCGCCGACGCGGGCCACGAACTGCGCACACCGCTGACCTCCATGCGCACCAACCTGGAACTGCTGCTCGCCTCGGAACGCCCGAACTCCCCGACGTTGTCCCAAGAGGACAAAACGGAAATCCAGTCGGACGTGCGCGCCCAGATCGACGAACTCACCACGTTGATCGGTGACCTGGTCGAACTCGCCCGCGAGGACGCACCTCAGGTGGTGCACGAACCCGTGGACCTCGTCGAGGTGGTAGAACGGTCTCTGGACCGCGCGCGCCGACGCGCCTCGAACGTCACGTTCGACGTGCAGCTGCAACCGTGGACACTTCTGGGTGATTCAAGTGCACTCGAGCGCGCGGTGCTGAACCTCCTCGACAACGCGGTGAAGTTCAGTCCCTCGGGCTCAGCGGTGCGCCTGAGCCTGCGTCAGGTGGGCGACGGCAGCGCCGTGGTGGAGGTGGCGGACGCGGGCCCCGGTATCGCGGATGCCGATCTACCTCACGTTTTCGAGCGGTTCTACCGATCGTCCGAGGCGCGGACCCTGCCGGGTTCCGGCCTGGGACTCGCCATCGTGAAGCAGGTGGCACAACGGCACGGCGGCACGGCCACCGCGGGCAGAGCGCCCGAGGGCGGTGCCCTGTTCACGTTGCGCCTACCCGGACGTCCGTAAGGTGGGGCGTGTGAGTCATCGCGTGAACGACGATTCTTCGTCGACCTGGGAGACAACGCCTCCCAATGGAGACGGCCCCGCAGAACCGACGTCACGCTTCTCGACGTCCGGTTCGCGGTCTTCGTCCTCTTCCTACGAGTCTTCGTACGAGGACGACCCGGCGCCGAGGTTCTCCAAGAAGAAGGCGAAGAAGAAGCAGCCGTTCTGGAAAGAAGTCCTGGTCATCTTCGGCGTGGCGCTGCTGCTGACCGTGACCATCCAGACGCTGGTCGCGCGCGTGTTCGTCATCCCGTCGGCCTCGATGGAGACGACCCTGCACGGCTGCACGGGCTGCGTGAACGACAAGGTCCTGGTCGAGAAGATCACGTACCTGTTCCGCGACCCCCAGCCGGGCGACGTGATCGTCTTCCGCGGCCCGCCGAACTGGACGGGCGGCAAGGAGCCCCCGAACTTCTTCGTCGGCACCCTGCAGGACCTCGGCTCGATGGTGAACCTCTCCGAGCCCAGCGGCACGGACTTCATCAAGCGCGTCATCGCCGTCGGCGGCCAGACCGTCGAGTGCTGCGACGACCAGGGCCGCGTCCTGGTCGACGGCAAGCCGCTGGACGAGCCGTACCTGAACTTCGGTGGCGGGCCTCGGCAGCAGGACTCGTTCGAGAAGGTCACCGTCCCCGCCGGCAAGCTCTGGGTGATGGGCGACAACCGCAACAACTCGTCCGACTCGCGCAAGCACGGCGACCCGACTCCGGCTGACGGTGCGATTCCGATCGCCAACGTGGTGGGCAAGGCGCGCGTGATCGTGATTCCGGTCGGGCGTTGGGGTTCGATCTCGGACTACAACCCGCAGACCGGCGGCAAGTAGTCGCAGGCACGCGAAAGGGGCGAGGACCACGTCGGTCCTCGCCCCTTTGCCGTTCCAGAACGAGGAACCGGGATCCAAGCACCCGCCAGGACAACGAAGAAGGAGAGCGGTGGCAGGGCACCGTCAGCGGGAACATCGTCAGCCGAGCCGGGAGCGGGCAACGTCCCGCGCGGACGCGCGGCGCTCCCGCAAAGCCGAAGGCAAGCGGCGATGGCGTAGCCGAGCCGAATGAGAGCACTGCCAACGCGGGAACCGGTGATGACCGCCGCCCAACAACGGGACGTGCCCACGCTGCAAGCGATTGGGGCTTGACTTCGGGTGCGAGGTGCTACCGTCGCCGGATCGGGCGGGTGCGGAGCATCCGGCCTTTTCCGCCCGAACCAGCGCCTCGCAAGGGACCCGAAGTCAAGCCCCAATCGCGATCGTCGCGAAGCGGCGATGACGAAACCCAAGCTCGTCCATACCCGCGCGACCACCTACGCAAGGTGAGATGACGCGCGACACGGGACTGCCCCGCTGGAACGCAACGCTCCAACGCAAGCCGACCCGCGCCGCCCCAAAACCTCAGCCCTTCGTGGAGCCCAGCGTCAGCCCACCCACGAACTGCCGCTGCAACACGAAGAACACCACCAAAGTGGGCAAAGCCACCAGCAACGACCCAGCCGCGATCAGGTTGTTGTCGGTGAAGAACGTGCCCTTCAGGTTCTGCAACGCCGAAGTGACTGGCATCTTGTCCCCGTCCTGGATCAACACCAACGCCCACAGGAAGTCGTTGTAGATCCAGGTGAACTCGAGAGTCGCCAACGCGGCCAGCACCGGCCGGCACAACGGCAGCGTCAACTGCCAGTACTGCCGGAACACCGAAGCGCCGTCCACCCGAGCGGCCTCGGTCAGCTCGTACGGGATCGTCTTCATGTAGTTGGACAACACGAAGGTGCAGAACCCGGACTGGAACGCGATGTGGATCAGCACCACGCCGATCGGCGAGTCGATCAGCGACCCGCTCTCGCTGATCCACTCGGGAACCTCGATCAGCCGGTACAACCGCCACAACGGCGTCACGATCACCTGCTGCGGCAACAGGTTGCCAGCGGTGAAGATCATCAGAAGCAGCAGGTTGAACTTGAAGCTGAACCGCGACACCCCGAACGCCACCATCGAGCTCAGCAGCAGCGTGATCACGAGGGCCGGCACGGTGATCAGGAACGTGTTCCAGTAGAAGTGCGGCAGATCCCCGATCTCCCACGCCTTCGCGAAGTTCTCGAACGTCAGGGACTTCGCCACGGAGAAGTACCCGTTGACCGAGGTGTCGTCGTATGTCCGCAACGACGCGTAGACAGCCCACAAAAGAGGCGCCAACGTCATGAAGCAAGTCAGGATCAGGAAGACGTGCAACGCGACCCGAGCCGGGGTCACCACCCGCTTCTTCACGGGAACAGTCGGCGCAGAGGGCCGTGAGAGCGTGGCCGTCACGACCGGTTCTCCTTGCTGAACGTCTGGTACAGGTACGGGATGATGACGCCGAGCGAGATCGTCAGCAGGATCACCGCGACGGCCGAACCGCGGCCGATGCGGGAGGCCTCGCCGATGATGTTGTCGGTCACCAGCACCGACAGCAGCTCGAGTCCGTTGCGTCCCTTGTTGATGACGTAGACGATGTCGAACGCTCGCAGCGCCTCGATCACCGTCACGACCGCGACGACGATGTTCACCGGCTTCATCACCGGGAACGTGACGCGGAAGAACGTCTGCGTGGCAGAAGCACCGTCCAGAGCGGCTGCTTCCTTCAATGCCGGGTCCACCGACTTCAGGCCCGCCAAGTACAGCAGCATGATGTAGCCGGTGTGCCGCCACGCCGCCGCCACGAGCACGGCGTAGAGGTTGATGTCCGAGTCGCCGATCCAGTCGACCGGGTTGTCGTTCAGCCCCAGCACCGCGTTCAGCAGACCGCCGTCGGGCGTGTAGATCAGCTGCCAGATGAAGCCGATCAGCGCGAGCGACAGCACCATCGGCATGTACAGCGCGCTCTGGTAGATCCGGCTGCCCTTGATCTCCCGGTCGAGCAGCACGGCCAGCAGCAGGCCCGCGCACGTCGGCACGATCAGCAGGAACGCCAGCCAGATCAGGTTGTGCTGGACGGCAGGCCAGAACCTCGGGTACTCGGTGAAGATCTCGACGTAGTTGTCGACACCGATCCACTGGATGTCCTCGAACCCGCCGATGCCGTTCCACCTGCTGAACGACAGCGCGACGGAGCCCAGTGCCGGGATCCACACGAACAGCAGGTGCACGACCGTGGGGATGCCGAGCATGAGCCCCAGAACGAGTTTGTCCGTGCCCGCGAGGGCGGTGGCACGCTTTCCACGCCGACGAGGCGGCGGCCCCTCGGGGGCCACCGCCTTCGGCTTCTCCTGCAATGCGGTCACTTGAAGATGTTCTTCGCCTGGTCGGCCATGCCCTTGAGCACGGAGTCGACGCTGTTGGGGTCCTTGATGAACGCGATGAGGCCGTTGGTGGCCGCCTCGCTCGCGAAACCGGGGTCGGTGTCGCGGTCGAGGAACTGCGTGATGTGCTTCGCGTTCTTGATGGTGTCCGCGACCTTCTTCTGCAGCGCGCTGTAGCCGGACTGGTCCGCCTTCTGGTTGGTCGCGACCGCGGTCGGGTCGGCCTTCAGGTAGGCGAGCTGCGGCTCGGCCGAGGACAGGTACTCGAGCAGTTTCAGCGCACCGTCCTGGTTGGACGGCTTCTTCGCCAGCATGTAACCGTCGATCGGCGCCTCGACCGTGTCGGTGCCGTGCGTCGGGTTGATCTCCGGGAACGGGAAGAAGTCGAGGTCGTCCTTCTCGTTGTCCGGGAACTGCTGGCCGACGAACGCACCGAGCAGGTACATGCCGGACTTCTTCTGCTGCAACGACTGCGCGGCTTCCTGCCACTCGCGGCCCAGGGCGTTCTCCTGGTGGAACGGCAGCAGCCGCTTCCAGGTGTCGAACACGTCCTTGACCCGCTTGTCCTGCCAGTCTTCCTTGCCCGCCAACAGGTCCACGTGGAACTGGTAGCCGTTGGTGCGGAAGTTGAGCTGGTCGAACGTGCCCATGCCCGGCCAGCCCTGCTTCTGCGCGAAGGCGATCGGGATCAGGCCGTCGGTCTTCATCTTGGTGCAGAGCGCGACGAGCTCGTCGAGCGTCTTCGGGGCCGTGTAGCCCTTCTCCTGCCAGACGCTCTTCCGGTAGAACATGCCCCACGCGTACTGGGTGAACGGGATGAAGTACTGCTTGCCGTCCGTACCCGTGGACGCCTGCTTGAGCGCGTCGGAGTAGCCGCCACCGACCTTGCCCCACAGGTCGCTCAGGTCGCCCGTGAGGCCCTGGTCGGCGAAGAACCGCATGCGGTAGCCGGCGAACCAGGCGAGCACGTCGTCCGGCTTGCCCTGCAGGTAGTTGTTGATCTGCTCCTGGTACTGCTCGTGCTGCTTGGTGTTGATCGTGACCGAGAGGCCGCCCGAGTTCTTCTCGAACGCCTTGACCGCGGCCGTGATCGCGTCCTTCGGCACCTGGTCGGACAGGTTGTTGCCGAAGGTGACGACCTTCGAGTCACCACCGGAGCTCGAACCACCGCCGCATGCCGCGAGGCCACCGGTCGCGGCCACGCCGGCACCGGCCAGCATGATCCGCAACAGGGTCCGCCTGTCGAGTTGCGGTAACGGAGAGGAACCAGACGCGTACCGAACCATCATCGCTCCTACAGGTGACACTCGCTCGTGTGCGAACCGAACAGGACTCCAACAAAGTTGCGCACAATGTGGTCCTAGGCACACATCCTGTCAAGTCCCGTTACTCAGCTGTTAAACCCATGCACAGCCGGTTTCTAGCACGATCCCGGTACTTGTACCGGTCAACCGCCGAACAGACCCAAACGTGAAGTTGTGTTTGCTTGTGTTGACGTTGTGGGGTTTGTCGGCCACTCTTGCGGCCGTGACGACTTGGCCGACTGACATGCCGGGCCTCGGCTGGGGGGCTGACTACAACCCCGAGCAGTGGCCCGAGCACGTGTGGGCGGAGGACGTCGAGCTCATGCGCAGGGCCGGGGTGAACCTGGTCAGCGTGGGGATCTTCAGCTGGGCGAAGATCGAGGTCAGCAAGGGTGAGTACCGGTTCGACTGGCTCGACCGCGTGCTCGACTTGCTCCACGCCGGCGGCATCCGCGTCGACCTCGCGACGGCCACCGCCGCGCCTCCTCCGTGGCTCACCACCTCCTACCCCGAGATGCTGCCCGTCCGCGCGGACGGCGTGCGGCTCTCACACGGCTCACGGCAGGCGTACTGCCCGTCGTCGCCCATCTACCGCGACCGTGCAACTGCGCTCGCCGCCGAGATGGCCTCGCACTACCGCGACCACCCCGCGCTGGCCGCCTGGCACGTCGGCAACGAGTACGCGTGCCACATCAAGCGCTGCTACTGCGACACGTGCGCGGCCTCGTTCCGTGACTGGCTGTCATCGCGCTACACGCTCGATCAGCTGAACGACGCGTGGTCGACGGCGTTCTGGAGCCAGGGCTACACGGACTGGTCGCAGGTCCTGCCGCCGCGCGTGACGCCGACGTTCCAGAACCCCGGCCACGTGCTCGACTACGACAGGTTCCAGGACGACACGATCCTGGAGCTCTACAAGGCCGAGCGCGACGTGCTGAAGATGATCACGCCGGACGTGCCGATCACCACGAACTTCATGGTCAACTGGACTTTCGGCGCGCTGGACTACTGGAAGTGGGCGCGCGAGGTCGACTTCGTCTCCAACGACCACTACACCGAGTCGCAGTCACCGGACCGGCACGTCGAGCTCGCGATGTCCGCGGACCTCGTGCGCGGGCTGGCGGGCGGCAAGCCGTGGCTGTTGATGGAGCACTCGACGTCCGCGGTGAACTGGCAGCAGCGCAACATCGCGAAGCTGCCGGGGGAGATGCGGCGGCACTCGTTGCAGCACATCGCCCGCGGTGCGGACGGCGCCCTGTTCTTCCAGTGGCGGCAGTCGCGCGGCGGCAGCGAGCGCTACCACTCGGCGATGGTGCCGCACGCCGGAACGGACACGAAGGTGTACCGCGAGGTGTGCCAGGTCGGTGCCGAGCTCGGGCAGTTGACCGGGGTTGTCGGCTCCACTGTGGACGCGTCCGTGGCGGTCCTCTACGACTTCCAGTCGAACTGGGCGCTGCAGCAGCCCGCGCACCCGACCCAGGACTTCGACTACTTCCGGCACGTTTTCGGCTACTACAAGGCACTGTGGGAAGCCGGGGTCACGGTCGACTTCGTGGCGCCGGGCACGAACCTCTCGAAGTACTCGATGGTCGTCGTGCCGGCGTTCTACGCGGTGTCCGACGCGCACGCCGCCGTGGTCGCGGACTACGTGGCAGGCGGCGGTCATGTCGTGGTCACGTACTTGTCTGGTGTTGCCGACGAACACACCCGCATCCGGCTGGGCGGTTACCCCGGTGCGTTCAAGGACGTCCTGGGCGTGTGGTCGGAGGAGTTCTTCCCGCTGCGGCAAGGCGAAACCGCGTCGCTGGATGACGGTTCAACAGTTTCCTTGTGGACGGAACACCTGCACGTCAGGACCGCTGACATCGTTGCCTCCTATGCCGACGGGCCGTTGCCCGGCGTGCCCGCGGTGACACGCAACGCATTTGGCAACGGTGTCGCGTGGTACGTGGCGTGCGATCTTGATGGGAGCGGTCTCCGCCGAACGGTGGAAAACGCGCTTTCCGGTGCGGGCGTTGCGGTGTCACGTCCCGGAGTTGAGCTTGTGAGGCGGAAGGGCGCCGTATCGTGGCTCTTCGCCGTCAACCACACCGACACCGACGCGCAGATCGAGGCGTCCGGTGTCGACGTGTTGTCCGGCACGCAGGTCTCCGGACGCCTCACCGTGCGAGCCGGGGACGTCGTCGTCCTCAGGGAAGAGGTGTGAGGTGCTGGCACGTCAACGGCAAGCGGTGATCCTGGAAGAGGTCAAGCGGACTGGCGCGGTGCGCGTGAGCGACCTGGTCGTCCGGCTCGGCGTCTCCGACATGACCGTGCGCCGCGACCTCGACGTGCTCGCCTCGCGCGGCCTGGTGGAGAAGGTCTACGGCGGCGCGACGTCCGTCGTCGGGCGCTCGACCGACGAGCCCGGTTTCGAGGCCAAGTCGGTGCGGCAGCTGCCCGAGAAGGAAGCGATCGCGGCTCTGGCTGCGGGACTCGTGCGTCCCGGCACGGCCATCGGTCTGTCCGCGGGCACCACGACGTGGACGCTCGCGCGGTTCCTCGACGACATCCCGGACCTCACCGTGGTGACGAACTCGATCCGCGTCGCGGACGTGCTGCAGCAGAGCGGGCGCACCGACCGCACGGTCGTGCTGACCGGTGGCGTGCGCACGCCGTCCGACGCGCTGGTCGGCCCCGTGGCCGTGCAGGCGTTGCGATCGCTGCACCTGGACGTGGTGTTCCTGGGCGTGCACGGCATGGCCGAGCGCTCCGGCTTCACCACCCCGAACCTGAACGAGAGTGAAACGGACCGCGCGCTCGTCGACGCCGCCGGGCGTGTGGTCGTGGTCGCGGACCACACGAAGTGGGGCACCGTGGGCATTTCCACGATCGCCGACCTCGACGAGGCGCACGTGCTGGTGACCGACGAGGGTCTGCCGGACGACGCACGCGCGATCCTCACCGAGCAGGTCGGTGAGTTGGTTCTGGCACATGTACCAGGAAGCGGCGAGGAGTTGGCGTGAGGCGTACCGCGGGGAAGCTGGCGGACGGCCGGGAGATCATCTACTTCGACGACAGTGCTGAGGCGCCACCGAGAGTCGCGGTGGACACCCGGGATCTTCCCGAGTCGCAGCCGATGTCCGAAGTCCGGCTGGACCCGTTGACCCGCGAGTGGGTCGCAATGGCGGCTCATCGCCAGACGCGAACGTACAAACCGCCGGCGGACCTGTGCCCGCTGTGCCCGTCCACGCCGGGTCGTCCCACCGAGATTCCCGAGGCCGACTACGACGTCGTCGTCTTCGAGAACCGGTTTCCCTCGCTGGCGCAGAACGTTCTCGACGTTCCGTCCACTGTGGATGGCGAGCCGCTGTTCGTGCGGGCGCCGGGGCGTGGGCGTTGTGAGGTCGTGTGCTTCACGTCCGATCACAACAAGTCGTTCGGCGAGCTCTCCGTAGAGCGCGTGCGGACCGTCGTCGACGCGTGGGCGGATCGCGTCGAGTTCCTGTCATCGTTGCCAGGCGTCGAGCAGGTCTTCCCGTTCGAGAACCGCGGTGAAGAGATCGGTGTGACTTTGTCGCACCCGCACGGGCAGATCTACGCGTACCCGTTCGTGACGCCTCGTACCGAACGGATGCTGGAAGCCGCGCTGGAGTACTACGCGGCTCACGGCAGGCCGTTGTTCGGTGACGTGCTGGAGGCCGAGCTACGCGCGGGCGCGCGTGTGGTGGAGGAGTCTCCGCACTGGGTGGCGTTCGTGCCCGCTGCCGCGCGGTGGCCGGTCGAGGTCGTGCTGGCCCCTCGCCGTCAGGTCGCGGATCTCGCCGGTCTGTCCTCTGTGGAGCGTGACGACTTCGCGTCTCTTTATTTGAAGGTGTTGCACCGGCTGGATGCCTTGTACAACCGGCCGTTGCCGTACATCGCGGCGTGGCACCAGGCGCCGGTGAACGTCGGCCGTGACGAGCTGTGGCTGCACCTGCAGGTGTTCTCGGTGCTGCGGACCGCGGACAAGCTCAAGTACCTCGCGGGCTCCGAGTCCGGTGAAGCCGTGTGGATCAACGACGTCACGCCGGAGCAGATCGCGGACCGTCTCCGCACGGTCTAGGAACCCTCACAGAACGCCAAGGCTGGTCTAAGGGTTCTCTCAGGACGGGCCGAGAGACTATGCCCATGACCGAGAGCAACCAGCCAGCGCAGCAGCCGGACCAGCCCCACTCCGTGCCGCCGACCGCCGGTCAGAGCGACTCCGGCGCGCGGGAGCAGGGCCCGTCGCTGCCGGAACCCGGCCAGCCGGATCCTTTGCAGGGGGGATCCGGCCAGGCTGGGGCTCAGGGGGCTCCCGCGGGTTTGGGCGACGTGCCCGCTTCCTTCGCCCCAGCACAGCCGCAGGTGTCCTCACCCTTTTCTTCGGCCCAGCCGCAGGTGCCTTCACCTGACGCGGGCCAGGCGCAGCTCGGCGGGTCCGGACCCGGCCAGCAGCTACCTCCATCCGGGTCCGGCCAACTTCCCCCGAGCCACCCCCTCGGCCTGGGGTCCACCACCGCCCAGTTCGGCGCAGAACCGCCTACCGGCCCTCAGACGGGCCAGTACTACCTCCCGCCCGGCTACCAGCCTCCGCCCGTCCCCCAGCGCCCCAAGGGCCGCGGCAAGGTCGTGGCGGGCGTCGCGGCCCTCGTGCTGATCGTCGGAGGCCTCTCCGGCGGTCTGGGCGGCTACCTGGGCTACACCTTCGCCAACGAGTCGTCCTCCGTCAGCTCCCTCGACACCCCGCGTCCGGCCTCGCAGACCAGCAACGCCCCGGCGGGCTCGGTCGAGGAGGTCGCGAACAAGCTGCTGCCGTCCGTCGTCCAGATCCAGGTCGTGACGCGGACCGGCGCCGGCGAGGGCTCGGGCTTCATCATCTCGAGCAACGGCCAGATCGTGACGAACAACCACGTCATCGAGGGCGCGTCCGCCGGCGGTTCGATCAAGGTCGTCTTCCAGGACGGCAAGACCGCCACCGCCAAGATCCTCGGCCGCGACCCGAGCTCGGACATCGCGGTCATCCAGGCCGACGGCGTCTCGAACCTGCCCGTGGTCACGCTGGGCAACTCGGGTGACATGAAGATCGGCCAGGGCGTCGTCGCGATCGGCTCGCCGTTCGAGCTGTCCGGCACCGTCACGTCCGGCATCGTCTCCTCGCTCAACCGCCCGGTCTCGGCCGGCGGCGAGAACAAGAACTCGCAGGCCACCGTCCTGAACGCCATCCAGACCGACGCCGCGATCAACCCCGGCAACTCGGGCGGCCCGCTGGTGAACATGCAGGGCCAGGTCGTGGGCATCAACTCCGCGATCTACAGCCCGAGCTCGGCCAACGGCCAGGCGGGCTCGGTCGGCATCGGGTTCGCGATCCCGATGGACCAGGCGCGCCGCACGGTCGACGAGATCGTGAAGTCCGGCAAGCCCAAGCAGACCGTGCTCGGCGTGAAGGTCGAGTCGACCGAGGAAGGCGCCAAGATCTCCGAGATCACGCCTGGTGGCGCGGCGGAGAAGGCCGGACTCAAGGCCGGTGACGTGATCACCAAGTTCGGCGACCGGCGGATCGACGAGTCGGACACGCTGGTGGCCGCGGTGCGGTCCAAGGCGCCCGGCGACAAGGTCACCATCACTTTGTCCGACAACAAGACCGTGGAAGCCACCCTCGACGGTGTCGAGGTGGGATAGGTCGGGGGAGGCACGGCTCTGGCATCCGCCGCCCGCCAGAGCCGTGCGTGACCCGGAGACCGGCTCTATGCGCACCTGCCCCGCGCGTAGAGCCGGTCTTTTCGTTTTCTTACGGATGTGAGCCGGGGCCGTGGTTGTGGCTTAGCGTGGTGACGTGGTGGAACGGGTGCTGGTCGTCGACGACGACACGACGGTGCGGGACGTGGTGCGCCGTTACCTCGAACACGCCGGCTACGAGGTCGAGCTCGCCGGCGACGGGGAGACGGCGTTGGGGCTGATGTCCGCGCACGAGCCGGACATCGTGGTGTTGGACCTGATGCTGCCGGGCATCGACGGCATCGAGGTGTGCCGCCGGATCCGGCAGCGCGGCAGCACGCCGGTCGTGATGCTGACGGCGCTGGGCGAGGAGGAAGACCGCATCGCCGGGCTGCAGATCGGGGCGGACGACTACGTCACGAAGCCGTTCAGCCCGCGCGAGCTCGCGTTGCGGGTGTCGTCGGTGCTGCGGCGGGCGAATCGGGCTTTCGAGCCGCGGGTGGTGAAGGACGGCGATCTGGAGCTGGACGTCGCCGCGCACACCGCGACGTTGGACGGGATGCCGTTGCAGCTGACGACTCGTGAGTTCGACCTGCTGGCGTTCTTCATCGGCAACGCCGGGAAGGCGTTCGGGCGGGCCGAGCTGCTGGAGCGGGTGTGGGGCTGGCAGTTCGGGGACCAGTCGACCGTGACCGTCCACGTGCGACGGTTGCGGGAGAAGATCGAGAAGGATCCGGCGAAACCACAGCGGTTGAGCACCGTGTGGGGTGTCGGCTACAGGTATGACCGATGTTCGATCGACTGAGCCGCCTCTCGCTGACCACGGTGATGACCGTCATGGTCATCGTGCCGGTGGTGGCGACCATCGGTGGAATTCTCGCGGTCAGCGGGTTCATGTTCACGCCGATGCTGAACGCCGCCCTGATGGCGTGCGTGGTGGTCGGCGTGATCACGGTGCCATTCTCGATCATGCTGGGCCGGGCGATCGCGCGGCGGACCATGTGGGAGCGCGAGGCGGAGGCGGCGCGGCGGCAGTTGGTCGCGTGGATCAGCCACGACCTGCGGACGCCGCTGGCCGGGATCCGGGCGATGACCGAGGCGCTGGAGGACGGGGTCGTCTCCGAGCCGGGTGAGGTCGCCGTCTACGCGAAGCAGATCGCGCAGGAGGCCGACCACCTGTCGAAGCTGGTGGACGACCTGTTCCAGCTCTCCCGGATCACCGCTGGCGCGTTGAACCTGACGTTGCACGACGTGCGGCTCGCGGACGTCGTGAGCGACGTGGTCGCGGCTTCTCGTCCGGTGGCTCAGCTGCGCGGTGTGCAGCTGCGCGCGGACGCTCGCGAGTGGCCGGTCGTGCGCGGGTCAGATCCGGAACTGATGCGTGTCGTGCGCAACCTTGTGTCGAACGCCATTCGACACACACCGGAGGGTGGCGCGGTGGCCGTCCAGGTCGATGTGGACGGACCGGAAGCCGTGGTGCGCGTGGACGACGCGTGCGGCGGAATCCCCGATGACGTGCTGCCGCAGGTGTTCGACGTGGGCTTCCGCGGTTCCACGGCACGCAATCCCTCGGGTGCCGGACTGGGTCTGGCGATCGCGCGCGGGCTGGTCGACGCGCACAACGGGACGATCGGCGTCCAGAACCACGGTCCTGGCTGCCGCTTCGAAGTCCGACTGCCGCTACGGTGATCGGTATGGAACGCAGCGCGCAGCGCCTTGGCCGCGCTTTGGTCGTGATCGTGGACGACCGGGTGGCGCACGGCGAGCAGGACGACAACTCCGGGCCTCTCGTCACCGAACTTCTGGAAGAAGCCGGCTTCATCGTCGACGGCACCGTCGCGGTCGAGGGTGAGGTGGTCGACATCCGGGCCGCGCTCAACACGGCCGTCATCGGTGGCGTCGACCTCGTGGTCACCGTGGGCGGCACAGGAGTGTCCCCGCGCGACGTCACCCCCGACGCCACGCAGGGCGTGCTCGACCGTCCGATCCACGGCATCGCCGAGGCACTCCGCGCCTCCGGTCTCGCCGCGGGCGCGGTCGACGCGGGCATCTCGCGCGGCCTCGTGGGCGTCTCCGGCAGCACGCTCGTCGTGAACCTCGCGGGCTCCCGGTCCGCCGTTCGCGACGGCATGGCGACGCTGTCGGCGTTGGTGCCCTATGTCATCGAGCAGTTGAGCGGTCTTGACGAAGAGTGATTCGCCCAAGCCGGCCGACGACGACGCTGCTCGCCAGCGTCGTCGCCGGTTGGCTGAGGTGTTCGGCGAGGTGCTCCCCGAGACCACGTCGGACGAACGCGGCGGCGCCCCTGAGGGCGACCGCGATGCCTGGTACCGCGAGAACCGGCCGCCGCACCACGGCGGGTAGGAGTTCGTGATGCGCAGTTACGGGCGGTTCTACAAGCCGAAGAGGTCGGACCGGCTGGCACCCGTGTTGCTGCTGCCGGAGGACGAGACCGCCATCCTGTCGGCGATCGTCGCCGCCTGGCCCTCGGCGCAACTCATCGACGCTCACGCCCCGTGGCGCGCGCAGACCACCAACCGCCCGCCGGTGTGCTCCTCCGTGCTCGAAGTCGAGCGCACGGCCTTCCTGTGGGACCCGGAGATCCATCCCCGCCTGCCCGCGCCGCGGTTCACCGGCTACGCCGCGCGCTCCCCGCAGGCCGGCCGCGTGGTGGTGTGGAAGCGCAGCCTCCGCGCGGACGGCGTGCTCGCCAGCGGCCTGATCAGCGTCGTCGTGTGGGACGACATGGACCCGCGGATGGTCGCGTTCATCAGCGCGGTCTGGCGGGAGTTCGTGGCGCACACGAGCAACTACCTCGTGCGGTGGCTCGAAGGCACCGGCCAGGAGCAGGTCTCGCCCGGCTACCGCGTCGGGCACCACGCGCTGGCGGCGGCTCGGGATGGCGGGCTCTGCCTGAACAGCATCGACCCGAAGTGGCGGCTGTACCCGCCGAGCCAGGACAAGGCGCGCGGCGCGGTGCTGTAGCGGGGTTTGGTGGCCGCTGTTGGGTCTTCGGGGTGTGTGGATGCCTGGTGGCTTGTGCTGTGGCCGGTGTGCGCGCTCAAGTGTGGGGTGCGCGTGGGGTTCCGGGACGCGCTGAGTGGTGTTCGGCTGGGACCTGGGGGCGGCCTTTGGCGACCGCGTGCGGCAGCCAGGTGTGCCCGCCGAGCCGGTGTGTGCGCTCGTGTTCGAAGCGCGCGTCGGGTTCCCGGGACGGCGCTGGCGTGCGGGCGCGCCGAGGCTTGCCCCGTTGAGCCGGGACGAAGCGCGCGGGGTCTTGCTGTGACGAGCCGCGCGCTCTGTCCGGCGGGGACTGGCTAGACCTTCGGGCCGCGCACGTCGGTCGACGACGCGCGCTGGCCGCCCTGCTGAGCCGCGAGCAGGTCGCGGATCTCGATGAGCAGCTCGACGTCGGTCGGCTCGGCCGGGCCGGGCTCCTCGCCCTTCTTGCGGCGCTCCTGGATCTTCTTGATCGGCAGGACCAGCACGAAGTACACGACCGCCGCGACGATCACGAAGTTGATGACCGCGTTGATCAGCGTGCTGAGGTCGATGAACGTCTTCTCGGTGAGCTCAGGAGTGCCGGTCCTGAGCGAGAAGCCGAGGCCCTTGGTCTCTGCGCCGCCCATGGTGTTGATCAGCGGCTTGATGATGCTCGTGGTGAACGCGGTGACGATCGCGGTGAACGCCGTGCCGATGACCACGGCCACAGCCAGGTCGACGACGTTTCCGCGCATCAAAAAGTCCTTGAAACCCTTCAGCATCAGCGGAGAGTAACGGCTAACGCGTGATCCAGTGACATCGCGGCCACGCGAGTTGCATTAAGTCTCGGCAACGTGAGGACAACGACTTGTCCTCTCGTCTCACGCACGGATGCGTTCTCCGCCAGCACTTCGGCGGACGGTGACACCACGTCGACCCGGTCGCCCATCCGCACCACGTCGGCCAGGCCCTGGTCAGCCACCCGGACGGCGACCGAGACCAGGTCCGGGGAAGCTGAAGAAAGATCGAAGTCCGTCAGCGGGACGCCCGCACGCGCCGCACCGCTCAAAGATCGGCCCACCACCGCGTCCACGCCGGAGAACGAACCCGTGACAGGAGCGGGAAAAGACGCCAGCCGGACATCGGCGGCGGACAAGGCCACTCCGGCGGGAAGGTCACGCGAGGCGACCACGGCTGGATGCCCCACGTCAGGCCAGAAGGCTCCAAAAGCGGCTAGCAAGGCCAGGCCCAGAGCCAGAAACCGGCGCCACGCAACAGAAGGACGGCGGCGAAGAAGAGCGCGGACCCGGTCGAAGGGCCTGATGGAAAGAGTCATGCCCCTGACGGTAGGGCCGTCAGGGGCATGGAAAACGGGCTCAGCCGCAAGTTGTGGACAACTCGCGATCTTCAGGACGCGGCAGCCGCCGGAGCGCTCGTCGAAGGCTTCGAGTCCGAGGACGACTTCTTGTCCGAAGTGGAGGTGGAAGTCGTGGTGGAAGTCGAAGAAGACGTGCTCTTGGACGAGCCCGACCGGCTGTCCGTGCGGTAGAAACCGCTGCCCTTGAAGACGACACCGACGGCGCCGAAGAGCTTGCGCAGCTTGCCCGAGCACTCGGGGCACTCGGTGAGGGAGGCGTCGCTGAACGACTGCACAGCCTCGAACCGGTGCTCACACGCGGTGCAGGCGTACTGGTACGTAGGCACTGGGTCTGCTCCTAGCTCTGGCACTCGACCGTTGTGAGTGCCAACACGATTTTCGCTCAGATCCTTCCCCGAGCGCAAACACCCCAGGTCAATGTCACAACCACCGAAGGCCCACCGAGGGGGTCAAAAAGCCGTTCATCAGCACGTCGTGAGGCTCAGCAGGCACGTCAGCCAACACCTCGGAATCCCGCACGACAGCCACCAACGGGGCTTTGACCAGCGGCAACGACCGATCGTAATGACCGCGACCCTTCCCCAGCCGCACCCCGGACACCGACACCGCCAAAGCCGGTACCAGCACCAGCGACGCTCCAGCGATGGCCGAGGCGCCGAGCCGCGGCCCGACGGGTTCGAGCAGCCCCAGCCCGGCCGGTGCGACCCCTCCGTCGTGCACCGCCCAGTCGAGCGGCGCGTCGCCCGTCACGATCGGTAGCAGCACCCGGCAGCGCAGGCCGTCGAGCCACGACGCGTCGCCGGGCTCCGACCCGACCGGCAGGAACGCGCACACCGTCTGATCAGGACGAACGTCGAGAGCGGCCACGTGGGCGGCCAACGCGGCAGCCTCGAGAGCGCGGTCCGCGGCGGAAACCGCACGCCGGGCGGCCAGCAACTCTGAACGCAGCGTGGCCTTCCGGTCACGAAGATCGGACGTCATGGTGGGTAACTCCCGGTATGTCGTTAGCATCGCTGCCCATGAGCAGCGCCTTCCACACCGCTATCGTGCCCGCGGCCGGCTTGGGCACCCGTTTCCTCCCCACGACCAAGGCCGTGCCGAAGGAGTTGCTGCCGCTGGTCGACACCCCGGCCATCGAGTACGTGGCCAGGGAAGCGGCGGAGGCGGGCGCGAAGAAGCTGGTCATCGTCACGAGCCCGACCAAGGCCTCGGTCGCGAACTACTTCGACGCGAACCCCGACCTCGAGCAGTCGCTGGCCGACAAGGGCAAGACCGACCTGGTCGAGAAGATCCGGCGGGCGCCGCAGCTCATCAAGGCCGAGACCGCCATCCAGGAGCAGGCGCTCGGCCTCGGTCACGCCGTCGGCTGCGCTGAAGGCAACCTGACCGGCGACGACGAGGCCGTCGCGGTGCTGCTGCCGGACGACATCATCCTGCCCACCGACGCCCTCAAGAAGATGGCGGCGGTCCGCGAGGAGAAGGGCGGCAGCGTCCTGCTGGCGTTCGACATCCCGCGCGAGCAGATCTCCGCGTACGGCGTGTTCGACGTCCGGGACACGGGCAACGACGACGTCAAGCAGGTCGTCGGCATGGTCGAGAAGCCCAAGCCGGAGGACGCGCCGTCGACGTTCGCCGCCGCCGGCCGCTACCTGCTCGACCGCGCCATCTTCGACGCCCTCAAGCGCATCACCCCTGGTGCGGGCGGTGAGCTGCAGCTCACGGACGCCATCGCGCTGCTGATCGCGGAGGGTCACCCCGTGCACGTCGTCGTCCACCGCGGCGGGCGACACGATCTCGGCAATCCCGCCGGATTCCTGCGGGCTGCGGTTGACTTCGCACTCAAGACCCCGGAGTACGGACCCGATCTGCGCGAGTGGTTGCGGGAACGCCTCGACAACTCCTGAGCGCGAGGACCAATCACATGAGGTCAGTGGACGAGCAGCTCGCTCGGGTGATCGCGGCCGCGGTGCGGCCCGCACCCGTGCGGGTGGCGATCTCGGAGTCGCAGGGCCTGCTCTGCGCCGAGGAGGTCGTGGCGGAACGCGCGTTGCCCGGCTTCGACCAGGCCGCCGTGGACGGGTACGCGGTGCGCAGCGTCGACGTGTCCGGCGCGAACGCGAACCCGGTGCAGCTGCCGGTCGTGGGCGAGATCCCGGCCGGTTCACGCCAGCCGCGCCGCCTGCAGCCCGGTCAGGCCGTGCGGGTCGCGACCGGGGCGCCGCTGCCCACGCTGGCCGACGCCGTCGTGCCGCTCGGCTACACCGACGGCCACCACGCCAAGGTGACCGTGCAGCGCAGCGTGCCGTCCGCCGGGTTCGTCCGCCGCACCGGTGAGGACGTGCAGACCGGCGACGTCGCCGTGCGTCGTGGCGCGTCCATCGGTGCTGCTCAGGTGGGTCTGCTGGCCGCTGTCGGCCGCAACAAGGTGCTCGTCCACCCGCGCCCGCGGGTGTCCGTGATCTCGCTCGGCGAGGAGCTCGTCGACGTCGACCGCACCCCCGGCCAGGGCCAGGTCTACGACGTCAACTCGTACGCGTTGTCCGCCGCTGCCAGGGACGCCGGTGCCGAGGTCAGCCGGGTCGGCATCATGTCCGCCGACCCGCGCCGGCTGCGCGAGGTCGTCGAGGGCCGGCTGCTGCTCTCCGAGATCGTCGTCATCGCCGGTGGTGTGGGCGGCGCGATCGGCGACGAGGTCAAGGCCGCCCTCGCGGACCTCGGCGACATGGACGTCACCCGCATCGCCATGCACCCCGGCTCGGCGCAGGGCTTCGGTCGGCTCGGCCCGGACGCCGTGCCGACGTTCCTGCTGCCCGCGAACCCGATGAGCGCGCTCGTCGTGTTCGAGGTGCTGGTCAGGCCCCTGATCAGGGCCGCGCTGGGCAAGAAGAACCCGTACCGCAGGGCCGTCAGCGCCCGGCTGCTCTCGCCGTTGCAGTCGACGAAGGGCCGCCGCGGCTTCCTACGTGGCCAGCTGCTGCGCGACGCGGACAACGGCGAGTACCTGGTGCAGCCGCTCGGCACGTCCGGCGCGCACCTGCTCGCGTCACTGGCAGAGGCCAACTGCCTGATCATGGTGGACGAGGACGTCACGGAGGTCTCGGTCGGCGAAGAGGTGCTGGTCAGCTTCCTAGCGCAACGTGGATGAGCGTCTTCGCGGATCTCGGCAGGCACCCCGGCTGGCCGGCCCGGCTGGGGCCTCTCCAGGTGCGCGCCGGCACCGTCGAACTGCGCGGCCCGCGGCTCTTCGACGGCAAGAAGTGGTCGCAACAACGCATCCGCGACCGCAACTACCTCGAAAAATGGGAACCCACTGCGGCTGAGGGCTGGGACGAGCGCAACGCGACGCTCTCCTGGCCGGCCCAGTGGTCGTCGCTTCGCGCGATGGCCAGGCGCGGCAGCACGCTGCCGTTCATGATCCTGGTGAACGGCGAGGTCGCCGGCCAGATCACCGTCGGCAACATCGTGCGCGGCTCGCTGCTCTCCGCGTGGATCGGCTACTGGGTAGCCGCTGATCGGGCGGGTGGCGGCGTCGCAACGGCTGCCGTCGCGTTGCTCACCGATCACGCTTTCCGCGACGCTGGTCTGCACCGGCTCGAAGCGACCGTCCGTCCTGAGAACGCCGCCTCACTTCGCGTGCTCGCGAAATCCGGATATCGCGAGGAAGGCCTCTTCAAGCGTTATCTGGATGTTGCCGGACAGTGGCGCGACCACCTCTGCTTCGCGCTCACCTCCGAAGAGGTCCCGGATGGCCTAGTGCGCCGTTTGGTCGCACGCGGAGAGGCCCGTCTTCCCTGACGTTTGCGTCCGTTTGTTCTAATCGCTTCACCCAAAAGTGGGTGATACACCACACTTTGGTACGCACCGAGTTCGGCGAGCCTCCGACACTGGTGTGACTGTTGTGACTAGCGTGGTGACAGCACCACGCGTGGGCCGGGGGAGGTGAACGGGGAATGCCGAGTTCGCTGATCATCGTTGCGCTGGTCGTCGCATGGCTGGTGGTCCTCGTCCCCATGATGGCCCGCAAGCGCCAGGAGAGTGCGCGCAGCGTGGGGGAGGAGTACGACGCCATGCCAGACGCCGAGTACGACGACATCCACGACATCGACGACGACTACTTCGACGAGGAGGAGTACGTCGAGCGCCCGTTCCGGCGCGGCCGCGGAGGCTACGACCCCGAGACCGCGGCGCTGGTGGCGCAGGCCAAGTACGCGTTCCGGCGCCGAGTCGTCGCGTTCCTGCTGTTCGCCGCGATCGCCACCGGTGTCGCCGCCGGGGTGTTCTACCCGATGCTCTGGTACGGCCACGCGGGAGTCGACCTCCTGCTCGTGGGGTACCTGACCTACCTGCGCCGGCAGGTGCGGATCGAGGAGGAGATCCGCGCACGCCGGCTCGCCCGGTTGCAGCAGGTCCGTCGCCGTCGTGCGACGGGTCCGCAGCAGCAGGAGGCACCGGCGCCGGTCGTCGTGCCCGAGCAGGTGCAGGTCGTCGAGGAGGTCGAGACCACTCAGGTCGAGGTCGTCCCGGATCGGCCCGCGCTGCCGCCGTTGCCGCGCTATGAGCACACGGTTCGTCCGGGCACGATTCCGGTCGACTCGGACGACGAGGACCCGGTGTTCGTCGAGTTAGAGGGACTGGAGTCGCTGCGGTACCGAGGTGCCGTGGGGGCTTAGAGGGGGTGGTGAAAACACCCCCTCCACCCCTGCTATAGTTCTCTCGTAACACCGCAAGGGGCTGTAGCACAGTTGGTAGCGCGTCTCGTTCGCATCGAGAAGGTCAGGGGTTCGATTCCCCTCAGCTCCACTGCAAAGGGTCGTCCATTCAGGACGGCCCTTTTTGCGTTTCCGGTCGTCCTGGCCTACCTGAAGAGCGCTCATCCGTAATGTGAGCGCCGCCTTCGCCTATATACCGGCCGTAAGCCCGTACGGCTCCCGAAAGGCTGTGCTCATGAGCGACGCGCCACAGGACAAGGTCACGGTCCTGTCCGCAGAAGCCCTTGCCGAGTTGAGGTCGTTCCCGCTGCACGGCGACGAGCGGCTGCAGAACAAGCTTCTCTGGAAGTCTCCCAACGGGGACACCATCGTCGGGCTCATCCAGATGGCACCGGGTGCGCGCGACGTCGGCCACAACCACCCGTCGGCGACGCAGCACACGTGGGTCATCGACGGCACGGTCAGCATCGGCGGCGTCGAGGCGAGCGCGGGTTCGTACGCGTTCGTGCCGCCCGGTGTCGACCACGAGACCGTTGCGGGTGAAGAGCCCGTGACGATGTTCTACATCTACCAGCCCACGGTTGAGCACGACCACGATCACGATCACTGAGTACGTTCAGCTGCGTAGCCGGGATACCCGTCGAGGCTGACGACCCGGCCGCGTGAGCGGAGCACGCTTCGTCGCATGGACAAGATTGCGGCGAACGTGACGACGTCGGCGTTGCTGGTGGCGACGGCCGGTGTCGTGGTGCAGATCGTGTCAGGGGTGGACTTCCCGCCGGTACCGCCTGTTTTCTTCATCCAGCTGGTACCGGCGGCGTTCGTCCACTTCGGACGGTGGAGGTGGACGGCCGCGCTGGCGGCCGTCGCGGGGCTGTTCCTCGTCGGCGGGTTGTTCGCGAGCGGGGAAGCGGCGCGTCTCACCGACACCGGCCTGGCGGGCGGCGTGGGCGGCTCGGTCGGGCTGTGGGTTCAGATGGTCGCGGTGGTCGTGGCGACGGGGTCGGCGGTCGTGGCGCTGGTGCGGCGATGATCGCGGTCTGGACGTGCCGGGTGCTCGGTGTGCTCTTCGTGGTCGCAGGAGTGGTCACGTTCGTCGCCGGGGACAGCGCGGACTTCGCGCACAACACCGTTCATCTCGTGTCGGGGCTCGCTGCGCTCGGCTTCGGGTTCACGCGGTGGGCGCGGACGTTCGCGGTCGTGTTCGGCGGCGCGTATCTGACGCTCGGGCTCGCCGGGCTTGCGTTGGGGGAGCTGCACATCGGGTCGTTGCACCTGATGACGGGTGATCACGTGTTCCACGTCGTGCTCGGATCCGTCGTGCTGCTGGCGGGTCTTCTTTCAAGGGCCCGACAGCTTTCCCGATGACAACCCGTACAGCCCAAGAAAGACGCACCCGTTCTCGCCATCATCGGGTGACATGCGGGTTTTTCGTAAGTCAGTGGCATTGGTGGCGATCGGAGCGCTGCTCGGAAGTGGGGCGGCACAAGCGGATGCGGGCGGGTTCGAAGTGCAGAGCCTCGACGGGCGCGGCAACAACCGCGCCCATCCCGACTGGGGGAGTGTGGGCGAGGCGTACACCCGTCTCGCTCCCACGAGATATGCGGACGGCGTCGGGCAACCGGTGGCAGGGCCGAACGCGCGGTACGTCAGCAACCGGATCTTCGCCGACGGCAGGCAGAACTTCCTGTCGGAGCGCGATGTCAGCCAGTGGGCGCAGGTGTGGGCGCAGTTCATGGACCACACGTTCGGTCTGCGCGAGGACACCGCGACGGACGCCTCGATCCCGTGGGACAACGACGCCGCGCTTGAGCAGGTGCGCAACGACCTCGGCTCGATTCCCATGCGGCGCAGCGGTGTCGTCGATGGCGTGACACCGCACGAGCAGAAGAACATCGTCAGCTCGTACCTCGACGGTTGGGCGATCTACGGCGGTACGCAGGAGCGGCTGAACTGGCTGCGTGACGGCGCGAAGCTGTTGCTGCCCAACAACATGCTGCCGAGGCGCCAGGCACGCGGCGGTGACGGATCGGACGCGCCGGTGATGACAGGGCCGTTCGGAGCGATCAACAGCGGCACCGGCGTCGTCGCGGGGGACATGCGCGCCAACGAGAACGCCACGATCACCGCGGTGCAGACGTTGTTCGCCCGTGAGCACAACAGGATCGTCGACAGGTTGCCCTCGCACCTGTCCGACGAGGAGAAGTTCCAGATCGCGCGCAAGGTCGTCAGCGCCGAGCAGCAGTGGATCACCTACCACGAGTTCCTGCCCGCGATGGGTGTGCAGCTCGCGCCGTACCGCGGTTACCGGCCCGACGTGCGCACCAGCCTCGCCAACGAGTTCGCGACGGTCGGCTACCGCTCGCACAGCATGGTGCGCGGGGACTTCAAGATCGTCACCCAGGCCGCGCGCTACACGGCTCAACAACTGGACACGTTGCGCGCCAGGGGAATGAGCGTCGCGGTCACCGGCGAGAAGGTCGAGATCGGGATTCTGCCGCGCCTGCTGCCGTTCAACCCGGACCTGGTCGACGAGGTGCAGATCGGCCCGCTGCTGCAGAGCTTCGGCCTGCAGTCGGAGAACCGCAACGACGAGGTCGTCGACGAGGACACGTTGCGCAGCATCATCTTCCTCATCCCGGGCTGTGTGCCGCGCTGCCTGACCGCGGTGATCGACGTGGCCGCGCTCGACGTCGAACGCGGCCGTGACCACGGCATCGCCGCCTACAACGACCTGCGCCGCGCGTACGGGCTCGCGCCGAAGCCGTCGTTCCGCGCGATCTCCGGGGAGGCGACCGAACAGTTCCCCGCCGACCCCGAGCTCACGCCGGGCGACGAGATCAACGACCCGGACAGCCTCGACCACGTGCGTCCCGGCGTCCGTCGCACGACCACAGCGGCGCGCCTCAAGGCCATCTACGGCGATGTCGCGAACCTCGACGCGATCGTCGGCATGATGACCGAGCCGCGGCTGCCCGGCAGCGAGTTCGGCGAGCTCCAGCACGCCATCTGGAAAAAGCAGTTCGAGGCGTTGCGCGACGGCGACCGCTTCTTCCACGGCAACGACCCGGCCCTGCGCGTGATCAAGGCCCGCTACGGCATCGACTACCGCCGCACGCTCGGCGACGTCATCGCCGCCAACACCGACATCAGCCGCAGTCACCTGGCGTACAACGTGTTCTGCACTCACCCATCTGTGGGGTGAAGTTCGGTGAGGAAAGCGGCGGCCACCAATAGCTTTTCGGTGTGAGATCAGTGGCCGCCGCGTTATTACTCGTGGCCGTCACCTCCGGCGGAGCAGCGGCCTCGACCGCCGCCCCGACCGCGAGGTGCGCGGCCGCCCGTCCCGAAGTGACCTCGACCGAGACAGCAGTAGAAGCGCGCGTTCTCACCGGCTGCACGGCCGGTGAGCTCGTCGTCTTCCGCGCCTCCTTCGTGGCCCGCGCGCACGGCACCTCGTGCACCGCGATCTCCTCAGAGCTCGAAGCCGATCCGGCCCCCGTCCCCCAGTGGATCCGCGCCCGCCTCGAACTGGCGTGCGCGCCCGGTGAGAAGGGCCTGCTCGGCTCTCGGATCACCGTGGAGATGGACGGAGCCCAGGCTCGCCTCGCCACGTACGGCTTCGGTGACACCTTCCACGAGCCGAACCCGTCAGCGCATCACCTGTGGACCGTCGAGTACCTCGCCGGCCTCGGTGACCTGCCGGTGGCGGCGGACCCGGCGCTGCGGTCGTCGGGCGGGTCGGCGGGAGCGGGCGGCTCACGGGCGCAGGCGGACCACCAGGTCTACGACGGCTGAGCGTTGCGGCATGATCTGCCGATGCGCCCCGACGTCTTCGTGGTGTGGGCACACACCAGTCCCGGCTGGGACGCCGCGCGCACCAGGGCGTGGCGGGACACCCTGCACCGGTTCGCCTTGCTGCTGCACGACCTCGGCGCGGACGCGGACATCGACCTCTACCACGAGCACGAGCCCGTCGACTGGTCGACGTTGTGCCTGCAGCGCATGGAGGACGCGGACCGGATCGTGGTGGCGGTGTCGGCGGGCTGGAAGCTGGCGTTCCCCGGCCGCAACCCGAACAGCCGCGGTGCCGAGTACGAGTGCCGGTACCTGCGCGGGCTGCTCATGGACCAGCCGGAGGTGTTCGAGCGCAAGGTGATCCTGGTGGTGTTGCCCGGAGCCACGCGGGAGGACATCCCGCTGTCGCTGGCGTGCATCCAGCGCTACGAGGTCGACCCGGACGAGCCGTCGTCCGCGGTGGGGCTCAAGCACCGGCTGCTCGGGCAACCGAAGTACGTCAGGCCGGTGGCGCCGGTGCCACGGCTGCGGGAGCTCGCGCGGGCCGGTGCGCCCGAGGTCGTCGCCGAGCTGCTGAACACCACCGTCTACCTGCCCGATCCGAACCGTCCCGGGCTGGTGGCCACCGAGGTCGACGGGCACGAGCAGTCGGTGCTGGTCTTCACCGGCGTCGACCGGCTCGCCGCGTACCGCAAGCTCAAGAACCTGACCTGGGAAGACCGGTGGCTCGAGGTCGGGGGCGCGGAGCTGCTGCCGCTCGTGGCACCGCTCAAGGTCGGGGTGGTGATCGACGCGGGAGCTTCCGAGGACGAGACCGTGTTCGTGTCGGCGGCCGAAATCGAGGTGCTGCTCGCCTGACGGCCAGGTATCGTTCTGCACCAAACTTCTGGCACGCCGAACCGTTTGGAGAGTGTGCTGTGAACGGGTTCGCCGTCGACCCCGCGGAGCTGCGGGCGCTGGCACGGCCGCTGCTGCGCGCCGCGGGAGACGTCACGGACCTGGCCCGCCACCCGGAGGCCCGCGTGGACCCGTCGCGCGGTGACCTGTTCGCCGCTCTGACCAGGTTCCGCGCCGCCGCCGACCACGCGACAGAAGTGCTGGCGCGCGACGTCGGCGAGACTGAGGCCCGGCTCAGCGACACCGCACAGCACTACGAAGAGGCGGACGTCTTCCCGGCGTGACCCTTTCCTCCGACTTCCACTCCCTGCGGAACGTCCAGGAGTGGCTCAAGCGAATGCGCGACGAATGCGCATCCGCGGGGTTCGCGTACGCCAGGGCGACGCCGCCGGGATGGACCGGTCCCGCGAGCACGGCGTTCGACGACTACCGGCACCGCGCCCGGATGCGGTGGCTCGACGTGTCGGACGCGTTCGGCGTCGCGCACGACGCCGTGGAGACCTACCTGTACACGCGGGTCGAGGTCGACCGGCTCGTCGAGTTCGCGGAGCCGGCCCAGCGCGAACGGCTGCGGCGGCAGCTCGCCGACGAGGAACGCCTCGCCGTGGTCACCGTCGACAAGGCGACCGAGGAGCTGTGGCTCGTGCGGTCGGAGCTGCCCGAAAGGGTGGAGGCGGTCGTCATCCCGCCGCCCGTGCCGCGGCCCGTGCCGCCTCGCCCTCCGTCACGAGCGGAGGACTTCATGAACCGTCCGCACGTCGAGACCGTGCTCACGACGTACGCGATCGCCGCCCGGTACCCGAGCTGGCAGCGCCACCGCTGAGTGTCACTCAACAGAGTGGCGTGTGGACGCGTTGTATGTGCCAACAGGCCGAATGCGCAGGAAAGACGGAGGTACAACGCAGTGATCATGCAAGAGGTTGCTGTGGCGTCAACCGCAGACCAATTACGCACCGTAGGCTGTCGGGACGCCTAGGCTGGGGGTGATCGCGGAAGGGGTGGTGTGGGTCGTGGGGCTCGCGGAGTCCTTGCTCACGTGGCTGCACGGCTTCGTGGGCGCGAGTGTCTGCCCCGGTGACTGGGTGTGGACCACCACAGCGCTCGGCGCGGTGCTCGGGTTGTTCCCCACGATCGGGGCGCTGCTGTCCATCGCGGTGCGCCGGGTCGTCGGCAACTCCTACGGGCCGGTGACGGGTGCCATCTTCACCGTGCTCGGCGTCACCAGCTGTCTGGTGCTGCCGTGGCTGATCATGCGCGGCACCGTGCAGGGGCTGTCCCGGCGTCTCATCGACGGGTCCGGCTCGCTCGACGAGGCCACCTGCTTCGGGCAGTTCTCGCAGGGCAGCTACCTGGTCGACGGTGCGCCGTCGATCCTCGAGGTCGTGCAGCGGCCGGGTCAGTCGGTCGTGTTCCTGGTCGCCGCCGCGGTCACCGTGGCGCTGGCGTTGCTGTGCCTGCTGTTCGTGATGCTGCAGTCCGGGTCGGCGTTCCGGCTCGGGCCGAACTGGCCGCGCCGCGTGTTCTGGCCGATGTTCCTGGTACTCCTGGTGACGACGTCGGCGTTTCCCGTGACCCTGGTGGGCCATGTGCTCCTGGGCTTTCTGCCGATTGCGGTAATCGGCTCAATCGTCGTGCGGATTTTCGGGTTGACTACCGCCATGCTGAACCGCCCCGGCCGCGACCGGTCTGCCGACCGGAACTCGCAGAACCCGCCACCGCAGCCGGTGGCGCGCACGCCGCAGCCCCAGAACAACCAGTTGCCGCAGGGTCAGCCCCAAGGTCAGGCGCAGAAGAAGGCGCCGACCAAGCCGATCACGGCCGCGCAGCACCAGCCCCCACCGCACCAGCCCCAGCACCAGCCGTCGCAACACGGCCAGAACCCGCCGCCGTACCAGCCGGCGCAGGTGCCGAAGTACCAGCCGGCGCCGATGAACCGGCCGATGCGCCCGGTGAACCCGCCGCCCGTGCCGCCCGGCCAGTACCCGCCGACCCGCGTCGCCGAGGTCATGCCGCAGCCCAAGCCCCAGCAGCCGTCCCAGCCTGCCGTCCTCGCCGACACGCCGGGCCCGCTGCCGTTCGGACCGGGCGCTGCCTCCGCCGACGCGCCCGCGCCGGTGCAGAAGTCGGGCAAGGTCTGGAACCCCGGCAACGGCAGGTTCCGCCGCGTCCGCCAGCTCGGCTCCGGCGGCTTCGGCACGGTCTGGCTGGCCGTCGACGAACAGCTCGACCGCACGGTCGCCGTGAAGCTCGCGCACGCCCCGGACAACGAGACCGAGGCCCGCATGCTCCGCGAGGCCCGCGCACTGGCCGCGGTCCGCCACCCCAACTGCGTGCGGGTGTTCGACATCGTCCAGGACCCGGACGGCCTCGCCCTGGTCATGGAGTACATCGAGGGCGCCTCGCTGTCCGAGACGGTGCTGAAGAACGGCCTGATCGACGACAAGCTCGCGGCCCGCCTGTGGCTGAACATGGCCGACGCCCTCGCCGCGGCCCACGACCGAGGCGTCCTGCACCGCGACGTGAAGCCGTCCAACGTGATCGTCGACGGCCAGGGCACCGCGCACCTGATCGACTTCGGCATCGCCCGCTCCAAGGGCGACAGCACCCTCACCGCCACCGGCATGATGGTCGGCACCCCGGACTTCCTCGCCCCGGAAACAGCCCGCGGCGAAACGGCGTCCCCGGCCTCGGACTCGTGGCAGCTGGCCGCCACCGTCTCCTACGCGCTGACCGGCCACCCACCGCGCGGCTCCCGCGAGAACCCGATCTCCTCGCTGATGGCCGCCGCCCAGGGCGAACCGATCACCAAGCTGCCGCAGAACAGCGCGCACGCCAGGCTGCTGCTCGCGGCGATGGATCCGGAACCCGGCCGTCGTCCGACGCTGGCTCAGGTGCGCGGGCAGTTGTCCGGGTTCCTGGACCAGCAGGGGATGAGCAAGGAAGGCCCGGTGACCCGGGTCATCAGCAAGCCGACTCCTCCGCCCACGAAGCACATGCCGATGTAGGCGAACCGGGTGAACGTTGGACCGGTCCGTAACGGTGATTCACCGTTCAACGACCTAGGTCGTGGTTCACCCGGAAAGCCTCGGCATCGCAGGGATGCCTCGCGAGGAGTGGAGAGGCGGTTTCCGCCGATCGCCTCTCCACTTCACCTTCGCGCAGCAGGTCGCAACTTCTTGCGCAGCACCACGAACAGACCTGCTGCTGCCACCACCACGAGCCCGACGAGCCACACCGGCGCGGGCGAGTCAGGTTCCGGAGCAGGCACCACCGCCGCGGCCGGGGCAACGGCGGGTTTCGCCAGTGGTGGCGCGATCTCCTTCCACGGGCCCTCGGGTGCCCCCTGGACCATCTGCGGGTCCGGCGGCTTGATCTGGAACGTGCCCGGCACGGTCAGCGTCCCGAGCGGATGCTCCTGGAACATCCCCTGCACGCCGAAGACCTCGTACGAACCGGCGGGCAGCGTGAACGTCACGGCGTAGTGCGCGGGTTGACCCAGAGCGACGCCGACGAACTCCCGAGAGTCCGCGCCGGACTTGAAGCGCAGACCGGTCTTACCCAGGTCTCCGGAGTACGGATGGGTGCCGTGCTGCAGCACCCAGTAGCCGACGGTGTGGGTGACGGAGGTCTGGATCGACGGCACCGGGTCCAGGTACGTGACCGCCCAGCCGCCCGCGTGAGCAGAAGGTGCTCCGAGGAGCAGGAAAGCGCAGATCAAGGCCAGAATTCTCATGACGCTGATACACCGGGAACCGAAGCGCGGTTCCCGGTGTAGGAAGGGCATCACGGACGACGCGGTGGCACGGGCGATCGCAGGTGACCAGGCGGCCTACGGCGAGCTGGTCACCCGGTACACCGCGCTCGCGCACCGGACGGCCTACCTGCTCGGGGCGGGTGCGGACGCCGGGGACGTGGTGCAGGAGGCGTTCGTGAAGGCGTACCGGAAGCTCGACACCTTCAAACTCCAGGCCGACTTCAAGCCGTGGCTGCTGAAGATCGTCGCCAACGAGACCAAGAACCTCCATCGCGGCCGGCGGCGCCGCAACCTGATGGAGCTCAAGATGGCCGCCATCACCGAGACCGTCGACCACGACGACCCAGGCACGTTGGTCGACGACTCGCGGGCCAAGCTGCTGCAGGCCGTGCAGAGCCTGCCCGACCACGACCGGCAGGTCGTCACGTGCCGGTACCTGCTCGACCTGAGCGAGGCCGAGACCGCGCAGACCCTGGGCCTGGCCAAGGGAACGGTGAAGTCGAGGCTGTCCCGCGCGCTCGCCAAGCTGCGCCCGATGCTGGAGGAGGTGGCCCATGAGCGATAGCGACCTCGAGGCCGCCCTCCGCGACCTCGGCCACCGCATCCACGTGCCGGAACCGCCGGACGTCACGCACCAGGTCCTCACCAGGATCAACGCGCCGAACCGCAGAAACCGTTGGCTCACCGCACTAGTAGCAGCGGCCACCGCGTTCGCGATCGCCTTCGCGGTGTCCCCGGCGGTGCGCGCGGGCGTGCAGCACCTCCTGGAGTTCGCGGGCGTCGAGTTCGTCGACGAGCCGCCGGCGACCACGGCACCCCCGTTGCCCAGCCAGGAGGTCTCGCTCGACGAGGCGAAGAAGCAGATGCCGTTCGAGATCCACCTGCCGCGGCAACTCGGCACGCCGGACAAGATCACTGTCCACGAAGGACGGTTCGTCACCCTCTACTACGGCGACCTGAGGCTCGACCAGTTCGACGGCACCATCCAGTCGACCATCGGCAAGCTGATCAACGGTGAGGGCGTCGAGCAGATCGGCGACAAGATCTGGATCCCGTACCCGCACGTGTTCTTCTACATCGACCGCAACGGCCAGTGGCACGACGAAGAACCCCGAGGCGCCGGGCAGACCCTGCTCTGGCAACGAGGTCAGGTCACCATGCGACTCGAAGGCGACCTGACCAAAGAAAGAGCCCTGGAGATCAGCGCCAGCTAGGCAGCCACAGCTCCTGCTGCCACATCTCGGGCGTGATCGGCACGCCGTTGAGGATCGGCCACAGCCACACGAAGTTCGCCACCACGAGCCCGACGTACAGCGCCACCACGAGCAGACCCGTGCCGCGGCGTTCGGAACCTGCGGCGGACCGTCCCAGGATCTCGCCCAGCGCCAGCACGATCAGCAGCACCAGGAACGGTGCCATCGGCGTGGTGTAGAAGAAGTACATCTGCCGGTCGAGGTTCAGGAACCACGGCAGCAGCCCGGCCATGTACGCGACGAGCACGCCGGCGTAGCGCCAGTCCATCCTGCCGACCGAGCGGAAGACCGCCCAGCCGATCACGGGGAACGCGAGCCACCACATCGCGGGCGTGCCGATCAGCATGATCGCGCCGACGCACGACGCCGCGCCGCAGCCCGTGACGCTGCCCTCGTAGTAGTAGAGCATCGGACGCAGGCCCATCGGCCACGTCCACGGCTTCGACTCCCACGGGTGCCGGTTGGTCGCCGAGGTGACCAGCTCGACGTGGAACTTGTAGACGGTCTTCGCGTTGTACCACAACGATTGCAGGACGTCCGGGATCCACGGGACGTCCTTGACCTTGGTGCCGACGATGTGCCGGTCGATGCCGGTCTCGCTGGCCATCCACGGGAACCACGTCGCGACGTAGACCAGCACGGGGATCGCGATGAGGGCGCCGAGCGACGGCAGGACGTCCTTCGCGATCGCGCCGAGCCACGGCTCCTCGACACCGGCCGCACGGCGCGCCAGAGCGGTCCAGACGACCGTCAGCAGCCCGAACGCGCCGATGTACCAGATGCCGGACCACTTGATGCCGCACGCCAGACCGAGCGAGACGCCCGCGCCGAAGCGCCACCAGCGGAAGCCAAGCCACGGCCCGAACGCCGAGTTGCCCACGAACCCCTCGCGCACGGCCACCGCGAGTCGTTCGCGGACCTGTTCGCGGTCCACGACCAGACAGCCGAACGCACACACGACGAACAGCGCCAGGAAGATGTCGAGCATGCCCATCCGTGACTGGACGTGCGAGACGCCGTCCGCGATGAGCAGCACGCCGGCCAGCGCGCCCAGCAGGTCCGAGCGGGTCAGGCGGCGGGCGATCCGGACGATCAGCAGGATCGTGATCGCGCCTGCCAACGCCGACGCGAACCGCCAGCCGATGCCGTCGTAGCCGAAGAGCTCCTGGCCGATCGACATCAGCTGCTTGGCGAGCGGCGGGTGGACGATCAGCTCGTAGCCGGGGTTGTCCTCGTAGCCGCCGTTGCGGAGCACCTGTGCCGTCTGCGGCACGTAGTGCTTCTCGTCGAAGATCGGCGTGCCCTTGTCGGTCGGATACCCGAGGTTCCAGAACCGGACGACGGCGCCGATCAGCGTCACGACGATCGTCATGAGCCAGCCGCGGAGGCGGTCTCCGGACGGAGGCGGGTCGAGCGCCGCCGCACGATCCGTGCGTGGCTCCTCGACGACGACGGGCGCCTCTCCTGGCTGCACGAGGACTGTCACGCCGCCGATCGTAGGGTGAAGCATGTGAGTCCTGTATCCGGTTCAGGCCGTCTGGTCCTGGCAGCCACCCCGCTCGGCGACATCCGCGACGCTTCCCCGCGCCTGGTCGAGGCGTTGGAGACAGCCGATGTGATCGCCGCGGAGGACACCAGAAGGCTGCACAGTCTCGCGGCCGCGTTGCAGGTCAAACCGTCCGGACGGGTGATCAGCTTCTACGACCAGGTGGAGACGTCGAGGCTGCCGGGGCTGCTCGAGTCGCTGCACAACGGCGAGACCGTGCTGCTCGTGACCGATGCCGGGATGCCGTCCGTGTCCGATCCCGGTTACCGGTTGGTGGCCGCGTGTGTCGAGCAGGACGTCAAGGTCACGTGCCTGCCGGGTCCGTCGGCCGTGACCACCGCGCTGGCCGTGTCCGGGCTGCCGAGCGACAGGTTCGCGTTCGACGGCTTCCCGCCGCGCAAGTCCGGCGAGCGCAAGCGCTGGTTCGCGCCGTTGGCCACGGAACAGCGCACGGTCGTCTTCTTCGAGGCACCCCACCGGCTCGCGGACACGCTCGCGGACGCCGTGGAGGTGCTCGGACCCGATCGGAACGCCGCCGTCTGCCGCGAGCTGACGAAGAAGTACGAAGAGGTCGTGCGCGGGACGTTGGCGGAGCTCGCCGAGTGGGCCGTGGAAGGCGCACGCGGCGAGATCACCGTCGTTCTCGGTCCGGCCCCCGCGCAGGACAAACCCGACCTGGACACCCTGGTCGCCGAGGTCAAGCAGCGCGTCGCCGACGGGGAACGGATGAAGTCGGCCGCCGCCGAGGTCGCGGAGGCGGCCGGAGTCAGCAAGAAGACCCTCTACGACGCCGCGATCAAGTCAAGCTGACTCGCGGTTGAAGGTTCGGACGCCGTAGAAGACGCCGACCAGCACCAGCCCGGCCACCGAGATCAGGCCGAACAGCAGCGAACCGGTGTTGAAGATCGACCGCTCGGCGTCCACGACGTGCGCCAACGGGTTGACCCGAGACAACCAGTAGAGCCACTGCGGCCCGTTGGACATCGGCAGCAGCACGCCCGAGAGCAGCATCAACGGCACGATGGTCGACGACAGCACCGACGCGAAGACGTACTCCAGCTTCACCTTCAACGCGATCGCGTACGACGCGGACCCGATTGCGACGCCGAGCAGCGCCACCAGCCCGAGCCCGAGCAGGATCTCGCCCGGTGACGCGCGGAACCCGAAGAGCATCGCGGCCAGCACGATCAGCAGGCCCTGCACGACCAGCAGCACGACGTCCTTGCCGACCCTGCCGACGAGCAGCGCGATCCGGCTGACCGGGGTGACCCGCAGCCGTTCCATCACGCCCGTCCGCACCTCGGGCAACAGCGAGAAACCCGCGTAGGCCGTGCCGAACAACGCCATCTGCACCAGCAGGCCGGGTACGAACCACTGCCAGCCGGTGTCGCCGAGCAGCGGCCCGAACAGGCCCAGGTAGAGCAACGGCTGGGACAGCCCGAAGATCACCGCGACGGGGTTGCGCACCACCGGCAGCATCACGCGGGCGAAGACGAGCCAGGTGTCACGCAGCATTGCTCTCCTCCCGGAGTGAACGGCCGGTCATGGTCAGGAACACGTCGTCCAACGTCGGCCGGTGAACCTGGACGGAGTGGAGGTCGACGCCGATCTGGTCGAGATCGCGCAGCAACGTCGGCAGCGCGCGGTCGCCGTTCGGGATGCGGAAGCTGACCTTCTCGCCGTCCACGACCGCGTTCTCGAACTTCGTCGCGACGACCGAGGCCTGCGGGGTGCCGAGCACGACCAGGTCGCCCGAGACGCGGTTCTTCAGGTCGTCCGGTGAGCCCTCGCCCACGACCAGGCCGTGGTCGATCACGATCAGCCGGTCGCTGAGGAAGTCGGCCTCGTCGAGGTAGTGCGTGGTCAGGAAGACCGTGACGCCGTCTGCCTTGAGCTGCTTGATGTGGTCCCACAGGTTGCGGCGGCTCTGCGGGTCGAGCGCGGTCGACGGCTCGTCCAGGAACAGCAGCCGCGGGTCGTGCAGCAGGCCCATCGCGATGTCGAGCCTGCGTTGCTGGCCACCGGAGAGCGTGATGACGCCGCGCTTCTCCAAGCCGGTGAGCTCGAACCGTTCGAGCAGATCGGCGACCTTCTTGCGCGCGTCGTGCTTGCCGAGGCCGTAGAAGCGGGCCTGGAACTCCAGCTCGTCGGCGACGCGCTGGTCGGCGCCCGCGCCGTTCTTCTGCCCGACGTACCCGATGTTGCGGCGCACGCCCGCCGGGTCGGTCAGCAGGTCGTGCCCGGCGATGATCGCCTCGCCCGCCGTGGGCTGCAGCAACGTCGTGAGCATGCGCAACGTCGTGGACTTGCCGGCGCCGTTCGGGCCCAGGAACCCGACGAGCTCCCCCTCGGCAACGTCGATGTCGACCCCTCGAACTGCCTCGACAGGGCCGAACTTCGTCGTGAACCGGCGCGCGAGGCCGCGTGCCTTGATCATGACTGAATCCCCTCTAGTCAACTTTGACTAGAGGCTAGCGGGAGCTAATCAAGTTTGACTAGTCCTTAAGCGCGTACTCGCCGGCCTCTAGGCGTTCGATCAGCTCCTGAGTCCAGCGCACCTGGCCTTCGAGGTGGACGAGCCAGAGTCGAAACAGCTCGCTGACGTGCTGGGGCTTGCCCATCTCGGGCATCGAGGTGATGCCGTGCTTCGTCGGCGCGAGCTGCCCTTCGAGACCCGCCAGCCGGTTCTTGAGGAACACGATCGCCTGCTTGCGCGGGACGAGGTTGATCATCGCGACGCCCGCGGAGAGCACGTCGGGCGCGGCCGTTGCGTCGGCGAGCGCGTTGCCGAGCAGGTCCTGCAGCTCGCGTTCGCCGGCCTCGGTGATCCGGTAGGTCGTGCGGGCGGGGCCCTCCTCGGACTCCGCGACGCCCACGGGCTCCAGGAGGCCGTCCTTGGCCAGCGTCTTCAGCGCGTGGTAGATCGAGCCGGGCTGCACGTTCGCCCACTTGTCCGCCGACCACGACTTCAGCTCGCGGCGCACCACGTAACCGTGTGCCTCGCCGACGAGCTTCACGACGCCGAGGACGAGCATCCGGGTCGCAGACAACAGTCCTCCTATGCAGTGGAAAGCCGGTGGCACGGCCTCCGTAGGCTATGCGTATGAGTGCCTCCGTACTGACCGCGGTGGCCTGGCCTTACGCCAATGGCCCCCGGCACATCGGTCATGTCTCCGGTTTCGGTGTCCCTTCCGACGTGTTCTCCCGCTACATGCGCATGTCGGGGAACCGGGTGCTCATGGTCAGCGGCACGGACGAGCACGGCACGCCCATCCAGGTGCAGGCCGAGAAGGAAGGGCTCACCGCCCGCGAGCTCGCCGACAAGTACAACCGCGTCATCGCCGGCGACCTGCAGGGCCTCGGGCTCTCCTACGACCTCTTCACCCGCACCACCACCGGCAACCACTACCAGGTGGTGCAGGACCTGTTCTCCGCGCTGTGGAAGAACGGCTACGTCGTCCCCAAGACGGAGATGGGCGCGATCAGCCCGTCGACCGGCAGGACGCTGCCCGACCGCTACATCGAGGGCACCTGCCCGATCTGCGGGTACGGCGCCGCGCGTGGTGACCAGTGCGACAACTGCGGCAACCAGCTCGACCCGATCGACCTGATCAACCCGCGCTCGCGGATCAACGGCGAGACGCCGAAGTTCGTCGAGACCGAGCACCTGTTCCTCGACCTGTCCGCGTTCATCGACTCGCTGGGCAGCTGGATGGGCACGCGCACGGACTGGCGCCCGAACGTGCTGAAGTTCTCGCAGAACCTGATCAAGGACCTGCGGCCGCGCGCGATCACCCGCGACCTCGACTGGGGTGTGCCGATCCCGCTCGACGGGTGGAGCGACCTGCCGATGAAGCGGTTCTACGTGTGGTTCGACGCCGTGATCGGGTACCTGAGCGCGTCGGTCGAGTGGGCGCGGCGCAGCGGGAACGACGACGCCTGGAAGGAGTTCTGGACGGGTGACGCCCAGGGCTACTACTTCATGGGCAAGGACAACATCGTCTTCCACTCGCTGATCTGGCCGTCGCTGCTGCTCGGGCAGAACGGCGCGGGCGACAAGGGCGGCGAGCCCGGCCGGTTCGGCACGCTGAACCTGCCGACCGAGGTCGTGTCGTCGGAGTACCTGACGATGAGCGGCTCGAAGTTCTCGACGTCGCGCGGCACCGTGATCTACGTCGGCGACTTCCTGAAGGAGTTCGGGCCGGACGCGCTGCGGTACTTCATCTCCGTCGCGGGTCCCGAGAACCAGGACACGGACTTCACCTGGGAGGAGTTCGTCCGGCGGACGAACTTCGAGCTGGCGAACGAGTGGGGCAACCTGGTCAACCGCTCGATCTCGATGGCGCACAAGAACGTCGGCGCGATCCCGAAGGCCACGGCGTTGACGGATGCCGACCACGAGCTGCTGCGGCAGTCGAAGGCGGCGTTCGACACGGTCGGCGCGCACCTGCGCCGCTCGCGGTTCAAGCAGGCGTCCGGCGAGGCCATGCGGGTCATCCAGGCGGCGAACAAGTACCTGTCGGACCAGGAGCCGTGGAAGCTCAAGGACGACCCGGACCGGCGCGACTCGGTGCTGCACACGGCTCTTCAGGTCGTGCAGGACGCGAACACGCTGATGACGCCGTTCCTGCCGCACTCGGCGCAGAAGGTGCACGAGGCGCTGGGTGGCACGGGCGTGTGGGCCGCGCAGCCGGAGATGACCGAGGTCACCGACCTGGACATCCCCGAGCGCTCGTACCCGGTGCTGACCGGTGACTACGCCGGTGAACAGGCGAAGTGGGAGTCGACGCCGCTCGAGGTCGGCCGTCCGCTGCAGAAGCCGTCGCCGTTGTTCGCGAAGCTCGACTCGAAGCTGGGCGAGACCGGGCCCGAGTGGGCTCCGATCGTCACCGACTAGTGGCTGCTGAGAAGCGGGAACGACCGCCGGTGCCGGAAGCTCTTCCGGTGCCGGCGGTCGACGCCCACACGCATCTCGACGCGTGTGGAGCCACAGATCCGGCCGGTGTGGCGGAGATCCTCGACCGGGCCGAGGCCGCCGGGGTCTCGCACGTGATCACCGTCGCGGATGACTTGAAGGCTGCCCAGTGGGCTGCCGAGGCGTCCACTTGGGACTCGCGGGTCTACGCGGCGGTGGCCGTGCACCCGACGCGCACCTCTTCGTTCGGTGAGGTCGAGAAGGCCGAACTGGAGCGGTTGGCTGGTTTCGATCGCGTCGTGGCGATCGGCGAGACGGGTCTCGACTACTACTGGGACTACTCGCCGCCGGCCGCCCAGCACGAGGCTTTCCGTTGGCACATTGACCTTTCCAAGCGCGTCGGGAAGCCGTTGATGATCCACGACCGCGATGCCCACGAGGACATCCTGAAGGTTCTCGACTCCGAGGGTGCACCGTCCACTGTGGTGTTCCACTGCTTCTCCGGCGACGCGGACTTCGCCCGGCGGTGCGTCGACGCGGGGTACGTGCTGTCGTTCGCGGGCCCGGTGACGTTCAAGAACGCCCGCGCGCTGCGGGAAGCGGCTCAGTTGGTGCCGCAAGATCAGCTTCTGGTGGAGACGGACGCGCCGTTCCTGACGCCGCATCCGTACCGTGGCCGTCCAAACGAACCCTATTGTGTGAATTACACAGTTCGGGATTTGGCCACGCTCCGTGACGAAGATCTTTCTGAACTCTGCGCCGCAGTCACCCGTAATGCTCAACGAGTGTTCGGACTTGGCTACTGAGATGCGATGTAAGACGAACGGAGCAAAGGGTTCCTACCCCCATGGGGTGACTGAGGTCACAACATTGGCGGGGGTGTTTGCGCAACGTCCGCGACCCCGTTACTGTCCCGTGACCGTGCCACCTGAGCCGACCTTGTCGGTTCGGAGCACGCCCGCAGTCGGGGCGGGACCGAAGCCAGAAGCGCGAAGAAGCGAGACCACGTAGGAGGAGTTGCCGGGAACCTTCGAGCTCAACCCTCGAATGATCTTTGCAGCGCCAACTGTGCGGTGGCCTCCAAGCTTCCGCAATGGAGGTATCGACCCTGTGTCTGGAAGCGACAGAACTGCCGCTCCGTACGACTTCAACGAGGACACCGACTGGTTCACGCCGGTCGGGAACACCGCAGTCGGTGTCGTTGACCCCCACCCGAGCTTTCCCGCCGGTGCGCTGAGCATCTCGCCCGCGGACGTGCTCGAGGTGCTGGGCCCGGACGCCGACGAGCTCCTCGCCACGGCGAACGTCGACGTCGACGAGCTGATCCGTCTCATCAACGCCGAGACGACGATCATGCCGCCCCTCGTCCTCCCGTCGGAGGAAGAGGAGAAGAAGGACCCGCAGGTCCTCGTCCAGACCGTCACGAACTGGAAGCGCCGCTTCCTCAAGGGCGCGGTCGCCGCGATCCTCGTTTCGATCTCCGGTGGCGGCGTGACCGCCATGGCGATGGACAAGTCCCTCACGGTCGACGTGGACGGTGCACAGCAGACCGTCCACTCCTACGAGGGCACCGTCGGCGAGGTCCTGGCCGAGGAAGGCATCGTCGTCGGCGAGCACGACGCGCTGTCGCCTTCGCTGAACACGCCGATCTCCGACGGCGGCAAGATCACCCTCGACCGCGGCCGCCTCGTGAAGATGAGCATCGACGGCCAGGCCAAGGAGGACTGGGTCCGCTCGGTCACCGTCGAGGAAGCCGCCAAGCAGATGGGCGTCCCCGTCGAGGGCGCCTGGTTCTCGGCACCTTCCTCGCAGGACGTGCCGCTCGAGGGCATGAACGTCGAGGTCAAGACCCGCAAGAACATCAAGCTCTTCGACGGCGCGAACCCGGTCCGCGAAGTCCAGACCACCGCCGTCACGGTCGACGAGCTGCTGAAGAACGAGAACCTCTCGCTCGGCCCCGAGGACGCGGTCGCCTCCGGCACCGACGTGAAGCTGGCCACCGGCGCCGAGGTCTACATCTCCCGCACCGGCGTCACGGTCATCAACGTGAACGAGCCGGTCGCCCCGCCGGTCGAGAAGACCAACGACCCGAACATGAACGCGGGCGAGCAGAAGGTCACCGACCCGGGCGAGGCCGGCGAGCAGATCGCCACCTACCGCGTGACGGTCAAGAACGGCAAGGAGATCAGCCGCGAGAAGATCGGCGGCAAGGTCACCAAGGAGCCGAAGCCCAAGAAGGTCACCGTAGGCACCAAGCCGCTGCCCGACGGCGCGGTCTGGGACCGCCTCGCCGGCTGCGAGGCAGGCGGCCGCTGGGACATCAACACGGGCAACGGCTACTACGGCGGCCTCCAGTTCTCGGCCAGCACCTGGGCCTCGAACGGCGGCACCGTCTACGCCCAGCTCCCGCACCAGGCGACCCGCGAGCAGCAGATCGCCATCGCCACCAAGCTCCGCGACCGCGCGGGCGGCACCTACGGCGCGTGGCCGGGCTGCCGCGCCAAGCTGGGCCTGCCGTAACCGGCACTCCCACTCGCACTGCTCGATGAGGCCGCTCCTGGTTCGCCAGGGGCGGCCTTCGTCGTGTCTGGGGTCAAGCACCCGCCAATGCAACGCCAGAGGGCGCGGTGGCGGGTGCTGGCCTGTCGTTGTCGGCCAAGCCCGGTTTCGGTCCAGACCACGAGCTGAACCCAGCCCACCCTCGAACTACGGTCAACCCAGAGCCTCCACGACCCACGCGCGGATCGCGTGAGTCGTGTCCCGAGGGGAGATCCAGCCACCTGGTGACGCCACAGCCGGAGGGCGGGACATGCGTGCGGCACCCGCCCTCCGGCCCAAGCCCACCGCTCCCAACCTCACCTGCGAGAATGCTCAAGTGAGCCTGCTGGGACCCTCCGAAGTGCGAAAACTGGCCGAAGAGCTGGGCATCCGTCCCACCAAGAAACTGGGCCAGAACTTCGTGCACGACCCCAACACGGTCCGCAAGATCGTCGCCGCGGCCGACCTCACCGAGGACGACGTCGTCCTGGAAGTGGGCCCGGGCCTGGGCTCCCTCACGCTGGCCCTGCTCCCCAACGCCAAGCAGGTCGTAGCCGTGGAGATCGACCCACCGCTCGCGCAACGGCTGCCGCGGACGGCGCAGGAGATGGACCCGGAGAACGCGGCCAAGCTGCACGTGGTCCTCAAAGACGCCATGAAGGTCACCCAGGACGATCTCCCGGTCCAGCCGACCGCGATCGTCGCGAACCTCCCGTACAACGTCGCGGTTCCGGTGGTGCTGCACCTCCTCCACGAGCTCCCGACGCTCGACAAGGGTCTGGTCATGGTCCAGGCCGAGGTGGCGGACAGGATGGCCGCGAAGCCGGGCAGCAAGATCTACGGCGTCCCCAGCGTGAAGCTCGCCTGGTACGCCGACGCGAAGAAGGCGGGCCCGGTCGGCAGGAACGTCTTCTGGCCCGCTCCCAACGTGGACAGCGGCCTGGTCTGGTTCCACCGCCACGAAAAGCCACTCTCCACAGTGGACAAGACCCGTCTCTTCCAGATCGTCGACGCGGCCTTCGCGCAGCGCCGGAAGACGTTGAGGGCAGCCCTCAAGGGATGGGCCACGACCAACCAGGTCAACGTCGACGAGCTGCTCGAGAAGGCCGGCATCGACCCGCAGGCCAGGGGCGAGCAGCTGAGCGTGATCGACTTCATCCGGATCGCGGAGGTCTAGGCCGGGGATCCTTCGGCCAACAGTGTGATCTGTCGAACGAATCCGAATCTGGCTTGCGCAACCGAACGTGCGTCCGGTTGACTGCTACTTGCCATCCGGAGCGACTGAGAGACCTGGCTCTACGACGTCGCAGCAACCACCCGCTGGATGCGGGCAGGTGCTAACGCCAGGACCGATGGAGGATCACATGGGTACCACGCGAATGCTCACGCGCCGGCGAGTCGTCGACCAGTGCCGCCGCACCGCTTCTGCATGTCGTCGCCACCTCGTCTAAGGCGCCTTTTCACAGTCCTTTGACGCGCACTCGCACGAAGAGTGGCGCACACACCTGAGCAGAAACTTCGACCGCGCACAGCCCAAGAGGCGTGTGTGCCGTCGCGCGCAGCCGTGGAGCAGAAGTGATCACTGTCGAAAACCTCACCAAGTCCTTCCAGGGTGTCAACGCCCTCAACGGCGTGACCCTCGACGTCGAGGCGGGCACCGTGCTCGGCGTGGTCGGCCCGAGCGGGGCCGGCAAGTCGACGCTCGCCCGGTGCGTCGCGCTGCTGGAGCGGCCCGACTCGGGTGCGATCCGCGTCGACGGCACGGACATCACCAGCCTCGACGGATCGGCTCTGAGGGCCGCCCGCAGGCAGATCGGCGTTGTGCCGCAGGGAGATTCGCTGCTCAGGCAGCGCACCGCGGCGGGTAACATCGCCCTCCCGCTCGAGAGCGCCGGCGTTCCCGGACCGCAGCGCCGCACCCGTGTGGGCGAGCTGCTGGACCTCGTCGGCCTGACCGACAAGGCCGCCTCCTACCCCGACCAGCTGTCCGGCGGGCAGCGTCAGCGCATCGCCGTGGCGCGCGCACTCGCCGCGAACCCGTCCGTGCTGCTCGCCGACGAGCCCACGTCCGCCCTGGACCCGGAGACCACCGGTTCCGTGCTGACCGTGCTCGACCGTGCGCGCGCTGAGCTGGGTGTGACCGTGCTCGTCGTCACGCACGACATGGGTGTGGTCCGGAAGATCTGCGATGACGTCGCCGTGCTGGAGCAGGGCCGCGTCGTCGAGCACGGCAAGGTCCTCAGCCTGGTCAGCGACGCCGGCAGCCGCACGAGCAGCGCGTTGCTGCCCGCCGTCGACCTCAACCCGATCAACGAGAACGCCTACGACCGCGTCGCGGACGTCGTGCTCGTCGGGTTCGCCGCGGTCGGCGCGCTGCTGCCCGAGGTGTCGCACCGGTTCGGCGTCGAGCTGAACATCGTCGGTGGCGGCCTCACGCGGCTGGGCGAGACGCCGGTCGCGCGGTTCCGCCTCGGCCTGAACGGCGAGCGGTCCGACTCCGCGCTGGAGTGGATCGGCGAGGCCGGCGGCGCTGTGCAGAGGTCCCTGAAGGGGCCGCAGGGAGTAGCTGCGTGAAGTCTGCAACACCCTGGCCCGACGTCGTGAACTACCTCGTCGAGGCCACCGGGGAGACGCTGTACATGGTCGGCGTCTCCACCGTGATCGCCACAGCTTTCGGAATTCCGGTCGGGGTTTGGCTGCAGCTCACCGCCAAGGGCGGGCTGCGGCCGAACGCCGCGGTGCACCGCGTTCTCGGCTTCATCACCGACCTGGGTCGCTCGATGCCGTTCATCGTGCTGCTCGTCGCGCTCACGTCGGTCACCCGCCTGCTCGTCGGCGGATCCATCGGCAGTACAGCGGTCATCGTGCCGTTGGCGGTCGGCGCGATCCCCTTCGTCGGGCGGCTCGTCCAGAACATCCTGTCCGAGGTGCACGTGACCGTGGTCGAGGCCGCGGTCACGACCGGTGCCTCGACGCTCCGGATCGTGCGCAGTGTGCTGATCCGCGAGTCGCTGCCCGCGCTGATCAACGCCATCGGCGTCACCGTGATCGCCCTGATCGGGTACTCCGCGATGGCGGGCGTGATCGGCGGCGGTGGCCTCGGCGACCTGGCCATCCGCGAGGGCTACCAGCGCTTCAACGACCGGATCCTGTGGAGCACCGTGGCGTGGCTCGCCGTGCTCACGACGGTGATCCAGCTCGGCTTCACCCGTGCCGCCCGTGCGTCCGACCGGCGCCGGCACGCCTCCGTCTGAACCACTCGTAATTTCTCAAAAGGAACGTAATGCGTATTCGTGCTGCCCTGATCGCGGTTGCTTTGACCAGTTTGACCGCTCTGTCCGCTTGCTCGTCCGGCAGCGCGTCCTCTTCGGACACGTTGAAGGTCGGCGTCTCGCCCGTCCCGCACGCGCAGATCCTCAAGTACGTGGCCGACAACCTCGCCGCGCAGAAGGGTCTGAAGATCGAGGTCGTCGAGTTCACCGACTACGTGCAGCCGAACACCGCGCTGGTCGACGGCTCGCTGGACGCCAACTACTTCCAGACCGTCCCGTACCTGGCGACGTTCACCAAGGAGACCGGCGCCAAGGTCGAGTGGGTCGCGCCCGTCCACGTCGAGCCGCTGGGCCTCTACTCCAAGAAGGCCAAGAAGCTCGACGAGATCCCGTCCGGCGCCAAGATCGCGGTGGCCAACGACGCCACCAACGAGGCGCGCGGCCTGAAGCTGCTGGAGGCGAACGGCCTGATCAAGCTCAAGGCCGTGGACCAGCCGACCGTGCGCGACGTGGCGGAGAACCCCAAGAACCTGCAGTTCGTGCCGCTGGAGGCCGCTCAGCTGCCCCGTTCGCTGGAGGACACCGACGCGTCGGTGATCAACGGCAACTACGCGATCGACGCGGGCCTCAAGCCGGCCACCGACTCGCTCGCGCTGGAGAAGGCCGAGGGCAACCCGAACGCCAACGGTCTGGTCACCAGGACTGAGCGCAAGGACGACAAGCGCATCCGCGACCTGGCGGAGCTGCTCGGGTCGCAGCAGGTCAAGGACTACATCAAGCAGACCTACAACGGCTCGGTGATCCCGGTTTGAGAGCGGCCGTGACCGAGGGCTCCGGAACGCCCGTAGGCTGACATGGTGCTCGCAGTCGTTCCACCCCCGGTCACGGTCCGCGTCCCGGCCAAGGTCAACCTGCACCTGGCCGTCGGTGACGTGCGCCCGGACGGCTACCACGACCTGGTGACCATCTTCCAGGCGCTCTCGCTGGTCGACGAGGTCACCGTCGCGGTGGCCGACGAACCCGGCGTCGAGTGCCACGGCGAGGGCGCCGACCAGGTGCCCACGGGTGCCTCGAACCTCGCGTGGCGCGCGGTTCGCCTGCTGGCGGCGCACGCCGGCAAGGATCCGGACGACCCCAAGGTGCGCGTCGTCATCCGCAAGGCCATCCCGGTCGCGGGCGGCATGGCGGGTGGCAGTGCGGACGCGGCGGCGACTCTGGTCGGCCTGTCGTCGTTGTGGCGGCTGGAGATCAGTCGCGACGAGCTGGCCGAGCTGGCCGGAAAGCTCGGCGCCGACGTGCCTTTCGCCTTGTACGGCGGTACGGCGCTCGGTACCGGCCGCGGCGAGCGGATCGTGCCGGTGCTGGGCCGTCACCAGTTCCACTGGGTGCTGGCGTTCGACCGTCGTGGACTGTCCACTCCGGACGTGTTCGACGAGCTGGATCGCCTGCGCGCTGAGGGAGATCCGCCGCGCGTCGGCCCGGTCGAGGCCGTGCTGGAGGGACTGTCCTCAGGCGACCCGCGCCAGCTCGCGCTGCTGCTGGGCAACGACCTGCAGGCCGCGGCCGTGTCGTTGAGGCCGAACCTGCGCCGCACGTTGCGGGCAGGTGTCGACGCGGGTGCGCTGGCCGGCATCGTGTCCGGTTCTGGCCCGACGACGGCGTTCCTGTGCGAGGACGGCGACACGGCCGTCCGCGTGGCCGCCGAGCTGGCCGGTGCCGGTGTGTGCCGGACGGTTCGGGTGGCGCACGGGCCGGTGCCGGGTGCGCGCGTGATCACCACCGAGGAGCCGAAGCCCATTCCGCCAGAGGTGCACGCGTAACACGCTCAGCGGAACTCGTGCACGACCTCGATCGGACCGACGATGTGCGCGTTGAACTCGTCGAGCTCTTCGGCCGGCACCCACAACTCCAGGATGGTGCTGCCGCCGGCCTGCTGGACCGGATAACGCTGAAGGAACTCCGACTCGACCTGGAAACGGGTGACGTAGCCGACTCCGTGGTGCGGCACGTTCCATTCCTGGGCGATCTTGATCGCGTACTCCTCGTTCAGCACGGGGTAGAAGATCGGCTGCTCGGGGAGGCGGGGTGGCCAAGCCTGCCAGTCGGACTGCCGGAGGAGTTCCAGCTCCTCCGGGCCGGTCGGCCGCCACAGCACCGTGGTCCGCGTGGCCTCGTCCTTGATCACCGTGCACTCCCTCAGGTCGATCGTTCCGCTCGTCTCGGAGCCTAGTGAGCAGGGAGTTTGGCCCTGGTAGGTAGCCTCTCGGAGGGCATTTCTTCTGAAGTCGTGAGGTTTTGATGGCCAACCTGGTCAACCTGGAGTCCGTGTCGAAGTCGTTCGGCGTCCGGCCGCTGCTCGACGGCGTGTCGCTCGGCGTCAACGAGGGCGACCGGATCGGCGTCGTCGGCCTGAACGGCGGCGGCAAGACGACGCTGCTC
Source organism: Lentzea sp. NPDC051838 (assembly GCF_040681245.1). Lineage (NCBI taxonomy): Bacteria > Bacillati > Actinomycetota > Actinomycetes > Pseudonocardiales > Pseudonocardiaceae > Lentzea > Lentzea sp. NPDC051838. The sequence continues at coordinate 82,577 of NZ_JBFAYI010000035.1, forward strand.
GAGGTGCTGGCCGGGGTGGAACCCGCGGACGACGGCCGGGTGTCGCGGTCGCGCGACCTGCGGATGGCGGTGGTGACGCAGCGGACCGAGCTGCCGGAGGGCTCGACCGTGCGCAACGCGGTGATCGACCCGCTCGGGTTCGACGCGGAGCACGAGTGGGCGTCGGACGCGCGCGTTCGGTCCATTTTGGACGGACTGGGCATCACGGCGCTGGGACTGGACTCCGTGGTCTCCACGATGTCCGGTGGCGAGCGGCGGCGCGTCGCTTTGGCGGCGGCGCTGATTCAGGATCTCGAGTTGCTCGTGCTGGACGAGCCGACGAACCACCTCGACGTCGAGGGTGTGCGGTGGCTCGCGGAGCACCTGCTGGCCCGCAAGTGCGCTCTGGTCGTCGTGACGCACGACAGGTGGTTCCTCGACACGGTCTGCAACCGCACGTGGGAAGTGGTGCTGGGCAAGGTCGAGCAGTACGAGGGCGGGTACGCCGACTGGATCTTCGCGCGCGCCGAGCGGCAGCGGCTCGCGGACGCGGCGGAGGAGAAGCGGCAGAACCTGGCGCGCAAGGAGCTCGCGTGGCTGCGTCGTGGCGCGCCCGCTCGCACGTCCAAGCCGCGCTACCGGATCGAGGCCGCGGAGGCGTTGATCGCGGACGTGCCTCCGGTGCGGGACAACGTCGAGCTGCTCGCGTTCGCCAAGAAGCGCCTGGGCCGCACGGTGATCGAGCTCGAAGACGCGACACTGTCCATTCCGGACCGAGTGCTGGTGCGCGACCTGACGTGGCGCATCGGTCCCGGCGAGCGGATCGGTCTGGTCGGTGTCAACGGTTCCGGCAAGACGACGCTGCTCAGGTTGCTCGCGGGGGAGCGGGAAGCCGAGTCGGGCAAACGAATCCAGGGCGCGACGGTGAAGATCGCGCACCTCTCGCAGGAGCTGCTCGACCTCAACGGGTCGATGCGCGTGCTGGAGGCGATCGAGGAGGTCGCGCGGCGCGTCGTCCTGGGCAAGTACGAGATGTCGGCGTCGCAGCTGGGCGAGCGGTTCGGGTTCTCGTCGCAGAAGCAGTGGACGCCGGTGTCGGACCTGTCCGGTGGCGAGCGGCGGCGGTTGCAGCTGTGCCGGTTGCTGATGGCCGAGCCGAACGTGCTGCTGCTCGACGAGCCGACGAACGACCTGGACATCGACACGTTGCAGCAGCTGGAAGATCTGCTCGACTCGTGGCCCGGCACGCTCGTGGTGATCTCGCACGACCGGTACCTCGTCGAGCGCGTGTGCGACAAGGTCGTGGCGTTGTTCGGCGACGGCAAGCTGACCGACCTGCCCGGTGGGATCGACGAGTACCTGAAGCGCCGCGACTCGTTGCGCGACAGGGAAACTGCGGCTCCGGTGGCCGACAAGGCGCCGTCGAACGCCGCCGACCAGCGTGCAGCCCGCAAGGAGCTGGCACGGCTGGAGCGGCGCCTCGAGGTGCTGCACAAGAAGGAAGCCGAGCTGCACGCCGCTTTGGCCGAGGCCGCGACCGACCCGGACCGGCTGCTGAAGCTCGACGCCGAGCTCCGCACCGTGCTGGCGGAGGAGGCCGACGTCGAGGCTCAGTGGATGGTCGCGGCTGAGGTCGTGGAGGGCTAACGGCCCCGGCGGCGCAGTTCGTTCGCGAGCATCGGCAGCAGCTCGTCGATGAACGACGTGTCGTAGCCCTGGCCGGAGAGCAGGGCGTAGCTGAAGCGCGCCTTGAGGACTTCCTCGGAAGTCGCGCCCAGCATGCCGTCGAGCGCGACGCCGATCTCCTCCAGCATCCTGTCGACCTGTGCGGTGCGGTAGCCGCGCTGCCCGGCCGCCGCCTGCGGGATCCGCAGCTGGCGCAGGTCCTTCCACGACTTGACCGTCGGCATGCTGCGCACCGGTCCGGAGAGCTGCTGCTCGACCCGGCTGAGGAAGCTGTCGACCTCGTTCTCGTCGTAGCCGCGCCGTCCGATGAGCGGACGGGAGAACTTGACGTCGCGGATGTCCTTGGAGGTCAGGTTGTCCTGGCCGCGCAGCGTCGCCTCGATGCGGTCGAGGAACGCGTCCACCTGGGACTCCTGGTAGCCGCGGCGGCCGCGGGGCGGACGGTGGAACGCGACGTTGCGGATGTCGGCGGCCGTGAGCTTCGGAGCGTCGACGGCCTTGGGCTGCGCGGGTTGCTGCACCGGCGGCAGCTGCTGAGGCCGTGGCGGCGGTTGTGGGCGGCGCTGCTGGGGTCGCTGCTGTTGCTGCGGCAGCTGCGTCGTGGGCGGCGCCGGCCTGGAAGGCGGCGGCGCGGTCTCGAACATGAGCACCACGAGGTCGAGGAACGTGTCGACGTCCTCCTCGTCGTACCCGAAGGTGCCGGGCGCGGTCTCGCCGAACACCGCGTCCTGAACCTGCTGAGCCGTCAGGTTGTCCTGTCCGCGCAGGGTGGCCTCGATGCGGTCGAGGAACGCGTCGATCTGGCCCTCGTGGTACCCGCGCGTGCCCGGTCTGGGCTTGTGGAAGCGGACGGCACCGACGTCGTCAGGAGACAGTCGCACCGCGGGTCTGAGCGCCTGCGAGGTGGCGTGCGCACCCTGGGCGGGTGCCGAGGCCTGCTGACGTTGCGGAGTGGACCGCAGCGTGTCGGCCACCAGCTCCATGAAGACGTTGACCTCGTTCACGTCGTAACCCGGGTCACGGGTCGCGGTGCTGAACTTCACGTTAAGTACGTCCTCGCGCGTGAGGATGTCCCTGCTGCGCATGGTGTCCTCGACCCGGTCGAGAAATGCGTCCACCTCAGCCGCGTCGTACCCGCGCGCGCCCTTGGGAGGACGGTGGAACGCGACCAGGGCCACGTCCTGCGCGGACAGCAGAGGTGCCGGATGCGCGGGTAGACGATGCTGCGCTCCGGGGCCGCCCCGATCCACCAATGACCTCCTCCTGCGTACCTGTACTGGGGAGTATCGCGTTTCGCGTGGCATAACGTTTCGTCCTGATGGACCAAACGGCGCCACTACGATCGCGAACATGAGTCAGTTCGTGGATGTGATGCTGGCGACGGCCTTGAGCGGTCAGGACAGGGGCATGACGACGGGTGAACCCGCCGCGCCCGTCCGCCGAACCTGGGCCGAGGTGCACGAACGCGCCCGGCGGATGGCCGGTGCGCTCGACGTGGCGCCGGGCACCGCGATCGCCGTGCTCGCCGCCGAACCAGCCGTGATCGCCCCAGCCGTGCAGGCCGCATGGCTGTGTGGTGGCAGCGTCACGATGTTGCATCAACCCACACCACGCACCGACCTGGCCGAGTGGGCCGAGGACACGCTGCGGGTGCTCGCCATGATCGACTCTCGTCTGGTCCTGCTCGGAAGCCCTTTCGACGCCCTGGCGCCCGTGCTGGACCAGCACGGAATCCCTTACCGCAAGCTTTCCGAGCTCGACGCGGAGCCGATCGCTGCTCCTGTTCCCACGTCCGAGGATGCCACGGCACTGCTGCAGTTGACGAGTGGATCGACCGCCGATCCGAAAGCTGTTCGCATCACGCACCGGAACCTGATGTCGAACGCGCGCGGAATGCAGATCGCGGCCGCGCTCGATCCTTCCTCCGACGTCATGGTTTCGTGGCTGCCCTTGTTCCACGACATGGGGATGGTCGGCTTCCTGACCGTGCCCATGCTGTTCGGCCTGGAATTGGTGAAGGTCACTCCCGTCGACTTCTTGTCGCGCCCGACTTTGTGGGCCGACCTGATCACCCGGTACCGCGGCACGATCACCGCGGCGCCGAACTTCGCCTACGCGATCGTGGCTCGCCGGCTGGCTTCGTCGTCCGACTCCTTCGACCTGTCCTCGATGCGGCTGGCGCTGAACGGCGCCGAGCCGATCGATCCGGCGGCTGTGCAGGCGTTCGTGGACGCCGGGGCGCGGTTCGGACTGCGCCCGGAGTCGATCCTGGCCGCCTACGGGATGGCGGAGACCACTCTGGGTGTGGCTTTCGCGCCTTTGTTCACCGGTTTGTCCGTGGATGTCGTGGACGCGGACGCCGTGGAGGCGGACCGGCGGGCCGTTCCTGCTTCGGACGGTCGGGCCTTCCCGTTGCTCGGGCCGCCGTTGCCCGGCCTGGAGCTGCGGGTGGTGTCCGACTCGGGCTCGGTTCTGGGTGTTCGGGACGTCGGTGAGCTGCAGATCCGCGGCGATGCGGTGACGCCTGGATATCTGACCGTCAACGGCCCACTGGCCACTCAGGACGCCTCCGGTTGGCTGTCCACTGGGGACATCGGTTATCTGGTGGAGGACGGCCAGGTCGTCGTCTGCGGACGTCGCAAGGACGTCATCATCATGGGCGGGCGGAACATCTATCCGACCGATGTGGAGCGTGCGGCCTGCTCTGTGGACGGTGTGCGCGCGGGCAACGCCGTCGCCGTGCGGCTGGACGCGGGGACGCAGCGGGAGCGGTTCGCGGTGGTGCTGGAGTCGAAGCTCGCCGGGGACGCCGAGGCCGAGAAGACACTGGTCAAGGAAGTCACCGCACGGGTCGTGGACGCCGTGGGTCTGCGGCCGTTCGCCGTCGTGGTGCAGCCGCCGGGGACATTGCCGAAGACGCCGTCCGGCAAGTTGCGGAGGTCCGCGGCGGCCGCGCTGGTCTAGTGCCACAGGGTCCGGGTTCTCTTGCCGGCGCGATCCCACCGGCACTCGCGCCAGCCAGGGCACCCGGACAGATGGTGGTTGTCGATTCGCTCCACCAGCCGCCGCAGCTCCCGTGCGGCGCGCGCGGGTAGCTGATGCAGTACCTCTTCCAGCTGCTCGCGTTCCCAGTGGCCGTCGTCGTGGTCCCACGGCTCGCGGCACTCGCCTTCGAGCTGCAGGCGACACGGCGGGCCGCACGCCTCCAGGCGCCACGTCCGCAGACAGCTGCGGACTGCTCCCCGCGACCATCGAGCGAGTTCGAGCTTGCGGATGTCCTGGCGAGTCCTGGGCGAGACCCCGCGGACGTCGTTGAGCTCGTCATCGCGGCCCGGCAGGGGAGGGATGTCCCTGCGGACGGCGCTCGCGGGCTTACGCGGCATCGAGCTCTTGGAGTCGTTTGCGCAGCTCCCTCCCGCTCTTGCTCGGGAGTGCGTCGGCGACGTGGCCGAGGAGCTCGCGCAGGTGAGCCGGATCGACGTCGCACGAACACATGACGGGCGGGTCGTCCAGCCAGAGCCTGCGGGCAGGGGAGCGCTGGTAGGCGGCCCAGTCTTCGAGGGCGCGCTTCACTTCGCCGTGCCACAGGTAGTTGCGGCTGCGTTCGAGGCGGTCCAGGTCTGCGACGAGCCTGCCGGAGAGGCCTCGCATGACGTCGGGGCGCTTACGCGGCATGGCCCTTTCGGTTGCTCATGACGATCACCCTAGAAGAGGTCGTCGAGCTCGTCGAGGCGTTTGCGCAGCTCCCTCGCGCGCTTGCGGGGGAGGGCGCTCGCGACGAAGCCGAGGATCTCGCGGGCCTCGTGCGGGCTGCCGCAGCGGCCACAGGTAGCCGCGGCTGAACTCCAGCCGCACGATGTCGGCGATGAAGCGGTCGCTGAACCCGTCGAGGACGGTCAGGCGCTTACGCGGCATGGCCCTTTCGGTTGCTCATGCCTTGATCCTACGGCTCAGTGGAAGGCGTTTTGGGCGGCTTCCAGGCCCTTGGTGACCAGCGCCTCGGTCGCGTCGGCGGCGCGGTCGATCTCCAGCGCGAGCTGCTTGCGCTCGACCGTGGAGAAGTCCTTCAGGACGTAGTCGGCGGGGTCCTGGCGGCCCGGCGGGCGGTCGACGCCGAAGCGGACGCGGTGGTAGTCCTTGGTGCCCAACGACTTCGTGATGGAGCGGAGTCCGTTGTGGCCGTTGTCACCGCCGCCGAGCTTCATGCGGATGGCGGCGAACGGGAGGTCCAGCTCGTCGTGGATCACGACGATCAAACTCGGCTTGAAGAACTTGGCGGCGCTCGAGACCGGGCCGCCGGAGAGGTTCATGAAGCTGCGGGGCTTGGCGAGGACGACTCGGTGGCCGGACAGACGGCCCTCGACGATCTCCGCGCCGGACTTGTGGGCCTTGAACCTGCCGCCTACGCGGGCGGCCAGTTCGTCGAGGACCAGGAAGCCGATGTTGTGGCGGTTGCCCTCGTACTTGGGGCCGGGGTTGCCCAGGCCGACGATCAGGGCGAGGTCATCGTCCACGGAACCGCAACTCCTGCTCGAGGTCGTCCAGCAACGCGTCCACGGCCTTCACCTGGTAGCCCTTGCCCAGCAGGCCGGACGTGGTGCTGAACCGGGTGTTGCGGACCTCGGTGGAGGTCATCGCACCCCGGCCGTCCAGGTTGGCCGCGGCGCGGGCGACGAACGCGTCTACTTCGGCGCGATCGTATCCGGTGCCGGTCTTCGGCAGCTTGCGCGCGTGCAGGTCGTCACCGGTCGCGAGGCCCGTGGGCGGCACGATGCCGTTGCGGACCTGGAACTCCAGCAGGTGCAGGACGCCGTCGACGCTCAACGGGTCGTAGCCGTTCGGGACCGTGGCGAACCTGACGGTCCGCACGTGGTCCGGGTTCAGGCGAATGCGGCCCGCCAGCGCGTCGGCGACGATCAGCAGGAACTCGTTCACCTGCTCCGGGTCGTAGCCCTGACGCTTGCGGCGGAACGTCTTGGCCCGCAGCTCGGCCGGTCCCAGGTATGCGGACGGCGCGCCACCCCCCTCGTGAGGAGGTGGCGCGCCGTTGGTCCGGCCCGACGTGATGGGGCTCAGCTTTCCTCGGTGGCCTCGGCCGGAGCGGCCTCGTCACCCTCGAGCTGCGAGGCGGACGGCGCCTCGTTCACGGCGACGACCAGGGCCTCGGCGTCGGTGACCAGGACGGCACCGGCCGGCAGGGTCAGGTCGCTCGCGTGGATCTGGGTGCCGGCGGCGACGCCCGCGAGGGACAGCTCGATCTGCTCGGGGATGTGCAGCGCCTCGACCTCCACCGTGATGGTGGTGAGGTCCTGCGTCACCAGCGTGCCGGAGACGGCCTCGCCGGTGATGACCAGCGGCACCTCGACGCTGACCTTCTCGCCGCGCTGGACGAGCAGCAGGTCGACGTGCTCGATGTAGTTCTTGATGGGGTGCGTGGTGACGGTCTTGGTGAGCGCCAGCTCGCTCCCGCCGTCGAGGGCGAGGGTGAGGACGGCGTTCTGGCCGTGCTCACGGACAACACGGGCGAACTCGAGCGCCGGCAGGGCCAGGTGCTTCGGGTCGGAACCGTGGCCGTAGAGCACCGCGGGGATCTTGCCGGCGCGACGGGTACGGCGGGCGGCGCCCTTGCCGAATTCGGTGCGCTGCTCAGCGGCGAGACGGACCTCGGACACGGTGGGGTACTCCTTACAAGTCTGGCCTTGTACGTCGGGGCGGTGCACAAGTTGTCAGGCGTTGGATCGAGCTTTGGGGTGGTGGCCTGCGGCGGCGAGCAGCGCGCGGATAACGTCAACACGCGCGGCATCAAGCCACCGCGTCGATCACGCCGAGCCGTGGAAGACTCGCCCTCGCCGAGGCAACCCGACCAGTGTAGGTGAGGCTGCGTTGGTGGTGCTAATCGGGGGTGGTTGGCCGCCTGTCTGCCGCGCGCTCCGGTGGCCGTTGCCGTCTCCCTGTTCCGTCGGCGGCTGGCTGTTTCGTGTCCGTAGGTGGTCCTGTTGCGTGCGGCTGTCGCCTTGCGGGGCGCGACTTTGTGGGTGGTCGGGTTGCGTTGGGCGTGTTCCTGTTGCGAGTCCGTGCCGTTCCCGGCTTGCGTAGGGCGTGTTCCTGTTGCGTGCTTCCCCTTGGGAGCTCTGCCCCAAACCCCGCCAATCTGATCAGAGGGCCAGCGCTGTGGGTGGGTTGATGGCACGCCTGTTGCTTTGAGCGGCTTGCTGTTGCGTAGGTGGTGCGGTCCGGTGGCCCCCGTCACGAGTCGCGTCGGAGCGAGCCACACCGGGGAGGGGAGGTCAAGTCGACGAAAAGCGTG
>NZ_JBFAYI010000036.1:0-84648 GCF_040681245.1 Lentzea sp. NPDC051838
GGCCCCCTGATCAGATTGGCGGGGTTTGGGGCAGAGCTCCCAAGGGGAAGCACGCAACCGGAACTCTGACTACGCAACAGGGGAACGGCACGGACTCGCAACAGGAACACGCCCAACGCAGCCCGACCACCCGCAAGGCCGCGACTCGCAAGGCGACAGCCGCACGGCACGGGACCACCTACGGACTCGCAACAGGAACACGCCCAACGCAACCCGACCACCCGCAAGGTCGCGACTCGCAAGGTCCTACCCGCGCGCCGAAGGCGCACCCCCAGTACTCCCCCGAACCACCAACTCAGGCAACACATCCTCGACGTCAGTAGGCGAAGCCCCCTCCACCACAGCCAACAACGCCCGAGCAGCCCGAGCCCCAAACGCAAAAGTATCCCGAGACAAAGCAGTCAACCGCCCGTGCTGACAAAGCACCGAGTCATCCCAAGCCACGATCGACAACTCCGACGGCACCGCAACCCCGAGCGAAGCAGCCACTTCAGCCCCAGCAACAGCCATAACGTCGTTGTCATAAACAATCGCCGAAGGCGCATCCGCAGAAGACAACAGCGACCGAGTAGCCACCGCCCCAGCCTCAGCCGTGTAGTCCCCGGCAACGATCACACCGTCCACAACAGACGCGAGAAACGCCTGATCCCGACGAACCGTGTGCAACAACGAAGACAGCCCAGCGACCCGGGCAATCCGCCGATGCCCCAACGACTTCAGATACTCGACCACAGAAGTCATGGCCGCGTAGTCATCAGCCCACACCGACGCCAGCGACCCGTGATGCCCAGCCCCGCCGACAACAACGGCCGGCAACCCCAGCGATGACATCAGCTCGACCCGTGGATCCGACACCAGCAGATCCACCAGGAACACCCCGTCGACCCGGTGCTCGGCCCACCACCGCCGGTACAGCTCGATCTCGTCGGACCGAGAAGACACCACCTGCAACAGCAGCGCGGACGACATCGACGACTGCATCCCGGCGATCAGCTGGAAGAAGAACGCCTCGTCCCCCAGCGCCCGAGGCGGCCGCACCAGCACCAGCCCCACCGCGTCGGCGGAGGCGGACGACAACGCCCGTGCGGTGACCGACGGCCGGTACCCCAGTCCGGAGGCCACCTCCAGCACCCGAGCACGGGTCGCGTCCGACACGCCGGACCGCCCGTTCAGCGCGAGCGACACAGCCCCCTTCGACACCCCGGCCGCAGCCGCGATGTCCTTGATGGTCGGCCTTTTCACCCAGCGCACCCTTCGACCCGCGCATCCTCGTCCTGTCCGGAACGAGACAACAAGACGTTCGGAGGCTAGCCGGAGATAAACCGGTTTAGCTAGGGTCCGCGACCAAGGAGGTGGGTGTCAATGAAGAGGCGCACGTTCCTCGCAGGCCTGGCGGCGGTGCCTGTCAGCGGAGCCCTCGCGAGCTGCGGACTGTCCGGCAACACCGCGAGCAACTCGTCGGCGGGCGGGCAGGTGACCGGCGAGATCACGTTCCAGACGTGGTCGTTGAAGCCCAAGTACACCGACTACGTCAACGGTGTCATCGACGCGTTCCAGAAGCAGCACCAGGGCACCTCGGTGAAGTGGGTCGACCAGCCCGCGGACGGGTACCTGGCCAAGGTCATGGCCGACGCGAGCGCGGGCAGCCTGCCCGACGTGATCAACGTGCCGCCGGACCTCAGCTTCCCGCTGGCCAAGGCCGGGCAGCTGGTCGACCTGGACCAGGCGCTCAAGGAGGCCAAGCCGGAGTACCTGGCGAACGCGTGGCAGGCGTTCGAGATCCCGGGCAAGGGCGGCTGCTACGGCTTCCCCTGGTACCTCAACACCGGGCCGATCTTCTACAACAAGGCGCTGTTCCGGGAAGCCGGCCTGGACCCGGAGAAGCCGCCGACGACGTTCAAGGAACTCGAAGAGCAAGCACTGAAGCTCGCCCAGAGCAAGAAGATCGCGATGCTCGGCCAGACGCCGTCCATCGCCGACTTCGGGCTCTACGGCGTGAAGGTGTTCGACGCGGACAAGTTCACCTTCAACGAGCCCAAGGGCATCGAGTTCGTCGAGAGCTACAAGCGCATGTACGACGCGGGCGCGCTCATCCCCGAGGCGCTCACGCAGAACTACACCGGCGCCGGCACGAAGTTCATGGCGCAGCAGACCGCGCTCAACCCCGGCAGCGCGTACGACCTCGGCAAGTTCAAGACCGACGCGCCGAGCCTCTACGCGAACATCGGCATCACCAAGCCCATCACGAACACGGGCAGCGCCAACATGTTCCTGCACGGCGTGAGCGTGCCGAAGAGCAGCAAGAACCAGGCGACGGCGCTCGCGTTCGGCCGGTTCGTCACCAACGCCGAGAACCAGGTGAAGTTCGCCAAGCTCGCCTCGATCTTCCCGAGCACCAGCAAGGGCGGCGACGACCCGTACTTCACCACGGACGACGGCAGCGACGAGGCACGCGTGCGCGTCGCGGCGGCCAAGCAGCTCCAGACCGCGGTGAACTACACGCCCGTGCAGTTCAGCGACCAGATGCGCGAAGCACTGCTGCAGCAGCTGGCCGACGCGATGCTCGGCAAGAAGTCGCCGAAACAGGCACTGGACGACGCGGTCGCAGAGTGCAACAGGCTGCTTAAGTGACGCACCGCCCGTACACGCCGTGGCTGTTCCTGTTGCCAGGACTGGCCGTCTGCCTCATGTTCACGATCTTCCCGTTCCTGAACATGATCGTGCTCGCGTTCACCGACGCGAGCGCGCTGGGCGGCGGCCAGTTCACCGGTGTGGACAACTTCGTGCGGATGGCCCAGGACCCGAAGTTCTGGGTGGCCGCGCGCAACAGCCTGCTCTACATGGTGTGCGTCGTGCCGCCACTGGTGCTGTTGCCGCTGCTGATCGCGATGCTGGCGCAGAAGATCGTGCCGGGCATCGGGATCTTCCGCACGGCGTTCTTCACGCCCGTGATCGCGTCCGCGGTCGTGGTCGGGCTCATCTGGACGTGGCTGCTCGACAGCCGCGGCCTGGTGAACAGCGTCGTGGAAGCGTTGGGCGGCACCAGGATTCCGTTCCTGACCGACTCGACGCTGCTGCTCTTCAGCTCCATGCTCGTGACGGTCTGGCGCGGCCTCGGCTACTACATGGTCATCTACCTGGCCGCGCTCGCGAACGTGCCGAAGGACCTGCACGAGGCCGCGATGGTCGACGGCGCGGGACCGGTCAGGAGGTTCTGGTCGGTCACCGTGCCCTCACTGCGCCCCACCATGGTGCTCATCGCGGCCTTGAGCGCGGTCAACGGGTTCCGCGTGTTCTCCGAGATCTACCTGCTCTCCGGCGGCACCGGCGGGCCGGGCGGGGCGAGCACGACGATGGTGATGCTCATCCAGTCCGTCGGCCGCGGCCTCACCGGTGAGGTCGGGTACGCCTCGGCGCTCAGCCTCGTGCTGTTCGTGATCCTGCTGGGGCTGCTGCTGATCACGCTCAAGCTCAACCGCAGGGAGGACCAGCTGTGAAACTCGCCCTCCGGTACCTCGGCCTGCTGAGCATCCTCGCGATCAGCATCGGGCCGTTCCTGTGGCAGTTCGTGACCAGCATCAAGGGCCCCACCGAGGACGTCTTCGTCCCCGACTTCATCCCCAACGACCCGACGTTCAGCAACTACGCGGCTGTAGCCGACGTCGTGCCCGTCTGGACGTTCGCGCTGAACTCGCTGGGCGTCGCGAGCGTCAACGTCCTCACGAACTGCCTGGGCGCCGCGATGGCCGGCTATGCCCTGTCACGGCTGAAGTTCAGGGGCCGCAGGTTCGCGGGCGTGATCTTCGCCAGCAGCATCCTCGTCCCGTTCGAGGCCATCCTCATCTCGCTGTTCCTGGTGATGCGCGGCCTCGAGCTCAACAACACGCTCACCGCGGTCGTGCTGCCCGGCGCGATCGCCCCGCTCAACATCCTGTTGCTGCGCAACGCCTTCCTCGCACTCCCCGCCGAAGTCGAGGAAGCCGCGATCATCGACGGCGCCAACGCCTGGCAGCGCTTCACCCGCCTCGCGCTGCCGTCGGTGAAGGGCACGCTGGTCGTGGTGGCGCTGTTCTCGTTCATGTTCAGCTGGGACGACTTCCTCTGGCCGCTCGTCGTGCTGAGCGACCAGGAGAAGTACACGCTCACCATCGGCCTCGCGTACCTCCAGGGCACGTTCGTGCAGAACCAGCGGCTGGTGGCGGCGGGCACGATCATCGCCGTCCTCCCGCTGATCCTGCTGTTCCTGTTGCTGCAAAAGCACTTCTTCCGCGGAGTGGGAGAAGGCGCGATCAAGGGCTAGACCCCGAGGAGCTCAACCTTGCGTTTCGGCGTGAACTACACCCCGTCGACCGGCTGGTTCCACCACTGGCTCGACTTCTCCCTCGACGACGTCAAAGCCGACTTCGAGTCCATCGCGGGCCTCGGCCTCGACCACGTGCGGATCTTCCCGCTGTGGCCGGTGTTCCAGCCCAACCGCGGCCTGGTCCGCCCGAAAGCCGTCGAGCAGCTGGCCCAGATGCTCGACGCGGCCCGCGAAACCGGCCTGGACGTGCAGGTCGACGTGCTGCAGGGCCACCTGTCGAGCTTCGACTTCTACCCGTCGTGGGTGCAGACCTGGCACAAGCGCAACATCTTCATCGACCCGGACGTGATCAGCGGGCAGAAGTTCTACATCCGCACGCTCGCCGAGGCGCTCAAGGACAAGCCGAACTTCCTCGGCTTCACCCTGGGCAACGAGGTCAACCTGCTCACCGAGTCCAACCCCTGCACGCCGGAGCAAGCCGGCGAGTGGATCGACGCGCTGCTCGCCGAGTGCGACCGGTCCGCGCCCGGACTCCCGCACGTGCACTCCGAGTACGACGCCGTCTGGTACGAGAGCGAACACGAGTTCCTGCCCGAACACGCGGCCAACAAGGGCGCGATGACCACCGTGCACTCGTGGGTCTTCAACGGCACCGCGCAGCGCTACGGCCCGATGTCCACGGAGAGCCTCCACCACGCCGAATACCTCGTCGAGCTGGCCAAGGCGCACGCGAAGGACCCGAACCGGCCCGTGTGGCTGCAGGAGGTCGGCGCCGCCCAGCCCGAGATCAGCGCGGAACAGGCCCCGGAGTTCGCCGAGCAAACGCTTGCGAACGTGCTGACCTGCTCGAACCTCTGGGGCGTGACGTGGTGGTGCTCGCACGACGTCGACCGTGCGTTGGTGGACTTCCCCGAACGCGAGTACGAGTTGGGGTTGTTGACGACGGAACGCAAGGTCAAGCCGCTCGGGGAGGCGATCGCCAGGATCGTGCGAGAGGCGACGCCGGCGCCGGCCGAGCGCACGCCGATCAAGCTGCACGGCGACCGGCCCTCGTGGGGACCGGGCGGAGCTTTCTTCGAAGAGTGGATGACCCTCGCACGCGACGGCGTGCGGGCCTCGATCGAGCTGGGGTGAACACGTGCACGACGAACGCGCGCTGCTGGAAGAACGACTCAACCGCACGCTGAAGGAACGCATCCGCCCGGCGATCTACGGCGAGACCGCACCCCTCGAACTGGCCGTGTGGACCGTGCCGGACGAGCCCGTCCCGGTCGCCGAAGCCCTCGCCGCCACCTACGCACCGGCCGCGGTCGGCGACGCCTGGGGCGCGCCGTGGAGCACGAGCTGGTTCCGGCTCACCGGCAGCGTTCCCGAAGCGTGGCAGGGCAAGCAGGTCGAGGTCGTGCTCGACCTCGGCTTCACCCACCCCGGCCCCGGTTTCCAGTCCGAGGGCCTCGCCTACAACGCGCAGGGCGAGCCCATCAAGGGCATCGAACCGCGCAACACCTACCTGCCCGTCGACGGCACCGAGGTCCTCTTCTACCTCGAAGCCGCGGGCAACCCGACGATCCTCGACTTCCACCCGTTCCTGCCGACCTTGTTGGGCGACAAGGAAACCGCGGGCACCGAGCCGTTGTACAAGATCCTCAAGGCCGAGCTCGCGGTGTTCCAGCCGCAGGTCTGGCACCTCATGCTCGACATCGAGGTGCTCCAGTCGCTGATGAAGGAACTGCCGGACCACGACCCGCGCCGCCACAAGATCCTGCACGCGCTCGACCGGGCGATGGACGCGCTGGATCTCAACGAGGTAGCCGCCACCGCCGACCTCGCACGTGAAGAGCTGGCCGGGGTGCTGTCGTTGCCCGCCAACGCCTCCGCGCACAAGGTCTCCGCGATCGGCCACGCGCACATCGACAGCGCCTGGTTGTGGCCGCTCCGAGAAACAGTCCGCAAGTGCGCGCGCACGTTCTCGAACGTCACCAAGCTGATGGACGAGTACCCGGACTTCTACTTCGCGTGCTCCCAGGCCCAGCAGTACGCGTGGATGAAGGACCACCACCCGCACGTCTGGGACCGGGTCCGCGAGAAGGTCCGGAGTGGACAGTTCGTCCCGGTCGGCGGCATGTGGGTCGAGTCCGACACGAACATGCCCGGCGGCGAGGCGATGGCCCGCCAGCTGGTGCACGGCAAGCGCTTCTTCCTCGACAACTTCGGCGTGGAGACCGAGGAGGTGTGGCTGCCGGACTCCTTCGGCTACAGCGCCGCACTCCCCCAGCTGATCAAGCTGAGCGGGTCGCGCTGGTTCCTCACCCAGAAGCTGTCGTGGAACCAGATCAACAAGTTCCCGCACCACACCTTCTGGTGGGAGGGCATCGACGGCACCCGGATCTTCACGCACTTCCCGCCCGTCGACACCTACAACTCGTCGCTGTCCGGCGAGGAGCTCGCGCGCGCCTCCCGCCAGTTCGCCGAGCACGCCAAGGCCTCGCGCTCGCTGGTGCCGTTCGGCTACGGCGACGGCGGTGGCGGCCCCACCCGCGAGATGATGGAGACCGCGCACCGCGTCGCGAACCTCGAAGGCTCGCCGACGGTCAAGGTCGAACCGCCGCGCGACTTCTTCCAGGCCGCGCAGGACGAGTACCCGGACGCCCCGGTGTGGGCGGGTGAGCTGTACCTGGAGAAGCACCGCGCCACCTACACGACGCAGGCCAAGACCAAGCAGGGCAACCGCCGCAGCGAACACCTGCTGCGCGAGGCCGAGCACTGGGCCACCGCGGCCGCGCTCCAGGGTCACGAGTACCCGTACGAAGAGCTCGACCGGTTGTGGAAAACCGTTCTGCTGCACCAGTTCCACGACATCCTGCCGGGCAGCTCGATCGCCTGGGTGCACCGCGAGGCCGAAGCCACCTACGCGCGCGTGGCCTCCGAGCTGAAAGCCCTCACCGCGCAGGCGATCGACGCGATCAAGGGCGACGGCGACGACGAGCTCACGTTCGACGTGCTCGGCGGCGAGGCTCCGAAACCTTTCGTGGCACCGGAAAACGGCGTGCTGGACAACGGCAGGCTGCGCGTCACGATCGACCCTGACGGCATCGTTCTGTCGATCCTGGACCTGGAGAACGACCGCGAGGTCCTGCCCCCGCACGGGTTCGCCGGCATGCCGCAGCTGCACCGCGACAACCCGAACCAGTGGGACGCCTGGGACATCGACCCCTTCTACCGCAACTGGAAGGCCGACCTGATCCCGTCCGAGCGCATCGACACCTCCGAAGGCGTCGTGGTCCGGGCGAAGTTCGGCAACTCGGTGCTCACCCAGACGATCCGGCTGAGGGAAGGCGCGAAGCAGGTCGACTTCGACACCGAGGTCGACTGGCAGGAACGCGAGAAACTGCTCAAGATCGCCTTCCCGCTCGACGTGCGCGCCGAGGTCTCCACCGCCGAGACCCAGTTCGGCCACCTGCACCGCCCGGTGCACACCAACACCTCGTGGGAGGCGGCCAAGTTCGAGATCTGCGCCCACCGCTTCCTGCACGTCGGCGAGCCCGGCTACGGCGTCGCGGTGGTCAACGACTCGACCTACGGCCACGAGGTCACCCGCACCACCCGCGAGGACGGCGGCACCACCACGACGGTCCGCCTGTCGTTGCTGCGCGCGCCGAGGTTCCCCGACCCCGAGACCGACCAGGGCGAGCACCGCTTCCGCTACGCGCTCGTGGTCGGCGCGGGCATCCCGGAGGCCATCGACGCGGGCTACCGCATCAACCTGCCACCGCAGTCCGTCCGTGGCTCGCAAGCACCGGAAACGTTGGTGCGCACCGACAACCCGGCGATCAGGGTCGAGGCCGTCAAACTCGCCGACGACAGGTCAGGCGACGTCGTCGTCCGGCTCTACGAAGCGCACGGCGGCCGAGCCCGCGCCACGCTCAGCACGTCGTTCTCCTACCAGGGGATCAAGGAAACCGACCTCCTCGAACGGCCGCAGAACGACGCCTCCGAGGAGATCGTCCTGCGCCCGTTCCAGGTGATCACCCTGCGCTTCACCAGGGACTGATCACTCGGCTGAACGGGTTGTTTCGGAACGAGACGGGCGGGGCACGGTAGTCGTGCCCCGCCCCTTCCTCTTGTGGAGGTGGGAGCCTCACAAAGGTGTGAGGACAGCTAGGGGAGTTTTCGCATGCCTTCCCGGAATTCCATGGCCGCGAAGACCAACTGGGGCGCGATCGCCGCCTACCGCGCGTCGGATCTGTCCGAAGTGGACTGTCTGAGCTTCTACGTCTACCACTCCTACGCGGTGTTCAACGCGACGCCCGGCGAGACGTACCTGATCCGCCGCTAGTCGAAGCGGAAGGTCGCCTCCAGCAGACCGTCGATCATCCACTCACGACGGACGACCGGTGCGGTGGTTTCCCTGCGCAACAAGGGAAGCCGCCGCACCGCCTCCTCGAGCAGCACCCGTTGCTCAAGGCGCGCGAGCCCGGCGCCGAGGCAGTGGTGCAGGCCGTGCCCGAACGTCAGGCTGCGCGTCGTGCGCCGGATGTCGAACCGGGAGGGCTCCGCGAATCGAGCCGGGTCGCGGTTCGCCGCGCTGAGCCAGCCAGTGATCCACTGGCCCGCGTTGATCTCATGCCCGGCAACAGTCGTGTCCCGCACGACCAGCCTGCGCACCCCGGGAAAGGCCGGATACCAGCGCATCGACTCCTCGACCGCGCCGGGAATCAGCGACGGGTCAGCGCCCAACTCGGCCCAGCAGTCGTGCTCGGTCAGGAACAGCACCGCGTTCGACAGGCTCGTCGCCGTCGTGTCGATGCCCGCGGACAGCAACATCGCGCAGTAGCCGATGATGTCCCAGTCGGTCATCGTCCGGCCGTCCACCTGGTACCCGGCGTCCTGCGCGGCCAGCAGATCGTCGATGAGCCCGTCCCGCGGCGTCACCCGGCGCGCGGCGAGCACCTCGGCGAAGAACTCGGCCATGTCGGCCTGCACCGGGATGGTGTTCGTGGACACCGAGACCTGGTACGCCTCGTCCACCCACCCGTTCATCCGCGGCGCCGCCGACAGGTCGAGCCCGAGCAGGTGGCAGATCACCTGTGCCGGCAGCTGCTGCGAGACCTGCTGCACCAGATCGAACCCGTCCGGCGGAAGCGGGGCGAGCAGGTCGACGACGATCGAGCGGACCTGGGTCTCCAGGCGGGTCATCACGCCCGGCCGGAACGGGTCGGTCACGGCGGCCCTGAGGTCGCGGTGACGCTGCCCGTCCGCCGCCCACATGCCGGTGAGGATGGGGCTCGCGAACGGCCTGGTCTCGTCGGTGAGGCCATAGCCGGACGAGAAGTGCTCGACGTCGGTCAGCACCCTCAGCACGTCCGCGTAGGAGTAAGCGCTCCACGTGTCCAGCAGGTCGTCGAAGTGGACCGGCGTGGCGGGATCGAAGAAACGCGCAGCTCGCGCGGGTAGTTGAGCGGCAGTCATGCGCCTGATGGTGAGGCCTTACCCCGCCCGCGGGCAGCTTCTGATCCGGCCAGCGGAACGCGGGGTAAGGGGTCTCGCGGCGCGGCCTTAGGTGATCGTCCGATGTAAGGGGCCACCCCTCAGCAGCAATCTCATCGTCAACAGAGAGACGAACTGAGGAGTGAGTCTGATGGAGTGGACGCCCGAAGCGATCAAGGCGGAGATGGACTACCGGCAGGCAGCTCTGCGGGAGGACGCCCGCCGCGTCCAGGAGTACTACCGCAACGGCGGGCAGCCGCGGTCGTGGTGGCACCGGATGACGCACCGCCACGAGCCTGAGGTTCCCAACGGGCAACAGGCTGCGTGATGCCGGGGGTAAGCAGCAGGGGTGGTTCCGCTCGTCCGGGAACCACCCCTGCTGTTTCAGCGCTCAGGAAGACCTAGGCCTTCGCGGTCCACGCCTTGATCTTGTCGGCGTTGGCCTCGACCCACTTCTTGGCCGCGTCCTCGGGCTTCATCTTGTCCTCGGCGATGTACTTCGCCACGGTGTTCTGGTCCTCGTTGGTCCACTTGAAGTTCTTGACCAGGTTGAACGCAGGACCGTTGGCGTCGGCGAACTTCTTGGACACGATCTTGTCGAGGTCGTAGTCCGGGTAGTCGCAGGCGACCTTCTCGGCGTCGGCGTCACAGCCCGCCTTGTACTCGGGCAGCTTCACCTTCTCGAGCTTGATCTCGTTGAGCAGCCACTGCGGCGAGTAGAAGTAGCCGATGACCCACTTCTTGTCCTTCTCCGCCTGGCGGAAGGCCTGGATCAGAGCGGTCTCGGAGCCGCCGTAGACGACCTTGTAGTTGAGGTTCAGGTTCTTCACCAGAGCCTCGTCGTTGGTCACGAACGACGGGTCGCCGTCGAGCAGCTGGCCCTTGTCGCCGGACTCGGACGTCTTGAACTGGTCCGCGTACTTGTTGAGGTTGTTCCAGTCCAGGATGTCCGGGTGCTCCTTGGCGAGCCACGGCGGCACGTACCAGCCGATCTGGCCCTTCACACCCGTCGAGCCCGCGCTGACGGCCGTCTTCTGCTCGTCGATGTACTTCCTGCGCAGGTCGTCGTGACCCCAGTTCTCGACGACGGCGTCGACCTCACCGGTGCCGAAGCCCTGCCAGGCCACCTCTTCCTTGAGCTCCTTCTTGGTGACCTTGCACTTGAGCTCCTTCTCGGCCACGTACGCGAGCACTGCCGCGTTCGCCTCGTAACCGACCCACGGGTTGACCGCGAGGTTGAACGTGCCGCAGTCGCCGGTCGCACCCGAGGAGGTGTCACCGACCTTGGCGCCACCGCAACCAGCCAGTGCGAGTGCTCCCACGAGCACCGCTCCCAGCACGCTGTGCCTTGCCACTTTCCAGACCTCCTAGTTGGTCCACCGCTTGGCGGCCGCCTGGGTGAGGCGGTCGAGCATCACGCCCAGCACGACGATCGCGACACCGGCCGCGAGCCCCTTGCCGTACAAATTGCTCTGCGAGAACCCGGCCACCACGTCGTAGCCGAGAGCACCGGCGCCCACGAGGCCGCCGACGACGACCATCGAGAGCACGTAGATCAGCCCCTGGTTGGCGGCGAGCGTCAACGCCCCGCGAGCCATGGGCAGCTGCACCTTCACGATCGTCTGCCACGAGCTGGATCCCAGCGCCGTGGACGCCTCGACCGTCGCGGGCGACACCGCCCGGATGCCGTCGGCGATGATCTTGATGGCGACCGGCGCCGCGAACACCACGGCCGCGATGATCGCCGTGAATCGTGACGCGGAGAACAACGCCAGGAAGGGCACCAGGTAAACGAACGCCGGCATGACCTGACCGGCGTCGAGGATCGGCCGGATGAACCGGTCGGCTCGCCTGCTGCGCCCCATCCACACACCGACCACGATGCCAAGGATCATCACCAGGATCGTGGCGACCAGAGTGGACGCCAGCGTGATCATCGCGTCCTGCCACAACCCGGTCGCGATCAGCAGTCCCAGGCAAACGGCGGACACGATCGCGCAGCGCACGCCGCCGATCATGAACGACAGCGCCACGATCACCAGCGCCACCAGGAACCACGGCGACTCGGCCAGCAGCGCCTGCAACGGGTTGATCAACGCGAACGTCACGAAGTCCTTGAAACCGTTGGTGATCAGCGGCAGCGAGTCCTGCGCCCACTCCGTCACCGCGGTCGCGCCCTTGCGGATCGAGCTGCCGATCTCCACGTCCGACGGGAACTCCGCCGCCCACAGGTAGGTGTACGAGAAGTACACCGCGACACCCGTGACGCCGAGCCCGCTGTACAACGCCCAGCGCGGCAGCTTCCGGCGTTCGGTCGCGGCGGTCGTCACGCGGTCCAGCACGATCGCCAGCACCACGATCGCCAGACCCGCGTTGAACGCTGTGCCGACGTCCAGCGTCTGCAACGCTTTCACGACGGTCTTGCCGAGACCGGGCGCGTCGATCAGCGCCGCGATCGTGACCATCGACAGCGCGGCCATGATCGTCTGGTTGATGCCGAGCACGATCGTCTTGCGCGCGGACGGCAGCAGCACCTTCACCAGCGTCTGCTTCTTGGTCGCGCCCAGGGACTCCGACGCCTCGACGGTGTTGTGCGGCACCGACCGGATGGCGTGCGCGGTGATCCGGATCGCCGGCGGCGCGGCGTAGATCAGCGTCGCGATCGTCGCCGACGCCGGACCGATCAGGAAGAACAACGTCAGCGGCGCCAGGTAGACGAACGTCGGCATGGTCTGCATGAAGTCGAGCACCGGCTGCATGACCCGGTTGGCCCGATCGGACAGTCCCGCCCAGATCCCGAGTGGAATGCCGAACAGCAACGAGATCACGACAGCGGCCAGCGTCAGTGAGAGCGTGTCCATGCTCTCCTGCCACAAACCCTGCAGGCCGAGGAACACGAAGCCCGCGATCGACAGCAACGCGATCCGCCAGCCGGCGACCACGAAGCTGACGAAACCCGCGATCGCGACCACGCCGAGCCAGCCGATCACCGGCACCGGGCGGCCGAACGACGGCTGCGCGATCAACGCCTGCACGAACGTCACGAACTCGTCGATGACGAGCCGGATCTCGTTGAAGAAGTACAGGAACACCGGGTTGGAGTTCCGCGACGCGCCAACGGCGTCGTTGAGCTCGTTGACCCACCGGTGCAGCGGCGTCAGCGCGGAGGCGTCCAGCGGCAGCGTCCCGACGTTGCGGAACGCCATCCACAGCACCAGCCAGGCGACGACGATCCCGCCGAAAACCAGCGTCTTGCGCGGAAGCTGCCGAGGGGCGGCGACGGCAACCATGTCACGCCTCCCCGGCCACGACCCCGAGGATCTCCTCGTCCGCCACGACGCCGAGCAGCTCGCCGTCCCGCACGACCTTCACCGGCTTGTCCGCGCTGAGCACGCTGCGCACGGCCTCGCGCACCACGGTCTCGGGCGGCAGCTCAGGCCCGTCCAGCTCGTCCTCGGGACGCGGCGGCCGCATGATCCACTTCAACGTCAGCACGTGCGACCGCGGCACGTCCTTCACGAAGTCGCGCACGTAGTCGTCCGCGGGCGCGCCGACCAGCTCGTCACCGGTGCCGACCTGCACGACCTGGCCGTCCCGCATGATCAGGATCCGGTCGCCGAGCTTCAGCGCCTCGCTCAGGTCGTGGGTGATGAAGACCATCGTCTTGCCGACCTCGCGGTGCAGCCTGATGACCTCGGACTGCATGTCGCGCCGGATCAGCGGGTCGAGCGCCGAGAAAGGTTCGTCGAAGAACAAAACATCGGGATCTCCGGCAAGTGCGCGCGCGAGTCCGACGCGCTGCTGCATACCGCCGGAAAGCTGGTCCGGATAGGACTTCTCGTAACCGGTGAGCCCCACGAGGTCGATCACTTCCTGTGATCGTTCCCCACGTTTCGCCCGCGGTACCCCGCGGATTTCCAGCCCGTAACCGACGTTGTCCGCGACCGTCCGATGAGGCAGCAGACCGAAGTGCTGGAACACCATGGAGAACTTGTTCCGGCGCAGGTCACGCAGCCGTTTCGGGTCCGCCTCGAGAATGTTCTCACCCTCGAACGTGATGGCACCCGCCGTCGGCTCCACGAGTCTCGTTAGACAGCGGACCAGAGTGGACTTGCCCGACCCGGACAGTCCCATGACCACGAACATCTCACCCGGAGCGACGTCGAAGTCCACTCCGCGCACGGCGGCGACGGCACCTGTGCGGTCCATCAGCTCCGACCGTGACAACGATTTCAGCTCGTCCGATGCCACCACTTGAGACGCGTTGGGGCCGAACACCTTCCACAGGTCCCTGACCGAAATCACGGGATCCACGCCAAACCACTCCGAACCTGTTGCGGAACTTGTTGCGGGCTGTTGCGGACTGCGCACACCGTTTCTCGATGCGCGACAGCATTGACCTTCGCACGAGTACGGTCAAGGGCTGATACAAATTCGGTCCTTTGTGGACAACCAATCATCCCATGACTTGACTGCCGTCGATCGATCGGGAAAAGCTGAACTGAGCGGTCTCCTGCATCGCTCTTCCCCCCGACGAGGAGCTGTTCGTGCAAGCCCCCAGAATCGCTCTGGCAATGGCGTTCGTGTTGACAATTGCCGGTTGTGGCAGCGGATCGACATCGTCGTCACCACGCTCCAGCTCTACGGCGCCCAGCGAGCCCTGCGGATCCATCACCATCGCGGTCAACCCGTGGGTCGGCTACGAGGCCAACGCGGCGGTCGTCGCGTACCTCGCCGAGAAGCGGCTCGGCTGCAAGGTGACGAAGAAGGAAGTCGACGAACAGACGGCCTGGCAGGGTCTCGACTCCGGCGAGATCGACGTGATCCTGGAGAACTGGGGTCACGAGGACCTGAAGCAGAAGTACATCGAGGAGAAGCACACCGCCGTGCGGGTCGGCCCGTCCGGCAACAAGGGCGTGATCGGCTGGTACGTCCCGCCGTGGATGAAGAAGACCTACCCGGACATCACGAACTGGCAGAACCTCAACAAGTACGCGAACCTGTTCGTCACCCCGCAGTCCGAGGGCAAGGGCCAGGTGCTCGACGGCGACCCCTCGTACGTGACCAACGACGAGGCTCTGGTGAAGAACCTGAACCTCAACTACAAGGTCGTCTACGCGGGCAGCGAGCAGGCCTCGATCAAGGCCTTCCGCCAGGCGGAGGAGAAGAAGGCGCCGCTGATCGGCTACTTCTTCGAGCCGCAGTGGCTGCACCTCGACATCGAACTGGTCAAGATCGAGCTGCCCGAGTACAAGGCCGGCTGTGACGCGGACGCGGCCAAGGTCGCCTGCGACTACCCGCGCTACGAGCTGGACAAGATCGCCTCCAAGAAGTTCATCGAGAAGGGCGGCCCCGCCGCCCGGCTGATCCAGAACTTCCAGTGGAGCAACGACGAACAGGACACGGTCGCGTCGTTCATCGCGAAGTACAAGATGTCCGCCGAAGAGGCGGCGAAGCGGTGGGTCGAGGCGAACCCTGACCGGGTCGAGGACTGGCTGACCAAGGCCAAGCCCTAGCCCTGACGTTCATCAGGCCCTGCACCAGCTTCGGGTGGTGCAGGGCCTTTTCGCTGTGGGGCATCCGTCTCAACTGGCGCCTTGACCGTTGCCGGTGCCAGTGCCGCGGGACCACCACTTCTCGTCGGGGCCGGAGATGTCCTCGACGCTCAACCTGCGCACGGACCCCGCCCGTTTGAGCCGGGCCACCAGCTGGTCGGAGCGCTGGGCGAGCCTGCGGTAGATCTCCAGGGCGGAGGTCTCGGGCAAACCCTGCTGTCGTTCCACGGTCCGCCAGTTGCCGAGGAACTCGAGCGTCAGGTCGGCGACGGCCTGCCCGGCGTGCGCGGTGAGCTCGTCCGCCGGCGTCGCGAACCGTCCCGCGTGGAACGCCAGGTTCCTCGTGACGTAAAGCCACTCCAGCAACGCGGCCGCGGTGTCCTCCTGCTCGGCCAGCCAGCCCGCCAGCGCCGTGGAGTCCGTGAGCCTGGTTCGCCAGATCTCGACCAGGTCCTGCACCAGACCGCCCTCGTTCGTGGCGAGAGCGGTGACGGCGTCCTGCGCGGCCTTGAGCCCCTCCCGCGGCCGGTTGTGCTTGATCAGCACCTCCAGCCACGCGTCCACGGACCTCAGATGGTGCTTCACCCCGGTCGTGGGCACGTGCGCGTCCAACGGCGCGCGCAGCTCCTTGTCGTGGTTGGTGACGACGACGTGCAGGCTGATCAGGTGCTGCCGCAACATCTGCAGCGCGCACGCCTTGGCGAGCCACGCGATCCGGCTCGGGTCCAGCCCGGTCGCCTCCAGCGCACTCCACGCGAGCCCGGCGCTGGCCATCGGCGCGTCCACCTGGCGCGCCAGGTTCGCCACCCGCATCGCACTGCGCAGCTCCGCCGGCCAGTAGGCGGTGAGCGGGTAGGCGTTGTTCAACGTGCGCTGGTGCTCGGTGCCGCGCGTGACCCGTCCACCCGGACCGCTGACCTGCCACAACGGCGCGATGTTCAGCTCGGTGAGCCGCTCCCCCGCCGCGTACTGGTCGAGCACCTCGCTGAGGATTCGCCTGCCCCGCAACGCCGCCGTGTGCGCGTCCGCCGCGGTGACCGGCAACCGCACCAGCACCGACGACCCGTCCACGGCGTCCTTCAGGAAGTCGTCCTTCGGCAACCTGTTGCGGTGCAACGACTCCTGCCGCGCCTCGGGCAGCAGCTGGTCCAAGTGCCGCAGCACTCGCGCGCCCCGCACCACCAGCGCGACGACGTGCCTGCACGGTTCCGGCAGGAGCACCTCGTGCAGATCCGTCGGCTTCTTCAGCCACCTCAGCAGGTCCGACCGGAGGTGCCTGCCGTCGCGCCCGTGCACCGCCACGACGACCGCGACCTCGGCGATCATCCTGGCGCGCACCGGAAGTTCGACGCCGCTCCACAGTGGAGTGATCCACTGCTTGACCGCTGTCTCCAGGGCGTGCGGATCCAGCTTCTGCGCCGCCTTCGCCGCCACCTGCGGGTCGAACCTCTGCCCGTCGGCCGCGATGGCCGCGTCGACCTCGACGAGCGTCTGACGCGCCGCAGCGAGTTCCAGCGCGCCACCGTGCGCGTAGGCGGGCGCAGCGGCGTCCACGCACGCGAGCGAGGTGGTGACGATGCGGCGCAACAGGTTCCACCGGGGCTGGTCCTCGGCGGCGTGGCTCTCCAACGCGGTCTGCGCACGGGTGACGGCCAGGAACGCGCTGTTGAGGCCCGCCACGTGCTCACCGAGGTGCGCATCGGGGTCGAGCGCGCGCAACACACCCTGCAACAACGCTCGTTGCCCGCGGTCGAGCCCGGCGTCGTCGAACGCCTGCCGCAGCCGGGCGTCCAGGTACTGGTAGCGCACTTGACGCACCATAGAGGGCCCACAATGAAAAACATGGACAACCGGAAAGCCGTCTTCGCGGGCAAGCACGGGCAGGCACTCGCGGGCAAGCTCGACCTGCCGGCCGGGGAGATCGTCGCGACGGCCGTCTTCGCCCACTGCTTCACCTGCGGCAAGGACTCCGTGGCCGCCTCCCGCATCTGCCGCGAGCTCGCCGCCCGCGGTGTCGCGGTGCTGCGCTTCGACTTCACCGGCCTCGGCCAGTCCGACGGCGACTTCGCCAACACGACCTTCACGTCCAACGTCGACGACCTCGTCTGCGCCGCCAACCACCTGCGCGACACCACCGGCGCCCCGAGCGTCCTCATCGGACACTCTCTCGGCGGCGCCGCCGTCCTCGCCGCGGCCCACCGCGTCCCGGAGGTCCGCGCCGTCGTCACCATCGGCGCCCCGGCCGACACCGCGCACGTCGAGCACCTGATCGGCCCCTCGCGCGCCGACATCGAAACCCACGGCGTCGCCGAGGTTGTGCTGGCCGGACGCCCGTTCCGGATCAGCAAGGACTTCCTCGTCGACATCAAGCAGCAGAACCAGACCGCCTGCATCGCGGGCCTCGACCGCGCCCTGCTGGTCATGCACTCACCGCAGGACGACCTGGTCGGCATCGACAACGCCAGGATCATCTTCGACGCGGCCCGCCACCCCAAGTCGTTCGTCTCACTCGACGGCGCCGACCACCTGCTGACCAACCGCGCGGACGCCGCCTACGTGGCCGAGGTGCTGGCGGCCTGGGCCAGCCGCTACCTGGTCCCCTAGATGCGAAAACCCGCAGCGACTCATCGCTGCGGGTTTCACCAACCGTCGGGGCGACAGGATTTGAACCTGCGACCCCCCGCTCCCAAAGCGGGTGCGCTACCAAACTGCGCCACGCCCCGGTTGCAACCAGCTTACCGCTCTCGGCTAAGGTATTAACCGCAGCCCCTCAAGGGCGGCAACGCGGGCGTAGCTCAATGGTAGAGCCCTAGTCTTCCAAACTAGCTACGCGGGTTCGATTCCCGTCGCCCGCTCTCCGAAAGGGCCGAGTGCACAAGCGCTCGGTCCTTTTTCGTGATCGAGATCACAACTAACCCGCCGAAGCCACCCCGATCTGGGTCAGGCGGCAGGTCGGGCGTTCGATTTCGTCCACGACGGCCAGGGCGAAGTCCTCGTAGGTCAGTTCGTCTGACGGGTCGAGCCCACCGATGCGGTACTTGCCTGAACTCGTGCCGCCGAACATCCCCACCGGACTGATCACCAGCCAGTCGGCGTCCGAGCCGGCCAGCACCTCGACTCCGGCGGCGTGGCCCTCCATGAACGCGCGGTTCTCCTCCGGGAAGTCCGGGAGGTCGATCATCCGCACCCCTGGCGAGGCCTCCAGCAGCGGGAACACGCCCACCACGATGATGCGGCCGACACCGGACGCCACCAGTGCGCGGGCCGCCTCGGTGTAGAAGTCAGCCGCATCGCGGGACAGGTCGGCCACCGCGCTCACCGCCACGTCGTAGCCCTCGGCCACTTCGGCGGCCTTGTGCACGCCGGGGTTCCTGCCGACCCTCAGGACCTCGTGGCCGCGCGCCTCGGCGACCGCCGCGATCTGCTTTCCCGCTCGCCCGGAGGCGCCGAACACAACGATCTTCGTCATGAGCGCGAAGGTAGGCTCGGGGTAGCCGGTTTCCGCAACGATATCGGGGGTGACCAGGTGGAATGCGTTCCGTCCGACCTGCTGGTGAACCTGCCCTACCGCATCGGTGACAAGTGGACCGCCCACGTGCTGCGGGCACTGCACCACGACCGCCGACGGTTCACCGAACTGCGCGCCGAGATGCCCGCGGTGACGCCCAAAGTGCTCACCGAGACGTTGCGGGCCATGGAGCGCGAGGGCACGGTGGCGCGCACCGAGTACGACGAGAACCCGCCGCGCGTCGAGTACGAGCTGACCGAGCAGGGGCACAAGCTGCTGGGGCTGCTCGACCTCTGCTGCGACTGGGCACGAGAGAACCTGGTGGAACACAGTGAGGCTTGAGCAGATCGTCGTCGACAGCAACGACCCGAGCCGGCTCGTGCGGTTCTGGGCCGAGTTGCTGGGCGGGGAGCCGGTGAACCGCGCGCACGGCTGGGCGCACGTCGAGCCGCCGGACGGGCCGCGGATGTCGTTCCAGCCGGTGCCCGAGCGCAAGGACGTGAAGAACCGGCTGCACCTCGACTTCGAGGTCGACGACATCGAGGCCGCGGTCGTGAAGGCCGTGAACCTCGGCGCGACCCGCGAGGGCGTGGTCCACACCGACGAGAAGGGCAGCTTCCAGGTGATGCGCGACCCCGAGGGCAACGAGTTCTGCTTCGTCCGCTGATGCGTCCACTGCTTCGTCCACTGGGGAACTACTACTGGACGGCCCGCCACAGCGCCTCACCGAAGCGGATCGCGAGGATCACCAGCAGCACGCCGATCGCGAAACTGATGAGGCACCGAACGATGACCAGCAGTTTGGCGCCCTTCACCCCGCCATCGTTTATCGCTGCGGGGCCGGCACAACAGAGCCCAACGGAACCAATACCGCACCCAATACGATGCCGGCGTGACCGATTGCCTGTTTTGCCGCATCGTCGCGGGTGAGATCCCGGCGACCGTCGTGACGGAGACCGACACGACGCTCGCTTTCCG
This sequence comes from Lentzea sp. NPDC051838, assembly GCF_040681245.1. Lineage (NCBI taxonomy): Bacteria > Bacillati > Actinomycetota > Actinomycetes > Pseudonocardiales > Pseudonocardiaceae > Lentzea > Lentzea sp. NPDC051838. Next base: position 19,832 of record NZ_JBFAYI010000036.1, read on the forward strand.
CGACATCGACCCCAAGGCGCCCACGCACGTGCTGGTGATCCCCAAGGAGCACCACCGGACGATCGGCGACGTCGACCCGGTGCTCGCGGGCGAGATCCTCGCGACCGCGCACCAGGTCGCGAAGTCCGAAGGCGTGGACGAGTCCGGCTACCGGCTCGTGTTCAACACGGGCAAGGATGGCGGCCAGACCGTCTTCCACGTCCACTGCCACGTCCTCGGCGGCCGCGGCCTCACCTGGCCTCCCGGCTAGGTCCCCGGGATCGCCATCTCCCTGACGAACGCGGCGTCGACCGGAGCGCCGTGCCCCGGCACGACGATGCGCGGGTTCAGCTCGAGCATCAGGTCCAGGACGTGGCGCCAGTTCGACGGCGTCGCGTCCGAACCCGCTTGGGCCGGAGCACCTTCCTCGACGAGGTCGCCCGCGAACACCACTCCGACGTCCGGCACGTGCACGATCACGTCGTGCGAGCTGTGCGCGGGACCGAAGTGGTGCAGATCGACACGTCGCCCGCCCACGTCCAACGTGACGGTGTCGCGGAACGTGTGCGTGGGCGGAACCAAGGTGCCCTCGAACGGGTCGCTGTAGTACCTGGCGCGGCTTTCGAGCAGGGTCTCGTCGATCACGCAGTCCTCGTGCGCCCACACCTCGCACGGCAGGAATGCCTCGGTGGCCAGCACGTGGTCGAAGTGGTTGTGCGTCAACACGATTCGCGACGGCCGAACCGCCTCGGCCAGCGACAGATCCATGCCGGAGTCCACCAGCAGCGAGTCACCGGCGCCGACGATGTACCCGAGCGTCAGGTCGAGCTCAGTGTGCCGCTTGATGAACACGCAGTCCGCGATCTCGATCACCGCAGTACCCCGTCAACGAGCACGGGCACCGCGTTGCTGACCCCGAGCTGCAGTGCCAGGTCCACGTCCGCCCGGTGGCCGTTCTCGATCAGCTCCCGTCCTGATCCGCACTCCCGCACGGCAGCCGCGACGTCGGTGTTCGCGAACGCGGTGGCAGCGAGCGCCGCCTCGGGGGAAGCCTTGCCGGGCAGCCCCATCTCCAGCAGGGCCGCGAGCACCGCACCGGCACCGAGGTAGTCCTCGACGCACGGGCGCGACGGGCCGAACTGCCGCGGGCCGGACTTGAGGATGTCGAGCCCCCACCGCTCACCACCGGGAATCACGCCGATCGTCTCCCCGAGCTCAGCGGCACGCTTGGCGACAGCCCCTGCGTTGCGCAGACAGGCAGCGAGCACGTGAGCCCCTGTCTCGGCGGCGAGGAAGCAGAGATTGGACCCGTTCGGCGACGGCAGCTCGACCAATCCCGTGGCCTCGACGAGTGATGCTGGTCGCAGCGTCTTGCCCGACGAAGGCTTCCACCGCGACGGCCGCACCTGGCCGCCGTTGCCCACCACCAGGTCGACGGACGTCGTGAACGACAGCACGTCCACGACAACCAGCACGTCACAGCCCCGCAGCGCGTCGACGCCCTCAGGCCCCCACTCCAGCTTCAGCTGGTACCCCTCCTGAGCAAACATGCCTGCCAGCGTGTCAGACTCCCGGACGTGCGCGTTTATCTGGCAGCAGACCACGCGGGCTTCGAGCTGAAGTCCCACCTGTCCAAGGCTCTGACCGAGCAGGGTCACGAGGTCGTCGACGTCGGCGCCCACACCTACGACGCCCAGGACGACTACGTGTCGTTCTGCGTCGACGCCGCCGAGCAGGTCGTCGCGAATCCCGGCAGCCTCGGCGTCGTCATCGGCGGTTCGGGCAACGGCGAGCAGATCGCCGCGAACAAGGTGAAGGGCGCTCGCGCCGCACTCGCCTGGAACATCGACACCGCGCAGCTCGCTCGTCAGCACAACGACGCCAACCTCGTCGGCATCGGTGCCCGCCAGCACACCACCGACGAGGCGACGGCGATCGTCACCGCGTTCGTGGAGACGCCGTTCTCGGGCGAGCCGCGGCACCAGCGCCGAATCGACCAGGTCAGCGCCTACGAGAACCGTGCCTGAGGGCCACACACTGCACCGCCTCGCGCGGCTGCACCAGCGCCGGTACGCGGGCAAGCCCGTGTCCGTCACCAGTCCACAGGGACGTTTCGCCGCGGCGGCGTCCCTTGTGGACGGACGGAAGCTGGTCCGCGCCGAAGCGCACGGCAAGCACCTCTTCCACGTCTACGGCCCGGACGCGATCGTGCACGTCCACCTCGGCCTGATCGGGACCTTCACCGAGTCACCGCTCCCGGTACTGCTCCCGATCGGCCAGGTCCGGATGCGCATGGTCGGCGAGACCCACTGGACGGACCTGCGCGGCCCGACCCAGTGCGATGTGCTCAACAAAGACGAGGTCGCGGCGATCCGGAAGCGGCTCGGCCCCGACCCGTTGCGCAGGGACGCCGTCCCGGACCTGGCCTACGAACGCATCCTCCGGTCGAAGAAGTCGCTGGCCGAGCTGCTGATGGACCAGAAGATCCTCGCGGGCGTCGGCAACGTCTACCGCGCCGAAGTCCTGTTCCGGCACAACGTGAACCCGACGTTGGTCGGCAACAAGGTCAGCCGCGAGCTCTGGGACACGATCTGGGACGACCTGGTCGTGCTGATGAAGGACGGCGTGAAGGTCGGCCAGATCAACACCGTCCGCCGTGAGCACATGCCCAAAGCCATGGGACGTGCGCCGCGCGTCGACCGGCACGGAGGTGAGGTGTACGTCTACCGCCGCGCCGGGGAGCCGTGCCTGGTGTGCGGCACCGAGGTCATGACCGCGGAACTGGCTGGTCGCAACCTCTTCTGGTGCCCCGGCTGCCAGCCCTGAAAAAAATTGGTCGGTAGCTTTTGGGGTGCGGCTGGAAAGTGCTCAGTTGATGAGCACCTTTCCGCCGCAAGATCGACTAGAAGTCGAATCCGCCCATGTCACCGAAGTCGAAGCCACCGGCGTCGCCCACGTCGCCACCGCCGAAGTCGCCGCCGCCCATGTCGCCGCCACCGAAGTCAGCGGCACCCATGTCGGCCATCCCGTAGTCGCCGATGCCGTGCATGCCGGAGAACATGGCGTCCATCAGCAGGAACGTGCCCACGCCCCATGCACCGGCCACGAGCGCGGGCTTCCACCACGGCTCGGAGTACCAGCCACGCGGCACCGGACGTCCGGCGACCATGCCACCGGGGTAGTAGTAGGGCGTGCCGGAACCGGAGTGCGGCGACGCGGCGTAGGCGTGACCCTCGACGCTGACCTGGCGGTCCTCGCTGACGGCACCCGCCTGCTTCTGGCCGGCGCTCTCGGGCAGCGCGGGTCCGGGGTCCATGCCCATCGCCTCACGCGCCGCGCGGACGTAGTGCAGCCCCTCCATGGCGGTCTCGGTGACCAGCCGCGCCTGCGGAATCGTGCGCGCCTGCTCCATCTGCGACCCGGCCGCGGTGAAGCGCTCGGACGCGTCGGCCATGGCCTGCGTGGACGCGGCGTTCGACCCGGTGAGGCTCATCACCTGCCCGCCGAGCCGCTCGACCCACCGGCGAGCCTCCGCCTTGGCGTCGTCGAGCTCCCGCGCCTTGCGCGCGTTGCTCTGGTTGACCAGGTAGAACACCCCTGCGACCAGCAGTACAAGTACAACCACCCACACGATGGCGCCCACGGCTTACCTCCCACACCAGGTAAACCGTCAACGAGTGAACGACGGCCGTAGTTCCGTCAGAACACTTCCGGGCAATGGGGCTCGTGCTCGCCGATGAACGCCAACGAGAGCGCGTCGACATGACCAGGCGTGTGCTCGACCACGCGGTGTGCGCGCTTGAGCACGGAAAGCCGTACGCCACCGAGGAAAACCGACCCGAGTGAGGCGGCGTCGAGCGACACGTCCGCGGCGTCCTCGGTGCGCGTCACCACCGCTTCCCCGTCCTTCACGGTGAAGCGCCAGCGGCCGGAGTTCCACGGACAGAAGGAGTCCTCGACCTCGATCACACTGTCCACATCGGACGAGTAGCGGCGTGACGGCAGCGCGCGGTCGACGTCGACGATCCGCAGCCACAGCGCGTCGCCGAAGTCACGCCCCACCTTCCGCGGGTTGTCGACCATGTGCACGATCGGGTCGTCGGTGGCGGTGTAGAAGGAGATCTCCGCCGCGAGGTCGATGTCCAGCAGGAACCGGTACAGGTCGACGTACGCCTGTTCGGTCTCGCACACCAGCTCCCGCACGTGCAGCTCGTCGGCCGGTCCGCGCGAACTGCCGCTGCCCTTGACCCGGAACACGACGTACCCCTCGGGATGCAGGCAGTAGCGGTAGGACGTGAGGCCGTCGCGGTCGACCTCGCGGTCCGCCAGCTGCACGTCCCACGTCGCGTCGACCCTGCTCAGCCAGCCGATCCGCGTGCGCCGCACCCTGTCGTGCATCTCGCGCATGAACGGCAGCGCCTCCTCGCGGGTCACCTGCCGGATCCGCGCGTCGCTCACCGAGACACCGGGGTGGAACGGCATCCGCGTCGGCATCGTCATCCGGTTGAGGCTGGAGGCCATCTCGCCGTAGCCGAACCGGCGGTAGATCGAGCCCTCGGACGCCCAGAGGATCGCGAGCGGCTCACCCGACTCGTGCAGGCCGTGCAGCTGCGTCTTCATCAGCAACGACGCGACGCCACGCCGCCTGTGCCCAGGTTTGACGGTGATCACCGTGACCGCGCCGGCCGGTACCTGGAGACCACCCGGAACGGTGATCTCCCGGCTGAGAACCCCGCCGGTGCCGACGATCTCGGCGCCGTCGACGACCACGTGCGTCCGGTCGCGCTCGAGCACCTTGAGCCACTTGCTGTCGACGCCCTCGTAGTCGTCGAGGAACGCCCACGCCATCACCCGCTGGAACTCGGGGAGGTCGGACTCGTCGACGGTCCTGATGCTCAGCGCTGAGTCGGCCATGGCAGCAGTGATACGCCGTCGCAGCTCGCTTCGCAGCTCAGTTTCCGGCCTCCCAGTCCAGCCGACCTCGAAAACAATCGTTTTCATCGGGAACGTTCACAGGTGGCGATCAGCCGTAGAAAAAGCGAAAAATCGCCGCGCCAGCCCCCACAAAGGAGCAGAAATGAGAGCTTTCATCGCTTTCTTGGCCACCGCGACAATTCTTTTCGCCACCTCCTCCACGGCCTCGGCCGCACCCGTCCCCGTGCAGCTGGTCGCCGAGACCGGCACCGCGAAGGTGATCCCCACGCCGATCGAGATCCACATGGAGGCGTTCGCCCGCAACGCCACCAACGGCGCCAACATGAACAACGTGCTGGTCTCGTTCCGCACGACGACCGGCAACGTGCTGTGCACCGACCACACCGACAGCGGTGGCAAGGCGTCCTGCGACGCCGAGGTCGACCAGACGCAGCTCGTGCTCGTGCTGCTGCTCGGGTTCGACGCCGTGGTGACCGGGACCGCGGATTACGGCCCGGCCACCGCGCACAATTCAGTGCGCATTGTTTAACGCTGAATCGACTTGATTTCGCAGAACTCGTCCAGGCCGAACTTCCCGAACTCACGACCGTTGCCGGACTGGCGGTAACCGCCGAACGGCGCGCTCGTGTTGAACGCGGCGGCGTTGATGTCGACCTGGCCGGTGCGCAGGCGCCGTGCCACCCGCATCGCCCGGTCGGCATCAGCCGAGAACACGCCGCCCGCGAGGCCGTAGATCGTGGAGTTGGCGATGCGCACCGCGTCGTCCTCGTCCGCGTACGGCATGACGGCGAGGACCGGCCCGAAGATCTCCTCCTGGGCGATCGTCATCTCCGGCGTGACGCCGCCGAACACCGTCGGCTTGACGTAGAAGCCTTGTTCCAACGGCGCTTCCGGCCCACCGGCGGCGAGCTGGGCCCCGTCCTCGACGCCCTTGCGGATGTAGCCGACGACGCGGTCGCGCTGCGCCTTCGACACCGCCGGGCCGATGCGCGTCGACGGCTCGCTCGGGTCGGCCGACGTGTACTTGGCAGCGGCTTGAGCGGCCAGTTCGACGGCCTCGTCGTGACGGTCCGCGGGCACCAGCAAGCGCGTCCAGGCGCTGCACGCCTGGCCGTTGTTCATGAACGCGTTCGCGACCGCGATCTTCACCGCACGCCCGAGATCGGCGTCGTCGAGGACGATGCACGCCGACTTGCCACCCAACTCCAGCGCGACCCGTTTGACCGTCTCGGACGCCACTTTGGACACCTGCCGCCCCGCCCGCGTCGACCCGGTGAACGACACCATGTCCACGTCCGGGTGTTTCGCGAGCGCCTCGCCGACCACCGGCCCGGTGCCGTGGACGAGGTGGAACACACCCTCGGGGGTGACCGCGGAGATGATCTCGGAGAGGAGGTCCGCGGTGCGAGGCGCCAGTTCGCTCGGCTTGAGCACGACGGTGTTGCCCGCGGCGAGCGCCGGCACGACCTTCGCGACCATCTGCTGCAGCGGGAAGTTCCACGGCGTGATGGCGGCGACCACCCCGACCGGCTCTTTGAGGACCAGCGAGTTGCCGATCTCCTCCGGTTCGAAGTAGCCGGACTCCAGCACGGCCGCAACGCCCTCCGCGATGGCGATCGGGTTCGCGACCTGCACCTTCTGGCTGAACGTGAGCGGCGTGCCCATCTCGGCCGTCATGGCTCGCGCGAGCTCGTCGGACCGGTCGCGCAGGCCGTCGATGATCGCCCGGACGACCTTCGCGCGCTCGTCCACCGAGGTCTGCGACCACGCCGGGAAGGCGGCAACCGCGGCGGCCACGGCCGTGTCGACGTCGGCCGGGGCGCCTTCGGCGAGCGTGCCGATGACTTCCTCGGTGGCGGGGTTGACGACCTCGATCACGACGGCCCTCCAGGCGGATGTGACACCCAACGACTGATTGTGGGTCAGCCTGTCACATCGGTGGGCGGAGGTCACGTCCGCGATGGGGTGAGGGCGCGAGGTGAGCAGGTGCGGGTAGCGACGCCGCGGCCCTGTCAGCGCTCACCCGCCTACAGCTGCCATCGCACCTCCCAGCCGCCGCTCGCGCAGCACGCGCAGGTGCACAGCCGCCCAAGTCCGATAAGGCCGCCACGCCTCGGACACCTCCGCCAGCGGCCGGCCGTACCGGTGCGCGACCTCGTCGGTGAGCCTGGCTTCGTTGTGCGGCACGGCATCCGGCGCGTTCGCCCCGCGCAGCACGACCAGCTCCGCCCCGAACGGCCCCAGTCCTTTGATCTGCTGCACCGCCAGCACCGCCGCGGCGGGCTTCATCGCGCGCAACGTCACGCCGTCGAGCAGCCCGTCCAGCGCCGCCTCGGCCACCGCACGCAGGTATTCGGGTTTGCGACCGGGTAAGTCGAGATCAAGAGACCTCAACTCCCAGGGTGAGGGGAACACGCCATCCCGCAACAGCCCGGCCTTCAGCCGCGCCGCCTGCACCATGCTGATCCGCTGCGACAGCACGCCCCACGCCGCCGCCTCGTACGGCGAGTAGAAACCGCACGGCCGCAACCCAGGCAGCTCGGCTTGGGCAGCCGCGATCACCGGATCTCGCGCCCCGACGCCGGGCCAGCTCCGACCGTCGACGTCCAGCGCGAGAAACCGGCACACCTGCGCCGCCGCCAGCTCCAGATCACCAGGCCCGGACAGCTCCAGAACAGCAGTGGCGCCGCGCTGGGTCACGGAGACCTCAGCGCGGCGCCACTCACCTTCCGTCAGGAACGACGCCCGCAGGGCATCTCCCGCGTGCTGCGGCAACCGGAACGGCGTGAAGCCCTCCCAGAACGCACGGGACATGCCCAGCGACCAAGGACCCTGAACGGCGACTTCGACGAGGTGGTGGCTCATGTCACAGGACGTTAGCGAGCACCACCGACAAAAAATCGTCAGCTGAAGTCGAGGTCTCCCGACCGCGTCCGCTTCAGCTCGAAGAAGTACGGGAAGCCGGCCAGCATGCGAGCGCCGTCGAAGACCGTGCCCGCCTCCTCGCCCCGCGGGATCTTCGTCAGCACCGGGCCGAAGAACGCGACGCCGTCGATGTGGATCGTCGGGGTGCCGACGTCCATGCCGACCGGGTCCATACCGCGGTGGTGCGACGCCCGCAGCTCCTCGTCGTACTCGGTCGACGTGGCCGCCTCGGCCAGCTCGGCCGGCAGCTCGGCGTCGGCCAGCGACAGCTTGATGATCTCGTCGAAGTCCTTGTTGCCCTCGTTGTGGATGCGCGTGCCCATCGCCGCGTAGAGGCGCGGCAGCACCTCGTTGCCGAACTTCTGCTCGGCGGCGATCGCGACGCGGACCGGGCCCCAGCCCTTGGTCATGAGCTCCTTGTACTGCTCGGGCAGGTCACGACCCTCGTTCAGCACGGAAAGGCTCATCACGTGGAAGCTGAGGTCGATGTCGCGGACCTTCTCCACCTCCAGGATCCACCGCGAGGTGATCCAGGCGAACGGACAAAGAGGGTCGAAGTAGAAGTCGACCTTCGCCTTGTCGGCCATGCGTGCCCCTTCAGTCACAGTGGGTGGGGTTATCGCCCCATCAGACCAACCAGATCACCCGCTCATCTCTTCCCGTACGGCGGTTCCGTGATTGGATGCGGGAGTCATAACCATTCCCGACGACGTCAGCGCGTAACCACACGCGCGGCAGACGAGGTGACCAGTGGCCGCGCCCAACCTCACCCGCGACCAGGCTCAGGAACGTGCTGAGCTGCTGGAAGTGGAGTCCTACCGGATCGAGCTGGACCTGACCGACGGCGGCGGAAAGCCCGGTTCGGACACGTTCCGCTCCACCACCACCGTGGTGTTCCGGAGCAGGACTCCGGGTGCTTCCTCGTGGATCGACATCGTGGCGGCGACCGTGCACCGCGCTGTCCTCAACGGCAGCGAGCTCGACGTGTCCGGATACCGCGAGGAGGACGGCGTCAGGCTGCCGGACCTCGCGGAGACCAACGAGCTCACCATCGAGGCCGACTGCCGGTACATGAACACCGGCGAGGGCCTGCACCGGTTCGTCGACCCGGTCGACGGCGGCGTGTACCTGTACTCGCAGTTCGAGACCGCGGACGCCAAGCGCATGTTCGCGTGCTTCGACCAGCCCGACCTGAAGTCCGTCTACTCCATGAAGGTGACGGCACCGCACGACTGGAAGGTCATCTCGAACGGCGAGATCATCGCCACCGAGGACGGCGAGGGCGGCGCGGACGTGCACACGTTCGCCACCACCAAGCCGATGTCGACCTACATCGTGGCGCTCGTGGCCGGCCCGTACGCGGAGTGGCGCGACGAGTTCGTCGAGGGTGACTTCAAGATCCCGCTCGGCATCTACTGCCGTGCCTCGCTCGCCCCGCACATGGACGCCGAGCGGCTGTTCACGGAGACCAAGCAGGGCTTCGGGTTCTTCCACAAGGCGTTCGGGGTGCAGTACCCGTTCGGCAAGTACGACCAGTGCTTCGTGCCGGAGTTCAACGCCGGTGCGATGGAGAACGCGGGCTGCGTCACGTTCCTCGAGGACTACGTCTTCCGCAGCCGCGTCACCCGCTACCTCTACGAGCGCCGCGCCGAGACCGTGCTGCACGAGATGGCGCACATGTGGTTCGGCGACCTCGTGACGATGCGCTGGTGGGACGACCTGTGGCTGAACGAGTCGTTCGCCACCTGGGCGTCGGTGCTCGCGCAGGCGGAGGCCACCGAGTACCGCCAGGCGTGGACGACGTTCGCGAAGATCGAGAAGTCGTGGGCGTACCGGCAAGACCAGCTTCCCTCGACGCACCCCGTGGCCGCGGACATCTCCGACGTGCAGGCGGTCGAGGTCAACTTCGACGGCATCACCTACGCCAAGGGCGCTTCCGTGCTGAAGCAGCTCGTCGCGTACGTCGGCCTGGAGAACTTCCTGGCAGGCCTGCGGGTCTACTTCGCCAAGCACGCGTGGGGCAACGCGACGCTGGCCGACCTGCTCGGCGCGCTGGAGGAGGCGTCCGGCCGCGACCTGTCGTGGTGGAGCGCGCAGTGGCTGGAGACGACCGGCCTGAACCTGTTGCGCCCCAAGTTCACCGTTGACGCGGACGGGAAGTTCACCGAGTTCGCCGTGCTGCAGGGCGGCGCGCGTCCGGGCGCGGGCGAACTGCGCACGCACCGCATCGCCATCGGTGTGTACGACGACGACGGTTCGGGCAAGCTCGTTCGCACGCACCGTCATGAGCTGGACGTGACAGGCGACCGCACCGAGGTGCCGGAGCTCGTCGGCGTGCACCGCGGCAAGATCGTGCTGGTCAACGACGACGACCTCACGTACTGCACGATGCGTCTCGACCCGGACTCGCTGGCCGCGCTGATCGACCACATCTCCGACATCGCCGAGCCGCTGCCGCGCACGCTGTGCTGGTCGGCCGCGTGGGAGATGACGCGCGAGGCCGAGCTGAAGGCCCGCGACTTCGTGAACCTGGTGCTCGGCGGACTGCACGCCGAGTCCGAGGTCGGTGTGGTGCAACGGCTTCTGCTCCAGGCGCAGACCTCGCTGTCGTCCTACGCGGACGACTCGTGGCGTGCCGAGGGCTGGCGCCGGTTCGTGGCCACGACGCTGGGGCTGGCCCAGGCGGCCGAGCCCGGTTCGGACCACCAGCTGGCGTTCGTGAACGCGCTGGCGTCGTCCGTTCTGGACGAGTCCACTTTGGACGTGCTGCAGGGCTGGTTCGACGGTTCGGCGGTTCTCGAAGGCCTCGACGTAGACACCGACCTGCGCTGGCGCCTGCTGCAGGCCCTGGTGGCACACGGCAGGGCGGACCTGGCGGAGATCACCGCCGAGGAGGAGCGCGACCCGACCTCCACCGGCCACCGCCGCGCGCAGTCGGCCCGTGCGCTGCGCCCGACCGTCGCCGCCAAGGACGAGGCGTGGGACAGGGCGGTGAACGACGACGACCTGCCGAACGCGGTCAGCGAGGCGATCATCGCGGGCATCTCGCACCCCGGCCAGAAGGAGCTGCTCGCGCCGTACGTCGAGCGCTACTTCGCCGACGTGAAGGGCGTGTGGGACCGCCGCACGTCCGAGCGCGCGCAGTCCATGGTGGTGGGCATGTTCCCGGCGTGGTCGATCGCGCGGTCCACTGTGGAGGCTGCCGACGCGTGGCTCGCCGACGAGCACCCGCCGGCGTTGCGCCGCTTGGTTTCCGAGGGGCGCGCGGGCATCGTGCGCGCGCTGGCGGCTCAGGAGTTCGACCGCTCCTGAAATCGCTTGGTGGTGAAGGCCCCGTGGCGCTTTGATGGCGGCACGGGGCCTTCCCGTCTCTTGGGGGGACGAGTGCGTTACGAGGTTGTGCACCGGTACGTGACCGAAGACCACGAGGACGTCACGGAGGTCCTGACCCGTGCCGTGGACGCCGACGGGTTGTTCAGCGACCCGGTGCCGGTCGAACGCGAGCGCGTCGTGCTGCGCGGCTGCCCGCCCGAGTTCGCCGCACTCGCTGGGGACTTCCAGCTCGAAGTGTCCGGGAGCGATGTAACCCAGTGGTGGGATCTGACCGGCCTGGTCGTGCACGGCACTGTGCCGAACGGAGACCTGGTCGACGTGGTGGCCAGTGCCGCGCTGCGACTGTCCGAGGACGGCCCCGCCCTCGGACCGGTACCACGATGCATCCTCTTCCAGGACAACCTGATGGTGGGTGACCTGGTCTCGGCCGAGGGACTTCCGCGGCCGTGGCCCGGCCACGAGTGGCCACCGGTGACGTTGATCGGTGTCGAGCATCCGGAACGCATCCAGCAGGTGCGCAGATGGGCGCACGAAGGAGGGTTGCGCGCACTCGACCGGCACGGCCGGGTCATGGCCGAGGTGCCGATCCACCTGGAGATCAGCTCGGTGACACCGTCGGCGTCGGGAAACGGGCTCTTCGACGTCGTGCTCGATCAACCGCCCTCGCACACCCCTCCCCGTTTCCGCGAACGCCCGGCGCCCTCGGCACAGGCGGTGTGGGACGTGTGGCGCGAGGGAGTGCCCACCGAACGCAACCTGTGGGCCCGGTTCGACACCGACAGCCGCAGGGACTGGAAGGACCTCACCTTTCTCGCACGCACGGAGTTCGACACTGACCACATGGGCGGTACGTACGAACTCGACGGCCGGTACGTCACCGACGAGCCGGGCCTGCACCTCGCGATGAGCGAAGCGCTGGTCGGACCGGGCGGTTACTTCGGCCGGGAGTTCAACGGGTTCAAGGACTGCCTCCACGGGGGTTGGGGCGTCAAACCCGGCTTCACGTTGGTGTGGAACGACGCACAGGTGGCTCATGACGCGATCCGCGACTACTTCCTGGACGTCCTCGAGCTGCTGCGGAAGTTCGGCGTCACCGTCGTGCTGAGGTCGTCCTCCACTTTGGACGGCGTGCGCGAGCTGGACAGGCGCATGATGCTGGCGGCGCTCACGGAACGCTGGGTCGAGGGCTGGACCAAAGCCGCCGGCGTGACCGCGGAACCGTTCCACAAGTCCAGGAAGGTTCTCGTGAACAAGCCGGAGAGACGGATCGAGCACGTTCTGGTCGACGAGCGCGCGGCGGTCTGGTGCACGACGCAGGTTCTGGAGAACGACTGGATCACCGTGCCGACGACCACTCCGGACGACGTGACCTCGATCCTCACCGGCGCAGGGCTGAGACCGGAGCCGCGGGAGACGTTCATGCGGCGTGCTCTCGCGGATCACCCGGTGCCGCAAGCACCTGAGGGCTACGAGGTGCGGGTGACGCGGGGCGACGTGATCGAGGTCGTGGTGACCGCCGGCGGCGAGGAGGCCGCGGGCGGGCTCATCGCCGTCGTCGGGGAAGACGCTGTGCCGCACCGCATCCGGACGTCGCCCGCGCACCAGCGGCGCGGGCTCGGCAGCGTCGTGATGGGGGTGCTGGCGCGGGAGGCGGTCGAGGCGGGTGCGGTCGACGGGCTGTTGTTCGCGACCGCGGACGGCCTGCAGCTGTACCGGAAGCTGGGCTGGGAAGTCGTTTCGGACGTGGTGATCGCGTCCAACACCAAGGGGGAAGCATGATCGGTGAACTGGTGGAGCGCTGGCACCGCGGCTGGATCGCGGCCGACGGGCTGACGTCCGAGTACCGCGACGGCTACCTGGTCGTCGACGTGAACAGGTCGCGCCGCAAGTACGAGTGGGTCGCCACGGACGACGCGGAAACCGGTGCCATGGCGCGGATCGTGGCCGCGTCCGGGGAACCGAACTGGCTGAGCGTCCCGACGAACGACCCCGAGAAGGTGGTCGCGGAGATCGAGGCGGCCGGACTCGTCGTGGCCAGGCCGGACGAGACGTTCATGCGGTGCGCGCTGGCCGGGCACCCGCTGCCGGACCTCCATGGGGGCTATGCCGTGGAGGTGACCAGGAACGAGGTCATCGGGGTGCGCGTGCTGAAGGACGGCGAGCAGGCGGCGAGCGGACTGATGGCCGTGGTCGGCGAAGACGCTGTGGCGCACCGCATCGAGACCGCGGAGGCGCATCGGCGGCGTGGGCTCGGCAGCGTCGTGATGGGCGTGCTGGCGCGCGAGGCGGTGAAGGACGGCGCGAAGACCGGGTTGTTGTTCTCGTCGACCGAAGGCGTGCACCTGTACCGCAAGCTCGGCTGGGAGAAGATCTCCGACCTCGTGGTGGCGCGCAACGACGTCAGCGCGTAGAAAACGCCCCCAGGTCAGCGACCTGGGGGCGTTCGACAGCCGAGAAATCAGGAGCGGTTGCCCGCCTGGTCGGTCAGCATGCGCAGTCCCGACACGATCCCGCCCGCGAGGTCGCCCTCCTTGAAGGACGCCACCATGCTCATCACGGCGAGCTTGGTGCCGCGGTCCGCGACGCGGCGGTGCGACTCCTCGCCCGTCACGATCTCGACGACGCGCTCACCCGGCGACACGGCCACCAGCACGTGGTGCGACGGGCGCTCGGTGGCGCCGTGCAGCTCCTCGGCGCGCTCGCGCGAGGAGGAGCCCAGCTCCCCCAGGTACACGCTGAAGTCGAGGCCCGTGGTGCGGCTGGAGAGCGTCAGCGCCTCGTCCAGCTGCGCGAGCTGGGTCGGCGTGAACGGCAGCTCCGGCGCGTGCGGCTCGTACATCTTCGCGGCGGAGACCCGGCCGCTGTTCGTCACGACGGCGCCGAGCGGCAACGTCGACGGGTCGACGGCCTCGATGGCCTTACCAGCTGCCACGAGCGCCTCCCTTGGCCGTCGAGCCCGAGACTGCGGGCTCGGTGGTGCTGTGGTGGTCCGAGCTCAACCCGCCGGGGTTCGCGCTCCACCACACCGGGGCGTAGCCCCACTCCTGGCCGGGCCGGTACCGGGGAATCCGGGTGGCCTTTGGCCTCACCGTCAGCAGCGCGATCACGCCGTACAGAGCCAGCGGGATCAGCGCGAAGACGAGGACGGTCTCCACGATGGTCACGGCGGGTACGGTAGCCGAACTCACGCGCGTGTGAGAGGCCGGGCCAGCAAGATCGCGGTCAATCCCACGATCGTGCCCGCCACGACGTACACGGTCCCCAGCGACGTCGCCGCCGCCAGTGGTCCGGCGAGCCCCGCGCCCAGTGGCGAGAGGCCCCACGCGAGCACCCTGTACGCGCTGGTCACGCGGCCCATCATCGGTCCTGGCGTGAGGCGTTGACGGCGGGTCGCGGACAGCACGTTCCACCCTGCGGACGCGACGCCGAACAGCACGCAGGCCACCACCGCGACGACGAGCCACGGCACCAGGCCGAACAACGCGAACGCCGCCCCCAGCAACGCCAGGAAGCCGACCATCACCCGTCCCGGACCCCAGCGCGACGCGAGCCTCGGGGACGACCACGCGCCTAGCAGAGCACCGGCCGCCATGCACACGACAAGACCGGGAACCACCGGTTCGGCGAGGCCCAGCACCTGGATGGAGTAGAGGGCCAGCATGGCGTTGATCGCGGCCGCACAGACAGCTGTGATTGCCACGGCAACTACCAGTGACCGCAGGCCAGGGGTGGTGACGAGGAACCGCGCGCCCTCGACGAGCTGCCCCCGAAGATCGCCCCCTGATCGTTCCGGTGCCACGTCTGGCACGCGGGACACCAGCACCGCCGCGACCACGAACGACGCCGCGTCCAGCGCGAAACAGGCCGCCGGAGCCCACCAGAACAGCACCGCGGCGGCCAGCGGCCCGGCGAGGTCCATGCCGACCGTCTCGACCGTGACGAACCTGCCGTTCGCCGCCTCCAGCTCGTCCGGCCCCGCCAGCTCGACCAGGAGCACCTGCGACGCCGAGTCCGCGAACGTCTCTGCGGAGGTCAGCACGAAAGCCGTGGCGCACAAGACGACGACCGTGGCGTGTCCGGTGTGGACCGCGAGAGCGAGCAGTCCGGTCACCCCGGCACGCAGCCAATGTGCCACCACGACAACGGTTCGCGGCCTCCAGCGGTCCACGAGCGCGCCGGCGGGCAGCGCGATGAGCAACCACGGCAGAGTCGTCGCGACGGCCACCGCGGACACCGCGAGCGGGCTGCGAGTGCTCGCGGCCGTGAACAAGGGCAGCGCGACGATGCGCACGCCGTCCCCGACGAGCGACACCGCCCACGCTCCGGTAAGCGCTCGGAAACCACGTCCGTGCAGGCCTTCTGCGGTATGACGCACGTCACGTTCCATCAGATTGAACGCTACAGAGCGTGTCCATACCGGCCAGTAAGGGCAATGAGTGCTCTCGTGCGGCGCAGCGGTTACACCCGGTCAGGCCTCACCCGGTCGGATGCGAACGGGTGCCGGTTTGGGGTCTTGTTCCCGGAACACCCACCTCTTAGCTTTTCACCTATACGGCTCTTGCGCAGCCGTCCCGAGCGTCCTGGAGGACACACCATGCTTACGACGACCCGCCCCCAGGCACTGTCCATCACTCTTCCGAGCTACAAGGACGATTCAGTGCGTATCACGGCAAGTGACTCCGTTCGCATCACGGCGCGTGACTCCGTTCGGATCACTGCGGCCGATTCGGTGCGCATCACTGCCTCGGACTCGGTGCGCATCACGATGGCAGACTCGGTCCGCATCACGGCGAGCGATTCGGTCAGGATCACGATGTCCGATTCGGTGCGTATCACTGCCCGTGAGGACTCCGTTCGGATCACCGCTCAGCAGGATTCCGTCAGGATCACGGCGCGTGAGGACTCCGTGCGGATCACGATGGACGACTCGGTCCGGATCACGGCCCACGACGACTCGGTCCGCATCACCGCGCACGACGACTCGGTCCGGATCACCATGGACGACTCGGTCCGCATCACGGCCCACGACGACTCCGTGCGCATCACGGCTCACGACGACTCCGTGCGCATCACGGCTCACGACGACTCGGTCCGGATCACCATGGACGACTCCGTCCGCATCACGGCCCACGACGACAGCGTTCGCATCACCGCGCACGACGACTCGGTGCGCATCACGATGGACGACTCCGTCCGCATCACCGCGCGCCAGGACGACTTCTCCCTCGCGGCCTGACCCACACCGGCAGATCAGGCCGCGGGTTCACCCAGGTACGGCAACCACTGCGGATCAGCCTCGGCCACCCCGGCGAGCAGCCGCCAGTGCGGTCCACGCGGCGCCGCGGGCACGACGCGCAGCCGCCACCCCAGTTCGGACAGCAGTTTGTCCGCCTTGCGGTGGTTGCACTTCGCGCAGCAGGCGACGCAGTTGGTCCAGGTGTGAGGTCCGCCACGCGAGCGCGGCACGACGTGGTCGATCGTCTCGGCCCGCCCGCCGCAGTAGGCGCAGCGATAACGGTCGCGGTGCATGAGCCCGGCACGGGTCATCGGCACGCGACCGCGATAAGGCACGCGAACGTAGGTGCTCAGCCGGATCACGGACGGCACGAGCACCTCGGACTTCGACGAGTGCAGCACCAGCCCGGAGGCGTCCCCGTGCACGACTTCGGCCTTGCCGCACACCACCAGCACGACCGCCCGGCGCAGTGACAAGGCCGTGAGCGGCTCGAACGTGGCGTTCAGCAGCAGAACTTTGCGTCTTCCCCAGGGGAAAACCGCCGGCGTCGGACCGGAACCTCCCCCATCTCGATCCCCATCCGGTACCGCCCGGAGCTCGGGCTGATTTCGGCATGGGGGGACCGTCGGCACCATCTCGCCTGGTGGCGAGGCGCCGATAGGGGTCGGTTGTCGGTCTGGCACGCGACCACCTCCACCGGTTCAGCCATAGGAGACCACACTTACCAGGAAAAAATCACGTGTGATAAGTGACGCGTCATGGATGTGTGATCAAACCTGGGGTTAACCAGCTCCCTAACGGAGATGGTTTTCATCGCCCGCTACTCTTGACAAGGTGACAGAGGCTCCTTCCACTCCGCTGCCTGCGACGATCTCTTACCCGGTCGCCGAGCGGCTAAACCTCGTCGAGCGGATTCACGGTCGTGACATCGCCGATCCGTACCGCTGGCTCGAGGACACGGCAGACCCCCGCACCGCGGAGTGGTCGCAGGCTCAGGACGTGCTCGCACGCTCCTGGTTGGACGCGATGCCCGGCCGCGAGCGCCTGGGCGAGCGCATGAAGGAGCTGATGCGCACGGGTTCGGTGTCCACGCCGGCCTGGCGCGCGGGCAGGGCGTTCTTCACCCGCCGCGGTCCCGAGCAGGACCATCCCGTCGTCCTGGTGCGCGAGATCGACGGCACCGAGCGCGTGCTGCTCGACGTGAGCTCGCTCGACCCGTCGGGCAGGACCACTCTGGACGGCTGGTCCCCGAGCCTCGAAGGCACGCGCCTGGCGTACCAGGTGTCCGTGGGCGGCAACGAACACTCGCTGCTGCACGTCATGGACGTCGACTCGGGCGAGCTCATCGAGGGCCCGATCGACCGGTGCCGCTACTCCTCGATCGGCTGGCTGCCCGGCGGCGAGGAGTTCTTCTACGTGCGGCAGCTCGACCCGGCCCTGCTGCCCGAGGACGAGAAGCTGTTCCACCGCCGCGTGTGGCGCCACCGCGTCGGCACGGATCCGGAGACGGACCTCAACGTGCACGGCGACGGCCAGGCGCACACCTTCTACTACACGCTGAACGTCTCGCACGACGGCCGCTGGCTGGTCGTGAGCGGCGCCCCCAGCACGATGAAGCACGACTCGGTGTGGATCGCGGACCTGCACGGCGACGGCGCGCTCAAGCCGGTGATCCTGACCGAGGCCGGTGTGCAGTGCTCGGCGTCCGTCGCCCGCGACGGCAGGCTCTACCTGCACACCAACCACAACGCGCCCCGGCAGCGCCTCTGCGTCGCCGACCCGGCGAACCCCACCGAGTGGACCGAGCTGATCGGCGAGGAGCCGGACTCGGTGCTCGACGGCGTGCGCTGGCTCGACGGCGACCTCGTGGTGCTCAGGACCAGGCACGCGGTGTCCGAGCTGCACCTGCACGACGCCGCGACCGGCGCGCACCAGCAGGAGATTCCGCTGCCCGGCACGGGTTCGCTGCACGGCATGTCCGTTGTGGACGCCCAGACGGACCGCGATCGGGACGCGGTGTGGTTCGGGTGGACGGACTTCGTGACGCCGCAGTCGGTGTTCAAGTTCTCGAAGACCTCCGGCGAGACCGTGTTGCACGAGGCCGCTCCCGGTCACGTCGAACTGCCGGCCGTCACCACGCAGCAGATCGCGTACACGTCCAAGGACGGCACGACGGTCCGCATGTTCGTCGTGAGCGGCGAGCAGAAGCCCGACCTGCCCCGTCCGGCGCTGCTCACCGGCTACGGCGGCTTCGCGATCGGCCGCGGCCCCGGCTACAGCGCGACGACGCTGGCGTGGGTCGAAGCAGGCGGCGTGTGGGTGCACGTGTCGTTGCGCGGCGGCGACGAGGAAGGCGAGGAGTGGCACGTCGCGGGCATGCGTGCCAACAAGCAGAACGTGTTCGACGACTTCCACGCCGCCGCGGAACGCCTGGTGCGCGACGGCTGGACCACGCCGCAGCAGCTGGCGATCATGGGCGGCTCGAACGGCGGCCTGCTCGTGGGAGCCGCGCTGACGCAACGCCCGGAGCTCTACGCCGCCGTGGTGTGCTCAGCGCCACTGCTCGACATGGTGCGCTACGAGAACTTCCTGCTCGGACGCTTGTGGGCCGACGAGTACGGCAGCGCAAGCGTTTCCGAGGAGCTCGGCTGGCTGCTGTCCTACTCTCCTTATCACCAAGTGGTAACGGACGTTGAGTACCCTTCTGTGTTGTTCACGGTGTTCGAGTCGGATTCTCGTGTGGACCCCAACCACGCCAGGAAGATGTGCGCGGCACTGCAGCACGCTTCGTCAAGTGATCCGACCAAGCACCCGGTGCTGATCCGCCGCGAGACCGAGGTCGGTCACGCGGGCAGGTCGGTCAGCCGGACGGTCGCTCTCGCCGTGGACCAGCTGACGTTTCTCGCGAATGCCACCGGCATGGAGTTGTAGGAGGGCACGACCACGTGCAGGCGACCAGTCCCGTGGATGACGTCACGAACAAGGCCGCCGAGGCGGTCAACTTCGTGGACAAGTACGGCCCGATGATCCTCGCGGGCGCGATCAAGATCGTCGTGATCCTGATCGCCGCCTTCGTGATCAGGGCTCTGCTGCGCAAGGTCATCGACCGGATCACGATCCCGGGCAAGGAAGGCAAGAAGCCCGGCCTGCTCAAGCCGCTTCGCGAACGTGCTCCGCAGGCGCTCGGCAACCTGATCTCCGAGCGCCGCGAGCAGCGGGCGAAGACGATCGGCTCGGTGCTGAAGTCCATCGTCACGATCCTGATCTTCGGAATCGCGTTCCTGGAGATCATGATCGTGGTCGGCCTGGACATCACGCCGGTGCTGACGTCGGCGGGCATCCTGGGCGTCGCCATCGGCTTCGGCGCCCAGAACCTGGTGAAGGACTTCCTGTCCGGCATGTTCATGCTGCTGGAGGACCAGTACGGCGTCGGCGACGTCGTCGACCTCGGCCCGTCGATCACCGGCACGGTCGAGGCGGTCGCGCTGCGCACCACGACGATCCGCGACACCGGCGGAACGGTCTGGTACGTCCGCAACGGCGAGATCCTGCGCGTCGGCAACTCGTCGCAGGGCTTCGCGGTCGCGGTCGTCGACCTGCCGCTGAGCTACGGCGCGAACCTCGCCGAGGCGACCAAGGTGCTGGAGCACAAGGTCGCCCAGGTCGCCGAGATGGATCCGGTCAAGACGGACATCACGGCCAAGCCCGAGGTTCTCGGTGTGGAGAAGTTCACACCGGACAACATCACGCTGCGAGTGACCGTCAAAACGCGGCCCGGCCGCCAGTGGGCGGTGCAGCGCAACCTTCGTGCGCAGCTCGTGGCGGCTCTGGAGGAAGCCGGCTTCACGGCCAAGTGACGTCGAACACCCATTCGAGACGCCCAATCAGCGGGGCGGCCTGCACTACCCGGCTCGCGTGAGTCAGGATGGGTGTGTGGGCAACCCCGTGAGCTTCTTCGAACAGGTCGGTGGCGAGGAGACGTTCCACCGCATCGTCGCGCGCTTCTACAAAGAGGTGAAGGCCGACGAGATCCTCCTGCCCCTGTACCCGGAGGAAGACCTCGGACCTGCGGAGGAACGGCTGCGGCTGTTCCTCATGCAGTACTGGGGCGGCCCCCACACCTACTCGGAGAACCGGGGCCACCCGAGGCTGCGGATGCGCCACGTGCCGTTCAAGATCGGACCGATCGAGCGCGACGCGTGGCTGCGCTGCATGCGGATCGCCGTCGACGAGGCCGGCCTGGACGAGCCCCACCGCAAGCAGCTCTGGGAGTACCTGGAGATGGCCGCGAACAGTCTGATGAACAGCTGGTCGTGAGCGCCCATCACCCGTTCGGGTCCTTTCGCAGCGAGACGTAAGGCAGGATGACCCCCCGTGCGCCGATCCTCCGACCTCACCCCCGAGATCGCCGAAGAGTCCGCCTGGTGGCGTGACGCCGTCTTCTACCAGGTCTACGTGCGTTCGTTCGCCGACTCCAACGGCGACGGCGTCGGCGACCTCGAGGGCATCCGCTCCCGTCTCGGTTACCTGGAGCTGCTCGGGGTCGACGCCCTGTGGCTCACCCCGTTCTACCGCTCGCCCATGGCCGACCACGGCTACGACGTCGCCGACCCGCGCGACGTGGACCCGCTGTTCGGCGACCTGGCCGCGTTCGACCGGCTGGTGGCGGACGCGCACGAGCACAACATCCGCGTGACGGTCGACCTGGTCCCGAACCACACGAGCGACCTGCACGAGTGGTTCCAGGAGGCCCTGCACGCCGGGCCGAACAGCATGGAGCGCGCCCGCTACATCTTCCGCGAGGGCCGCGGCTTCGACGGCTCGCAGCCGCCGAACAACTGGGTCTCCGTCTTCGGCGGCCCCGCGTGGACCCGCGTGCCCGACGGCCAGTGGTACCTGCACCTGTTCGCGCCGGAGCAGCCCGACCTCAACTGGGAGCACCCGGAGGTCCGCGCCGACCTGGAGCACACGCTGCGCTTCTGGCTGGATCGCGGTGTCGACGGCTTCCGCATCGACGTGGCGCACGGCATGGCCAAGCCGGAAGGCCTGCCGGACATGGAGATCCACGCCCAGGCGCCGGGTGTGCTGTCCGACGACGCGCACGACCCGCGCTTCGACAACGACGGCGTGCACGACATCCACCGCATGATCCGCAAGGTCATGGACGGCTACCCCGGCACGATGGCCGTCGGCGAGATCTGGGTGAAGGACGACGAGCGCTTCGCCGCCTACGTCCGCCCCGACGAGCTGCACCTGGGCTTCAACTTCCGCCTGGTCGAGGCCGAGTTCGACGCCGACGCCGTCCGTTCGGCGATCGAGCACTCGCTGGGCGCGGTGGCGCTGGCGGGCACCTCGGCGACGTGGACGCTGTCGAACCACGACGTCGCGCGCCACGTGACCCGTTACGGCGGCGGCGCGCTGGGCGAGCAGCGGGCCCGCGCGATGACGCTGGTCGAGCTGGCGCTGCCGGGCGTGATCTACCTCTACAACGGCGAGGAGCTCGGCCTGCCGAACGTGGAGCTGCCGGACTGGGCCCTGCAGGACCCGACCTGGGAGCGCTCCGGCCACACCGAGCGCGGACGCGACGGCTGCCGCGTGCCGATCCCGTGGGAGGGCACGACGCCGCCGTTCGGGTTCTCCACCTCCGCGAACACCTGGCTGCCGCAGCCGAACGAGTGGGACCACCTCACGGCCGAGGCCCAGCTGGAGGACCCCGGTTCGATGCTGTCGCTGTACCGGGAGGCGTTGGAGCACCGCAAGTCCAACTCTGGCTTTGCCGGCGACGAGCTCGAGTGGTACGGCGCCCCGGCGGGCTGCTTCGCGTTCCGGCGCAAGGGTGGCGGCCTGATCTGCGCGCTGAACACGTCCGGGGCTTCCGTGCCGCTGCCGCCCGGTCAGGTGCTGCTGTCGTCCGGTCCGATGGACGGCGACCAGCTGCCGCCCGACACGGCCGTCTGGCTGGTCTGACGTTCTATGCGTGCTGCTTGTCGTCCGCGGCGAGCAGCACGCCGAACACGACCACGAGCGCGGCGAGCTGAGCGATCGCCACCCACAGTCCGACCGGCACCGTCGCGAGAGCCGCCAGGGCCGCGATGATCCGCCACTTGTTGCTGCCGATCTTCAAGCGGTAGCGGAAGAAGATCTGTCCTGCGAGGAAGATCGCCGCGCCGCCACCCAACGCCAGCGCTCCGCTGAGGTACAGGTGGTCGGTCGCGTGCCCGATCGTCTTCTTCACGCCGACCGCCACGACCACGATGCCCAGCAGGATCGGCGCGTGGGCCCACCCGAACGCGGACAGGGCGGCCCTCGCCCGATCCGACGGCGTCATGGCCGCCATGCTGTGCTCGGCGCGCAGGTCCTGTTCCGCGCCGAAGTAGCACCACCAGAGCTGGTAGACGAGTGCGAGACCGAGCAGCGCGGCCACGACCAGCTGCAGGTTGAGCGGCAGGCCCGCCGCGCCGATGCCGATCGCGATGATCGACTCGCCGAGCGCCACGATGACCACCAGGCCGTGCCGCTCCACGAAGTGCGCCGACCTGATGCGGAACTCGCCCTGCCGCCGGTTCACGTACGGCGACACGATCATGAGCACGACCGCCGCGGTCCACGCCGCCGCACGCCACGTGCTCGGCAGGAACCCGCCGACGAACACGAGGCCCGCCGAGCCGAGGTTGAACGGCGCCAGGCGCGCCATGGCCGCCGCGGAGCCCGGTCCGCCCGCCGAGATGAACAGGCCGGAGTGCACCAGGTTCACGATCAGGTAGCCGATGCCGAACGCGACCCCGGCCTCGTCGAACGCGTTCGGGATCGCCAGCGCGATCACCAGGAACCCGCCCATGCCCGCCATGAGCAGCAATCTGCGCAGGGTGGTGTGCGGCGGCACGGAGTTCGTGAGCCAGACGTACCCGAAGTACATCCACAGGATCACGAACAGCATGATCACGACCTGCCCGAACCCGAGCGGCGACGTGTCGTCGGCCAGCGTGCTCGTCAGCTGCGTGATGGTGAAGACGAAGACCAGGTCGAAGAACAGCTCCAGCGTCGAGACCCGGTACTCGGTCTCTTCGTGTGTTTGCGGCGTTTCAGCGGACACGCGCGACATCGTGCCACGCGCATCCGCTTGCGGCGCCCCGAATTCCCCGAACCGACCTGGACCTAACTCCAGGTCAGACGAGCAGCGGCAGCATCGAGTGCCGGCGCCGCACCACCGCGCCGTACTTGGCGTCGATCCGCAGCCACGAGTCGGTCGCGGTCACCCGCACCTCGCCGTCCTCACCGAGGAAACCCATGCCCGACAACGCGAACAGGCACCGCAGCGGGATCTTCACGTCCAATCCGGACCCGCTCACCGTGAGCACCGTCTGGTCGAGCAACGACGCCGGCGGCGTGCCCTGCGGCCCGGTGTTCTCCCGCGCCACCGCGACACCCTCGTCGGCGAGCTTCGAGATCACCTCGACGGGCAGCATGTCGACCATGAGCCACCCCTCCCAGGGCGGCAGGGCCGAGCGCCACATCAGATCCTTGGCCGGACCGGGGTCGATGCGTTCGTCGCGCATGACCGCGAGCCCCGTCAGCAGCTCCGAGCCCGACACCGTGACGTCGGCCGGATTCGCCTGCCCCGCAACGGTTCGCGTCGCGAGCGTGTCGAACGGCGTGGCCACCCACGCGTCCAGCAACTCCTCGTTGCGGTTGCGCAGCCGGACCACCGACTGCCCGTCCAGCCGCACCGCACGCGCGGCGAACGCGCCGAGGTCGTCTCTCTCGGCCGCGTCGGCCAGCACCAGCTCAGGCACCATTACCCCCTGCTCGCCACCCGGCGAGGAAATCGCGCTCGGCCTCGGTAAGACGACGTGGCCGCGCGGTCGTCACGTTGTAGGGCACCATCAGCGTCTCCGCCTTGGTGACCACGGGGCTGTCCGCCTCACGGCTGCCGCGCACGACGTAGTCGAGCGTGAACGACGCGGACTTGAGCTCCCGCACCGACATCTCGACGACGATGTGCTCGCCGGTGAACACGATCGGCGCGAGGTAGTCGACGAAGAGCTTCGCCACGACCATCCCCTCGGCCATCTCCTTCACGCCGTGGCGGGCAGCCTCGGTGAACAGCAGCTCGATCCGGGCCTCTTCCAGCAACGTCACCGTGTTCGCGTGGTTGACGTGGCCGAACGCATCCATGTCCGACCAACGCGGCCGCACACCCGTGACGAAGACACCCATGCAGGGACCCTACCCACCCGTAGCGGTAGGGCCATCCCCACCCCGAACCCTCTTGCTGCCCCGATCGTCCACGCCGTCGCCGCCGCCTAGCGTCGGGGCACATGGGGAACACGCCCGTGGCGGCGGCACTCGGCGGACTCAGCTTCGTCACGCTGGTCCTGCTGCACCTGTTACCGGGAGCGGGTGGGGTCGACCCGGTCAACCAGCTGCTGTCGGAGTACCCGGTGCGGTCGCACCTCGTCGGCGTGCCGTACGTGCTGGCGTTGTTGAGCGCGAACGCGGCGGCGGCGCTCGCGGGGAACTTCATGATGCGCGCGGGGCTGCTGCGCGGCCGGCTGCCGGTGTCGCTGTTCGTGGTGTCGTTGGTGAGCCTGCTCGGACTGACCGTCTTCCTCAAGGATCCGATGGGCGCCCGGACAACCTGGTACGGCATCGTGCATCAGGTGTGCACGGTGCTGACGTGCACGAGTCAGCTCGCGCTGGCCTGTGTGCTGTGGTGGCGCCATCGGACAGACCCGTTGAGGCGGGCGTGGGCACACACCATCGGTGCGTTCGCGGTCATCGTGGCCGTGATGCTGATTCCGTTCGTGATCGCCTTCACGACTCGAAGTGGCACGGACCGGTTCGCGGGTCTCGCGATCGGGTTGGTCGAGCGCTCGATGTTCGTGACGCTCGCGGGGATGACCGTGGTGCTGGTGTTGTGGGCCCGAACCTTCACAGGATCTCCACGCCAAGCCGATTGAAAGTCGATAGGCAGCTGTCGATACTCGATCTATGTCTCGTGTCCTGGTGATCGTTCTGCAGGCCCTGCTCGCGTTCGCGTTCCTCGGCGGGCTGTTCGCCCAGGTCGTGGTGATCCCGACGACCGCGGCGGACGAGGTCGCGCTCTTCCCGCCCTACGAGTCCGTGCGGGTGCCGTTCGTGACGTCCGCGATCGTCTTCATCGCGTGCTGCCAGCTGATGTTGGTGGCGCTGTGGGGTGTGCTGCAGCGGGCGGCGAACGGGACCGTGTTCGAGTCCGGCGCGCTCACGTGGACGAACATCGCGATCGGCGCGGTCGCTGCCGCGGCTGTGGTGCTCGCTTGGCTGTTCGTGTATGTGACGTTCGCCGACATTCCCTCGCCCGCCGACGGCATGGAGACCATCGGGCTGTGGATGGGGTCCGCGGTCGGCACCGTCGCGGCGATCGGTGTGGTGCTGCTGCTGGTGATCGGGCGGCAGTGGCTGCGGCGCGCGATCGGGCAGCGTGCCGAGCTGGAGCAGGTCGTCTGACCTGCTCCAGCTCGTCGGGCACTTACCTGACCATGCTCCGCACCTGGCGGGCGGCGACGGACAGGGTGGCGAGGTCCAGCTGGTGGACCCGGTTGATCTCGTCCAGCGCGCCGCGGGAGCGCGCCAGGCGGGAGGCGTTGGCCTGCTCCCACTTGGAGATCTTCTCGGCCGGCGTGTCGCCCTCGTCGCTCGCCCGCATCACGTCGATCGTGATGGCCCGCAACGACGAGTAGAAGTCGTCGCGGAGGGCCAGGCGGGCCAGGGCGTGCCAGCGGTTGCCGCGTTCCAGGCTCGTCACCGAGTCCAGCATGTGGTCGATGTCGAGGTGGTCGGACAGCGCGAAGTACAGCTCGGCGGTCTCCCGGTGCGAACGCTCCGGGCCCATGCCACCGGCCGGGCCGATCTCGCGTTCGGCCAGCTCGGCGATCTCGGTGACGTCGAGCAGGCCGTACATGTAGAGCAGCGCCGCGACCTTGCGGGCGAGCTCGGCCGGGACACCCTGCTCGACGAAGGTGTCCGCCTTGCCGGCGACCACGTAGAGCTCCTTGCCCTTCAACAGTTCGAAGGCGAAGGGGCTGAGCTCCTCGACCACGCCGCGGAAGCGGTTGATCGTCGAGCCCACCGCCAGCGGCTGCGGGCGGTTCGACAGCAGCCAGCGGGACGCGCGGTCCAGCAGGCGGCGGGTCTCCAGCACCAGGTTGTCCTGGACCGCCGTCGACACCACGTTGTCCAGCGTCTCGATCTCACGCCAGATCGCCGGCAGGTCGAACACCTGCGTGACGACGGCGTACGCGCGGACCGCGTCGGTGGCCGACGCGCTCATCTCCTCCGCGAGGCGGAAGGCGAAGGACACGCCACCACCGTCGACGACCTCGTTCACCACGACGGTCGTGATGATCTGCTTCGCCAGCGGGTGGTTCGGGATCGCGGCGCCGAAACGTTCGCGCAGCAGCGTCGGGAAGTAGTCCGGCAGCTTGTTCTTGAACGTGTCGATCGTCGGGATGTCGCTCTGGAGGAGCTCTTCCTTGAGCGTGAGCTTGGTGAACGCGAGCAGCGTCGCCAGCTCCGGTGAGGTGAGGCCCTCGCCGTTCTTCTCCAGCGTCTTGAACTCCACCGCGCTCGGCAACGCCTCCAGCTTGCGGTTGAGAGCACCGCGAGCTTCGAGATCGGCCGTGAGGCGCGCGTGCACCGAGAGCATCGGGGCCGCGTGCGCCCGGCTGACGCCGAGGACGTTGTTCTGCGAGTAGTTGTCCGCCAGGACGAGCTCGCCGACCTCGTCGGTCATCTCGGCGAGGACCTCGTTGCGCTGCTGCTGCTCCACCGAGCCCTCCCGGACCAGGTGGTCCAGCAGGATCTTGATGTTGACCTCGTGGTCGGAGCAGTCGACGCCGGCGGAGTTGTCGAGCGCGTCGGTGTTGACCTTGCCGCCGGCGCGCGCGAACTCGATGCGGCCGCGCTGGGTCAGGCCCAGGTTGCCGCCCTCGCCGACGACCTTGACCCGGAGGTCGGCACCGTCGACGCGGATCGAGTCGTTCGCCTTGTCACCGACGTCGGCGTGCGTCTCGGCCGACGACTTCACGTACGTGCCGATGCCGCCGTTCCAGAGCAGGTCGACCGGCGCGAGCAGGATCGCCTTCTTGAGCTCCGGCGGGGACAGCTTGTCGACGCCCTCGTCCAGCCCGAGCGCGACGCGGGCCTGCTCGGACAGCGGGATCGACTTGGCGGACAACGGGAAGATGCCGCCGCCCTCGCTGATCAGCGTGCGGTCGTAGTCGTCCCACGACGAACGCGGCACGTTGAACAACCGCACGCGCTCGGCGAACGAGCTCGCCGCGACCGGGTTCGGGTCGATGAAGATGTGCCGGTGGTCGAACGCGGCCACGAGCCGGATGTGCTCGGACAGCATCATGCCGTTGCCGAACACGTCACCGGACATGTCGCCGATGCCGACGACCGTGAACTCCTCGGTCTGCGTGTCCACCCCGAGCTCGCGGAACGAGCGCTTCACGCTCTCCCACGCGCCCTTGGCCGTGATGCCCATGGCCTTGTGGTCGTAGCCGATCGAGCCACCGGAGGCGAACGCGTCGCCGAGCCAGAAGCCGTAGCTCTGGCTCACGCCGTTCGCGATGTCCGAGAACGTCGCGGTGCCCTTGTCCGCGGCCACGACCAGGTACGTGTCGTCGCCGTCGTAACGCACGACCTGCGGCGCGGGCACGACCTCGTTGTTGATCAGGTTGTCGGTGAGGTCGAGCAGGCCCGAGATGAACATCTTGTAGCAGGCGATGCCCTCGGACATGAAGTTCTCGCGGTCGATCCCCGGGTCACCCGTCGGCGCGATCGGGCGCTTGACGACGAAGCCGCCCTTGGCGCCGACCGGCACGATCACCGCGTTCTTGACCGCCTGCGCCTTGACCAGGCCGAGGATCTCCGTGCGGAAGTCCTCGCGGCGGTCGGACCAGCGCAGACCACCACGCGCGACGGAACCGAAGCGCAGGTGCACGCCCTCGACCCGCGGCGAGTACACGAAGATCTCGAACTTCGGCCGCGGCGCGGGCAGGTCCGGGATCGCCTGCGGGTCGAGCTTGACCGACAGGTACGGGCGGCCGTTGCCGTCGGCGTCGCGGAAGAAGTAGTTCGTCCGCAGCGTCGCGTTGATCAGCGTGAGCAGGCTGCGCAGGATCCGGTCCGCGTCGAGGCTCGTCACGTCGTCGATCAGCTTGCCGATCTCGGTGACCATGGTCTCGGTGTGCGCGGCACGGGTCGTCTCGTCGAGCACCGGGTTGAACCGGGCCTCGAACAACGCGACCAGCGCGATCGCGACGCTCGTGTGGCCGAGCACCGCGTCCTCGATGTAGTCCTGCGAGTACGGCGTGCCCGCCTGCCGCAGGTACTTCGCGTACGCGCGCAGCATCGCGGCCTGCTGCCAGGTGAGCCCGGCCTGCAGCACCAGCGAGTTGAAGCGGTCGACCTCGGCCTCACCGCGCCAGACGGCGGCGAACGCGTTCTGGAACCGCTCGCGCACGTGCTCGAGGTCGGACTCCGACAGCTGCTCGAGCGCCTTCTGGTCGATGCGCAGGCCGAAGTCGTAGATCCAGCACTGCACGCCGTCTTCGCGGGTGATCTCGTACGGCCGCTCGTCGACCACGATCACGCCCATGCGCTGCAGCATCGGCAGCACGTCCGACAAGGTGATGCCGTCGCCGGTCACGAACAGCTTGAAGCGCCGCTCCCCCGGCTCGGCGTCCTCGGGCACGTAGAACACCATGTCGAGGTCGCCCTCGGCGAGCGCCTCGATCCGGCGGAAGTCGCCGAGACCGATGCTCGCCGGGAAGTCCTCCTTGTAGGCCTCCGGGAACACGGCGGCGAACCGCTGGCCCTGCTCGGTGGCCGACTCGGCACCCAGGTCGCCGCTGTCGCCGACGACGGCCTCGACCATGCGGTCGTCCCAGCTGCGGATCGCCTCGGCGAGCTTCTGCTGGATCGCGTTGGTGTCCGGGTCCAGGGTGCGCGCCGGGTCCGTGTGCACCATGAAGTGCACGCGGGCGAGCGCGGACTCGCCGATGCGCGCGCTGTACTCGAGGTTCAGGCCGCCGAGCTCGGCGAGCAGCACCTCCTGCATCGCGAGACGGCTCGTCGTCGTGTAGCGGTCGCGCGGCAGGTAGACCAGGCACGAGAAGAAGCGGCCGTACGGGTCCTGACGCAGGAACAACCGCAGCCGGCGCCGTTCCGCGAGGGCGATGACGCCTGTCGTGGTCTGGTAGAGCGTGTCGCCGTCGACCGAGAACAGCTCGGTGCGCGGGTAGTTCTGGATCACCTCGAGCATCCGCTGCCCCGAGTAGGACTGCAGCGGGAAGCCGGCGCGGTGGATCACGTCGCGCACCCGGCGCTCGATCACCGGGATGTCGAGCACGTCCTCGTGCAGCGCCGTGGTGCTGAAGATGCCCAGGAACCGGTGCTCGCCGGAGACGTTGCCCTCGGCGTCGAACGTCTTCACGCCCACGTAGTAGGGGTAGACGCTGCGGTGCACGCTGCTCTGCGCGCTCGCCTGGGTCAGCACGAGCAGCTCGGGGCTGAGCGCCTGCGCGCCGTTGTCCGGCCCGGCGGTGAGGCTGCGCGCCGCGAGGCTGTCCTGGCGCAGCACGCCGAGACCGCTCGCGAGCACGGCCCGCAGCGCGGGTTCGCCGTCCTCGTTGACGAGCTCGTACTGCCGGTAGCCCATGAACGTGAAGTGCCCGTCCGCGAGCCACTTGAGGAGCTTCGCGGCGTCCGTGCTGGCCTCGGACGAGTCCTTCTCGAGCTCCTCGGCGAGCTGCGTCGCCGTGGTGGTCATGCGGTCGGTGTCCTCGACGACCTCGCGGACGTCGGTCAGCACCGTCAGCAGCCGGGTCTCCAGCTCACGCGCCCTGTCGGCGTCCGTGATGAGGTCGACCTCGATGTTCATCCACGACTCCGCCAGCGCGTCGGCGGGCGGGTCGGCCGGGTCGGCGGTCGGCAGCACCTCGGTGCGCTCACCCGTCACCGGGTCGCGGCGCACGACGACGATGGGGTGCACAACGCGCTGCACCTGCACGCCACCACGCGTGAGCTCGGACGCGACCGAGTCCACGAGGTACGGCATGTCGTCGGTCACGACCTGCACGACCGTGACCGGACACTGCCAGCCATCGGCCCCGCGGGTCGGATTCAGGATGCGCACCGCGGCCCGTCCGGGAACGCGGCTCGCGGCCAGTTCGTAGTTCGACCGCACCGCTCCGACCAGGTCCACCGGGTCGTCGTCGTTGACTTCCTCGGCGGGCACGTGCCGGTAGAAGAGGTGGATCAGATCAGCGAGTTCGGGTGCATTGGCGGCGGCCCGTTCGATCAGCTCGTCACGGACCTGCTCAGGACTGGCCGGTCGACTTCCACCATCCGCGGTCGGGGCCGCATCGGTGGCGTCGGTACGGGTCGGGGCTCCAGTCGAGGTCATCTTCAGGCGACTCCACGCTATCCGGCACCTCTGTGTGCCGGGTCCGCCCCCACCCTAGATGGGGTGGCGGCCGTCACCGGCAACGGGAGGGGCACTGACAGACCACTGAATCGTGGGCTGAATCGAGACACATCATCAGTGGTTCCAACGCATTCCGCATCGTGGACGCACCGAGCGCTCCTCGAGTTCCGCCCGGTCCGATCCGCGATCGCATGGCGCACAAGCGCTGCCTCTCCCCGGCCGCTTCCCCGCCCGACCCGGCGCGGTCGCCGCGTCGCACGGGCGGACGGGTTGGGGAAGGCTTGAGGTGTGGCGCTGGCCACCATCACCCGCCGGGCAACGTCCAGCCGTCCGACGGGACAGCCCGGATGGGGCCGGTGGTCTCGCTGTCCGGCGCGGTGCCTACCGGCTTGATGGGGCCGGTCTTCTCCTGCGGCCGCTCCGGGGTCGGGTCTGCGGAGGGTGGCTGCAGGGTGAAGGACGAGTCCGCGGTGAAGGGCCGGTCCGGGGTGAAGGGCGGGTCTGGGAGGAAGTAGGAGGCCGGGAGGTCCGTGGACTCCGTGGTGGGGCGCTGCTGGGTGCCGAACGATTGGCCTGGGGCGAAAGCCGACTCCGTGCTCTGGCTTTCGGAGGTCTGAGGCAAGCCGAACGAGGGGCTCAGTTGCGAGTTCGCGCTGGGCTGGGCTCCGGCATCGGGCTGCTGGGTGCCGAACGCCTGGCCCGTGACGAAGGCCGACTCCGCGCTCTGGCCTTCAGAGGCCTGGGACAAGCCGAAGTAGGAGCTCGCCTGCGAGTCCGCACCGGCACCAGGCTGCTGGATCCCGAACGACTGGCCTGGGGTGAAGGCCGACTCGGCGTTCGGCGCGCCTTCGGGGACCTGAGGCGAGCCGAAGAACGTGCTCGGCTGTGCATCCGTGCCGGGCTGGGCAGCGGCAACAGGCTGCTGAGTGCCGAACGACTGGCCTGGTGTGAAGGCCGACTCCGCACTCTGGCTTTCGGAGGCCTGGGGCGAACCGAAGTACGTGCTCGGCTGCGAGTCCGTGCTGGGTTGCTGGGTACCGAACGACTGGCCGGGCTGAAAGAAGGTGTCCGCGCTGGACTGGCCCTCTCCGGTCAGGCCTGCCGATGGCTGCGACGGACCGAACGACTGGCTCGGATCGAAGAGAGCGTCCGTGCTGGTGCGGCCCTCGCCCGCCAGGTCTGCCGACGCCACGCCGAAGGGCTGACCCGGCTCGATGCGGGTGTCCGCGTCGGGTCGTTGGGGCGAGCCGAACGAGTCCGCGTCCGAGCTTGGCTGCGCGCCGAAGGGCTGGCCTGGCTGAAAGAGGGCGTCCGCGCTGGACTGGTCCTCTGCTGCTCGGGCCGGCGGTGGCTGTTCGGTGTCGGTGGCTGACCAGTCCGGGACTGCCAGGACGGTGGCGTCCAGTTGCTCCTCGTCGGAGCGGCGGCCCGTTTCGTAGGCGACGAGGGCTTCGGCGAGCAGGTCGGCGAGGCTCAGGTCGCTGGGCTTGCGGCGGCTGCTCGGGCGGCCGGATCGGGTGCCGGGCTCGTCCTTGGGCTCGGAGGGGCTGACGATGCCCGCGGCCTCGTAGTCGGTCAGTGGGGCGGGGGCCGGTTCTGCGACGGCCAGGGCTTCTTCTTCCTGGGTTGGTTCCGTCGCGAAGAAGTCGTACTGCGGGGTCGAGTCGGGGTCCGAGGCCGGGGTCGGCTGGTCGAGGTCTTCGGCCGGTGGAGGCGTGGACATCCGGACGATGGGGTCGACGTCGAAGTCCGGGCCCATGTCGAAGTTGGCCCAGCCCGCCGGGTCTGGGCGGGTTTCGGGCTCGGGCGGGCGGGTGGAGTCGGGGTCGGCCGCCGGGGACGGGTCGGGCTGGGTGCCGAAGCCCGTCTGGGTGCCGAACGTGGGCTGGGTGCCGAAGCTCTGGGTTCCGAAGGTCTGGGTGCCGAAGCTGGTCTGCGTGCCGAACGTCGGCTGGTTGAAGCCGGTGCCGAGGTGGTCCAGCTGGACCGGGGTGGTGGGGACGTCCTCAGGCTCCACGTCGGCGGAGCTGAGGAACGACGTCGAGAGCAGGTCCGGCTCCGCGGGGTGCGGGATCTCGTCCGGGGTCGGCACCGACGGGATCGGGTCCGGGATCGGCGGGAGTGGCTTGGGTTCCGGCTCGCGTTCAGGCGAAGGAGACGGTTCCGGTTCCGGCGTCGGGATCGAGGCCGTTGACCACTGCTGGGCGGCCAGGTCGAGGCTCGTGTAGTCGCGTTCGGGGAGCTTGCGCTCGTCGGCCGGGGCCGCGGGGAAGCCCGCGGCCGGGGTGTGGAGCGGGTAGGCCGGGGCCGGGTCGTCCAGGTGCGGGCCGAAGTCCGGGGCGGCGGGAGGGCGCGAGAACGCTGCCGCGAGGCCTGAGCGGGACGGCGCGTCCGGACTGCTCGGGTCGGCGAAGTAGTTCGGGGCGTCCGGGTGGTCCTGGCCGCTGAAGTAGGACTGCGGGGCCGGCTCGTCCTGACGGAGACGGGACGGCGGTTCCACTCGCCAGGAGGGAGCATCCGACGACGTCTCGGCGTCCGGGGCTCGACGGCGGCCGCCTGCTCTCAGGCCCAGGGCCTTGAGCATGTCCAGCACGCTTTCCGGCTGGGCTCTCGATGCCTCGTCACGGGCGGCGGCTTCTCTGCGCGACGCTTCCTCGCGGGCGGCGGCCTCGCGTTCCAGAGCCTCGCGGGCGGCGGCTTCGCGGGCCATCGCCTCGCGGGCGGCAGCCTCACGAGCGGCGGCTTCACGTTCCGCGGCCTGGCGGGCCGCCTCCTGGCGCTCGGCTTCCTGGCGAGCCGCGGCTTGGCGCGCGGCTTCCTCGGCCGCCTCGCGTTCGGCTTGGGCGCGTTGCTCGGCACGGGCCTGGCGCTCGGCCTCGATCTGGCGGCGGGCCTCGCGCTGCAGCTCCATGAGCTGGGCTTCGACCTTGCGCTTGCGTTCTTGTTCCGGGCTCAGCACCTCGGGTTCAGGGGCTGAGGGAGGGTCGGCGGGGGTGG
This sequence comes from Lentzea sp. NPDC051838, assembly GCF_040681245.1. Classification (NCBI taxonomy): domain Bacteria; kingdom Bacillati; phylum Actinomycetota; class Actinomycetes; order Pseudonocardiales; family Pseudonocardiaceae; genus Lentzea; species Lentzea sp. NPDC051838. Next base: position 53,713 of record NZ_JBFAYI010000036.1, read on the forward strand.
AGGTCGGCTGGTCCTCGTCGATCTCGCCCGCGGCCACGCGAGCCGCGCGACGGCGGCCGCTCACCATGGCGCCGGCGGAGGCGATCAGACCTGAGGCGGGGACTGTGCGGTCGGAAGAAGGCACGGCAGGAGGTGGGGGTTCCAAGGGTTCCGGGGTCTTCTCGTCTGGTTCGCCGAACGGCTGGACCGTGCGCCACCTCTCGGCGGCGTGCTGGCGTGCCGCGGACAAACCCTCCACGGTCATGTCTTCGGCAGCTCTGCGGACGCGCTTGACCTTCAGGCCATCGCCCTTGCGAACCTGGACCGGGCGCCACGTGCGGAGCTGTTGTTTCAAAGCGGCGGACAGGACGCCGTCGGTCACGATCTGCATGCCCTCGACCGGGCGGAGCAGGCTCGCCAGCTGCTGGTGCAGATCAGCGGGCTGGCGGTGGACGCCGGAGAACTCGGCCGCAAGCCTGGCGCGCACCGCGTAGACGGCGCGGGCTCTGCGGCGTTCGGCGGCGTGCGCGGAACGCAGGTTCGTCAGCGCGTCGGCCAGTTCGCCGGACACCTCGTGCACGTGCGCCAGCGCCAGCAGGCTTTCCGCCAGCAGCGTGTCGAGCTGATGGCGTTCGGCACTCGCGGCGGCCTCGCGCAGCATCTCGCGGGCGAGCGCGACACGGCCCGCCGGGAGGTGGACGCGTGTCGCCAGAGCCAGCCGCAGCCAGCCCGTGGTGGAGGCCGACGGGGCGCGCACCGGGCGGTCGAGCATCGGGGTGCCGACCTCGCTCGCGTCGAGCAGACGGTTCGCGTCCATCAACGCCAGCACCAGCTCCAGCGTGAGTCGGCCCATGCCCTGGCCGCTGTCCGCCGACGGGTCGGCGAACCTGCTGAGCAGGTCGAGGCCTTCGCGCGCGGCACCGATGGCAGCGGCGATGTCGCCCCACCGGCGGTGCTGCGCCGCCTGCACCGCGCGGATCAGGCCGCGCAGCAGCAGGCGGGTGTCCTCGTCGAGCGTCGTGTCGGCGACGTAGAGCTGGTCCGCCTCGGCGAGCGCGAGCGTGGGCTCGTCGCCGCGGCCCACCGTGACGAGGCATTCGCTGGCCTGCACCAGAGCCGACGCCCGCAGTTCCGCGGGCACGTCCTGGGCTTCCAGCACGGGCGTCACCGCGGCGAAGCCCGTCAGAGGGGCGCCCACGGACCGCGCGCACGCCGCGAGCTCGACTCGCAGCAGCCACGCGGTCTCGTGCTCACCGGCGGCCTCGGCCGCCTTCAGCGCGTCGATCGCCCTGTCGGCGATGCGGACGCCGCGGCCCACGCGGTTGCCCGCGAAGACCACCAGCGACTCGGCACGGAGCCGGTCGGCTTCGTCGTGACGGGCGGAGGCGAGCGCGAGTGCGCGCTCACCCAGCACCAGAGCGAGCTCCGGTGCCCGCCAACGCAGCCGCCAGGCGGGCACGACCAGCGTGCTCACCTCGACGTTCGCCTGCGTCTCGCCCCTCGCCGCCACGACGTCGCCGTTGCCCTCTCAGTCCCGTGTCAGCTTGCGGTACGTGACGCGGTGCGGGCGGGCCGCTTCGGCACCGAGGCGCTCGAGCTTGTTCTTCTCGTAGCCCTCGAAGTTGCCCTCGAACCAGTACCACTTCGACGGGTCCTCGTCCGTGCCCTCCCACGCGAGGATGTGCGTGGCGACGCGGTCGAGGAACCACCGGTCGTGGGAGATCACGACGGCACAGCCGGGGAACTGCTCGAGAGCGTTCTCCAGCGAGCCCAGGGTCTCGACGTCCAGGTCGTTCGTCGGCTCGTCCAGCAGGATCAGGTTGCCGCCGAGCTTGAGCGTGAGCGCGAGGTTCAGGCGGTTGCGCTCACCACCGGACAGCACACCAGCGGGCTTCTGCTGGTCCGGGCCCTTGAAGCCGAACGCGCTGACGTACGCGCGCGAGGGCATCTCGACGTTGCCGACGTGGATGTAGTCGAGTCCGCCGGACACGACCTCCCACACGTTCTTCTTCGGGTCGATGCCGCCGCGGTTCTGGTCGACGTACGACAGCAGCACCGTCTCGCCGACCTTCACGCCACCGGCGTCCGGCTGCTCGAGACCGACGATCGTCTTGAACAGCGTGGTCTTGCCGACGCCGTTCGGGCCGATGACGCCCACGATGCCGTTGCGCGGCAACGTGAACGACAGCCCGTCGATCAGCACGCGGTCGCCGAAGCCCTTCTTCAGCTTGTCGACCTCGACCACGACGCTGCCCAGACGCGGGCCCGGCGGGATCTGGATCTCCTCGAAGTCGAGCTTGCGGGTCTTCTCCGCCTCGGCCGCCATCTCCTCGTAGCGGTCGAGACGCGCCTTGGACTTGGCCTGGCGGGCCTTGGCGCCGGAACGCACCCAGTCCAGCTCGTCCTTGAGGCGCTTCTGGAGCTTCTGGTCCTTCTTGCCCTGGACGGCCAGCCGCTCGGCCTTCTTCTCCAGGTAGGTCGAGTAGTTGCCCTCGTACGGGTGGGTGCGGCCCCGGTCGATCTCGAGGATCCACTCGGCGAGGTTGTCGAGGAAGTACCTGTCGTGGGTGACGGCGAGGACAGCGCCGGTGTACTGCGCGAGGTGCTGCTCCAGCCACAGGACGCTCTCCGCGTCCAGGTGGTTGGTGGGCTCGTCGAGCAGCAGCAGGTCGGGCTTGCTCAGCAGCAGCTTGCACAGCGCGACGCGGCGGCGCTCACCACCGGAGAGCTTGGTGACGTCGGCGTCCGGCGGCGGGCAGCGCAGGGCGTCCATCGCCTGCTCCAGCTGGGAGTCGAGGTCCCACGCGTCGGCGTGGTCGAGCTCCTCCTGGAGCTTGCCCATCTCCTCCATCAGCTCGTCGGAGTAGTCGGTCGCCATCAGCTCGGCGATCTCGTTGAAGCGGTCGAGCTTCACCTTGATCTCGCCCAGGCCCTCCTGGACGTTGCCGAGGACGGTCTTCTCCTCGTTGAGCGGCGGTTCCTGCTGCAGGATCCCCACGGTGTAACCGGGAGACAGGTACGCCTCGCCGTTGTTGGGCTGGTCCAGCCCCGCCATGATCTTGAGCACGCTCGACTTGCCGGCGCCGTTGGGACCGACCACACCGATCTTCGCGCCGGGGTAGAACATGATCGTGACGTCATCGAGGATGACCTTGTCACCGTGCGCCTTGCGCACCTTTTTCATGGTGTAGATGAACTCGGCCATGGCGGCGATCGTAGAGCGGTGCTCAGAGGCTCCTGACCTCGGTCGCCGACAAGCCCGCGTCCACCCCCGGATCGAGCGTCACGCGACTCGGTGACCAGCCCGTTCCGTTCGAACGTGAACGACTCTCGGCGACCGGGCCTCAGCGGCCCCGATCTACGACTTTCCCTCCTTCGTGGATTGCGGTGCGTACATCTTCTCCGGCGGCACCGCCGGATCGGGCGGGTTCCCGAACTCTGAGGCGGGGTTGCCCCGAACGTCGCAAGATCAGAACGGGATCGCCTCTTCGACGAGATCTTCGCCGACCCGCGGTTCAACGACGGCGGCGGACCCCAGTGACTGCACCCGGCTCAGATCCAGCCCGACGTTCTGCGCGTCGAGGGTGACCGACAGCCGTTTCGCCTCGTCCTTCTCGTAGTAGCGCATGCGCAGCTTGCCCTGGACGATCACCGGATCACCTTTGGAGAGCGTGGTCTTGACGCTGTCGGCGAGCCTGCGCCAGCAGGAGATGCCGAACCAGACCGACTCGCCGTCCTCCCAGTCGCCGATCGCCGTGTTGTAGCGACGTTCGGTCGACATGACGCGGAAGTACGCGTTCGTCTTCCCGTCCTCGCCGTGCTTGTAGGTGACGTCGCTGCTGACAGTTCCAACGACGGTGATCACGGTGGAATTCCAGGACATCGGGTTCGCCTCCAGGTCGCGGGTGTGCTGGTCCAGGTTGCTCCGTGAGGGGTGGTGATGACCGGGGCGAACGGGAATCTGTGGATTACTCGCGAGTTGTGGACAGGTCGCGATCTTCGAGGGCTTCGGACCGCGGAATTGTCGGACCTGTGTGCTAGTGCCGCGCTCGAGCCGGGCGAATGAGTGAGCGCCCACTCATTGACATGAGTGAGGACTCACTCATACAGTTGCGGACGTGTCAGAGGAACCACGCCGCCGCCGCGCCCCCGCGATGAGCCCGGAAGACCGCCGAGAAGCGATCGTCCAGGCGACGCTGCCGCTCGTCGTGAAGGCCGGCGCGAACGTCACCACCAGCCAGATCGCCGCCGCGGCCGGAATCGCGGAAGGCACGGTGTTCCGCGTCTTCAAGGACAAGGCGGAGCTGCTCGACGCGTGCGTCCAACGCGCACTGCGCTCCGACGAGGAAGTCGCACTCCTCCAGGCGATCCCGGCCGACGTGCCGCTGGAGGAACGCCTCACCTCGGGAGTGGCCACGTTCAGCGGCTACCTCGACCGCATGTGGGGCCTCATCGGCACGTTGCGCGAGTCCGGCTACCACCCGAACGACGAAGACCACAAGAAGCACAAGGGACCGCCGGTCGGCATGCAGCAGCTGTCCGAGGCCGTCGCGGGCCTGTTCGGCGACGCGGACCTGCGCGTCAGCCCGGACCTCGCGGGCCGGATGCTGCTCGGCGCCGTTTTCACCAACCGCATGGGCTCGGGCTTCGGCCAGACCACCGCCGAACCCGCCGCGATCGTCGACCTGTTCCTGCACGGCGCACTCAAAGGGGGAGACAGATGAGTGAGCTCATGATCGAAGCCACCGATGTCAGCAAGACGTTCGGTGACGTGCACGCCCTCGACGGCGTGAGCGTCACCGCGAAGAAGGGCACTGTTCTCGGCCTGTTGGGCCACAACGGCGCCGGCAAGACGACATTGATCAACATTCTCACGACCATGCTGCCGCCGTCCGGTGGCAGCGCGAAGATCGCCGGGTTCGACGTCGTCCGCCAGGGTCACGACGTGCGCAGCCGGATCGGCCTGACCGGCCAGTTCGCGGCGGTCGACGAGCAGCTCAGCGGCCACGACAACCTCGTGCTGATCGCGCGGCTGCTGGGCGCGAGCCGCAACCAGGCCCACCAGCGCGCGGACGACCTGCTGGAGCAGTTCGACCTCACCGAGGCCGCCAAGCGCAACGCGAAGACCTACTCCGGCGGCATGCGGCGGCGCCTCGACCTGGCCGCGAGCCTGGTCGGACGTCCCGAGGTGCTGTTCCTCGACGAACCGACCACAGGACTCGACCCGGCCAGCCGCCTCGCCATGTGGGAGATCGTCGAGAAGCTCGCCGCGGACGGCACGACCGTCCTGCTGACGACCCAGTACCTCGACGAGGCCGACCGGCTCGCCGACACGATCACCGTGCTGTCCAAGGGCAAGGTCGTCGCGTCCGGCACGTCGGCCGAGCTCAAGGCCCAGGTCGGCCAGCGCACGGTGACCGTCTCGCTCGACACGGCGTCCGATGTGGACACCGCTCTGAAGGCGATCAACGCGGTGGGGCTCCACCCGGTCGCCGAAGGCCTCACGCTCACCACGCCCGTCAGCGCGTCACGCGACCTTGCGACGGTCGTGCGCGCGTTGGACGACAACGGCTTGGAGGCGCACGAGATCGGCCTCAAAGAGCCCACTTTGGACGACGTCTACCTCACTCTCGCCGCGAACTAGGGGGACATCATGGCGACCTTGACCTGGCACGGCAGCAGCTACCCGACACAGGTTCTCGTGCTGACCGGCCGATCGCTGCGAGCTCTGCTGCGCACGCCCGCGCTCGTCTTCTTCAGCGTGCTGCAGCCGTTGATCATGCTGACGCTGTTCAGCCAGATCTTCGGCAGCATCACGTCGACGGCGAACTTCCCGCCGGGCATGACGTACATCAACTACCTGCTGCCCGCGATCCTCGTGAACACCGCGATGCAGTCCTCTCTCGCGTCCGGCATCGGACTCGTGCAGGACATGTCGAACGGTGTGCTCGCACGGTTCCGTTCGCTGCCCATCAGGCCGAGCACGGTTCTGTTGGCGCGCAACCTCTCCGACGCGGTGCGCACGGCGTTCCAGCTCGTGCTGATGATCGCGTTCGGCGTGCTGGTGTTCGGCTTCCGGCCCGACGGCGGCATGCTCGGCACCCTCGCCGCACTCGGCCTCGCGCTGGTCGTCGGCTGGGCGCTGAGCTGGGTGTTCATCGCGATCGCAGCGTGGGTGCGCAAGGCCGAGCTGATGCAGACCGTCGGCTTCCTGGCGATGTTCCCGCTGATGTTCGCGTCCAGCGCGTTCGTGCCGGTCGGTGGCCTGCCCGGCTGGCTGCAGGCGGTCGCGAAGGTCAACCCGCTGACCTACGCGGTCGACGCCGCCCGCAGCCTCGCACTGGCCCACCCCGTCACCGGAGTGGTCGGCGCGCTGGTCACGAGCGGCACGATCGCGGTCGTCGGAGCGTTCTTCGCGGTCCGCGGGTTCCGCAGGCCCTTGTCGATCTAGTCCTTGCCCGCCATCTTCCGGAGCATCGCGTTGTAGGCCTCGAGGTCGGCGTCGCCATCGGCGTCGGCCTTGCGGTCCAGCCGCTTCGCCTCCCGGCCGTCCTGCCGCGCCCACTGCGCGAGCAGGGCGACCATCACCACCAGCAACGGGATCTCCCCCGCCGCCCACGCGATGCCGCCGCCGAGTCGCTGGTCCTCCAACAGGTTCTGCACCCACGGCAGCGCGAGGCCGCGGTAGAACTGCTCACCGATGACGGTCTGCGAGCCCATCAGCACGATGCCGAAGAACGCGTGGAACGGGATCGAGGCGAACAAGAGCCCGAGCCGTCCGAGCGGCGGCAGCTTGTTCGGCGACGGGTCCACGCCGATCACCGGCCAGTAGAAGACGTACCCGGCGAGGATGAAGTGGGCGTTCATCGCGAGGTGCGCCCAGTGGAACGGCAGCGCGGCCTCGAACAGCCCCGAGAAGTACAGGGCGTAGAACGAGCCCACGAACAACGCCAGTGCCACAAAGGGGTTCGTCAGCACCCGTGCGACCGGTGAGTGTACAAAAGCCAGCACCCACTCTCGCGGCCCCGGCACCTCCTTGTTGACCGGCAACGCGCGCAACGCCAGCGTGACCGGTCCACCCAGGACGAACAGGATCGGCGTCAGCATCGAAAGCACCATGTGCGCTTCCATGTGGACGCTGAACATCGCCGGCGAGTACCGGCCCATGCCCGACGACGTGGCGAACAAGAGAGAGAAGCACCCGCACAGCCACGCGACCGTGCGCCCGACCGGCCACTTGTCGCCGCGCTTCAGAAGCCTGCGCACGCCCAGCACGTAGAACAACGCGAGCGCCAGCGCCGCCGTGCCGTAGATCAGGTCGAAACGCCAGTCGAACAGGATGCGCGCGAGCGTCGGCGGCCCGGCGAGGTCGTAGCCGATCGCGATCTCCACGCGGCTGGGCAGGTCGACGCTGCCACCGGGAGGAGGCGTGCGGGCCAGCGCCACGGCCAGACCGATCGTGAACATCATCAGCAGCACTTCGAGGCCCGCGAGCTTGAGCAGCGCGTGCGGCTTCCCGTCGACAACGCCCTTCACGCCGCGTTCGCGCTGGAAGTAGCCGAACACGCCGAGCAGCAGCAGACAGACCAGTTTGCCGAGCGTCAGCAGGCCGTAGGTCGACGTGACGAGGTCCGTCGGCGTCATGCGCACGAGCGCGTTCACGACGCCCGACACCGCCATCACGATCCAGCAGGCCAGCGCCAGCCGGGAGAACCGGGTCGTCGCGAGCGGGAGGTGAGCCCCGCCACGCCTGCCGTGCGCCATCAACGCGATGAGGCCGCCCACCCACAACGCGGCGGCGACGAGGTGGAACAACAGGCTGTTCGTCGCCATGTCGTGCGAACCGCCCGACGACGAGTGGCCGGTGACCGCGACCGGGATCAACGCGAAGATCGCCACGAACAGCAGGACTGTCGTCCATCCCCACGACAGCACCAGACGGCAGCCCAATGCGACCAACGCCACGATGATCGCCGTCAGCATCCACGCCTTCGACTGCTCCAGCAGCATCGCCGTCGCGATCATCTGGCTGAAGTTGAACGAGTCGACGGGCCGGTCGATCGCTGCGGCTGTGTTGAACGGCACGGACAGAACAGCACCCACGAGCCAGACGAGCGCGAACCACCCAGCGGTGCGCATCGCGGCGTAACCGTCGGCTGCGAGAGTGCCGGACTTCTGCGGTGGCACGAGGAACGCCGCCAGCAGCAACGAGCCGATGGTCACCACCGCGCCTGTCTCCGTCAGCACTCGCACGACCAGCAAGCCGGCCGGTGGGTTGCCCGAGAGCGCACTGAATCCGACGGCGACGAGTGCAGCCACCGCGAACCCGATGACGACCAGGGGGACCAGTCCCGTTCTGGTGGAGCGTTCGATTGCCACGTCCCGGAGCCTACGACCCTCTAGTGTGCGCCGTGTGAGACGTTCTCTCCTGCTCCTGCTCGCCGTCTTGGCACTGTCCGGCTGCGCGTACCACATCCAGGGCTCGCCTGTGGCCGCTCCGCTGCCTCCGGTCGCCATCGCGACGCCGCGCAAGACCGAGGGCGTCGACCCGTGCAAGCTCATCACGGAGAAGGACCTCAAGCCGGTCGGGACGCTCAAGTTCCCGGGCGCGCCCCGCGCCGAGATGGCGAACTCGTGCCTCTACACGTTGAAGGAGAACGCGTTCGTGGTGATCGCGGTCCCCTACCGGCCGTTCGACGAGTCGAAGCGGATCCAGAAGGACGGGCGCGAGGTCGAGACGAGCAAGCACGCGACGTGGCTCAGCTGCGGCCAGCAGGAGAAGGACATGGTGTGCACGGCGACCATCGCCGTGACGCGCACCGAGTCGTTGATGGTCGGCATCGGCATCACCGGCGGCACCGAGACCAAGGCGCGCGACCTGCTCAAACCGATCGGCGTGGAAGCCCTCAAACAGCTGCCGTCTGCCTAGCGCGCCGCGCCAGCCACGTCGCCGGGATGATCAACGCGGTGACGAGCGCCACGAACCCGAGCGACACCACGAGAGAGCTGACGTGCGCCAGGCCGCCCACGATCGGCGGGCCCGCGAGGAACCCCGTGTAGGCGATCGTCGTCACGAGGCCCAGCTCGCGTTCGCCGCCGCTGCCGTCCGCGCGTTTGCCGGTCTCGCTCGCGAGGTCCATGACCACGGGGAACGAGAACGCGAGGCCCAACCCGGCCAAGCCGAACCCGAGGTAGCCGGCAGCCGGTAGAGGTACCAGCACCGCCGTCGCCAGTCCGGTCGCGGCGAGGCCACCACCTGCCGCGAGCAGACGGTGCGGGCCGAGCGTGCGTTGGATCGGCTCACCGAACCACCGTGCGAGCGCCATCGTGACCGAGAAGACCGCATAGGCGTATGCGCCCGCCGCGTCACCCACGCCCCGTTCACGGACCATGAACAACGCCGACCAGTCCGCCGCCGCCCCCTCCGCGATGGCACTGCACAGCGCGACGCTCGCCAACAGCCAGAGGACCGGGCTCTTGAGCACGTTGGAGCGTTCGGCGACCTCTTCCCTATGACGCTCCCCCACTCCTCCGGGGATGGTCTTCGCGATGAGAGCGGTGATCACGATGCCTGCGAGCGCGGCCAGCAGGAAGTGCTTCATGGGCGTCCAGTGGGCCTGAGCCGCGGCGGCACTGCCCAGCGACCCGATCAGACCGCCGACGCTGAAGCCCGCGTGGAACTGCGGCATCAACGGCCGTTGCAGATCGCGGACGACGACGACCGCGGCCATGTTCATCGACACGTCCATCGCCGCAACGCTCGCGCCCAATGCGATGAGCGTCAGTCCGAACTGCACCGGTGACTGCGAGAGCGCGAGCACGGGCAGAAGGAGCGGACTGAGGAGGCTGCTCGCCAACAGCACGACGCGCGACCCGTGCACCGCACAGATGCGCGCGGCAATCGGTGCCGTGAACGCCAGTCCGGTGCTCGCCCCGAGCAACGCCAGGCCGAGGCTGCCCGGTTCGGCGCCGATCTGCTCGGCGAGGGCGGGCACGCGGGAGGCCCAGGTGCCGAAGACGCCGCCGTTCAAGAGGAAGACGACGAAGGTGGCCAGGCGTGGGGACATGCGCCCCAGCATGACTGAAGCGCTTCAGTTGCGCCAGGGATTTCCGTGCCCGCTCTCGCCTACGATGCTGTCCGTGGACTCCGACCGCCGACGCAGGCCGACGCTGGACACCGTCGCCGCCGCGGTAGGGGTGTCCCGGGCAACGGTGTCGAACGCGTACAACCGGCCGGACCAGCTGTCGTCGTCGTTGCGCGAACGCATCCTCGAGACAGCGCGCTCTCTGGGCTATGCGGGCCCAGATCCCGTTGCGCGCTCTCTGGCCACACGCTCGTCCGCGGCCGTGGGCTTCATGCTGCCGCAGGGCCTGTCCGGCGCGTTCTCGGATCCGGCGCTGTCGATCGTGCTCGACGGCCTCGCGCAAACCGTCGACGGCCACGACCACAGCCTCGTTCTGATGCCCGGCGACTCCACGGGCGGTCCGCGCCCCTCGATCGTGACGCGCGCGCAGGCGGACGTGATGGTGGCCTACTCGCTGCCGGACACCGCACCGGCGTTGGACGCGGTAGCCGCCCGCGGCCTGCCTCTCGTGGTGATCGACCAGCCGGTGCTGCCGGGTTCGGCGCGGGTCGAGGTGCAGGACTACGCCGGCGCCTCGCTCGCCGCTTCTGTGCTGCTGGAGCTCGGACATTCCCGCTTCGGCGTGCTGACGTTCGCGCTGCACCCGGACGGAGTATCCGGACCGGTTTCGCGTGAGCGCCGTTCGGCCGTGCCGTTCCGCGTGAGCCGCGACCGACTGGGCGGCTACCTGGACACTTTGGAAAAAGCCGGGGTTCAACCGGACAATGTTCCGGTGTGGGAGGCGCGCGGCAGTGATCGCGAACTCGGACGTCTCGGCGCGCGGTGGTTGCTCACCCGCACGCCGCGCCCGAGCGCTCTGCTGTGCGCGTCGGACCAGCTCGCGTTCGGCTGCCTGCAAGCAGCCCGGGACCTGGGGCTGTCCGTGCCTTCCGACGTCTCCGTCGTCGGCTTCGACGACGTCCCCGAAGCGGCCTACAGCGACCCGCCGCTGACTACTGTGCGTCAACCCCTGGCGGACAAGGGCAGACGAGCGGGCGAGCTGGCGCTGAAGTTACTGGCCGGGGCCAGACCGCCACGGCCGACGAGACTCGACGTTTCCCTCGTGCAGAGAGCCTCGACGGCCCCGCGGACGTGATACACATCACGTTTAGCCCGTTTTCGTCACCCGTTCGGACGTAGGGCGGAAACAGTCGATCGACTTCGGACGATGTGTCCGATGGGGGCATCGGCGACCACTGTTCGTGGCCGCGCGGTCTCCTCAAGCCTCCGTAGCTCAGTGGAGAGAGCGAGGGACTTCTAATCCCGAGGTCGCAGGTTCGAATCCTGCCGGGGGCGCTCCATATCAAGGCCTCTGACCTGCACAGACAGGTCAGAGGCCTCTTTGTTTTCGATCTCAGCCCGCTCGCGTGGAGCCAGACGTGGAGCCAGGCCCTCGGAGAGGGGTCAGCGAACACGCGTCGGGGTGACCGCGCCGACCAGGTTGAGCGGGATCGTGGTGAGAGTCCTGTTGTTCTGGGAGCCGGTCCACAACGAGATCTCGGTCAGTCCCACACTCACCAACTCGCCGCAGACAGTGGTCGCGGGGCTCGAGCGAGTCCGCCGGTGACAGGTAGTCGATGTCGTCCATTCCATGGCCGGTGAAATAGATGAGGAAGGTGCCGTTCCCCGGCACCTCCTTCGCCACCTCGAAGATCTTCGCCCCGATCTGGGCACGGCCGGCGTTTTCGAGCACACGCAGGCTGTCGAAGTCGGGGGCACCGGGCGTCTCCGCTACGCCGATCAGCAACGCTGTGCGTGCCATCACAGCAGCGTAGAACGCGCCCAAACGATCTCCCACGCAGGCTCACCAGGCAGGGACCCGGCTCCTGGTGGATAGCCTTCGGCGTGGACAAGACGCGGTTGGGTGTCGGGCTGGTGGCCGGGGTGCTGGTGGTGCAGACGCTGGCGAGCCTGGTGTGGAGTGCCGACGCGACGCTGACCGGGGTGGCGCTGGCGTTCAACGCGGTGGCCGCGGTGTCGACGTGGCTGTTCGTGCGGCGCGGCGGGCGGGCTGCCTGGGTCGTGGTCGGGTGGTGTGCGGGGTTCTTCGGGTGGCACGTGGTGGGGCTCGGGGAGCTGGCCGGCTGGTGGACGACCGGGCTGGATGCCGCGTTCCTCGTGGGGGCGCGGTACCAGGTGTCGGTCGTCTACCAGGCGGTTTTGGCCACGGCTGCTGGGTTTGCCGTGCACTTGCTGGTGCCGCGGCGTTAGCGCCAGGTGGAGGCCACGTAGGTGTCGAAGCTGGTGGCGGAGCGGCCCAGGAGGCGGCTGATGTCGTCGGTCGGGGTGGCGAGGAGGCCTTGGCGCATGCCTTCGAACAGGGCGTTCAGCTCGGTGGCTTCCTCTGCCGGAACGCCTTGGGAGAGCAGGGAGTCCTGGTACTCCGAGGGCGTGAGGCGCACCAGTTCGACGGCTGGGTTGATCTTGGCCAGTGCCTCGGTGAACGTGATGGCTTCCGGGCCGGTGAGGTTGTAGGTCTGGCCGTCGACTTCGCCGTTCGACAACAAGGCGAGGGCGGCTGCTTCGGCGATGTCCTGGACGTCCACGAACGGTTCCGGGGTGTCGTCGACGGGGAGGGCGAGGCGGCCCGCGCGGACTTCGGACTCCCAGATCTCCTCGGAGAAGTTCTGGTTGAAGTTGTTGGCGCGCAGGATGGTCCACGGGTTGTCGCTCTCGCGCAGCGCTGCTTCGGCCGCGTGCATGCCCTGGAAGAACGACGGCGGGGTTTGGTCCAGGCCTCGGCCGGAGAGCAGCACCAGGCGGATGCCCTTGGCCAGCTCGACGAACGGGGCGGCGGAGGCCGGGTCGAGCGGGGCCAGGAGGTAGGCGGCGGTGACGCCGTCCAGGGCCGGTTGCCAGGTGGACTCGTCGGACCAGTCGAAGCGGAACGCGCTGGAGCGGGAGGCGGCGCGGACCTTCGCGCCCGCGGCTTCCAGAGCGCGGACGACGCGGCGGCCCGTCTTGCCGGTCGGGCCCAGTACCAGGATCTCTTGTGACATGGGCCCAAGCCAACGCGACAAGGCCACGAGCGCCCATGGGTGAGAGTTCATCGACGATGTTCGATCGTTCTTCTTCTATGTTGGAGGCATGGAACCGTTCGACGAACTGCTGCGCGGGGTGCGCGCGGATGGGGCTGGGGTGCGTCGGGTCGAGGTGGCCGGCGCGAAGCCGATCACCGGGCTGACGTTGTTGGCGGTGGCGTCGGGGGCGCTGAGCGTTCAGGGTGAAGAAGCGAAGGCCGGGGACATCGTGGTGGTGCGGGGAACCGTTGCGGTGGAAGGGCGGGCTGACGTCATCAGCGGCACGTACGACGTCATGGGGGCGGTGGCGCGGCGGTTGACGGCGGTGTTGCCGGACTCGCTCGTGGTGGCCGGGACCGACGAGTGCGCGGGCTTCTACGCCAGCATCGGCACGGATCCCGGGGTGGTCGCGGATCGGTTGCTGGACTGGATGATGGTGTGCGCGCTGCGGGAGTGGTTCGACCGCGAGCACAAGACGGGCTGGCAGGCGGCGGCCGCGGACGAGGTCGTGGGGCCGGTGTTGCGGGCGATGCACGCGCACCCAGGGAAGGCGTGGACGTTGGCCCTGCTGGCCAAGGAGGCCGGGGTGGCGCGGACGACGCTCGCCGGGCGGTTCGCGAAACTCGTCGGGGTGCCGCCGTTGACATACCTGACCGAGTGGCGGATGGCCCTGGCGGCGGACCTGCTGGCCGAGCCGAAGAACACCGTGGGGGCGGTGGCTCGGCAGGTCGGGTACGCGGACGCGTTCGGGTTCAGCGCCGCGTTCAAGCGCGTGCAGGGGGTGAGTCCGAGCGAGTGCCGCAGCCGGTGCGCCGCGACCGCGTGACGTCCAGGCAGCACTGGACGAAGTCGGCGACCGCTTCGCCCGCTTCCGGCAGCCACGCGACGCCGACCTCGCTCGGAGTCACGCCGGTCACCGGCACGTAGACCACGCCCTGTCTTTCGTACAGCAGCGAGGTCGACGCCGGGACCAGCGCGATGCCGTGTCCCTGCGCGATGGCTTCGAGGAACTCCTCGGGATGTTCCACGACGGCACCGATGCGTGCCGTTCGACCGTCCCTTTCGGACGTTGCCAGCCAGTGGTCGCGCCAGGTTCCCTTCAACGCCGACGTGACGACGACCGGCTCGTCCCACAGCTCCCGGAAGGCGATCTCGTCACGCGCCGCGAGCGGATGTGCGGAAGACAAAGCGGCGCAACGAGGTTCGCCGAACAACGAGCGCACGCCGAACTTGTCCTCGCCGGGAAAAGGCAGGCGCAGCAACGCGACCGGCACATCGGCGTTCGCGAGGCCCGCGGTCGGGTCGGTCCACGGCGACTGCCGCAGGTCGACCCTCCACCCCGGCCGGCGTTCACCGAAAGCGGCGACGATGTCCTCGGTGTTCGCCGCGCTGGCCAGGAAACCGACGCGCAGCACACGGGCGGCACTCCGGGTTTCCCGCACCGCGACGTCCCAGTCCGCGAGCACCGGAGGCACCCGGTGAGCGAGGGCGTGGCCGGCGTCGGTCAGCGTCATGCCGGTGCTGGACCTGGTGAAGAGCCGCACACCCAGTTGCGACTCCAGGTGTTTGAGCTGCTTTGTGAGCGACGGTTGTGACACGAAGAGCCGATGCGCCGCGCGCGTGAGGTTGCCCTCCTCGGCGATGGCGGCGAAGTACCGCAGCAGTCTCGTGTCCACGTCCATGCCGTCAGGTTATGGAGCCGCGTATCAACGACAGGTGAGCACACGCTCGAGTTGGTGATCTACGAGCTCCACCGCCGAAAGTGCGTCCACCTGGCCGATCAGCATCTGCATCATCAGGCCGTCGACGAACGCCAGCAGCACCATCGCGTCCCGTTCCGCGTCACCGTCAGGACGCGCCTGCGCGATGAGACCACCGACGAACGCCACCATCTGCGAGCCACCTTCGCGCAACGGCGAAGCGAGGCGCGGTTCGACGACCGCCTGGGCGAGGAACGCGGCCAGCACCGGGGCCTCGGCACGCGCCTGCGGGCTCAGCGGCAGCAACTCCAGCAGCAGCGAGCGCAGGAACGTGCGCGGGTCGGGCGAGTGCACCGCGCCGATGCGATCACCGACGCGGGAGCTGATCTGCCGGAACGCGAACAGGAGCAGCTCGTCCTTGGTCGCGAAGTAGTGCTGGACGCGCCCCATCGACACGCCCGCCTCGGCCGCGACGTGGCGCAGGCTCACGGCGTCGAGGCCTCGGGACGCCATCACGCGGCACACGGCGTCGCCGATCTCGCGGCGGCGTTCGTCGTGGTCAACCTGCTTCGGCACCTCAACTCCAATGCGATCGCATTGCATCGTACCCGCCGACTGTTTTACGATGCGATCGCATTGCAAAACGAAGGGGGACGTCATGCAACTGTGGGATTTCGCCGCGCTCACCTACTACCGCGTGCTCGACCTGTTCACCGGGTCGCTCAACGACCTCGCGGTCGAGAAGCTCGACCTGCGGCCCGGCGAGGCGGTGCTCGACATCGGGTGCGGGACCGGGGCCTCGATCCCCGCGCTCGTGGAAGCCGTTGGGCCGCAAGGAAGAGTGGTCGCGATGGACTTCAGCGCGCGAATGGTGGCCATAGCGAGAAAACGGGCGAAGAAGTGGCCCAACGTCGAGGTGCGCCAAGCCGATGCGTGCACAACCGATCACGGCGCCGAGCAGTTCGACGCGGCCGTGGCACTCGGGGCGTTCAGCGCGATGCCGGACGTTCCCGCGGCGATCGCGAACGCCGCCGACGCGCTCAAGCCCGGCGGGCGGTTGTTCGTGTTCGACGTGCGGCTGGCCAAGAAAACGCACACGACCAGCTTCCTCAGAGCCGCCTACCGCAGGATCGCGGGGTTCACCGGCGCCGATGTCGTGGCAGAGCTCAAGAACGTGTTCGAGCGGGTCGAGCCGGTCTTCGGGGTCGAGGGTGAGACGACGACCGTCGTGATGGCCAGGAAGATCACGGATACGGCCACGGATTCGGCGCGCACACCTTCCCGTCCTGCGGGATGACGACGCCCTGTGGTGCGCCGGCGGTGATCCGGACGATCTCGTCGTTCGAGACGCTGAACGTCTGCTGCATCATCACCGGCGCCGGGCCGCCCGCGACACCGCACGGCCGGTGGCCCTGACCGAACGCGTGGCCCACCTCGTGGTTCACCATGTACTGCCGGTACGACGTGAGATCGGGCAGGTAAGCGACGGCGCCGCGGAACCAGCGAGCCGCGCTCAGGAAGACGAAGTTGCCGTCGCGGCACGAGACGTCGACCGGGATCTCGTACCCGCAGACGGATCGCGCGGTCTGTTGCGACGTCAGCCTGACACGCACCGATGCCGGGCCATCCACGCGTTGTACCGAACGCTCATCCTTGGCCGTCCATCCACGCGGGTCCGCGAGCGTGGCTTCGACGAACGACGCGAAGGCCTGCTCGTCGACCGTGATGCCGTTCTCGATCTCGACGGCGTAGGTGCGCAACGGGCCGGTGCCGACGACCGGGCCGGAGCCGGGAACGACGTGAAAGCTGGCGGCCCCGGACTCGGGGAAACCCGGACCGTCGGGCAGCTCCGAACTAGAGGTGTACACCCGCGCAGGCGGTGGCGGCGGGGGCGGCACGACCGAGGAAGAGGACACCGCGGCAGCAGACGGCGGCGTGGTCGGAGCGGCCGCGGGGGACGTTTCGCCTGCCAGTTGAGTCGTGGTGAGCAGCAGGGCGGTCAGTGCCACAGCCCCCAGAACCAGGTGCACCTTCATGACGGCAACGCTCGCCGGAACTGATGAAGAACCTGTTTACGTCCCGCTTGACTGTCGTGAAGGACTGCATACTGCAGTGGTGTGTGCCCACATCCTCGTGGCCGAGGACAACGTTCACCAGGCGGAGCTCGTGCGCCGGTACCTCGAGCACGACGGGCATTCTGTGGTGGTCGTGCACGACGGGCGGGCCGCGATCGACGAGACGCGGCGCCGCAACCCCGACCTGCTGGTGCTGGACGTGATGATGCCCCTGGTCGACGGCATCGACGTGATGCGCGCCATCCGCACCGAGTCGGACGTGCCGATCGTGCTGCTGACCGCGCGGTCCACTGAGGACGACGTGCTGCTCGGGTTCGACCTCGGCGCCGACGACTACATCACCAAACCGTTCCGGCCACGGCAGATGGTCGCGCGCGTGCGGACGATCCTGCGGCGCACCGGCCGGGCCCGCGAGACGAACGCGACCGTGCTCAAGGTCGGCGACCTGGTCGTGGACCCGATCCGGCACGAGGTGCGCATCGACGACGAGCTCGTCAGCCTCACCCCCGCGGAGTTCCGGTTGCTCGCGAGGATGGCCGCGCAGCCACAACGGGTGTTCACCCGCGAACAGCTGCTGGAGGACGGGTTCATCACCGCGCGCACGGTCGACGTGCACATGATGAAGCTGCGCCGCAAGATCGAGGCCGATCCACGCCGGCCGGAACGACTCCTCACCGTCTACGGCATCGGGTACAAGCTCGTATGAAGTCCCTGCTGGTTCGGTTCTTCCTGTTCTCACTGGTGATCGCGGCCTGCTCGATCGCGGTCACGGCGTGGCTCGCGAGCCAGGCGACGACCGGCGCGATCCGGCAGGAGCAGGGGGAAGCGCTCGCCACCGAGACGCAGATCCGCGACGAGGTGCTCAAGTACGCGGCCACGCACAAGGACTGGGCGCAAGCGAAGTCCGAAATGGACAAGATCGCGCGCCAGTACAACCGCCGCATCGCGCTGACCGACCACAACGGCAAGGTGCTGGTCGACACCGGTGACGCGAGCTCGCCGCAGCTGCCCATCACGCCCAAGGCGGTCATCGACCCGCTCAACGTCAACGGCCAGATCGACCGGAACGCGGTCGGCCCCTTCAAGCTCTCCGACATCGAGTACGCCAAGCTGCACCAGTACGCCGACCAACTCCTGCAGTGCAACAACCACATCAAGCTGGTGGACGCGCCCAACGGCAGGCCGCGCCTGTCCAACCTCGCACCCGGTGAGCTGTCCGTGTGGGACGAGTGCGACGTCGGTTACCGGCTCTACACGCTGACGGAGACGGAGAAGGCCGCATACGGACAGCTGGAGAAGCTGTTCACGCAGTGCCTCGCCGCGTTGCCGGGCAACGGGCGCCTCGTCGACAAGGCGCCGGGCCCGCAGACGTTCGACTGGGAGATCACGACTGTCCGCGACGGTTCGCCGGAAGTCGTGGCCTGCATGAACGACTCGCGCCGCGCCCAGCTGCGGCCCTACGTCGCCGAGCCGGCGCAGCTCTACCTCACCTCGGTGACCGGCGACGAGCCCCGATCGATCGACCTGTCGACGACCGGTGTCACGCGAATCATGTTGGTGGCGCTGGGGATTCTCGCGCTGGCCGGGTTCGCGTCGTGGATCACCGCGACGCAGCTGGTGCGGCCGATCCGCGCGCTCACCGCCGCCACCAAGCGCACCGCGGAGGGCGACCGGACGGCACGGGTCGACGGCGGCGCGGGCGAGATCGGCGAGCTGGCCAAGTCGTTCAACGCCATGTCGGAGAAGCTCGCCGAGACCGAACGGCAGCGGCAGGCGATGGTCAGCGACGTCGCGCACGAGCTGCGCACACCGCTCGGCAACATCACCGGCTGGCTGGAGGCGACGCAGGACGGGCTGGCGGAGGCGGACCCGCACCTGATCGACATGCTGCTGGAGGAATCCCTTCTGCTGCAACGGCTTGTGGACGACCTGCACGACCTCGCCCAAGCCGACGCGGGCACGCTCAGACTGCACCCCGAGCCGATCGCGCTCGAAGACCTCGTGGACCAGGTCGTCAACGCGCAGCAGAACCGCGAGATCCTGCTGCGCGCCGAAACCACGCCCGTGCACACGACCGCGGATCCCGTGCGGCTGCGGCAGGCGCTGGGCAACCTCGTCGCGAACGCCGTGCGCTACACGCCTCCCGGTGGCGAGGTCGTCGTGAAGTTGTTCCAGGAAGCCAACAACGCGGTGCTCGAGGTGCGCGACACCGGTACCGGCATCGCACCCGAGGACGTGCCGCACGTGTTCGACAGGTTCTGGCGCGCGGACAAGTCGCGCAGCCGCCGCACCGGTGGCAGCGGGCTCGGACTCGCGATCACGCGGCACCTGGTCGAGGCGCACGGCGGCGCGGTGTCGGTGACGAGCGTGCTGGACCAGGGCTCGGCCTTCCGGATCACCCTGCCGCTGTGACCAGGTCCATGTTGATCATCCCGGCCGCCTGGGCGCCCTGCGCGGCGGCGACGATCACGATGGCCGCCGGGTCCGTGACGTTGCCCGCCGCGTAGACGCCCGGCACGCTGGTGCGCCCCTTGTCGTCGGTGCGCACGAACGGACCGGCGATCGTCTCGTGGGTTTCGGCGCCCAACGCCAGCAGGAACTCGTCGCGCGGCTTGACCGGCGCGGAGTAGACGAGGGCGTCGGCCGCGATCCGTTCGCCGCCGGAGATCACCGCGACCAGGCGGTCGTCCACGACCTCGATGCCGTCCACCGACGGCACGTGCGTGACGTCGGCGGACCACTGCCGGACCAGCGCGACCTTCGCCTCCTCGCCGAACACGGCCAGCTTCTGGTCGCGGACCTCCCAGCCGTGGCAGTACGGGCAGCCGAAGACGTCCCGGCCCCACCGTGGGCGCAGGATCTCCGGCACCTCGTCGACCATGCCCGTCGCGAACAGCAGCCGCTTCGCCGTGACGGTCCTGCCGGCGAGCTCGACCGCGAACCCGTCGTCGGTCTTCGTGACGCCGCGGACCGTGTCGTTGACGATCTCTCCGCCGTAGCCCTCGACCTCGGCTCGACCGTGCTTGAGCAGGTCCAACGGCGATTGGCCGTCACGAGAGAGGTAGTTGTGCATGTGCGCGGCCGGCTTGTTGCGCGGCTCGCCACCGTCGACCACGAGCACGCTGCGGCGCGCCCTGGTCAGCATCAGAGCGGCACTCAGCCCGGCCGCTCCCCCACCGATGATCACCACTTCGCGGTTCATGGTTCGAGAGTGCGGTCGACAGTCCAGTTTCGGCAAAGTAAGTTGCTGTTATGGCAACTTCGGTGGGGCAACGACTGGCGGCGCTGCGAGCTGAGCACGACCTGACGCTGGCCACGTTGTCCGAGATGACGGGCATCTCCAAGTCGACGTTGTCGCGGCTGGAGACCGACCAGCGCAAGCCGACGCTGGAGCTGCTGCTGCCGTTGTCGCGGACGTACCAGGTGTCGCTGGACGACCTGGTCGGCGCGCCTGAAGTCGGCGATCCGCGCGTGACGATGAAGCCGCGCGATCTCGACCACGGCCGCGTCGGCATCCCGCTGACCCGCTCGATCGGGCCGCTGCAGGCCTGGAAGATGATCATCAAGGACCCGGACCTGCACGAACCGCGCGTGCACGAGGGCTACGAGTGGTTCTACGTGCTGAGTGGGCGGGTCCGGCTGCGGCTCGGCGACAAGGAGGTCGTGCTGCGGGCGGGCGAGGTGGCGGAGTTCGACTGCCGGCAGCCGCACGCGTTGAGCAGCGCGGACGGCAGCCCGGCCGAGATCATCAGCCTGTTCGGCAAGCAGGGGGAACGCATCCACACCCGCGCCGCGCCCCCGAAGCCGTCATAGTGGAGCCATGTGCCGAAACATCCGGGTGCTCCACAACTTCGAACCGCCGGCGACCTCCGACGAGGTGCAGGCCGCGGCGCTGCAGTACGTGCGGAAGGTGAGCGGGGCGGCGAAACCGTCGGCGGCGAACCAGGCCGCGTTCGACAAGGCGGTCGCGGCGGTGGCGGCGGCGACCGCGGAACTGCTCGACGCGCTCGTGACTACGGCGCCACCCAAGGACCGCGAGGTCGAAGCGGCGAAGGCGAAAGCGCGGGCCCAGGAGCGCTACGGGCGTTAGGAGCGGACGCGGGTGTCCAGGTACATGCAGATGAGCTTGGCCGCGACGCCCGCCGAGCCGACGATGAACGCCTGGTCGGGGCCGAGCGTGAGGGCGATGGCCCAGAGCAGCAGGGCGATGAGGGTGAGGATCACCGTCATCTGGACGGCGTGCGGCCACTGATCGGGATGAACGAGCCACTTCGTCGGCTGCCGAGGCTGCGGAACCTCCACGTCACCCGCTCTATCGGGTGAACGCTCCGCCTTGACCGCCATCTCACTCCTTCGCCGAAATTCCTCCTGCTGGACCCATTCTCCTGAGTTGATCTTCTACGGAGGGTGACTTCCGCTCATCGTGCGGTGAGCATCGCCGAACGGCAGACGAACGGTCATCACCGTGATCGGTCGCCGGTCCGTCACCGTCCGTTTACCGATTGAGGTCCAGGCCACCACATTGAGTGGCGGCCAAGTGGGTAGTCGCTCAACCCTACGTAGTCGTTACACCGTTCGGAGCAGCACCGTTTTTGTCAGACCCCTCCGATAACGTCAGGTGAAGATCGCGGTACGAGGGGAGAAAGCGTTGCCGGACAACAACGTCAGCGTCACCGCACTGTCGTTCACCGAGTACGTCATGAGCGGCCAGCGTGGACGCATCAACATCGTGTCGGAACAGCGGGGGATGTACCTGACCACCGACACCAAGGTGTGCGGGTTCTACAACCCGATCCGCGACGCCATGCGACGAGCGGTCAACTCCACCGAACCTGAACTGGAGCTGAAGAAGGCGGTTCAGGGGGCGAACCGCACGGGCCAGCCGCGGGCGTTCGAGGAGATCGCGGACGGGTTCCTGCCGTGGCTCGGGTCGTTCAAGGCCACCGGAGTGCAGGTGGAGGGAGCCACCTACCGCGTCGGCGACCTGACCTTGAAGGTCCGCCCGCACCTGGGGCTGCGGCGCCGGGACGGATCGACGTACGCCGTGCTCGTGCACACCAAGGAGGTGCCGCTGACGCGCGAGGCGGCCAACGTGGGGCTGCGGATCCTGCAGCACACCATCGCCGACACGCTGCCGGGGGCGACGCCGATGGTGCTCGACGTGCGGCGGGGCAAGGCCTACCAGATGCCGGTGCGGACCAACCTGGGGAAGCTGGACGTGCTGATCGCGGCTGAGGCGATGGGGTACGTGACGCACTGGCAGCTGTCCGGGCTGTTCGAGTCGGTGCGCGCGGTCTGACGGGGGTGAGCGGCGCAGCCCGTCCGGGGGGTCGGGCTGTGCCGTTCCGCTGTCGGCAGAGTTGTCGGCACGGCCGTGCGCGCCCAGGCACAGTCGACGTCATGAGCACGACAGGACTGGGTTTCAGCGGCGACGTCGCGGACTACTGCGCGAGGTTCCGCCCCGGCTATCCACCGCCGGTGATCGACGCGCTGGTCCAGAAGCTCGGGCTCACCGGCGAACACCGCGTGCTCGACCTCGGCTGCGGTACCGGCCAGCTCGCCGTGCCGTTGTCGGCGCACGTCGGGCACGTGATCGCGGTCGATCCGGAGCCGGACATGCTCGCGCACGGGCAGAAGCGCGCGAACATCGAGTGGCACCTCGGCTCGGACGCGGACGTGCCACGGCTCGGGCGGTTCGACGCGGTCGTCGTCGGGCAGGCGCTGCACTGGATGGACCACGAGAAACTGTTCCGCGAGGCGGACACCGCGAAGTTCGCGATCATCGCGAACGGGACTCCGTTGTGGCGCCAGCACCCGGCGATCCGGCAGGTGCTGGAGCAGTGGTTCGGCCGCGCGATGACGGCCGGCTGCGGGACCGATGCCGAGGCACGGCGCCGGTACGCGGCCTCACTGGAGGCGGCCGGGTACACGCCGCACGAGTGGACGGTCGGCTACACCCACGAGCACACGATCGAAGAGCTGACGGGCAGCCTGTTCTCCGCGATGTCCCCGGAGACCCTGCCCGCACCGCCGGATCGTCCGCTGTTCCAGGAGAAACTCCGCAAGGCGTTGCGCGCGGACACCTACGCCGAGCCGATGACCGTGACGGTGATCAGCACTTCTTGAGCATCACGGCCAGCGCGTCGTACTCGGCCTGGTCGGCGGTCAGCTTGTAGGTGACCTTCACCGAGATCCAGTGCTGCGCGTAGGTGCACCAGTACGACTCGACCGGCGGCTTCCACTTCGCCGGGTCCTGGTCACCCTTGGAGCGGTTGGACTTCGCGGTCACGGCGAGCAGCTGGATGCCGCCGAGGTCGTTGGCGAACGCCTTGCGCTCGTCGTCGGTCCACTTGTCCGCGCCGGAACGCCAGGCTTCGGCGAGCGGCACGGTGTGGTCGATGTCGACCTCGCCGCCGTCCTTGATCACGACGCCGTCGTAGGCGCTGTTCCAGGTTCCCGAGACGGCCTTGCAGTCCTTGTCCTGCTTCACGTCGGTGCCCTGGCGCTGCAGCACGATCTCCCTGGTGTCGCAGGAGTTTCCCTGCGAGGCCCAGTGCGGGAAGCGGTCGCGGCTGTAGCCGGCCATCTTGCCCTCGGGCGCGATCTTCAACGCACCGAGGTCGGCGGACCCCGTCGGTGCGGGCGAAGTGGGCGGATTGTCCTGGGACGACTGGAGATTCGTCAGGTACCAGCCCACTGCCACCAGCAGCACGAAGACCACCAGTGACGTCACCGCCGCGCGATTCATGCGCCCATGATCGGGCATGCCGATCACGGATCGATCTACCGACCCGCGATCGGCATGTCGCAACTCAGGGACGCGAGGTGAGATAGCCACCCATCGTCTTGAAGTACTCGTGCGCCTTGAGCTCGGTGCCGTCGGCGGTGCGAACCTTCTTGACCAGCAACGCCTTGCTGCGGCCGCGCCGGGCTTCCGCGCCCGCGACGATCGTCACGCCGTCGCCCTCGCGGTAGAAGATCCGGCCGGGAGTGCCGCCGTAGACCTCGGAGGACACCTCCGCCTCGATGATCTCCAGGCGCTGGCCGCGGTGGAAGCAGAACGCGCTCGGGTACGGCGAACACTGCGCGCGCACCAGCCGGTCCAGCTCCTCGGCGGTCCAGGTGAAGTCGATGCGCAGGTCCTCCTCGGCGCGCTTGTGGAAGAACGAGGCCTGCGAACGGTCCTGCTTCACGAAGTCCGTGCGGCCGGAGGCGATCTCGGCGAGGCCGTCGACCGTGATCGGGCCGAAGAGCTCCAGCGTCTTCGCGAACAGGTCGGCGGTCGTGTCGCGCGGACCGACCGGAACCGAGCGCTGCAGCACGATGTCGCCCGCGTCGAGCGTGTCGTCCATCATGTGCGCCGTCACGCCGACTTCCTTCTCGTCGTTGAGCAGCGCCCAGATCAACGGCGAGAAGCCCGCGTACTTCGGCAGCAGCGAGTCGTGCACGTTCAGCGTTCCGTGCCTGGGCAGCGCGAAGACCTGCGGCGGGATCCACGTGCGCCAGTTGCAGGCGACGATCACGTCCGGGTCGGCGGCCTTGAGCTTGTCGAGCAGCTCCTGGTCCTCCGGGCGCTCGCGGACGACGACCTCTACGCCGTGCTCCAGCGCCAGGTCCTCGACCGAATCGCTCCAGATCTTCTCGTACGCGCCCTCACCCTTGGGGTGGGTCACCACCAGGACGACCTCGTGCTCGGACGCCAAAAGTGCCTGCAGGGTGCGATGACCCCAGGTCTGGAACCCGAACATGACGACCCTCATGGGGGTGTCCTCCTCTACTAGGATGCGATACGGTCAGGCTAACCTAACCAAGGGCTTGCAAAGCAAGCTTAGGCTTCCCTAAGTTAGGTGCTCATGCATCCGATCTACGACATCGTCGGCATCGGGTTCGGCCCTTCGAACCTGGCGCTCGCCATCGCTCTGACCGAGCACAACGAGCAGGCCGAAACCCCTGTCACCGCGGTGTTTCTCGAACGTCAGGACACGTTCGGCTGGCATCGGGGCATGCTGCTCGACGACGCCACCATGCAGGTGTCGTTCCTCAAGGACCTGGTCACGATGCGGAACCCGACCAGCCGCTTCTCGTTCCTGTGCTACCTGAACGACCGCGGCCGGTTGATCGACTTCGTGAACCACAAGAACCTGTTCCCGCTGCGCGTCGAGTTCCACGACTACTTCGAGTGGGCCGCCGCGCAGGTCGACGACCTGGTCGCGTACGGCGCGGAAGCCGTTGGCGTGGAAGCGATCCAGGACGACCTGTTCGAGGTGACAACGGCCACTGGTGACGTGTACCACGCACGGAACCTGGTCTTCGCCACCGGACTGCGGCCCACCGTGCCGGACGGCATCGAGCTGTCGGACCGCGTGTGGCACAACAGCCAGTTCCTGCACCGCGTCGGCGAACTGCAGGACCCCAAGCGCTGCGTCGTCGTGGGAGCCGGGCAGAGCGCCGCGGAAGCCGTCGCGTACCTGCACCGCGAGTACCCGAACACCGAGGTGTGCTCGGTGTTCTCGCGCTACGGCTACTCCCCCGCCGACGACAGCTCGTTCGCGAACCGCATCTTCGACCCCGAGGCCGTCGACCACTACTACGACGCACCGGACGCCGTGAAGCAGCGGTTGATGGACTACCACCGCAACACCAACTACTCGGTCGTCGACGTCGACCTCATCGCGCAGCTCTACCGGACCGTGTACCAGGAGAAGGTGCTCGGCACGGAGCGGCTCAAGATGATGAAGATGACCCGGCTGGTGGCGGTCGAGGAGTCCTCCACCGGTGCTCGTGCGGTGATCCAGTCGCTCGTCACCGGGGAGCAGGAGATCGTCGAGACCGACCTCGTGCTGCTCGCGACCGGCTACGACGAGGCCGCGCCGGTACTCGGTTCGCTCGACGACACCTGCACACGCGACGAAGCCGGTCGTCTGGTCGTGGGCCGGGACTACCGCGTCCAGTCGTCGTTGAGCGGCGGCGTCTACCTGCAGGGCGGTACCGAGCACTCGCACGGCATCACGTCGTCCCTCCTGTCCAACGTCGCGGTGCGTTCGGGTGAGATCCTGGCGTCCGTGCTGACCAACACTCCTGTGCCGGTCCTCGCGACCGCGTGAAACTCGATCTCAAACTGACGGGCTGCCGGGCCCTCACGATGGACCCGGCACGCCCCGCCGCGCACACGATCGGCATCTGGCAGGGCCGCATCGCCGGACTGGACTCGGACGTCGCGGACCTGCCCGCCGCCGAGACCGTCGACCTCGCGGGCGCCGTGGTGCTGCCCGGTTTCATCGACGCCCACACGCACCTCGCGTGGAACGGCCGCCACACGATCGACATCACCGGCCTGACGACAGTCGCCCAGATCCTCGACAGGCTCGGCGGTTCCGCGGGCACGGGCTGGATCGAGGCGTCCGGCTACGACCGGCGGATCATGGACTCCCCGCTCACCGCCGCCGACCTCGACAAGATCAGCGACGGCAGGCCGGTGTACGTCGCGGACCTGTCCGGGCACGCGTGCGTCGTGAACTCAGCGGTGCTCAAGCAGCTTCCGGAGATCACCAGCGACGGGTGGCTGACCGAGAACGAACAGCTGGCCGCCCGGACGTTGCGGCTGCCGTACTCGCTCGACGAGATCACCGCCGAGCTGCGGCGCAGCGCCGATCAGGTGCTCTCCGAGGGCGTGACGATGTGCGCGGAGGCGGGCATCGGCGCGGGCCTGATCGCCAGCAGCCCGCTCGAAGCCGCCGCCTACCAACGCGCTCAGCTGCCGGTTCGCGTGCAGCTCATGGTGTCCGCGTACATGTTGGACGACGTCCAAGCCGACCCGTCCGACGGGATTCCGCGGGCGATCGACCTCGGCCTGCACACCGGTTTCGGCGACGACATGCTGTCGTTGGGCGCCCTCAAGCTGTGGACCGACGGCGGCATGATGGCGCGCACGGCGGCGTTGACAGAGCCCTATGCAGGTTCGGACAACGCTGGTCAGCTCGCCGAGTCCGAGGAGTTCATGCGGGCGGCGATCCTCGACGGGCACCACGCCGGGTGGCAGCTCGCGATCCACGCGATCGGCGACCGCGCGATCGACTTCACCCTGGACGCGGTGGCCGAAGCACAACGGCGACGACCGCAGGCTGACGCCAGGCACCGGATCGAGCACTGCGGTCTCGTCCGCCCTGATCAACTCGAACGGATCGCCGCTCTCGGACTGATACCGGTCGTCCAACCGACGTTCCTCTGGTCGTACGGCGACGACTACAGCGAGATCATGGGCGCGCAACGGGCACCCTGGATGTACCGCGGACGGTCGTTCCTCGACCACGGGATCACCGTCGCGGGCAGCTCGGACCGGCCGGTCGCGGACGGATCTCCGTTGCGCGCCATCGAGTTCATGGTGCGCAGGCGTTCGGCGGCAGGCCAGGCGGTCGGACCGGACGAGGCGATCACCGTCGAGGAGGCGATCCGTGCGTACACGCTCGGCAGCGCCTACGCGTGCCGCAAGGAGCACGTGCTGGGCAGCCTCACGCCCGGCAAGCTCGCGGACCTCGTGGTGCTGGGCGAGGACCCGCGCACGAGCGACGCCATCGCGGACATCCCGGTGCTCGCGACGATGGTCGGCGGCGCGTTCAGGTTTCAGCGATCTTCTTGATCGCGGCCAGCCTCTTGTCCCACTGCGAGGCGAGCGAGGCCATCCACGTGGCGGTGGCGTCCAGCGCGTCGGCCCGGACGGAGAAGTTGTTCTCCCGGCCAGCGCGTTCGGACGCCACCAGCTCCGCCTTCTCCAGCACGCCGAGGTGCTTCACGATCGCCTGCCGGCTCACCGGCAGCTCTCCGGCGAGCGCCGACGCCGAGATCGGCCCCCGCGCCGCCACGAGATCGAGCACCCGGCGCCGCATCGGATCAGCGAGCGCGGCCAGCACGTCATCGACCTGACTCACTTCTCCAGGTACTCCCGCAACTCGTCCAGCTCATGGCCCCAGCCGCCGAAGTTGCCGGACGCGTACTTCTCCTGCTCCTCCGACGGCACGTCGAGCGTCGTGAACCCGCTCTCCACGACCTGCAGCAGCGTGCCGCCGTCCTGCGGGGTGAGCGTGAACTCGACCAGCGTCGCGTTGCCCGGTACTGGCTCCGGCCCCAGCGGACCGGACCAGCGCCACGAGAAGAACGACTCGGGCTCGACCTTCTCGATGATCGCACGCCCGGTGCCGTGCGCAGCCCACGTCAGCGTGACCTCGCCGCCGGGCTCCAGCGCCGACACCGTGGCGCCCGCGTCGCCGAACCACGTGCCGAGGTGCTCGGCCGAGGTCAGCGCGTGCCAGACGCGCTCCGGCGACGCGTTGATCAGCACATCGCGCTCGATCCGGTCCACTCGCCCACCTCCTGCAACCCAGCGGTTGCAGAACAGGCTACTGCAGGTGGAACGTGGCGGCCAGCGTCGTGAGGCGGTCGGTGATGTCCGCGTAGACGTTGGTCCGGCGCACCCAGTTCTCACACCCGCTCTTGGCCGACGGCGGCGCCCCGAGCGGCGTGACCGCGTCCGTCACCCCGTACTCCAGCCGGTACGCGAGCACCGCGATCGCCGACTCCAGCCAGAACGACGGGTCCGGCGTCGGAATCTCCCCGAGCCCCACCCGGAACCACACGGGCATCCGCGCGTACTGGGAGAGCGCTTCCTCGATGCGCCGCGCGGCCGCGTCCTTGATCTCACCGCGAGCCTTGTCCCCGGCGAGCACCGCTTCGGTCCGCCACTCCTCGCCGGAGGCGTCCTCGTCGGCCTCCAACCGCTCGGCGGCCCGCTTGGCGCTCGCCTCGCCTGCGTTGATCAGCCACTCCATCTGGCGAACCTCGTGCGACAACGCGTCGCGCTCGAACCGCGGCACCCGCCCACCGTCCAGTTTGGACTTGGCGTCGTCCCGCCGAGCCTTGAGCCCGTCGAACTCGAGAACCTCGTGCTTGAGCTCGACCCGCGCCGGATCCGCGAGGATCTCCTGCTCGGCGTCCCACCCCTTGCGCAACGCCTCGACCAGCGGCGCGACGTCCCCGGCCACCGCGTCGAGATCCACCAGCGGCCCGTCTCCAGCCCCCGACAACCGCCGCTCGAGCACCGTCAACCGAGCTGTGACGCGTTCCAGCTCCGCCGCGAGCTGACCGACGTGGCTGATCAACGTGGCGACCTGCGGCTCGACCACATCGAGCCGTTCCTTCTCCGTGGGCACGCGACCAGCGAACCGGACACTCCGGGCGGGGCCAAGGCGATCACCACTGATTACACGCATTCGAGGTCGAAAGTCCGCCCGGCCGAGGCAATCACCCCTCACACACCGTCACCACCCTGGGTGAACAGCCGCGAAACGAGGTATTACTAGTAAATGGCGACCTCTGTTACTGAGACCGAACGCAAGTACGAGGCACCATCGGGCGCGAGTCTGCCGGACCTCACCGAGATCACCGGCGTGGCCACGGGCCCCGAGGAGTTCGATCTCGAAGCCACGTACTTCGACACCGACGACTACCGCCTGGCGCGCGCCGGCGTGACCCTGCGCCGCCGGGTGGGCGGCGACGACGAGGGCTGGCACCTCAAACTCCCGGCCGACGACGCCGACTCCCGCCAGGAAGTCCGAGCCCCACTGGGCCGCGCCGTGAAGAACCCGCCCAAGGACCTCTCCTCTCTGGTCCGCGCCCACACCCGAGGCTCCGGCCTGACCCCAGTCGCCGAAATCCGCACCAACCGCCGCCGCTGGCAACTCACCAACGGCAACGGCGAACTCCTCGCCGAAGTGGTCGATGACGTCGTCACCGCCCAAACCATGGGCTCCTCGACCACCACCACAAGCTGGCGCGAGATCGAAGTCGAGCTCGGCTCCGGCGGCGACCGCAAGCTCCTCGACACCGTCGAACAACACCTGGGCTCGGCAGGCATCCACCCCTCCGCCTCAAAATCCAAGCTCTCCCAGGTGATCGGCGTGAAGCGCGACGCCATCCCGTCCATCAACAAGAAGTCCACCGCAGGCGAAGTAGTCCTCGCCTACCTCCACGAACAACGCGCGGCCCTCCAAAACCAGGACCCCCGAGTCCGCCGCAACGAGGACGACGCCGTCCACCAAATGCGAGTGGCCACCCGCCGAATGCGGTCCGCACTACAAGCGTTCGGCAAAATCGTCGACCGCTCAGCCACCCGCCACCTGACCGACGAACTCAAGTGGCTGGCCTCAACCCTGGGCACCTCGCGCGACCTGGAAGTCCTCCGCATGCGCTTCGAGGAAGCCCTCCACACCCTCCCCCCAGAACTGGTCCTGGGCGACGTGGCCGCCCGCCTGACCCGCCACTTCGCCCCGCTGGAAGCCAAGGCCCACAAGGACTCCGTCGCAGCGCTGGACAACAAGCGCTACTTCACCCTGCTCAACTCGATCGACGCCCTGCTGGCCTCGCCCCCACTGACCGCCTCAGCGTCAGGCAAGGCCCGCGACGTCCTCCCCCGCCTGGTAGAAAAGGCCCGCCACCGCCTGGACACCCGCGTAGCAGCCGCCTTGAAGTCGAGCGACAGCGACGAACCTCTCCACGAGGCCCGCAAGGCAGCCAAACGCCTCCGCTACTCGGCAGAAGTAGCCGAACCGGCCCTCGGCAAACACGCCACCACCCTCCGCAAGCGAGCGAAGGACGTCCAAACCCTCCTGGGCGACCACCAGGACTCCGTGGTAGCGCGCCCCGTCCTGCTAGAACTCGGCAGGGGCGACGAGAACGGCTTCACGTTCGGCCTGCTCTACGGCAAGGAAGTAGAACTGGCCCACAAAACGGAAGCCGACCTCCCCAAGCTGTGGGCAAAGCTGAGCAAGGAACACCTCTAGCACCAACCCTGGCGACGCCGAAGGCAAGCTGCCTGGGCGAAGGCGAAGCCAAGCTGCCCTGGCGATGGCGAAGCCGAGTTGCTTGGGCGACGCCGAAGGCGAGCTGCCTGGGGCGATGCCGAAGGCGAGCTTGCTTTTCCGTGCGCTCCGGCGGGCCCCGTCACGAGTCGTGCCTGATCGTTGGCCGCGCCAGAGGGGTTGGGTCA
>NZ_JBFAYI010000037.1:0-78812 GCF_040681245.1 Lentzea sp. NPDC051838
TGTCAAGCGGGCGAAAAGCGTGCCCGCTTGACACCTCCTCCTGGACGCGGCCAACGATCAGGCACGACTCGTGACGGGGCCCGCCGGAGCGCACGGAAAGGCAAGCTCGGCTTCGCCATCGCCCTCAGGCAGCTCGCCTTCGGCGTCGCCAAGGCAACTCGGCTTCGCCATCGCCACTGCAGCTCGGCTTCGCCATCGCCTTGCTCGCCTTCGGCCTTGCGACGTGAGTTGCCCTCGCCTACGCCCCTGCCCGTGGCCCCACTTTCGCTCCCGTCCTCGCCTTCGCCTTTGCCTCCGGTCCGCCTTTGCCTCTGCACTCAGCCCGCCCTTGCCTGCCCCCTGCGTGCTATGGCGGAGGCGTGTGAGCAGGGGCACGGCGTGAGGGCTTCTGAAGCGCGTCAGAAGGGTCGTAAAATCGTTCCGGTTGCTAACTAGTCTTTCAAGGGGAGCCGTGAACACCAGCCGTGCCATGACCGCGCTCGCGCTTGGCGGGTTCGGGATCGGGACCACCGAGTTCGCGACGATGGGGTTGTTGCCGCAGATTGCGGAGACGTTCGGGATTCCGGACTACGAGGCTGGGCACGCGATCAGCCTTTATGCGGCTGGGGTGGTGGTTGGGGCGCCGTTGATCGCGGTGCTCGGGGCCAAGTTGCCTCGCAAGGGGATGCTCATCGGGCTGATGCTCGCGGTGGCGTTGGGGAACGGGCTGTCGGCTGCTGCTCAGGACAAGACGCTGTTGTTGGTGGCTCGGTTTGTGGCTGGGTTGCCGCACGGGGCGTTCTTCGGGATTGCGGCTGTGGTGGCGGCTACGTTGGTGGCGCCGGAGCGGCGGGGGACGGCTGTTGCTCGGGTGATGGTCGGGCTGACGGTGGCGAACCTGGTTGGGGTGCCGTTGGCCACTGCGGCTGGGCAGCAGATCGGGTGGCGGACGGCTTACCTCGCGGTGGCGGTGATCGCGGTGGTCACTGCTGTGGCGATTGCTGCTTGGGTGCCTCGGGTGCCCAAGGTCGAGGGCGCGTCCATGAAGGGCGAGGTTCGGGCGTTCGGGCGGCCCACGGTGTGGTTTGCGATCTTCACCGGGATGATCGGCTTTGGTGGCATGTTCGCGGTGTACTCGTATGTTGCGCCGTTGACTACCGAGGTTGCCGGGCTGGACGCGACTGTGGTGCCGTGGATGTTGGCGGTGTTCGGGTTGGGGATGACGCTCGGGGCCACGTTCGGCGGGCGGTTCGTGGACCGGTCGGCTATGGGGTCGGTGTTCGGCGGGCTGGTTGCGGTGTGCCTGATCCTGGTGCTGTTCGGGCTTACGGCGACGGTTCCCGTGTTCCTGTTCGTGAACCTGTTCCTGCTCGGGTTCGTGGTGCAGATCTTGGCTGCGGCACTGCAGATTCGGTTGATGGACGCGTCGCCGGACGCGCCGTCGCTGGCTTCGTCGTCGAACCACTCGTCGCTCAACGTCGCCAACGGTGCTGGGGCGTGGCTCGGTGGGCTCGCGATCGCGGCGGGCTGGGGGTATACGAGCACGGCTTGGGTTGGTGTGGGGCTTTCGTTGGCCGGGTTGGCGATCGCGGGCGCGTCGGTGGTTTACGAGCGCCGGGCTTTCAAGCGGGAGACTACGAACCAGGCGATGGCGATGGCCAGCGCGACCAGCACCGCGGTCGAGACCCAGCCCAGGTAACGGTCGATCAGTGCGTAGTTCTCGCCCAGGAAGTAGCCGGCGAGGATCAGCGCGGAGTTCCAGGCGAGGCTGCCCGCCGCGGTGTAGAGGGTGAAGCGGGTCAGGGGCATGCCGGAGACGCCTGCTGGGATGGAGATCAGGCTGCGCACCACCGGGACCATTCGGCCGACGAACACCGCTGCGTTGCCGTGCTTGTCGAACCACGCGTCGGCTTTGTCCACATCGGACGCGGAGACGAACGGCAGGCGGCGTAGGCGGGCAAGGCCCAGCCAGGCGCCCAGGAAGTACAGGACGAGCGCGCCGCTGACCGAACCCAGAGTCGTCCACGCGATCGCGGCGACGAGCGAGATCTTGCCCTGAGCGGCCGTGAAGCCCGCCAGCGGCAGGATCACCTCGCTCGGTACCGGTGGGAAGACGTTCTCCAGGGCTACTGCGAGGCCCGCCCCCGGTGAGCCCAGTGCCTCCATCAGGCGAGTGATCCACTCCATGTCCTGATTTACCCGTTTTGCCCTGCACTTCAACCCGCGGGTGGAGACGGATCTCCACCCTGGCTACGGCGCCGGGACCAGGTGCTGACCTGCGCGGATCCTTAGCGTTGAGGCCATGACAGGGACTGTGGAGATTGTGCTGATCGCCGCCGCCGTCATCTACGTGATGGGGCGCCGGTTGATGGGGGAGCCCGCGGTGGGCAAGCGGCTGCTCCTGCTCCCGGCGGTGCTCGGGCTCATCGGGTTGACGCAGACTTCGGTGCACTCGGTGGCCGCGATCGGGTTTCTTGTGGCCAGTGCGGTGCTCAGCGTCGTGTTCGGGGTGCTGCGCGGCGTGACGATCCGGACGTACGAGCAGAACGGCATCGTGATGCTGCGGTACACGGCCATGACGATCGTGCTGTGGGTGGCCAGCATCGCCGCGCGGCTCGCCGCCGGGTTCGTGATGAACCTGATCGACCCCGGTGCGGTGCAGGCGGGCAACGGGCTGATGCTCGTGGTCGGTGCGGGGCTGCTCGCCGAGGGGCTGGTTGTGATGTCCAAGGCCGTGCGGGTGGGTGGGCAGGTCGTGTGGGCGAAGGGGCGCAGGGGTGAGGCTCACCGCACGTCGCCGTTCTTGGACTCGTGGCAGGAAAAGGTGCGCGGAACCCGGCATGATTCAGCTCGATGATGATGTTCGCTGACGGGTTGTTCCGGCCGCTGGTCGCGCTGGTGATCTCCGCGCTGACGGTGATCCACCTGATCGACCGGCCGCCGCACCTGCCCGTGCTGACCTGGACCCTGACCGTCGTGGCCATCGCCGCGGCGGTCGTGTCCGCGTTCGTGCTGGAGCGGTTGTCGGAACGCTGGGCGATTGCGGTGGTCACGGTGTTCGTGCTGGCCAGCGCGCCGATGTTCGCGCTGGCACCGGCCACCGCGGGGGTCGCGTTCGTGTTCCTCGCGACCAGCACCGCGGGGCGGCGCCTGCAGGACATGCGTCTGGCGGTCGGGCTGGCGGTCGTGGGGGCGCTGCTCGCGATGATCTCGACGTGGGTGGTGGTGACGCCCGACGGTCCGGAGTGGTGGCTGTGTCTCACGGCCGGGTTGCCGGTGTTCTTCGGGCTCATCCGCCGCGAGCGCGCCAACGCCCAGGTGGCCGCCGAGTACGCGGCGGCGTTGGAGGAACGCGGCCGGATCGCTCGCGAGATCCACGACGTCGTCGGGCATTCGTTGTCCGGTATCGCGGTGCAGCTGGACATGGCCGATGCCCTGCACGCGGCGGGGAAGTCCGACGAGGCCAACCAAGCCGTGCTGCGAGCGCGTGCGTTGGCGGTGTCCGGGCTGAAGGAGACGCGACGGGCCGTGCACGCGTTGAAGGATGCCGCGCTGCCGTTGCCGGAGTCGATCGCGAAGCTGGCGGAGAGCCACGGCGCGTCGTTCCGCGTGATCGGCGAGGACGCGGTGAGCGTGGAGATCGCGCAGGCCATCATCCGTGCGGCACAAGAAGCTCTGACCAACGCGCACAAGCACGCGCCGGGTGCGGAGGTGGACCTGGTGCTCGAGTACACGGCCACGACGATCAAGCTGACCGTGACGGACGACGGACCGGGCGGGGAACAGGGCAGCGGCATGGGCATCAACGGCATGCGTGAACGGGCGGCATTGCTCGGCGGGACGCTGTTCGCGGGTCCGGAAGGTCCGGGGTGGACGGTCAGGATGGAGCTGCCGCGATGATCAGGCTGTTGATCGTGGACGACCAGGCGGCGGTGCGCGACGGGCTCGCCGTCATGCTCGACCTCGACCCGGACGTCACGGTCGTCGGCACCGCGTCCAACGGCGAGGAAGCCC
Organism: Lentzea sp. NPDC051838; assembly: GCF_040681245.1. Lineage (NCBI taxonomy): Bacteria > Bacillati > Actinomycetota > Actinomycetes > Pseudonocardiales > Pseudonocardiaceae > Lentzea > Lentzea sp. NPDC051838. The sequence goes on from NZ_JBFAYI010000037.1 coordinate 3,994, forward strand.
TTGCGGCGGTGGAGGAACTGACGCCCGAGGTCGTGCTGATGGACCTCAACATGCCGGTCATGGGTGGCGCCGAGGCCACCGGGAAACTCCGGGAGTCACACCCCGGACTGCCGGTCGTCGTGCTGACGACGTTCGACGACGACGACTCGATCCTGGCGGCGCTGAGGGCGGGTGCGCGCGGCTACCTGACCAAGGACGCGGACCGGGGCACGATCATCCAGGCCGTGCGCGGTGCTCACGCCGGCAACGCGATCCTGGATCCCGCCGTGCAGCTGCGGTTGCTGGACCTCGCGAGCCGCACGCCCGTGGAACAGCCCGGTGTCGACCTGACCGCCCGCGAGCGCGAGGTGCTCGACCTGATCGGCGAGGGCCTGCGCAACGGCGAGATCGCGCGCAGGTTGTTCATCAGCGAGGCGACCGTGAAGACGCACATCAACAACCTGTTCGCCAAGGCGGACCTGCACTCCCGCGCGGACGCGGTCAGGCTCGCCTTGGCGCTCAGGGGCTGAGCCTTCAGCCGCGCGGCTCCGGCCCGCACGACACGGTGTGCAGGGTGGCGTCGTTCGTCTGCACACCCCAGCTGCCGCGCGGCTGGCCGCAGCCGAACCACACCTGGCCGACCAGGTCGTCGTGCCGGTAGTCGTCGTAGTAGTTGATCACCACGAGCCGATCCGGCGTCGGGAACGGGATCGTCGGGATGGCGGCGGCCGGCGCGGCGGTCGCGGTCGCGAGGGCGGCGGTGAACAGAGTCGCCGCCAGGGCGCGCTTGAGCATCGGGCAGTCCTCTCCGATCAGGGGCATTCCACCTGAAAGGCGTTCCACCCGGTTCCACACTCGTTCCGCGGGACCGGAACGGGAACAGGGCATGAGGAATGATCGCGTTTCCACCTGAACTAATCCGATGAATCTTGTAAACGGCAGTCAAGTTGTGTCACTTTCGTTGACATCGCAGGTCGAGACCTCCTACCTTCGTCACCACAAGGACATCGCTTCGCCGCCCGATGTGCTCCCCCTGTCGTTACGCCGCCAGGAAGGACGCGCCGAACGATGGAATCGCGTATCACCCGCAGGGCAGCACTCACTGCAGCCGCCCTGATGCTCGTCACCGTCGGTCCAGCGGAGGCACTGGCTCCCGCGTGGAGCCCGAACCCCGGGACGGACGGGCTCAAGGCTTTCGAGGGCATCGAGGTCGACCGAGGCAACAAGTTCCCCGAGCGCAAGGGCAAGTACATCGTCGTCGAGGGCGACCACTACCGGTTCAACATCTGGAAGAACGACCGCGACACGACCGGTGGCGGTGACCGTCAGCGGACCGAGTCCAAGGGCATGGTCACCAACGGCGCCGCGCTCAAGATGAAGAACGGCGAGACGTGGGTCATCTCCTACGAGATGTACATGCCGTCGTCCTTGCACGGCACGAGCAAGTTCACGCACATCTTCCAGACCAAGACACCGTCGACCAACGGCGGCCCGTGGACCACCCTGTCGCTGGGCCGCAGCGGTAGCACCGAGACGATCAAGGCACGCGCGTTCAGCACGTCCGGCGCACCGGACATCGCCTCGGGCAACCTGGCCCCGTTGCGGGACAAGTGGGTCACCGTCGAGTGGACGATCACCCCGGGTTCCAGCGGCACGGTCGGCTTCGTGCTGCGCAACGGCTCGGGTGCGAGCGCGCCGATCGCGTTCCAGGGCAAGCGTTCCGGTGTGCGGATCCCGGACGAGGGCGACTACGTCCGGCCGAAGTGGGGCATCTACCGCTCGGTGCAGAGCGCCTCGTCGGACATCCTCGACACGTACATCAACTTCCGGAACTACACGGCCACGAAGAAGTGAAGTAACGGGTCGGGTGGCCCGCTGATCGCGTACAGGTCTACCGTTGATTGCCTTCTTCTCGATGGAGGTCGACGGTGCGAGGCGCGATCGCGGCGGGCCACCCGCTCACCGCACAGGCGGGCGCGGCGATGCTGCGCGCCGGAGGAAACGCCGTGGACGCGGCCGTCGCGGCGATGCTCACGTCGTGCGTGACGGAGCCGCTGCTCACCGGGCTCGGCGCGGCGGGCTACATGCTCATCGCCCCGGCTGGTGAAACCCCTGTGCTGCTGGACTTCTCGGCCGTGGCACCGGGTCGCGCGCCGCAGCCGAACCGGGCGGAGCTCGACCCCATCACCGTCCACTTCGGTGACGCCTCCCAGGAATTCCACGTGGGACCGTCATCCGTGGCCGCCTACGGCATGCCCGCCGGCGCGGCGAAAGCCGCCACCTACGGCCGGATTCCGCTCGAGGATCTTGCCGCCACGGCGGTGAAACACGCGCGCGAGGGCCACCGGGTCAACCGCTACCAGGCCTACGTCACCTCACTGCTGCTGCCGCTCGCGCACAGCGCGGGCCTCACCGCGTTCGAAGAAGGCGACCTCCTGGTGCAGCCCCAGGTCGCCGAAGCCCTGGAACGCCTGGGCAAGGACGGCGCGGCCCCGTTCTACACCGGCGACATCGCGGCAGCCATCGCCGACGAGATCACGCGGAACGGCGGCGACCTCAGCCGGGAAGACCTGAAGGCCTACGAAGTCGCACTGAGAGAACCGCTGCACGTGCGCCATCGCGGCCGTGACATCCACACGAACCCACCACCCGCGGCGGGCGGTGCGTTGCTCACGCAGATGCTGGAAGCGTTGCCGGACAACCCTTCGCAGCGGGATCTGATCCGCGCGATGGCCGCCCCGAAGACCCACCTGAACCGACTCGGTTCCACCACGCACATCTCGGTGCTCGACGCCGACGGCACGGCCTGCTCGGTCACCACGACGAACGGCGCGGGCTCCGGCATCTCGATCGCGGGCGTGCACCTGAACAACATGATGGGGGAGGAGGACCTGTCGCCCGACGGGTTCTTCAGCCACGCGCCCGGCGACCGGCTGCCGTCGATGATGTCGCCGACCGTCGTGACGAACCACGGCCGCGCGGAGCTCGTGCTCGGCAGCGCGGGCTCGAGCCGGATCTGCGGCGCGATCCTGCAGGTGCTCGTGAACGTCCTCGACCGCGGAATGCCCGCCCAGGACGCCGTCGACGCACCCCGTCTGCACCTCGGTGGAGATCATCTTCACGTCGAACCGGGAATTCGCCCGGAAACCGAGCTCCCGGTCACGCGATTCCGCGCTCCGAACATGTTCTTCGGCGGTTGCCAGGTGGTCGAGATGACCGGATCTGGCCTGCTCAGGGGTGGTGGAGATCACCGTCGCGACGGTGCTGTCGTGATCGTGTGAGACATTGCCCGCATAATGGGATAATTAGTTTCCTGATTGACCGGTCAACAAGCACGATGAGGGCGTGACGGCACTCAGCGAGAGAACCTCCTCGCCGCTACTTTCCCGAACGTTCCTCCAACTCTCCGTCATCAGCGTCGTCTGCGGCGTGTCGATGGCCTTCGCGATGCCGTTCGGCTCGCTGTTCCTGACCTCCGAGATCAAGGTCTCGCCGCTCCAGCTCAGCGTGTTCCTGATCGCGAGCCCGCTCGCGTCCGTGGTCGCCAGCACGATCATGGGCAAGCTCTCGGACGGCCGCGTCCAGCGCCGGTACATGCTCGTCGCGGGCGGTGTCGCCGGCGCGATCGGCTACGGCCTGTTCGCCGTGCTGCGCGACTACTGGCTCCTGCTCGGCACTTCCGTGGTCTTCGTGGCGATCACGTCGTCGTTGTTGCCACAGCTCTTCGCGTACGGCCGCCAGGTCTCACAAGGACCGTCGATGGTCGTCAGCATCCTGCGCACCCTGCTCTCGGTCGCCTGGGTCGCCGGCCCGCCGCTGGCCGCGCTGGTCGTCTCGACCATCGGCTGGGTGGGCCTGTTCGGTGCCTCGGCCGCCCTTCAGCTGGGTGTCGCGGTGCTCGCGATCCTGTTGCCAGTGCCCGAAGCAGAGCCCGAAGCGCCCGTGGTCGAGGAGGTCGGGCATTCGCGCGCCGGGTTCTCGTTCGTCGTCGCCGCCTTCACGTTCCTGCAGGGTTCCGTGGCGCTCGCGGTCAGCGGTCTGCCGTTGTTCGTGACGACGAACCTCCAGGGCACGGCGGGCGACGCCGGTCTCGCGATGGGGCTCTGCGCGGCGCTCGAGATCCCGATGATGCTGTGGTTCGGCTCGTTGGCGAACCGCATGTCCCAGCACAAGCTCGTCGTCATCGGTGCCGCGATCTCGTTGAGCTACCACGGTTTGATGGTGTTCGCGCACGCCGTCTGGCAGGTGATGGCGTTGCAGCTGCTGCACGCCACCGTCATCTCGTTGATCATGGGTGTCGGCATCACGTACTTCCAGAGCCTCGACCCCGAACGGCCGGGGCACGCCACCACGATGTTCAGCAACACCCAGATCGTCGGCGGCATGGTCGCGGGCGCGCTGCTCGGCGTGGCGGCGCAGTTCGGCTATCGCTGGGTCTACGGGTTCAGTCTCACGATGTGCGTGCTGGGGCTGGTGTTGCTGCTCGTCGCGGGCAAGGTCAGGGCAGCCGCGGAACCACGGCTTTCGCCAGCTCGGTAGCACCGGGGCACAACGTCGTGCCCTCGGCGAGCTTCTCCTCGGAGAGGATCACGCGAACCACCTCGATCCGCTCGTCGGCGCCTTCCCTGGCCACGCGATGCCGGATCTTCACCTGGCACACGCCCTCGTCGGACTCCGGGTCCAGGTAGGCGAGCTTGCCGCCGCCCACGTCGATGACGGTGCCGTCCTCGGAGTCGAACGGCGACTGGCGGCTGAACTCGATCTGGACCTGCCGCGGGTCGTAGTCCCAGCCACAGCCCCAGAACCCCAGCTCGTTCCACGGGTACGGGGTCGCCGCGGACTTCAGCCGCGGCTCCAGGTCCTCCGGTTCGAGCAGGCTGCACGCGTCGACGTTCGCGAGAGAGTCCTGGGGCCATGGCTCCCTGCGTCGCGGGATCCGGCTTTCCGTGAGCACCGCGTGCGCGCGCTCGCCCGCCACCTGGCCGATGTCGCACAACGGACGACCCGGACCGCCCTTGACGTCGATCTGCAGGCTGTTGCCGTCGACCAGCACGATCGACTTCGTGCAGACCTTCTCCGCGGACGCGGTCTGGGTGATCGCGCCGAGCGTCCCGGTCGTCTTCGTGGCGCCGTACTGGTTGAACTGCTTCACGAAGTAGTCGACCACCACACCGTCGTCACCACCGTAGGAGAGCCAGCTGGTGCACCCGTTGATCCAGTAGGAGTTCAGGGCGCTGGTGTCGACGTGGTTCGGGTTGAAGCGCTGGAGGTCGTCCTTGCTCGCGGTCAGCCCGCACACGTCCATCGTGCGGGGATCGCCGACGGTTCCGGCCACCGGCAGCCGCGAGTAGATCACCGCGCCGGCCACGACGACGGCGACGAGCGCGACGGCACCGAACACGAACACCTTGCGGCGCCTGGGATTCGGCAGCTTCAGCCCCTCCAGCAACGCGCGGACGTTCTCGGTCGCCGGCCGGTCCTGCGGGTTGCGCCGCAACAGCTGGGCGAGCAGCTCGCCGAACGGGCCGGAGCGCTGGGGCGCCGTGATGTCGTAGGCCTTGGCACGGCGGAGCTGTTCCGCGGATCCGGCGTCCGGGGATCCCCACGGCGAGGTGCCCTCCACGGCCGCGAACAGCGTGGCGCCCAACGCGAACACGTCGGAGGCCGGCCGCGCCTCGTGCCCGTCCGCGACCTCGGGCGCGAGGTAGGCGGCGGTTCCGGCCACGTCACCACCGCCGACGCGGGTCTGCTCGGCCCACCGCGAGATGCCGAAGTCGCTGAGCTTCGCCACGTCGTTGTCGGTGACGAGAACGTTGCCGGGCTTGACGTCCCGGTGGACCATGCCCTTCGCGTGCATGGCGGCCAGCGCGTCCGCGAGCTGCGCGCCGATCTTCGCGGCCCGCCGCGGGCTGATCGGGCCGTCCGCCTCGATGATCTCCGCCAGCGACCGCGACGGCAGGTACTCCATCACCAGCCACTGGTCGGCGCCGTCGTCGACCGTGCCGTGGACGGTGATCACGTTCGGGTGGCTGAGCTCGCCGCCGATGCGCGCCTCGTGCCCGGCGTCGCCTTCTCTGGGCCGCTTGAGCGCGACCGTCTCCTGCAGCTGGAGGTCGGTCGCCCGCCAGACCTCTCCCATGCCGCCCGCGCCGAGGTGCTCTTCGAGCCGGTACCTGTCCGCGATGGTGCGTCCAACCACGAACCTGGATCTTAGGGACAGGTCCCGGAGCGATGAGGGCACACTGCGAAGAATGTACGAAAGCCTCGCACGCCAAGTGCCGCAGACCGTGCCCGGCGGAATAGTCGCGCTGGCCGTGACTGGACGGGTGAACAGCGCACCCGTCGACGGCCACACCGTGGTGTTCGGGCGCAACCGGCCCGAGGTCGACATCTGTGTGGGGGAGAGCGACCTTCGGGTGTCACGGCGGCATGGCGCGCTGACGTGCCGTGAGGGTGCTTGGTGGGTGAGCAACCTCGGGCAACTGCCGATCCGGTTGCCGAAGTCGCGGTGGCTGTTCCCGGACGAGGACGCGGTGCCGTTGAACGACGGCTACACGCCGCTGTTCATCCGAGGCACGCGCGACCGTGAGCACCTGCTGGAGCTGTACGTGGCCGGACCGGACGGTGGTCAGCCCGCGGTGCCGCACGGGGCCGTGACCGAGCCACCGCGCCGTTGGCGGCTCACCGACGACGAACGGCTGCTGCTCGTCGTGCTCGGTCAGCGCTACCTCATGCACGAGGCGAACCCTCAACCGTTGGCCCGCCAGCACGTCGCCGAGGTGATGGCCGAGCTGCGGCCGGACGAGGCGTGGAGCCACAAGAAGGTCGAGCACATGGTCGCGGCCGTGCGCTCGCGGCTGTCGCGTGACGGCGTCGCGGGGCTCGTCCGGGAAGAGGTCGGCGAGCCCGTCGGCAACGCGTTGAACGACAACCTCATGCGGGAGCTCGTGCTGTCGACGACGCTCGTGCCACCGGATCTGGCGTTGATCGATGCGTTGTCATGACGTTAGATAGGCGAACGAAGCACCTTCTTGTTGTGCCACAACATGAGCGTCGCTCGCAGGTGATCTGTATCGGTTGCGAAACTACAAAACGCCGTGAGATCACCGCGTTCCGCAGGTGTCGCCAAAACGTAATCCGGAAGTCGGTGCAAGATCAGGATTTCCGGGCCTGGCGCGAGCGTTGCGCGCAGGTGCGAGACGGCTCTCGGAACGGCGTGGAACGGCACCGCGCGTCGATCAACTTCTCGACCGCGACAACGCGGTTGTGCTGCAACAACAACGTCGCTAACGCTGTTCGCGGATGGGTGCCGCGCAACGACTTCGAGTGTCCTCTGTGCACCGAGTCTCATGCCCCGCTTCCCTGACTCACGAGTCAGGATTCCGAGGGTCCGTGGAGGCCGGTTTTGTGACGGAACGTATACAGAGCAGGCTCATGATCTACACAGCGTGCTGTTAATTGAGCTCAAACGACACGTTCGTGAAAGAACCACGCGTTCGAGTGGTCCTGAGCTACTGGCACACTGCGCTCCGTGCAATCCCAGTTCCCCGACGAACCGACCGAGCGCCATCTCGCGCCGGACCCAGCGTTGATGGAGGCTGCCCGCGCCAGGGGCCGCGAACGCTGGGCCTCGGCCGGTGATCTGCCGGTGCAGGAGGAAAATCCGGCGCCGAGCCGTCAGCTCAAGCCGCGTGTCGCCGCGATCGCCCTGATCGCCGCGCTGCTGCTCCTGGGCGGCATCGCGATCGTCACGTTCAACAGCGGATCCGGTGACGCGGACCCGAACATCGCGCAGCCCTCGCACAGCTACATCCCCGGCTTGATCACGCCGCCGGAGGAGCTGTCGGAGACGCCGTCCCTCGGGCAGTCCGGGAGCATGAACCCCACGCTCGCCTCGTCGGTGCTGGGCCTGGTCCCGCCGACGACCCAGCCCGGCACGCCGCCGCCGGGCAACAACGACGGCAACCGGGCTCCCGCAGGCGCGAAGTCGCTGACCATGGGACCGGGCTGTGGTGGGTACTCGAGCGTCGGCTCGTACCGCGACGGCCGCAAGGGCTGGGTGGACCACGGCGACGGCAAGTGCGGTTCGGCGTTCGTGTCGATCCCGATGTCCGGCGACTCGCGCAAGGACGACGCCTCCGCCTACGGGATGTGGACGTTCACTGCGTCGGGCTCGTGCGACGTCTCGGTGTTCATCCCGAACGGCAACCTGGAGGAGGTCGGGGGTAACCCGACCGTGTACTACGTCTTCGACCGCAACGGCGTCGGCGGCACCCCGATGGCGTCGTTCGCGATCAAGCAGGTCGACAAGCGCGGACAGTGGGTCTCCGCCGGGAAGTTCAAGGCCAGCGGAAACCTGACCGTGCAGCTTCTCACCCGAGGTCAGGACTGGAACAACTCCGGACCTACCTACGCCCATCACGCCGCTTCGGCCATCAAGGCAGACTGCACTGCGTGAGAGATCTTCATCTGGTCCGGCACGGAGAAGCGACGAAGGACGAGTCGAGGCTGACCGCACGCGGCCGCAAGCAGTCCGAACTGCTCGCGGAACGGTTGCGGGGCAAGGGTTTCGCGGCGGTGCACCACGGTCCGTTGCCACGCGCGGTGGAAACGGCGTCGATCATCGCCGAGGTGCTGAAGGTGCCCTGCCGAGCCGAGGCCGCAGCGGACGACTTCGTGCCGCACTTCGTCCCCGACCACGACGAGTTCTTCGACCAGTTCCCGGAGTCGGAGCGCACCCGCGGCCCGGCGCTGGCGCACGAGGCGGAGACGCGGTTCGCCCGGCCCGGTGACGGACCGGTGCTCGTCGTGACGCACGCGTTCCTGATCAGCTGGCTGGTGCGGGACGCGCTGGACGCCCCGCCCGAGCAGTGGCTGACTTTGAACAACGACAACGCGGCGCTGACCGTCATCCGCTACGACGCGGGCAAGTCACCCGCGCTGGTGCGGTTCAACGACGCGGGGCACCTCAGCTCGCTTTGAGCGTGAGGAGCGTGATCTCGCTGGGAGCGAAGACGCGCATCGGCGGGCCCCAGAAGCCGGCGCCGCGGCTGGTGTAGAGCTGGGTGCGGTCGCTGTGCCTGCTGAGGCCGGCGACCACCGGCTGCTGCAGCCGCACCAGGTAGTGGAACGGCCAGATCTGCCCGCCGTGCGTGTGCCCGGACAGTTGCAGGTCGACGCCCGCCGCGACGGCCTTCTTGATCTCCGACGGCTGGTGGGCGAGCAGCACGACCGGGTCGCTGCCGTGGGTGCCGCTCAGCGCTGTCGTGAGGTCGGCGGAGTGGCCGGGCTCGCCGGAGTGGTCGGCGGTGATGTCGTCGATGCCCGCGAACACCAGGCGGGCGTCGCCGCGCTCGATCGCCACGTGCTCGTTGTGCAGCGCCTTCCAGCCCAGGCGGGTCATGAGGTCGATCCAGCCCTGGGCGTTGGAGTAGTACTCGTGGTTGCCCGTGATGTAGAAGCGGTGCTTCGTGTTGACGTCGCCGAGCGGCGTGGCCTGCTCCAGGCGCTGGTCGGCGGTGCCGTCCGCGATGTCACCGACGTGCACGGCGACGTCGGCGTTCAGGTCGTTGACCGCGTCGACCATGCCGCGCGACCACTTGGCGCGGTTGATGGCGCCGTAGTGGGTGTCGGTGATGACCGCGACGGTCAGACCGTCGAACGCCGGGTCGAGGCGCGGGATGGTGACGTCCTGGCGCTTGATCCGTGGCACGCGCATGGCCTCGTAGACGCCGTACGCCGTGATGGCGACGATCAGGATCGCCAGCAGAACCGCGATGAAGCGGGAGCGGAACGGGTTCTCGACGCCGCCCAGAACGAGTGCGAGGCGCACCACGTCGGTGATCAGTGTCCAGACGAACGCGATCCACACGAAGCCGAGCAGGAACTGGGAGATGCGCGCGGCCCGGTCACTGCCTCGCTGCGTGAAGAGCACGATCATGGAGATGGCCGCTGCGACGAAGACGACGGCGGCGATCGGGCGGACCGGCTCCGGCCACTCGGCGCTCGCGGCGAACAGGCCCTCGAACGGGACCCAGAACAGCAGTGTCGTGACGCTCAGGAGGACGAGCGTGAAGACCACCCGCCGTACCGTGATGCGGGGCCGGGTCGCGGTGGTCGTCATCGCTCATCCTCCTGAAAGGTCTTACATCTAATTTATGTCAACGCACGGATGAGGGTTTGCTCGCCCGAGTTGCCGTTGACGTCCGTCACACGTGTTTTGAGGGAAATCGGGCCGGGTTTCACTGACAGCAGAACTCCGCGGTCTCCGAACAGCACGTAGGACGCCGGTTTCCACGTCTTTCCGTCGTCGTAGGACACGTCCACGGTGAGCTTCTTGGTTCGGCCGGCCGTGGTCGTCTTGTCGAGGCGGAACGGGATGCTGCCGCCGTCGCGGTCGTCGAACCTCACCGCGGTGAGGGGGAGCGGGCCTTCTTTTGCGTCGAACTCCCAGGCCGCCTGAACGGTCTTGGTGGTGGCTTCGAGGCGGTAGCGGGCCTTGCCCGGTGGAACCTGGAACGTGCCGCCGTCGGGGTGGTTGATGCCGTTGACGAGCTTGCCGTCGCGGGTGAGCTCGGTGCGGCCCTCGACGCCCTGGTCGCCCGCGAAGCCGTAGTGGCCCGGGGTCGAGTCGGACAGCAGTGCGGTGTTCGCCGTGATGATGTTGCCGTTGCGGCGCATGGTGGTGGAGGAGACGGACGGGCCGTACGCGCCGTGGCTCCACTTCTCGTCGTAGGTCTTGCCGTTGGTGAGCTGGCGCCAGGTCTGCGCCTGCAGCACTGCCTGGTCCTGGACCTGCCCCGACCACCATTCGATCTCGCCGGTCGAGTGGTAGTAGGTCGTGTGCTTGCCGGGGAACGTGAGGCCTTCGGCCGCGTCGCCCGGTGGTGGCGTGGAGAGCGGGTGTTCGGTGAAGGTGATCCACTCGCCCGGTGCCTCCGGTTTGCCGACGGTGGCCGTGGTCCTGGCCAGGTCGGCGTCCTTGACGTCGGGGAACGTCGCGGTGAGGGCGTTCTCCGAGCTGGCCGCGATGGCGCACATGTTCGTGTCACAGGTGCTGCCCTTGGCGTTGCGGACGAACTGCACGCCGGTGTAGATCATGCCGTTCGCGCTGCCGGGCGCCACATAAACCTCGGTGCCCTGGCTGGCGAACGCCGATCCGTTCGCTGTGCCGAGGCTGGTGCCGATGTTCCCGGTTCCCTTGGCGCCGTTGACCGTGGCTTCGAGCTTGTCTCCCCGGCGGGCGTCGAGCGTGACTTCGGCGCCGTCCGGGCCGACCGTGACGTCTTGCGCGACAAGGGTTTGCGAGGGTTCCCACGGCGGGCGGCCCTCGATCGGGCTCGGCACCCAGGAGAAGACGGTGTAGCGGCCCTGCGGGACTTCACCTTGCAGCGCGTGGCCGTTGCCGATGCCGCCCGCGTACATCTTCTTGTTGGTGTGGTTGGCCATCGCGATCAGGAAGCCGTAGCCGCCGGTGCCGTTCGGGGCGCCGTCGCGGGCGATCGACTGCACCTTGATCCTGCCGGTGGCTTCGGTCTTCTGCTGGGTGGAGATCGCCGTGCGGAGGACGTTGTTGTTGTCTCGCGCGATGATCACGTCACCGGCGCCGGGTGTGGTGGCCTTGAACGTCGCCGTCGCCGTGCCCTTCGCCGGGACCTCGACGGTGGTGTGGTCGGCTTCGACGTTGGCGGGCTTGGAGATCGTGAGCTTGATCTTCTGCGCGCTGTCGTTGCGGTAGGTGACGGTTCCGGTGCCGAGCTTGAGGGTCGCGGGCTCGGCGGTGAGCTGGGTTTTCGTTGCCCTGTCGAGGTTCGCGACGCCGGTGCCGCCTTCGAACGTCGTCGCGTTGATCGCGTCCGCGGTGTTGGTGAGCGCTGCTTTGAGACGGGAGGGGGACCAGTCGGGGTGCTGCCCGGCCAGGATCGCCGCCGCGCCCGTGACGTGCGGGGTGGCCATCGAGGTGCCGCTCGCGACGGTGTGTCGGTCGTTGATCGGATAGCCCATGTCGGTGCCCGCTGCTCGTGCCGCCGCGATGGCGTATCCGGGTGCGCTGATCTCCGGCTTCACGGCGCCGTCGATGCGCGGCCCGCGGCTGGAGAAGTAGCTGAGCTGGTTGTCCTTCGTGACGCTCGCGACCGCCAGTGCCGCGTCCGCCGCTGCTGGGCTTGAGACCGACTCGGTGCGCCCTTCGTTGCCCGCCGCGACAACGAAAAGCATGTTGTACTTGGCGCTCAACGTGTTCAGCTCCTGGCTGAGCTCGTCGGTGCCGTCGGTCGCCTCGCCGCCGAGGCTGAGGTTGACGATCTTCGCGCCCTGCTCGGCCGCCCACCGCATGCCCGCGATGATCGCGGACTCCTCGCAGCCGTACGGCTCGCACACCTTGCCGATCAACAGATCCGCGTCCGGTGCCACGCCCGGTTCCGGTCCCTTGCCCGCGACGATGCCGGCGACGTGCGTGCCGTGGCCGACCACGTCGGTGACATCGTTGTCCTCGGTGAAGGATTTGGTGGCTTTGAGGCGGCCTGCGAGGTCCGGGTGGTTCTGGTCGACGCCGGTGTCGAGGATCGCGACCTTCACGCCTTTCGCGGTGAGCCCGCGCTGCCAGGCCTTCGGTGCCTTGATCTGCGGGGTGCTCTGGGCGTCGAACGGCGTGAAGACCCGGTCGGGGCTGATCTTCGCGATGCCGGGCAGCGAGCTCGCCTGGTTCGGAGCTTGTGGGTTGAGCTGCTGCCACATGGTGTCCGTGAGCTTCGCGGACGTGATGCGCTGGTCGGTGTAGCGGATGAGGAGCTTGCGCGGTGGGCTGGTGACGTCGAACAGCTTCTTGTCCAGCACGCCGTTGAGGACGAGCTGCTGCGCGTCGAACGGGATGACCGACACCCGGCCCTCGTCCACCCGCTGCAGGAACGGCATCCGCTCGCGTCCCGGCGCGGGCTTGATGACCACGGCGGGCGGTTTGCCCTGCTGTGTGACGACGTTCACGCGGTCGCCGGTGATGAGGACGGTCCCAGTTTGCGTTGGAGAGGCAACCGCCGACGGCACCACGAGTCCTGATATCAAGACCGCGGCCACCGCCGGCGCCGACCTGCTTAACGTTTTCATGCAGGTCACGCTTCCGGCGTTCCGCGTTCCGGAACAAGAGCCGGAACGGCCACAACCGTTGACCGACGTCCAGATCCGCCGACATAGAGTAGGGCCCATGATCTTCTACACCGACGAGGAGAGCCGCACGCTGCGCACCGCCGTGTACGGCGCGATGCTGCTGGTCTCCCACGCCGACCCCGGCCCCGTGCTGGAGGAGCGGTTCGCCGGCCTGCGTGCCCTGACCAACCTGGGCCCCGACCTGCGCGCCGTGATGGGCGCGGCCCGCCCGTCCGTCCCCGCGGGCACCGACGAGGAGATCGAGCCGGTCGTCCTCGAGGCCCTGCGCCGCTCGATGAAGATCCTGTCCGCCCGCTCGCCGGAGGACGCCGCGTCGTTCCCGCGCGCCGTGCTGGCGATCTGCCGCGAGGTCGCCGAGGCCGACGGTGTCGTCGTCGACTCCGAGGACGCGATGGTGGCCCGCATCGAGGGCGCGCTCGTCGTCTAGCTCATGTCTTTGGAGGAACGCCTCGACGGGCTCGCGCTGCCGCCCGGTGAGGTCGTGCACGGCGACGGCGGGTCGACGCTGTGGGTGAGCCACGGCCCGGCCACGCCCGACCTGTGGGTGTCGATCGCCGCGTCGAAGCCAGGGCTGTGGCCGCTGGTGCTGGGCCAGGACGGGCCGTGGGAGAACGGCGAGCTCGTGGGTGCCGAGCCGGGTCAGCACGACCCGGCCGTGCTGCTGCCGAAGTGGTGGTACGAGTACGTCGAGGAAGACGAGGACGACGACGTCACCGCGCCGTTCGGCCGCGACTGGCCCGGCTTCGCGCCCGCGCTGCCGTTCAGCGGAGATCCGGACGGAGTGGCGTTCGCGCTGGTGTCGAGCCTGCTCGGGGGCGATCCCCGGATGAGGCTCGGGCTGGTGGCGGCGGACCGGGGTGCCGACGCGCTGGCCGAGATGGGCTGGTCAGGCCCCGCGAACTACGTCGGAGACATGGGCGAGGTCGTCGCCGTCATCCGCGACTGGGAGGAACGGTTCGGCGCGCGCGTTGTGGGCGTGCAGGGCCACGACACGTTGCATCTGAGCGTGGCCGCACCGCCGCAGACGCACGACGACGCGCTGTTGGTGGCCGCTGAGCACTTCGCGTTGTGCCCGGACAACATCTGGTCGTCGTTGGACGCGCCCACGCTGGACGCCTACGCGGCGCGGCTCGTCGGACAGGATGCGTGGGCGTTCTGGTGGGATTAACCTCCGTTGATGAGCGTGGATGTGCGGCCTGAGGTCGTCGTGCGGAAGCCGCGGGCCGAGGTCGCGGCGTACATGTTCGATCCCGCCAACGATGTCTCCTGGACGGGCGGGATCACGTCGTCGCGGCCTGACCAGCCCGGCTTGCTGGTCGAGGGCTCGACGGTGGTGCGCACCGCGAAGTTCCTGGGGCGCACGTTCGACTACGGCTACGTGGTGACGGCGCACGAACCCGACCGGCTCGTGGAGATGAAGGTCGAGAAGCCGTTCCCCATGGTCGTCCGGTACGAGCTGTCTGATGTTGATGAGGGGACCAACGTCGCCATCCGGGCTGTCGGCTCGCCCGGTGGGTTCTTCTCGGTGGCGGAACCGCTGATGAGGTGGCAGGTGCGGCGCAGTATCGCCGCGGATCTCGGGCGTCTCAAGAGGAACGTCGAGGCCGTCCACTGAGCGGACGCTGGGCCGAACGGCGGATGTGCGCCGTTCTCGCGGTGGCAGGGTGGATCTCACTGGGGATCAACTCTCGGGGGAGATGTCACCGCACATGGATCTGTCGCGCCGCGAACTGCTCACGCGCACCGGCCAGGCCGCCGCTGTCGCCACCGCCGCGTCCACGCTCACCATCGGTCAGGCTCAGGCTTCTGGGCATGCCGCCGAGTCCGGTGTTCGCCTGACGCAGGGCACCAACATCTCGGTTTCGCGTTCCGCGGACGGGAAATGGCTCGCGTTCGACCTCGTCACCGCGATCTGGGTGCTGCCGGCGGCGGGTGGGGTGGCGCGGAAGCTGACCGACGAGCTGCAGGACGCCACGCTGCCGTCGTTCGGGCCGGGCAACCAGATCGCGTTCCAGTCCTATCGGGACGGCAACTACCACCTCTACGTCGTCGGGCTCGACGGTTCCGGTTCGCGGCAGCTCACTTCGGGCAAGTACGACCACCGTGAGCCCGCGTTCTCGCCGGACGGCAAGAAGATCGCGTTCGTCAGCGACCGCGCGGGCAGCTACGGCGTGCACGTGCTGGACGTGGCTTCCGGGGCGATCACGCAGCTGACCGGTGCTCCTGACGAAGCCGCCGCGCCGCAGTGGTCGCGTGACGGCAAGAGGATCATCTTCGTCACGGGCAACGCGACCGTGGACGTCGTGACGTTGGACGGCCAGCGTTCGCGGCTCGTCACCGCGCCTGCGGGTTTCCAGCTGTTCGGTGCCGCGTTCGGTCCTGGCGACCAGCCCAGCTACACGCAGATGCGCCCCGGTCAGGCCGATCTGATGCTGGGCACGAACGTCGTGGTGAGCGGTCAGGACGTGTTCGGGTTCGCGCCCGTGTGGGACGGGGACCGCGTTCTCTACACCGCCGACGGTCACATTCGCTGGCACGCCAACGGGTCTGTCGTCGACGTCCCGTTCGAGGCGACGGTTCCGGTGCGCACTGTTCGACTGCACCGCGGCAAGAACCTCGTCGCCGGCCCGGTCAAGGGCATCGCTGGTCCGGTGGTGTCGCGGGACGGTACGAAGATCGCGTTCCGGGCGTTGAACTCGTTGTACCTGGTGAGTGCCGGCAAGACCACGAAGCTCACGGACGGCAAGTACTTCGACTCCGACCCGGATTTCTCGCCCGACGGTACCCGGTTGATCTACGCCAGCGACCGCAGCGGCGTGGCTCAGCTCTGGGTTCGTGACCTGGCTTCCGGTGAGGACAAGCTCTTCGCCCCCGCGCCAGGCGCCCAGACCACCCCGCGTTTCTCGCCTGACGGCACCAAGGTCGCGTACGTCGACCAGGACGGCCAGGTCTGGATCACCGACGCCACCGGCCGTCGCCAGATCACGCCGACCCTCTTCCAACCGGGCCGTCCGACGTGGTCCGCCGACGGCACGGTCGTCGCTCTGGCCGCCGTGAAGCCGTTCTCGCGCCGGTTCCGCGAGGGCACCAGCCAGATCCTGTCCGTGGACCTGGCATCCGGCGAGCTCAAGTACACCGAGCCCATGCCGTTCCGCTCCATCGCCACGCGAGGCGACGACGGCCCGGTCTGGTCACCCGACGGCAAGCACATCGCGTTCGTGGTGGAGAGCGTCGCGTGGGTGGTCTCGGTCGACTTGAAGGGGAACTTCACCGGTGAACCGCGCCAGGTCACCCGCGAGGTCACCGACTCGCTCGCCTGGCACGGCAACGAAGCCTTGGTGCACCTGAACAACGGCAGGCTCCGGAAGTCCACTCTGGACGGCAGGACGTCGACGATCCGCGTGCACCTGAACTGGGCCAAGCTCAAGGCCCCCGAACGCCAGGTCGTCCACGTCGGGGCGTACTGGGACGGCGAGGCGCAGGACCTGCGTTCCAACGTCGACATCGTCGTGGAGAACGGCTGTGTCAAGGAAGTCCGCCCGCACCAGGGCCCCGCTCAGAGCACGCTGACCGCCATTCCCGGCCTGATCGACGCCCACAACCACTGGCACCTGCGCGGCCGCCAGTGGGGCGCCCGCCAGGGAAACGTGTGGCTGGCCTACGGCATCACCACCGTCCGCTCACCTGGCGACCCGGTCTACCAAATGGTCGAGACCCGTGAAGCGCTCGCGGCGGGAACCCTGACCGGGCCACGCTTCTACGCCACCGGTGAGGCCATCGACGGTTCCCGCGTCTACTACAACTTCATGCGCCCGACGCTCTCCCGCGCCCAGCTCGACCTGGAACTGCGCCGCGCCCACGAGCTCGCGTACGACATGATCAAAACCTACGTCCGCCTGCCCGTGGAACTGCAACGCGCCGCCGTCCAACGGTCACGCGTCCCGTTGTCCTCGCACTACCTCTACCCGGCCGCGAACCTCGGCATGGACGGCATGGAACACGTCGGCGCCACCAACCGCCTCGGCTACTCCCACACCGTCACCCGCCAGGGCAAGGCCTACCAGGACGTCGTGTCGTTGTTCGTGCGGTCGGGCATGTCGATGACCCCGACCCTCTTCCACAACCGCGCCCTGTTCGCCGAGGACAAGTCGCTCGCCACCGACGAACGCACCCGAATCCTGTTCCCGCCGTGGGAGTACGAGCGCTACCTCGCCGACGCCAACAGCGGAGGCGCGGCCTCGTCAGCCGCCATCCTGCGCAACTGGGTCGAGTTCGCCCTGGCCGTGCACCGAGGCGGCGGCCTGGTCATCTGCGGCACCGACGCACCGCTGGACGCTCCGGCCACCGCCACCCACATGAACCTGCGCGCGATGGTGAAATTCGGCTTCACCCCGCGCGAAGCGTTGATCACCGCCACGCGCAACCCGGCCCGCTGGCTCGGCCTGCCGCTGGGCGCGATCAAGCCGGGCGCGCCCGCGGACATCACGTTCGTCGAGGGCAACCCGCTCGCGGACATCAAGGCGGCGGCCAACGTTCGTCAGGTCATGGTCGGCGGGCGGCTCCACCAGGTCGCGGATCTGCTGAAGCCGTACCAGAACGCGGGTCTCCTGGCCACGACGAACGCGTTGGAGCCGTTGCCGTCGGCGGAGAACAAGCACTGGTGGCACGAACCGGAGTGGGCGGAGCACGTCTGCTGCGCCCACTGACTGGCAAGCGGGGGCCGCAGTTAGCTCGGTCGGTCCGTGTTAGGTGCCCGGTCGGGCCGCTGACGGCAAATCGTAGCGGCCCGCAAACCGGACATCACGAACCTCGGCCTGGAAAGATGGTGGCCCCTGCTTGAGCTCCGACTGCGCGCGATCGCAGCGACGGCATGGGTGGATTGTGCTGGCGCTCGCTCGATGAACAGGCTGCTGTGGCTGGGCCGGTGCCGGTCAACGTGTTCTCCACGTGATCACCGCGAGCGGGGCGATTCAGATTTCCATGTGGAATCGCATAAAAGTCTTCACGGCAACGCGTTGCACCACTTCGTGCCTCGCTGATCGTAGTGTGACGAAGTGCAACCACACAGGCCGCAACCGCGTCGATATCTGGGTGTCGTCGTGTCGAGCACCTTCGAAGATCTCAAGGAACATCGTGCCGCTCTCATACGAGCGATTGAGGGCCAGCACCTGCACCCAGTGGCGATGGAGCAGGATTCGGCGTTGCCCGCCGGCTCGGTCGTCGACGCTTCGTTGACCAAGGTGCGTGACGCGGCCGCGTATGTGGGAGTGATCAGTCACCGGTACGGCCAGGTGCCGGAGTGCGTCGAGAACCCGGACCGGCTGTCACTCACCGAGCTGGAATTCCGGGAAGCACGAAGGCTGGGCTTGCCGATTCTCGTCTTCATCATGGGGCCGGCCCATCCACTGGTTGCGGGCGACGTGGAGGTTGACTCCGACAAACGAAGCAAGCTGGACGCCTTCCGCGAAGAAGTGAAGCGTGCGTCAGCGGGCGGCACCGTGCATCGTGTGTACCGCGTGTTCGACACCCTCGCCGATTTCGCGACTGCTGCGATGCAGTCCATCGGTGAGCTGCGCTGGCACCTCCTGCTGGCGCCTGCGCCGGAGATCGACGAAGGCATCCCTGCGCCGCCCGAGCTGTATGCACACCCGAGCTACATCGGCACTCACACGTTCGTTGGAAGGCGCGCCCAGCTCGCGACCATGAACGACTGGGCGGACGCTGCAGACCAGCACCCAGTCTTGGTCTTCGAGTCGATCGGTGGAAACGGCAAGAGCATGCTCTCGTGGGAATGGGTCATGCGCCATGCCCCGACTGTTCGCGGTGATTGGGCTGGCCGGTTCTGGTACTCGTTCTACGAGAAGGGCGCGGTGATGGACGACTTTTGCCGCCGCGCACTCGCCTACACAACGATGCGCCCGGTCGCTGAGCTGGCGACGAAAGGGTCTGCCGAGGTCGCTGAGCTTCTCGTGGGGCAGTTAAAGCGCCGCCCGTGGCTCATCGTGCTCGACGGCCTCGAACGGGTTCTGGCCGCCTACAGGCGATTCGACGCGTCCCAGTTGCTCGACGAACACGCGGGTGACTTGAACGACATCACCGACGGCGATCCCTGTGCTGCTATTCGTCTTGAAGACGACGAGCTCCTCCGCCAGCTCGCGGGAGCGAATCCCTCCAAGATCCTCATTACCTCTCGCCTGGTGCCGTCGGTCTTGCTCAACACGTCGAACCAGCCCATCCCGGGCATACTGCACGAGAGGCTGCCTGGACTTCGCGCGGCAGATGCCGAAGCTCTGCTGCGCAGTTGCAACATCACTGGCGATTCAGCGGCCATCCGCGCCTATCTGAAGCGCCATTGCGACTGTCATCCACTGGTGACCGGGATCCTCGCTGGTCTCATCAGCGAGTACCTGCCCGCACGGGGTGACTTCGACGCATGGGCTGCCGACCCGCACCATGGAGGACAGCTCAACCTCGCGGAGCTCGACCTCGTCCAGAAGCGCAACCACATTCTGCGATCAGCATTGGCTGCACTGCCCGAACCGAGCTGGCGACTGCTCAACAGCGTCGCACTGCTTTCTGAGACCGTCGACTACGAGACCCTCAGGGCGTTCAACCCGCATCTGGCTGTGGGGCCTTCTGTCCCGGGCGTTGATCAAGCCGCCGCGCTGCGCAAACTGACCGCCACGGTCCACGATCTTGAGCACCGCGGGTTGTTGCAGTACGACCGGCGAACGCAGCTCTACGACATCCATCCGGTGGTTCGCGGTGTCACTACTGGTGGTCTGCTCAAGGAGGACGTGCACCACATAGGACAACGGATGGTCGATTACTTCACTGCGCAGTGGGAGAACCCACATGCCGAACCGGAGAGTCTCGAAGACATGCGCCACGGGACGGCACTTGTACGGACGCTCGTGGGCCTGCACCGGATGCGCGAGGCCAGCGTCCGATACACCGAACTGGGCAGGTCGCTCGTGCACAAGTTCGAGGCGTTTCCGACGGTGTTGTCACTCCTGCAGCCGTTCTTCTTCGCCAGTTGGACTGCGCCGCATCCTGATCTCAACGCCGAGCAAACCGCATCGCTCGCCACCGACGCCGCATGTGCCTTAATGAGAGTGGGTGAGCACGAGCGCGCTGTAGTGCTTCACGGTCTCGCGTTGACCAAGAATCTCGACAGCGGCCGCGCGGTGCGTGCTGTGGTCAATCTGGCCAATGCTGCAACGACACTCGACGGACTGAATCGGCTGGCTCGAGCCGACCGGGTGTTGAGCCTCGCGTTGGAGCTCGCTGAGCTGTATCCGAACGGCAGGGCATTGTTCGTCGCGCGCCTCTCCATGTTCGAGCGCCTGGTCGACTCGGGGCTGGAGGACGAGGCTGAGAAGATCTGGGCATCACTGGACTTCTGGCACAGCTGGGACTACTCGGCGCGACGCAGCGGTCAAGCCGAGATCGTGAATGCGTACTTCAAGCTGCGGACCGGGCGCCTCTCGCTTAGCGAGGTGGCATCGATCGAACGGCACGCACGAGCGACGAACAGCATTGTCCTTCAACGGAAGGTCCACAGGCTCAGAGGAAACCTCTACGTCCAGCTGGACGAGTGGGGCAGGGCCATCGATGAGTTGGCTGCGGCGATGCGCATGGCTCATGCTGCTGACATCCATGATGCCGACACGGATGCCAAACTTGTGCTAGCCCGGCTCCACATCGGACAGTCAGCAGGAGCGGCCGCAGAAGCCGAACGCCTCGCTGCCGGAATGCGGCCCGCACACGCGTCGCTTGCTCTGGTGTGGCAGGTGCTCGGCAACACCGAGAGGGCGCAGGAGCAAGCAGAACTGGCATATCGAAGAGCTTGGGCCGATGGTGAGCCTCATGTCAGGCGATACGACCTGAGGGAAGCAGCCTTGTTGTTGCACGATCTCGCAGTGGCCCAGCCGAACCTCCTTCCTTACGACCCAGCAGTCGATCCTCCGCTGCCGTGGGAAGCGAAAGTCAGGACTGCGATCAACAACCAGCGCAGCATCAAGGGAATGGACTAGCCGGTCCAGCATCGCGGTCGGTGGGCCATCGATCGTCGCGCGCTGACCTGGCCGGCAAGGCTTGACCTCCGCATGCACACGTCGGCTCCTCTCCTTCCCACGTGGACTCTGTCCGTCGACGTGGGAACGAAGGTCTCAGCCATCCTCGCTCTCATGACGGACACCGCCTATCCTTCGCCGCCAGGGCGCAGACAAGGACGTACCGCCTAACGCAACTGCTCATCACGCATTCTCGGTCGTGCTGTTGCGGAGCGGGTCAGCTGGTGTAGCCGATGCTCGCGTACTCGAACTCGCCGGTGCCCTTCGCCCCGAGGTTCGCGATGGTCGACCGCACCGCCACCGCGCCGGGCTGGTGGTAGAGCGGCAGCTGGTGCGCGATCTTCCACAGCTCCTCGTCGATCCGGTTGGCGAGGGCGGCGCGTTTGTCGTCGTCCAGCTCGGCGGTGGCCTCGTCGAACAGCTTGTTGATCGTGTCGCTGCCGATGTGGCCGTAGTTGCCGCTCGTGTTGGCGGGATCGAGGTAGAACGCGGGCTTGGCCTGGATGATCGGGAACGGGTTGACGGGCCAGCGGAAGCCGGTGACGTCGAAGTTGCCGGTGAAGACCCACTTGGTCAGGAACTCGGTCGAGGGGACGGAGGTGATGTCGACCTTGACGCCGACGGCCTTCAGCTGCGACTGCACCAGTTTCGCGACCTGCTCGTTGGGGGCGCTGGGGGTGGGGATGACGTAGCGCAGGACGAGCTGCTTGCCGTCCTTGGCGCGGTACTCGCCGTCGAGCTTCCAGCCGAGCGAGTCCATTGTGGACCGGGCGAAGTCCTGGCTGAACGGGATCGTGTGGTCCTGATAGTTCTTGGTGCCGGGCAGGAACAGGCGGTTGCCGACGGGGGACGGCGTGCCGTTCGTGATGCCGCCGACCAGCGCGCGCGTGATGATGGCCGGGTCGATGCCGCGCATGATCGCGGTGCGCAGCGAAGGATCGGCGAGGATCGAGGACGGGGCGCCGTTGAACGTGAGGTGGTTGTAGTCCGGTGCGGCGGCGTCGCGGAGCACCACGCCCGGGATGCTCTTGGCGCGCTGGAACAGGTCGATGCTGGCGCCGACCTCGTAGAAGTCGATGGCGCCGTTGGCCAGGGCGTCGGCCTGCGCCGGGCGTTCGACCACACGGAAGGTGATCTTGTCGAGCTTCGCGCGTGGGCCCCACCAGGTGTCGTCGCGCACGACGGTGACGATCTTGCCGGTGCGGTCGATCGAGCCGATCTTGAACGGGCCGGCGGTCACCGAGGGGCCGTCAGCCCACGACTTCGCGAAAGCCGAGGCAGACGCGTTCAACTCCTTGGGCAGCAACGGGTTGAAGAGCGCCCGCCACTCGGCGAACCGGCGCGCGAACGTCACCTTCACCGTGCGGTCGTCGTCGCCGCGCGAGACCGTCGAGATGTCCTCGTAGCCGGTGGTCGTGGAGACCTCGTAGCCCTCGGCCTTGCCGGACAGGGCTTTCGCCTGCGCCGCGAAGTCCTCCCAGGACAACGCCCTGCCGTCACTCCACTTGGCCTTCGGGTTCAGCCGGTACGTGACGACGAGCGGGTCGCGGGACGTGACCTCGGCGCTCTCCACGTAGTCCGGGTTCGCGAGGACGGACCCGTCGGGCTTCTGCCGCGCGGTCTGCGGCATCAGCGCCGCGAAGATGCGGTAGTTGTTCCCGGTGGCGCCGTCGGTGCTGAAGTAGTTCCAGTTGGCCGGGATCTCGTCGACCGGCCACCGCAGCTCGCCGCCGTCCTTGAGCTGCGAGGGATCGACGCGGTTCACGTCTTCTCCCGCGCGCGGCTTCGGCTGGGCACCGTTGGGTTGCGGTACCGCGCAGGCGCTCAGGACCAGGGTGGCGGCGACGGCCGTCGCCAGCGTGCGTCGAATCGTCATGATGCGCTCTCCGTCGTGGGTTCAGCACGACCCTGGCGCAACGAAGAACCTTTCGGACATCGTTTTGGCGATCTTGACGACTCAGTTGCCCGCCGCGAGAGTGTCGAGCCACTGCAGCATCAACGCGGTCTCGGCGTCGGACAGCGCGGTGCGGCGGGTGCGCAGGAGAGCGGCCAGTTGCACCGAAGTCGTGAGCAGGCTGGTGTCCGTGTCCGGCACGGGCTCCAGGATGAGCAACCGGTTGTGCACGGCGTCGCGCACCTGGGTCGAGAGGCCGGGGTCGGCGTAGGTCTCCGGCTGAGTCACGATGCTCAGCGCCACGCCGACGTTCGCCGACATGATGACCTTGGCGGCGGTCTCCGGATCGGTGCGCAGGCGGCCGGCTTCGGCGCAACGTTCGAGCACGAGACGTAGGAGCAGCAACGCTTCCTTCGCGGCGTCGGGCACGGCGTCGAAGCTCGGCGAGTACATCATCCGGTACACCGAGGGGTGCGCCTTGGCGAACGCGACGTGCGTGTCCCAGCCGTCGCGCAGGTCCTTGACCGGGTCGGCGGAGGGCTGTGCCTCGCGCTTGGTCGCGAGGTAGCGGTCGAAGCCGTAGTCGACGACGGCGCTGAGCAGGCCGTTCTTGTCCCCGAAGAGGCGGTAGAGCACGGGCGCGCCGACACCGGCCGCCGCGCAGACGGCTCTGGTGGAGATGTCGCGGTCCGGCGAGCTGTCGAGCAGCTCCTCCGCCGCCTCCAAGATGCGCGTTCGCGTGTCCATGACGGTGAGTATAACGCCGCTAACAACATGGGGTAGCACTGATAACCGATCGGTGTTATCGTCGATACTGAGAGTTGTTAGCAACGTTACGGAGGAACCCGATGAGCACCGCAACAGTCACTCAGGCCCCGATTCGCCTCACGGTCGCCGCCGCCGGTATCGCCGCTGTCGCCTCACTCGTGGTCACGCTGGCAGGCCTGCCGGTGTGGGCGCTGTTCGTGGGGTGGGTCGCCTGGCTGCTCCGCCCGGCCTCGGTGGCGCAGGGTCTGCGGTCGATGGCTTGTGCGGCAGCGGGTCTGCTGCTCGCGATCGCCGCGCAGGCCTCCATCGGTCTGCTCGCACCGGTTGTCGGGCCGCTCGCGATCGCTTTGACAGTCTTCGCGGTCGGCGTGATCGTCGTCGGCCTGCGCACTCACGACGTGTTCGGCAACCCGTCGGCCTGGTTCCTCGGGCTCGTCTCGTCGTTCGCGCTGCACGCCGACAACGCGGTGGACGGGCTTGTCACGTTGGTGCCCGCGATGGCCGTCGGCGCGGTCGCGGGCTTCGTCGGGCAGCGCGTAAATCATCTGCGGATCATCGGCGGTTCGTGACACGATCGTGCGATGACGGAATTCGCGACCCCTGAACAAATCGCTCAACGCACCAGCGCGGCCAGAGACGCCGCTGTGGCAGCGGGTCGCGACCTCGGGCTCGACATCACCGAGGGCAAGGTGCTCTACGAACTGTTCTCAGTTGTGGTGCACCTTGCCCCTTCGCCCGTGGTGGCCCGCGTCCCGACCGTTCTGCCGCACACCACGACGCCGGAGGACCTGGCCCGGCGGCAGCAGCAGGAACTCGATGTGGCGCAATGGTTGTACGACCAGGGCACGCCGGTGATCCCGCCCAGCCCGCTCGTGCCGCGCGAACCGGTGCAGCGCGACGGTTTCTCCATCACGTTCTGGCCGTTCACCGAGGAGGACAAGTCCGCCGCGCCGGACTACGTCAAGAACTCCGAGCTGTCGGCGGATCTGCACAAGGCTCTGCGCGACTATCCCGGCGAGCTGAGCTTTCTCTCCTCCGCGGAACCGAGGTTCGTCCGCGAAGGACTCGATCTCCTCGAAGGTCAACCCGACATCGTCGATCCTGTCGATCTTGCGCGCGCCAAGCAGGAATGGGAGGTCCTGGAGCCGCTCGTCAGCGACGAAACCCTGTTCCAGAAGGCATTTCCCGGAGTCGATCTGCAGCCTATCCACGGCGACTCGCCGCCCGCGAACATCTTCGTCGGAGTGGACGGGCCGTTGTTCTCGGACTTCGAGCTGATCACCAAGGGTCCTGTCGAGTGGGACCTGGGCGGGCTCGGGCCGGAGCTCGAAGCCGCCTACGACCGCGGTGCCACCAAGAACGGCCTGCGCACGCTCGACAAGGACGTCCTGCGGTTCGTGAACGCGGTTGGCGCGATTCGGGTGATCGCGTACCTGTCGTGCGCGCACCAGTTGCCGGCCATGGTCGAGTTCATGAAGCCGTTCATCAACCAGTGGCGGGACACCGACGTGTACGCGTGATGAGACGCACGACGGGGGAGTGCTGGACACCCGAGCCGGGCTGAAGTTAGGTTAGGCTAACTTCAATTCGGAGGTGGGTGCTGAACGCCACGCTGTCGCGAGCACTGCACACCCAGGCAGTGCTCACGCCCGATGCCACCGCCGTCGTGTTCGGGGGCGACCGGCTGACCTACGCCGAGCTCGACGCGCGCGCCAACGGCGTCGCGCACCACCTGATCGAGCTCGGCGTGCTGCCGGGGTCCCTGGTCGGGTTGTGCCTGCCGCGCGGGCTCGATCTCGTTGTCGCGCTGGTAGGTGTGCTCAAATGCGGCGCCGCCTACCTGCCGATGGACCCCGCTTATCCGGCCGACCGGATCGCGTTCATGGTGGGCGACGCCGCGCCTGAGGTCGTGCTCGACGCGGTGCCCGCGGTGATCGCGGACCAGGTGGATCTCAGTCACGCGCAGGGTGTCGCGTACGTGATCTACACGTCCGGCTCGACCGGCAGGCCGAAGGGCGTGCGGGTCACCCACGCGAACGTCATGGCGCTGATGGACGCCGCGTTGCCGCTCTTCGACTTCACGCCGTACGACGTGTGGACGTTGTTCCACTCCACGGCTTTCGACTTCTCCGTCTGGGAGATCTGGGGCGCGCTGCTCACCGGTGGCCGGGTGGTCGTGGTGCCCAAGGAGATCGCGTGGTCGCCGGAGTCCTTTGTGGAGCTTCTGCGGGCTGAGCAGGTCACCGTGCTGTCCCAGACGCCTTCCTCGTTCTACCAGGTCATGAACGCCGACTCCGGTGGTCTCGCGGTCCGCACTGTCGTGTTCGGCGGGGAAGCGCTGGACGTGTCACGGCTCGGGCCGTGGCGTTCGCGTTATCCGGACTCGGATCTCGTGAACATGTACGGCATCACCGAGACCACCGTGCACGTGACCTTCTTGCGGCTGGGCCAGGACGTGGCCGAGGGCAGTCCGATCGGCGACGCGCTGCCGAGCCTGGAGCTGCACCTGCTCGACTCGCGGCTGCGGCCGGTGCCGGACGGCGAGACGGGCGAGCTCTACGTCGGCGGTACGCAGCTCGCGCTCGGCTATCTCGGCCAACCGGGGCTGACGGCGTCGCGGTTCGTGGCCGCGCCCGGTGGTCTGCGCTGGTATCGCACCGGGGATCTGGCTGTGCGAACCGGGGGAGAGCTGCACTTCGCCGGGCGGTCGGACGACCAGGTCAAGATTCGCGGGTTCCGGGTCGAGCTGGGTGAGGTCACCGCCGCGCTGCTGGAGTGCCCCGGTGTCACCGACGGCGCGGTCGTCGTGCGTGACGGGCAGCTGCTCGCTTATGTGAGTGGCACGCCAGAACGAGTGCGGGAGCACATGTCTGCTGCGTTGCCCGCGCACATGGTGCCGGCCCGTGTGGTGGTGCTCGACCGGCTTCCGTTGACAGCAAACGGAAAGCTCGACCGCGCCGCGTTGCCTTCGCCGGACTCCGGCAGCCGTCGTCAGGAACTGCTCCGCCGCAAACTGGCAGAAGCGAGAGGTTGATGAACACGCAGGACCTTCGGCAGACGATCGCGGACCTGGTCGAGGAAGAACCCGGCTCGATCGCACCCGGCACGAACCTCTTCGAGCTGGGCCTCGAGTCGATCGCGTTGATGAGGCTGGTCAACGAGTGGCGACGGGCAGGCGTCGACGTCAGCTTCGCGGTGCTCGCGGCGGATCCGACGCTGGGTGCGTGGGAGAGCCTGGTGACAGGTGCCACGGCTGCGGACTCCGTGGCAGAGCTGGAGAACATCGACGAGAGCGCCGCGTTCCCGTTGGGCACCATGCAGTACGCCTACTGGATCGGGCGAGAGGACGGCCAGCGACTCGGTGGGGTCGCCGCGCACCTCTACACGGAGTTCGACGGTGCCGGCGTCGATCCTTCCCGGCTGCGCGAGGCGTTCGCTCGGCTGGTCGCACGCCACGACATGCTGCGTGCCCGGCTGACCGACAACGGTGCCCAGGTCGTGCTGCCCCAGTCGCCGTGGCCGGGTCTCGTCGTGCACCACTCGCCGGATCTCGACGCGATTCGCGAACGGCTGTCGCACCAACGCCTGGACATCGAGGCGGGGCAGGTGTTCTCGGCCGAGCTGAGCCTGCTCGCCGACGGTCGTACGCGGCTGCACCTCGACATCGACATGGTCGCGGCGGACGCGGTGAGCTATCGGATCCTGTTGTCCGAGCTGGCGCGGTTCTACCTCGACCCGGACTGCTCGTTGGCCCCCGTCGGGTACAGCTACCAGCGTTATCGTCTCGCGAAGTCCGCCGCCCGGCCGGAATCCGTGCGGTACTGGCAGGATCGCCTCGCCACGCTGCCGGGGGCTCCGGTGCTGCCTAATGGACCTGGTGGTGCGCCTCGGGTCGCGCGCAGGCACTTCACGATCAGCGCTGACGATCGAGCGTCGCTCGTCGCTGCGGCACAACAGCGTGGCCTCACCCCGGCGATGGTCGTCGCGACCGCGTTCGCGTCGGTGATCGGCCGCTGGAGCGCGACGCCGCACTTCCTGCTCAACGTGCCGCTGTTCGACCGCGAGCCGCTGCACCCCGCGGTCGGCGAGGTGGTCGGTGACTTCAGCAGCTCGGTGATGCTGGAGGTGGACCTGCGCACTCCGGCCACGTTCGCCGAACGGGCTCGGGCCGTGCAGAAGCAGATGCACACCGATGCCGCGCACGCCGACCACTCCGGTGTCGACGTGCTGCGCGACCTCACCCGCCGAACCGGGGCGCAGGTGTTCGCGCCGGTGGTGTTCACGAGTGCGTTGGGGTTGGGGGAGTTGTTCGACCCGGCCGTGGAGCGGGCGTTCGGCAGTCCTGTGTGGATCGTGTCGCAGGGGCCGCAGGTGTTGCTGGACGCGCAGATCACCGAGGTGTCCGGCGGCATCCTGGTCAACTGGGACACGCGCGAGGAGCAGTTCCCCGCCGGCGTGCTGGACGAGATGTTCGCGGCGTTCGAGCAGCAGATCCAGGCGTTGACCGGGGATGCCGCGTGGGACGAGGTGTCTGAGCTGCACGGCGAGGCTGTTGCTGGTGCCGGTCAGGTCGCGGTTCGCGAGCACGTCGCCCCGCGCACGGACCTGGAGAAGGTCGTCGCGCTGGTGTGGGCGGACGTGCTGGACGTGGCCGAGGTCGGGGTGACCGACGAGTTCTTCGCGCTGGGCGGCGACTCCGTCATCGCGACGGCGCTGATCACGCGGCTGCGCGAGTCGCTGGACACTTCCGAGATCTCCGTGCGGATGTTGTTCGCGGCACCCACTGTCGCCGGTCTCGCGGAGAAGATGCTGACGGCGGAGGAGGAACCGGGCAGGCTCGCCCAGGTCGCCGAGATCTACCTGGAGATCGAGGCGATGGCCGACGAGGACGTCGTGGCCGCGCTGGGGGACACCGATGGAGGACGGTGACGGTGCGGCGAGCTGGCCGCCGGAGCTCGTGAGTCGGTACCGCGAAGCCGGGATCTGGCGTGACGACACCCTCAGCGGCCTGCTGCGAGTGTGGGCCGAGCGCAGCGGAGACGCGATCGCGGTCGTGTGCGGGAGCGAGCGGATCAGCTACGCCGAGCTGGACCGGCGGGCGTCGGAGCTGGCCAGTGGTCTGCTCGCGCGAGGCTTGCAGCCCGGTGACCGGGTCGTCGTGCAGCTGCCGAACAGCGCGACGTTCGTGATCGTCCTCTTCGGACTGTTGCGCGCGGGCATCATCCCGGTGCTGGCGTTGCCCGCTCATCGGCGTACCGAGATCGAGCACTTCGTCACGCACGCGGAGGCGGTCGCGTACTTCATCGCCGACCAGGACAGCGGGTTCGACTACCGCACGCTGGCCGCGGACATCCCTGCCGTGGATCACGTGTTCGTGGCGGGCGAGCCCGGCCCGTACACAGCTCTTTCGGATGTTTCGGCTCCCGTCGGCTCGTTGCCGTCGATCGAGCCCGGTGACGTCGCCGTGCTGCTGATCTCCGGCGGTACCACGGGAAAGCCGAAGCTGATCCCGCGCACCCACCGCGACTACGCGTACAACGCCCGTGCGAGCGCTGAGGTCTGCGCGCTTTCGGCCGACGACGTGTACTTGGTCGTGCTGCCCGCCGCGCACAACTTCCCGCTCGCCTGCCCCGGCCTGCTCGGCACGCTGGGAGTCGGCGGCCGGGTGGTCATGGCACCCGCACCCGCGCCGGACGTGACGTTCGACCTGATCGAACGCGAGCGCGTCACCGTGACCGCTCTGGTGCCGCCGTTGGTGCGGCTGTGGATCGACACCGTCTCGTGGGATCGGCGCGACCTGTCGTCGTTGCGGCTCCTGCAGGTCGGCGGCGCGAAGCTGGACCCGTCGCTGGCTTCGTCGGTGGCGCCGACGCTCGGTACGGCGCTGCAACAGGTGTTCGGCATGGCGGAGGGGCTGCTCAACTACACGCGGCTCGACGATCCGGACGACCTCGTCACCACGACGCAGGGACGACCGCTGTCCTCGTTCGACGAGGTGCGCGTGGTCGACCGCGATGGCGTCGATGTGCCAGACGGCTCGGTCGGCGAGCTGTGGACGCGCGGCCCGTACACGTTGCGCGGCTACTACCGCGTGCCCGAGTACAACGCGACCGCCTTCACCGCCGACGGCTTCTACCGCACGGGCGACCTGGTGCGGCGACTTGCTTCCGGGCACTTGATCGTCGAGGGCAGGGTCAAGGACGTGATCAACCGCGGCGGCGAGAACGTCTCCGCGGGTGAACTCGAAGAACACCTCCTGGCCCACCCGTCCGTCGCCCAGGCGGCCGTGGTCGGCGTGCCGGACACGACTTTGGGCGAGATCGTGTGCGCTGTCGTCGTGCTCGCTCCGGATGCCGCTTTGAAGCTCAAGGAGCTCAAGGCTTTCCTGGCCGCGCGAGGCCTGGCGCGCTTCAAGCTGCCCGACCGTCTCGCGATCTTGCCCACCTTCCCGGTGACGGCGGTGGGCAAGATCGACAAGAAGGCCGTGCTAGCCCAGCTCTGACACCAGCGTCCGCATGATCTCCGCCGCCCGGCCGTGGGACACCACGTCCGGGCGGTGCGCGATCCGCAGTTCGAGTTTCGCTCCGGGATAGGCGAACAGCCCGACCGGGTAGTGCAGCGCGTCGTCCCACTCGGCGTCGAGCAACCCGGTGTCGGCACCGGCGAAGTTCTCGTACACCACCACCGTGT
Source organism: Lentzea sp. NPDC051838 (assembly GCF_040681245.1). NCBI lineage: Bacteria > Bacillati > Actinomycetota > Actinomycetes > Pseudonocardiales > Pseudonocardiaceae > Lentzea > Lentzea sp. NPDC051838. The sequence goes on from NZ_JBFAYI010000037.1 coordinate 34,561, forward strand.
CGAACAACTCCCGCTCGATCCGGCCGTGGTGGAACGCCGGGAACGTGACGTCTTCTCCTCGTGCCCGCACCGGCACCGTGTTGATCAGCAGCCCGACGATCCGCTCCACCCCGGGCACCTCCGGCGAACGCCCCGACACGGTCACGCCGAACATCACGTCGTCCTGCCCGGTCAAGGCTTGCAGCACACGAGCCCACGCGGCCAGCAGCTCATCGCTGGTCGCCATCGGCGCCTCACCCCAGAGATCCACCGACCGTTCGCGCGCGGTGGTGTGTGCGATCTTGGTCGGCTTCGCGTCGGCGAGCAGTTCGTCCCACTCCGTCGAGTGCTGCTGCCCGAGCCACACCAGGTGTTCGCGGAACGGCACGACGTCTTGCAGCGGCTTCCCCTCGTACAGCGCGAGCAGATCGCCGAGCACGACCGGCACCGACCACCCGTCGAGCAACACCCGGTGCGAGTCGATCGTCAACCGCTCGCCGTCGATGCCGAACCGCAGCAGGTCCGACTGCTGATCGCCGACCACGGCCACGCCGTCGGTGAAGTTGGTGCGCAGGGCGGGATGCCGGCGCACGACCTCCTTCAGCGCGGTTGTCATCCTTGCCGCGTCCAGGTCCGGAATCCGGAACGAGGCGCTGGTGGTGAACGACTCGGGATCGGTCTTGGCCCAGACCAGCATGTCCGCCTGCAACGGCGTCAACGGATACACCTCGCCGAGCGCGGTGATCTCGCTGAGTGCCCTGGTGAAGCCGCTGATCAGGTCGGACGCGTCGATCGCGCACGCCCAGTGGGCTACGAGTTCGTCGCCTTCGGCCACCACAGTGAGTTCGACGGCGTGTTTCATGGGCGTTCTGGTGTCCACAAGGGACAGATCCGGCACGAGCTCCCAGTCGGCGCCTGAGGTGTCGAAGCGGCCGAGGAAGTTGAACCCGATCTGTCCGCCCGGGGAGGCTGTCGCGGGCAATGGTGCGAACGCCGTGGCGAGGTCGTCGGACTCGGCGATGACCGGGGTGAGGGAGGTGAACCAGCCGACGGTCCGGGACAGGTCGAGGGCGCCGGCTCGGCCGTGGCCTTCGACGTCGATCACGGTGCCGGGACGCCATCGCGCCACCGCCCGCACCAGCGCTGCGCGTAGGACCTCGGAGGAGGCCTGCGGATGCCTGGTGATGAGGTGGTGGGCTTGGCCGACTGTGCCGAGGTTTGCCGGCAGGAGGTCGCGGGAGGCCTGCGGATGCCGGGTGGTGAGGTGGTGGGCTTGGCCGACTGTGCCGAGGTCTGCCGGCAGGACGTCCGGACGCCGGGTGGTGATCTGGTCGGCTTCGCCCGAGGTCCTGAGGGCCGCCACCGGCCGTTGCCCCTGCCCAGCAGCCCAGCGCCGGAACGACACCGGCACCAGGTCGAGTCGCTCCCCGGCTACCGCTGCCCGCAGGTCCCCGATGATGATCCGCCAAGACACCCCGTCGACCACCAGATGATGCGCGACCAGCAGCAACCGATCGCCGGCGAGAGTCGCCGCGACCATCACGCCTCCAGCCGGATCGAGCCTGTCGACCGCATCCCTCACCGAAGCCGCGGTGATCTCACCGGCGACCACCACCTCGGGAACCGACACCTCGGCCGGGACAACCAGCCGATCTCCGGTCCAGCGCGCCCGCAACATGTCGTGAAGTGCTAGCACCTTCAGCAGTCCAGCAGCCACGGTCGAAGCTGCCGGCGAAGGCACCCGCACCACCACCGCTTGGGTGGAGTAGGAGATGTCGCCCAGCCACCGCATGATCGGCGTCAGCGGCACCTCGCCTGTGCCGTCCTCGTGCACCAGAACCAGCGAAGCAGTCAGGGCGAGGCGTTCGACCGTCCGGCGTTCGAAGACGTCTTTGGGCGTGAACGAGAAACCGGCCCGCCGCGCCCTGCTGACGAGCTGGATGGCGAGGATGCTGTCGCCGCCGAGGTCGAAGAAGCTGTCGTCGACACCGACCGACGGAAGGCCGAGCACGTCGGCCATCACCCCGGCCAAAGCCAGTTCCTCGTTGGTCTGAGGCTGCCGGGACGACGTCTGCACGACCGGGGCGGGCAGGGCCTTGCGGTTGAGCTTGCCGTTCGGCATGAGTGGCAACTCGGACAACGCCACCACAGCACTGGGCACCATGTGTTCGGGCAGTTCGGCAGCGAGCCGGTCGCGCACCGAGGCCAGGTCCACCTGTCCCACCACATAGCCGACCAGCCGTCGCACGCCGGGAGCGTCCTCGCGAACCGCCACCGCGCAACGCATTCCGGTGACTCGGGCCAGCGCTGCCTCGACCTCGCCCGGCTCGACGCGGAAGCCGCGGATCTTGACCTGGTCGTCGGCCCGGCCGAGGAACTCCAGCTCGCCGTCCGGACGCCAGCGCACCAGGTCGCCGGTGCGGTAGGCGCGCGAACCCGGCGGGCCGAAGCGGTCGGCCACGAAACGGGACGCCGTCAGGCCGGGACGATTCAAATATCCTCGCGCGAGCCCGGCGCCTGAGATGTAGAGCTCGCCGGGTACACCGGGTGGTACTGGTTGCAGTGCGGTGTCCAGCACGGCGATTCGTGAGCCCTGGACGGGGTGGCCGACCGCCGGGCCGCCGGGGCCGACGCGGGCGACCAGCGAGTCCACTGTGCACTCGGTGGGGCCGTAGAGGTTGAAGGCGGCCGAACCCTGGAGCCGTTGCCACAGAGCGGGTGTCACCGCCTCGCCGCCGAAGCCGAGCACCGAGGGCGGCGATGGCAGCCACCGCAAGGTCTCCTCCAGCAGGCTCGGGGTGAGCTCGATGAAGTCGATTCGGGAAGCGGTGATCTGCGCGGCGAGGCGTTGGGGGTCGGAGTAGGTGTCGTGGTCGAAGACGTGGATCGCGTGGCCGTCCAGCAGCCACAGTTGGGGTTGCCAGGAGGCGTCGAACGAGAACGACCAGGCGTGCCCGACCCGGCCGCGTCCGGGCAGGTTCGCGTACAACTCCGCGCGGTGGCTGTGGAAGAGGTTGACCAGGCCGCCGTGCAGCGCGAGAACGCCCTTGGGACGGCCGGTGGAGCCCGAGGTGTAGATGACGAACGCGGGGTGTTCGGGGGACACCACGACGTCCAGGTTGGTGCCGGGCAAATCCAGCGTGGGCAACGACTCCAGCACGACCACGGGTGCTGCGTCGCGAAGAACGTAGTCCCTATGTGCCAAGGGATAGCGCGGATCCAGTGGCAGGTAGGCGCCACCGGCTTTGAGCACGCCCAGCACGCCGACCAGGAAGTCGACCGAGCGAGGCAAGGAAAGCCCGACGATCCGTTCCGGGCCGACGCCCAGCGAGACGAGGTGGCGGGCGAGCTGATTGGCGCGGAAGTTCAGTTCGGCGAACGTCAGACAACCATCTGAGTCCACCACCGCAGGGTGCGACGCGGAAAGCAGAACCTGCTTCTCGAACAACGACACCACGGTGTCCGGAGAAACAGGTCCAGTGCGGTCCAGGAACCGCGGCTCGCCGTCGAGCAGGAGGTCGAACTCGTCGACCCGGCGGTCGGGCGAAGTGACCGCCTGCACGAACATCTGCTCCAGCCGGGCCAGCAGCCGCCGCACGGTCTCGGCGCGGAACAGTGCGGTTCGGTAGGTGGCCTGCAGGTGCAGCTGACCGTCTTTCAGCAATGCGTCGAAGGAGAGGTCGGTCTGCGAGGTGCCGTTGTGGAACTTCTCCCAGGAGACGTCGACGCCCGGCAGCGTCGGGCCCTCCATGTCCTGCGCCAGGAAGATGACGGTCACGTCGAACAACGGTGTACGGCCGAGCCTGCGGTCCACCTTCAGCTCGTCGAGCAGCAGGTCGAACGGCACGTCGGCGTTGGCGTACGCGCCCGCGCAGGTCTGCCGGATCCGGCCGAGCAACTCGAGGAACGTCGGACGGCCGCTCAGGTCCACCCGCAGCGGCACGGTGTTGCCCAGGTTGCCGATCAACGACGAAAGGCCCGGCTCTTCGCGGTTCTGCGTGACCGTGCCGATGGTGATGTCGTCGGCCTGGGCATACCGGCCCAGCAGCACGGCGATTCCGGCCACCAGCACCATGAACGGCGTCGCGTGCTCGGCCGCGGCCAGGTCGGTGAGCCGCGAAGTCAGCGCGGGGGAGAGCGAGCGGACGAGCCAGCCGCCGTCCTCGGTGACCTCGCCGGTGCGGTCGAAGTCGGTCGGGATCTCGACGGGCTCGGGCAACGGCGTGAGCACGCGACGCCAGTAGTCCAACTGCGCCTGGTCCAGCGAAGACGTCCAGCGCTGGCGGTGCCACGCGGCGAAGTCCGCGTACTGCAAGGGCAACGGCGGCAGCGCGCGACCGGCGTACAGGGCCCCGAGCTCGCGGGAGAAGATGCCGAACGCAGGCCCGTCCCAGGTGATGTGCTGACCGACCATCACCAGCGCGAACGAACCCGGCAGCCTCACCAGCACCAGCCGCAACGGACTGCGGGAGGCGAGGTCGAACGGCGCCCGCCCGGCGTCGAACGCGATGTCCCGCAACGACTCCTCGGTACCGTCCACTTCGGACCAGGACGGCGGCAACGACTCCAGCACGACCTGCTGCGGCACACCGGCCGAGTCGACCGGGTAGACCGTGCGCAACACTTCGTGCCGATCGGCGAGCATCTCGAACGCGCGCCTCAAGGCAGTGACTGAGAGGTCGCCGGTGAGCCGCCACAGCACGCACACGTTGTAGGCGGAGGCGGCGGGATCGACCTGGTGGAAGAACCACATCCGCTCCTGCGCGTGGGACAGGGGCAGCGGGCCGGGCGGCCGCGCGGGGATCGCACCCCGCACAGCCACCACACCGCGGGCGGCGAGCTTGCGCCGCAACAGTTCCTGACGACGGGTCTCGACGCTGGTCACTCAGGCGCCGATCGTCTTGAGGGTCGGCTTGAGCTCGTCGAGCAACCAGCCGACGCCTGCCGCGTTCGGTGCCTGCAGCAGCTGTGCGACGGAGATCTTCGTGGCCTGGTAACGACCTTCCTTCACGACCTTGAGCTCGCGTGTGACCGGGTTGGTCCTGAACGTCTCCTGGTCCTGGCCGCCCGCGAACGTCATGAACAGCACGTCGGCGCTGTCCAGCCGAGCCGCCTGCTCGTAGCTGATGCCGATGGTGCCGGGCGCGAGCTGGTCGCTGGCCTGCACCGACGCGAACTCGTCAGGAACCTTGAGCCCCAACGAGTTCATGAACTTCGTCGACAGGTTGTCCTTGCCGACGACCAACGGCAGCACGGTGCCGCGCGCCTGTCCGAAGAGGTAAGACTTGCCCGCGAGTTTCGGCAGCTCCTTCTTGACGGCCTCGACCTTGGCGTGGGCGTCCTCGACGAGCTTCGCGGCTTCGTCCGAACGGCCGAGCGCCTTGCCGATCTGCGCGGTCTCCTCCTCCATGGTGGAGCCGTAGAGCGACTTCGCGTACGCGACCGTCGGCGCGATCTGGTTCAGCTTGTCGACCTTGGCCTGGTCCAGCTGGTTGCTCGTGACGGCGAGGATCAGATCGGGGTTGTAGGAGGCGATCTTCTCCAGGTTGAGGTTCGCCGCGTCGAGCCCGAGCACGTCCTCGCCGTACTTCGTCGCGATGTAGGGAAGGTTCGGGTCGGCCGGGTCGAAGTAGCGGACGGCGCCGACGACGGGAGCGCCGAGAGCGGACGCGACGGCGAGGTCGTTCCAGCCGAGCACCACCACCCTCTCGGGCCTCTTGTCGATCTTGGCCTCACCGAAGGCGTGCTTGATCGTGACCGGGAACACCACCGCCGATTGAGACGCGGAAGACGAGTCCGAAGTAGACGGCGCGGCACTCGAACCGCACGCCGAAGCAGCTGTGACCAGCGCGAACACGGCCACCACTGCACCAGTGCGACGGCTAAATGATCTTGTGAGCATAGGTAAGCCTAACCTTGCTTTCCGGGCAGTCGTCAACCACTCTTTAGGGCAGCCTTACTTCACATGGGGAGGATCACTGGTGACCGAGCGTGTCCGGCCGTGGAGGGCCGATCCGTATCAGTCCGGGAACTCGGGGCAGTTGCTGACGGCGTTGGAAGCGCTGATGCTCGCCGGAGCACACCTGCACTCCGGCGGCCGGTTCGCCGACGTCGGCTGCGGCTCGGGTGAGCTCGCGCAGGCCATGGCCGCGCGCAACTTCGAGGTCGTCGGCAACGACTACTCGCTGTCCATGGTCGAGGCCGCCAAGCAGCGGTGCGCCGGACTGCCCGCCGAGTTCGACGTCCAGGACGCGCACGAGTTGTCGTTGCCGGAGAACAGCTTCCAGGTCGTGCACTCGTCGTGGATGATCCACTGGCTGAGCGACGCGGCGACCGCGGTGCGCGCGATGGCCCGTGCGACGACGCCCGGCGGCCTGGTCGTGCTCCAGTGGAGCTGCGCGCAGCCGCGGAAGGACGGCTTCGCACTGAGAGACGTCGTGAACTCCGTGATCGCCCGTCCGGCCTGGGAGCAGCGCCTCGCGGACACGCCCTTCAGCACCTACCAGCACCCGCACGACGAGGTGGCCGCACTGCTCAAGGCAGAGGGCCTGGACATCCTGCACGTCGAGACCGATGTGCAGGCACAGGAGGGCAACGGCGACCCGGAGGCGTTGCGGCGCGGGCTGAAGGCGGCCGCGTTCCACACCCAGGCCGAGGTGCTCGGCGACGACGCGGACAAGTTCATCGACGAGGTCATCCACGCGTTGCTCGACGGCGGAGCGCTGAACCCGCACAACGCCAGGATCATCGCGCGCAGGCCCGGCATCACGCAGGCCGCCGTGCGCCGCTTCCCTTTGTCGGTAGGGCATCTCGAGGTCGAGTCCACTGAGGACATCTCACCGCTGATGCGCCGCATCAACTTCCGGGTCGACGCGCCCCAGCTCGAACCGCTGCAGCCGGCCGAGACGATCACCTTGATCTGGCCGGCGGAAGACGCCAACGAGGTCGTACTGCCCGAGACCGGAAGGTGGCGCTTCCCAGCGCACGCCGGCCGTCAGCACACCGCGAACCTGACCATCCGCGAACTGAACGGCGACCGCCTCACCGCGGACTTCTTCCTGCACGGCGAGCACGGCCAGATGTCGCGCTGGGCCGCGAAAGCCAAGCCCGGTGACCGCATCGGGTTCGGCGGCAGCCGCGTGCACTGGGTGCCGGACCCGACCGCGGACTGGGTGCTGTTCGCCGGCGACGAGACCGCGCTGCCGTCCATCGCGGCCATCGCCGAGACCCTCCCCGACGGCCGGCGCGCCATCGCGGTGATCGAGGTCCGCGACGAGGCCGAACGGATCGAGCTGGCCAACGTCGAGGCGCACTGGATCTTCCGTCGCGACCGCGAACCCGGCACCACCAACGAGATCGAGGAGACCGTCCGGGCGCTGGAGTTCCCGGAAGGCCGCGCCCAGGTGTGGGGCGGTGGCGAGTCGTTGCTCATCCAAGGCCTGCGCAGACACCTGGTGAGCGACCGCGGCCTCGCCCGCGACCAGGTCTGCGTGCTCGGCTACTGGAACCGGCCCAAGGGGGAGACACAGTGAGATACTGGGAGCGTCAGGTCGCGTTGTCGGCCGATCCTCTTCGCGTGGCCGCCACCCTCGCGGCAACGTCCACAGAGGACAACGTGCTGTACGAGAACCAGGGCTCGATCTGCTGGGGCGAGGGCGCGTACGCCACGGTGACCACCAGGGCGAACGAACCGCTGTCGGCGGTCGCGGACCAGCTCGCCGAGGTCGGCGTCGAGAACTGGCGCGCGTACGGCTGGGCGACCTTCGAACTCGCGCATTCGTTGCACGGACTGGAGAACGTGCCGGAGACCGACGCCGTCACGTTGATGATCCCGAGGCGCGAGGTGCGCTTCGAGAACGGCACGGTCCTGCTGCGCGCGATCACCGCCGCCGACGTCGACGCGCTGGAGTCACGGCTCGCGGACGCCGTGCTGACCGGTGGTATCGAACCCGCCGAGGCACGGGTCGAGGTCGACGTCGAGGACCACGACGCGGAGAGCTACCGGCACGCGGTCGCGGCGGGCATCGCGGAGATCCGTTCCGGCGCGCTGGACAAGGTGATCCTCTCGCGCGTCGTGCCCGTGCCCGAAGACATCGACCTGCCCACGACGTACCTCACCGGCAGGCTCGCCAACAGCCCGGCCAGGTCGTTCCTGCTGCGCCTGCACGGCTGGGAGGCGCTGGGCTTCAGCCCGGAGATCGTGATCGGCGTGAGCCCCGACGGCCAGGTGGTCACGCAGCCACTGGCCGGCACGCGTGCGTTCTACGGCGACCACGAGACCGACCAGGCGAGCCGCGACGAGCTCTACCGCGACGCCAAGGAAGTCTTCGAACACGCGATCTCGGTACGTCTGGCAGCGGTCGAACTGTCCACTGTGTGCACGCCGTCGTCCGTGCGGGTCGAGGAGTTCATGAGCGTGAAGGAACGCGGCAGCGTGCAGCACCTCGCCTCGCAGCTCTCCGGCGAACTCGCACCGGGCCGCACCGGCTGGGACGCGTTCGCCGCGCTCTTCCCGGCCGTCACGGCGTCCGGCATCCCGAAGGCGCCCGCGTGCGAGCTGATCCGACGCGAAGAAACGAAATCCCGTGGCCTCTACAGCGGCGCGGTGCTGACGGTGGATCACGACGGCACGATCGACGCGGCGCTCATCCTGCGCAGCGTGTTCCGCAAGGACGGCAGCACCTGGCTGCGGGCGGGCGCGGGCATCGTCGCCCAGTCCACGCCGGAACGCGAGCTGGAGGAGACGCGGGAGAAGCTGCGCAGCGTCTCCCGCTTCCTGGTTCCCGCAAGGCAGTTCGCCTCAGCTGATTAAGCGTGCGCTGCGGCGCGATCTCCCAGCCAGGCAACGACTTCCTCAGCGGGCAACGGCTCGCTGAGGAAGTACCCCTGCACCACGTCGCACCCTGCCTCGGCCAGCGCCGTCCAGGTGTCCTGGTCCTCGACACCCTCCGCGACGGCCTGCAGCCCGAAGTTCCTGGCCAGGGCGACGAGAGCGTGCACGATCGCGCTGTCCCCGGCGTCCGTGCACATGTGCGTCACGAACGACCTGTCGAGCTTCATCTCGTGGACCCGCATGCTGCGCAGGTACGAGATCGACGAGTACCCGGTGCCGAAGTCGTCGATCGACAGCCGCACCCCGAGATCGGTCAGGTGCCGCAGCACGTCCACCGCCCGGTCCGGGTCGGAGATGATCGCCGACTCGGTGATCTCCAGCGTCAGCAGCCGCGCGGGCAGCCCGTGCCGCTTGATCAGATCGGACACGTCACCCGGGAACTCCGTGTGCAGCAGGCAAGCCGCGCCCACGTTGACCGAGACCGGCACCTCCCAGCCCGCGTCCTGCCACGCCCGGCACTGCCGCAGCGCGGCGTCGATCACGTACCGGGTCAGCGGCTCGATGAGGCCGTTGTCCTCGGCGATCGGGATGAACTCGTCCGGCCGCACCAGCCCGCGGGTCGGGTGCTGCCAGCGGGCCAGCGCCTCGACGCCGCACACCGCGCCCGTGTCGGCCAGTGCCTTCGGCTGGTAGTGCAGGAACAGCTCGCCGCGGTCGATCGCGTGCCGCAGCTCGGTGACGGCGGTGAGCTGCGAGGCGCCGCGTTCGTGCAGGCGTGCGTCGTAGACGGCCACACCGGACTTCTCGCGCTTGGCCGCGTACATCGCGATGTCCGCGTGCCGCAACAACTCGTGGCCGTCCATGGAGTCCACAGGGCACAACGCCACACCGACGCTGCCCGCGATCTCCAGCTCCAGACCCTCCAACGTCACCGGCATCGCCAGCGCGCCGAGGATCTTCTCGGCCACCATGGTCGCGTTCTCGGCCGAGCCGACACCCGGCAGCAGCACCGCGAACTCGTCGCCACCCAGCCGTGCCACCAGATCCGTGTCGCGCACGGCCCACGACAGACGGTTGGCCACCTGACGCAGCAACAGGTCTCCGGAGTGGTGCCCGAGCGAGTCGTTGACCTCCTTGAACCTGTCCAGGTCCACGATCAGCAACGCCAGCGGCTCGTTCTTCTTGCACGCCTTGTTGACGGCCGTCTCCATGCGACGCGCGAGCAGTGTCCGGTTCGCCAGACCCGTCAACGCGTCGTGGTGCGCCTCGTGCTCGTTCTTGGCGGCCTGGCGCAGGATCTTGCGGCGGTGTCCCAGCAGGACCATGCCGAACAGTCCCACCAGGAACGCGTCCAGCACGAACGCGAGGATCTGCGCGACCCGCAGGCTCGCGTTCTTCTCGTCCGCGGCACGCAGGTACTCGGTGGTGTCGAGGCGCTTGGCGCCGATCTGCGTGGAGATCTGGCGGCGCAACGACGAGTGCGCGAGCGACGCCTGGTCCGCCTGCAGCGGGTCGCCGTCGGCGATCACCTTGCGCAGGATCGCCCCGGTCTGGTCGTACAGAGGCAACAGCCGCGAGGCGACAGCGACGTCGTCGGGCTGCCCCTTCGTCCGCAGCCACTCCAGCTCACCGCGCGCGGAGGCGACGGAGTTCTGCAACGGCTCGATGGTCTGCTCGGTCCGCTTGACCTGCAGGTCCCGCAACGCGTTGTCCGCGACGTTGATGTGCTCCAGCACGCGGCTCCACCGCTCGCTGGAGTCGTTGAGGTCCCGCACGTGCGCGGTCGTGGCCTGCGCGGACACGCTGCTCCACAGCGCCAGTCCCGCCAGGACCAGCAGCCCGGCCGTCAGCCCCGCCGTCGCCACCCGTGCGGTGGCGCGGCCTTCCCAAAGCCTCACCGTGCCTGCTCCAACGGTCGCACCCAGCTCGCCGGATCCTCGACGAAGCTGTCGATCTGCGGCTGGAAGAACTCCCTGCGCGCCTTTTCGGATTCCTGCCGGTGCAGGATCGAGTCGAGGTTCGCGGTGGTCACCGTCAGCCCCGGCGTCTCGATCCAGCCCTCGGGCAATGTCGCCATGCCCCTCGCGTGCCGTGCGAGCAACCAACCCGCGACGGCTCCCTTCAGATAGTGCTCCGGCGAGATGGTCGCCACCATCACGCCGTCCCGCACCGCCTGCAACGTTCTCGGGTCGACCCCGAAACCGCCCACCAGCCACCTCGCCGACTTCTCGGTCCTGATCGCGGCGAGGTTGATCCCGTCGCAGTCACCGGTCCCAACGAACGCGAGGGCGTCGGGGTTCGCGGCGATGAGTCGGCGCCAGGCGTCACGATTGGCCTCGTCGTCGCGCTGCGTGTCGAACGGCCCCAGCACCAGTACTCCCGGTAGCTTCTCGGCGAATCGCCCCCGAATACCGTCCGCGCGGTCGTCGAACCCGGCGAGTCCCGGTGAGGTGTTTCCCAGCACCACAGTCCCGGTCGCGTTCGAGGGCAATCGGCGCATCAACTCGTCAGCCAGCTTTTCGCCGAGTTCGTAGTTGTCGTTACCGATGTGCAGTTTCACGCCTGAACTCGCGGTGAGTCGCATGTCCACACCGACGACGGCGACGTGCTGGCTCAGCGCATCGCCGATGGCCGGTGCCATCAGCGCCGGTTCGGACGTGGCGACCGCGATTCCGCCTTTCGCGGCGAGCGTCAAATCGGCGAACAACTCGACTTCCTTGTGCCCGTCCTGGCCGGGCGGCCCGGTCACGGTGGCGCTGACGCCGCCGATGCGCCCGACGCCCTCGTGGAACCCGCTGGTCATCTCCTGCGCGAACGAGCCGCCCGTGCGCTTGACGACGAAACCCACGTGCGGCAGCGCGTCGGACTTGGCAGCGCCGCCGCAGCCGGATAACAGCAACAGACCCAGCACCAGCGCCGCAGCTCGCATCTATGACCTCGGGCTCGCTCGACTGACGGGTGATTGATCTCGCTAGAGCGGCCGATGCTACATCGCTTGGTGCCAAATCGGGATAACGCCTCCCAATACCGGGAAGCGCTTTCACGTTGCAGAACCGTCAGGCGGGTTCGTAACCCAGGTTGGGGCGCAGCCACTGCTCGACTTCGGCGAGCGGCTTGCCGTAGCGGCGTGCGTAGTCCTCGACCTGGTCACGGCCGAGGCGTCCCACGGTGAAGTACTTGGCGTCCGGGTGCTGGAAGATCAGGCCGCTCACGCTCGCCGCCGGATACATGGCGAACGACTCGGTCAGCCCGACACCGATTTCGTCGGCGTTCAGCAGGTCGAACAGCTCGTGCTTCACCGTGTGGTCCGGGCACGCCGGGTAGCCGAGCGCGGGCCGGATGCCGCGGAACTTCTCCGCGTGCAGGTCGGCGAGCTCCGGCTGGGCGTCCGGCTCGAACCAGTCGCGGCGGGCGCGCAGGTGGATCCACTCGGCGAACGCCTCGGCGAGCCGGTCTGCCAGGGCTTTCACCATGATGGCCCGGTAGTCGTCGTTCTTGGCCTCGTAGGTCGCGGCCAGCTCGTCGGCGCCGTGGATCGTGACGGCGAAGCCGCCCAGGTGGTCACCTTCCGGTGCCACGTAGTCCGAGAGCGAGCGGTTGGGGCGCGACACCTGCTTCTGCGTCTGCTGGCGCAGCATCGGGATGAGCGTGCCGTTCTCCAGCTGGATGTCGTCACCCGCGGAATGCGCGGGCCAGAAGCCGTAGACGCCCTTTGCCGTGAACGAACCGTTGGCGATGATTTCGTCGAGCAACTTGGTGGCGTCGTCGAAGAGTTCGCGTGCCACGGGCTGCTCGAGGATCGCGGGGAACTTGCCTTTCAGCTCCCAGGCGAGGAACAGGAACGTCCAGTCGACGAACTCGCGGAGTTCGCTGATCGAAGGCGTCAGCACTCGGGTGCCGGTGAATGCGGGTGTCGGCAATTCGGTGAAGTCGACTTTTTCCGCGTTCGCACGAGCGGCTTCGAGACTCAGCATCGGCAGCTGCTTGCGGTTTTCGTGCTGCTCGCGCAACCGGGCCTGCTCGGCGCGGTTCGCGATGTTGAGCTCGTGGGCGCGCCGGTCGTCCAGCAGATCCGAAACCACGCCGACGACCCGCGACGCGTCGAGCACGTGCACGACCGGCTCGTCGTAGACCGGGGCGATCTTGACGGCGGTGTGCTGGCGGGACGTGGTGGCGCCGCCGACGAGCAGCGGCAGCTTCATGCCGCGGCGCTGCATCTCCTCGGCGACCGAGACCATCTCGTCCAGCGAAGGCGTGATCAGTCCGGACAGACCGATGACGTCGGCGTGCTCCTTGATCGCCGTGTCCAGGATCTGCGCGGCCGGGACCATCACGCCGAGGTCGATCACCTCGTAGTTGTTGCAGCCCAGCACGACGCCGACGATGTTCTTGCCGATGTCGTGGACGTCGCCCTTGACCGTGGCCAGCACGACCTTGCCGTTCCCGCCCGCCGTCGCCTTGGGCTCGGCGTCCATGAACGGTTCCAGGTAGGCGACCGCGCGCTTCATCACGCGGGCGCTCTTCACGACCTGGGGCAGGAACATCTTGCCCGCGCCGAACAGGTCGCCGACGACCTTCATGCCGTCCATCAACGGGCCCTCGATGACGTCCAAAGGCCGGGGGAGGGCTTGGCGGGCCTCTTCGGTGTCCTCTTCGATGAAGTCGACGACACCGTGCAGGATCGCGTGCTCCAGGCGCTTGCCGACCGGGGCCTCGCGCCAGCTCAGGTCGATGACGCGCTTCTGACCCGGACCCTTGACGGTCTCGGCGTGCGTGACGAGCCGGTCGGTCGCGTCCTCGCGGCGGTTGAAGATGACGTCCTCGACCAGTTCCAGCAGGTCCGGCTTGATGTCCTGGTAGACGACGAGCTGGCCGGCGTTGACGATGCCCATGTCCAGCCCGGCCTTGACGGCGTGGAACAGGAACGCGCTGTGCATGGCTTCGCGGACGACGTCGTTGCCGCGGAAGGAGAACGACAGGTTCGAGATGCCGCCGCTGGTGCGGGCACCCGGACATCGCTGCTTGATGAGCGGCAGCGCGTCGATGAACGCCTTCGCGTAGCCGTTGTGCTCCTCGATGCCGGTGGCGACCGCGAGCACGTTCGGGTCGAAGATGATGTCCTCGGCCGGGAAACCGAGCTTCTGCGTCAGCAGGTCGTAGGCACGGCCGCAGATCTCGACCTTGCGCTCGGTCGTGTCCGCCTGGCCCTGCTCGTCGAACGCCATCACGACGACACCGGCGCCGTAGTCGCGGATCGTGCGGGCCTGCTGCAGGAAGGGCTCTTCGCCTTCCTTGAGGCTGATCGAGTTGACGACGCCCTTGCCCTGCACGCACTTCAGACCGGCCTGCAGCACACCCCAGCGCGAGCTGTCGATCATCACAGGGATGCGGGCGATCTCGGGCTCGGTCGCGATCAGGTTCAGGAACGTCGTCATGGCCTGCTCGCCGTCGAGCAGGTCGGCGTCCATGTTGACGTCCAGCAGGTTCGCGCCACCGCGGACCTGGTCCAGCGCGACCGCGAGCGCCGCCTGGTGGTCGTCGGCCTCGATCAGCCTGCGGAACTTGGCCGAGCCGGTGACGTTGGTGCGCTCACCGATCATCACGAAGCCGGTGTCGGGGCCGATCTCGAACGTCTCCAGGCCGCTGAACCTGGTGGTGTTGCGGGGCTGGGGCACCTCGCGGGCGGGCGTGGTGCGCACGGCGTCCGCGATGGCCTTGATGTGCGCGGGCGTGGTGCCGCAGCATCCGCCGACGACGTTGACGATGCCGTTGCCCGCGAAGTCCTTGAGCAGCGTGGCGGTCTCGTCCGGCGTCTCGTCGTAGCCGCCGAACGCGTTGGGCAGACCGGCGTTGGGGTGGCAGGCGACGTAGGTGTCCGCGAGCCGCGCCAGTTCCGCTACGTGCGGGCGGACCTCCTTGGCGCCCAGCGCGCAGTTCACGCCCACGACCAGCGGCTTCGCGTGCTCGACCGAGTTCCAGAACGCCTCGACGGTCTGACCCGACAGCGTGCGGCCGGACAGGTCGACGATCGTCACCGAGATCCACAGCGGCAGATCCGGGGCGACCTCGCGGGCGGCGGTGACGGCGGCCTTGGCGTTGAGCGTGTCGAAGATCGTCTCGATCAGCAGGAGGTCGACGCCACCCTCGTGCAGCGCGGCGATCTGCTCGGCGTAGGAGGCCTTGACCTGCTCGAACGTGACGGCGCGGTACGCGGGGTCCTCGACCTTGGGGGAGAGGCTCAGCGTGACGTTGAGGGGGCCGACGGAGCCTGCGACGTATCGGTTGGGGTGTTCGTTCGCGGCCTGGCGGGCGATCTTCGCGGCGGCGATGTTCATCTCGCGCACGCGGTCCTGCAGCCCGTAGTCGGCCTGGCCGATCGACGTGGCGGTGAACGTGTTCGTGGTCGTGATGTCCGCGCCCGCCGCCAGGTACTGCCGGTGCACGTCGAGCACCAGGTCCGGCCGCGTGAGGTTGAGCAGGTCCGGGTCACCGACGACGTCCATGTGGTGGTTCGCGAACTCGGTGCCGTGGTAGTCCGACGGCGAGAGCTTGGCCTGCTGGAACATCGTGCCCCAGGCGCCGTCGAGCACGGCGATCCGCTGGTTCAGCAGTGACTTGAGACCGTCCACGCGCGCTCCCGAAACGTCGTCGGAAGCGCCCTTGTCACGTGGTGGTGCAAGGCCGAGCGTGGCGGGTCCGGTGGAGCCCGTTGCAGCGCTTCTCGGCCTCGCGTTTCAGAATAGCGCGGCTGACCACGGGGCAGGAACCGGTCTCACTTCGTAGGATGAATCACGTGACCGGAAAGCGTGCTTTGGTGCTGGGCGGCGGTGGCGTCACCGGAATCGCTTGGGAGACAGGGATTCTGCACGGACTCGCTGCTGAGGGCGTCGACCTGTCGGAAGCGGACCTGTTCGTGGGGACGTCCGCGGGATCCGTGGTGGCCACGCAGTTGGCGGGCGGTACCGCGTTGAGTGACCTCTACGCGGGTCAGTTGTTGCCGCCCGATGGGGAGATTCCGGCGCGGCTGACGCCCCTGATGATCGCTCGGTACGCGCTTTCCTACGCGTTGCCCGGGAGCGCTGCCCAGAAGCGGGGCAGGCTGGGACGCGCGGCGTTGAAGGCGCGCACGCCGTCCGAGGAGTCTCGTTTGGCGGTGTTCTCGTCTCGACTGTCTATTTCGGACTGGCCTTCGCGTGATCTGAAGGTGACGGCCGTCGACGTGTCCGATGGCCGGTTCGTGGTGTTCGACCGGGACAGCGGGGTGCCGCTGGTGCGCGCCGTGGCGTCCAGCTGCGCGGTGCCGCTGGTGTGGCCGCCGGTGACGATCGACGGTCACCGCTACATGGACGGCGGGATGCGGTCGGTGGCCAACGTGGATCTCGCGGCCGGGTACTCGCGGGTCGTGGTCGTGGCGCCGTTGACCCGGTCGATCAGCCCGGCGGCGACTCCGCAGGCGCAGGCCGCCCGGCTGGGTGTGCCGTCGATCGTGGTGAGCCCGTCTCGGGAGGCTCTGGCCGCGATCGGCTCGAACCTGCTCGACCCGGCACGCCGCAAGCCGGCCGCCGAAGCCGGCTTGGCGCAGGCCGCCGCTGTCGCGGATGCCGTCCGCGAAGTCTGGGACTAGGGACTGTTCGATCGAGCAATAACTGGTCAGTACCTCTTGTCCGGCGCGTTTTGCCTGCTTACCGTCGCCAACCACTCGCATTGGATGTTTTGTTAACCAATTGCTGGAGGCGGTTGTGGGAGGCAGAACAGCGGCAGCGTTAGGCGCGGCAGGGCTCGTGGCCGGCCTGCTCGTGGCAGGCGTGACCAGTGCATCGGCGGCGGATCCACTGGTCTCGCAGGGCAAGGCGGTGACGGCGTCCTCGGTCGAGGGCTCCGGGTTCGAGGCGGGGAAGGCGGTCGACGGCAGTGCGTCGACGCGCTGGGCCTCGGCGGAAGGGCACGACCCCGAGTGGCTGAGGGTCGACCTCGGGTCCTCGCACACGATCAGCCGGGTTCGCCTCAACTGGGAGGCCGCGTACGCCAAGTCGTATCGCGTCCAGACCTCCGGTGACGGCTCGGCGTGGACCGACGTCTACTCGACCACGACGGGCAACGGCGGGTTCGACGACCTGACCTTGTCCGGATCAGGTCGGTACGTGCGGGTCTACGGCACCGCTCGCGGCACAACCTATGGGTACTCGTTGTGGGAATTGGAGGTCTACGGCGTGAGCGGTGGGAACCCGCCGACCACCACGCCGCCCACCTCCACGACCACGCCGACCACCACGACGACCACGACCCCGCCGACCACCACCACCACCACGACCACCACCCCGCCCTCCGGTCTCGGCTATCCGTTCGGCAGCCGTCGGCAGTCCTACGCGGCCGGCATCCTGCGCCCGTCCGGCAGCACGTCCACTTTGGACGCGGCCGTCGTCGACTACTACCAGCGCTGGAAGTCCGCGTTCGTCCGGCACAACTGCAACAGCGTCTGGTCCCAGGTCCTCGCGACCGACGCCGACCACACCTACGTCGCCGAAGCCCAGGGCTACGGCATGGTCGTCGTCGCCACCATGGCCGGCGCCGACCCGGACGCCCGCAAGATCTTCGACGGCTTCGTGAAGTGGAAGATCGACCACCCGTCCTCGATCGACCCGGACCTGATGGCCGCGGAACAGGGCGACGACTGCAAGAGCATGAGCGGCGGCGACGCGGCCACCGACGGCGACATGGACGTCGCGTACGGGTTGCTGCTGGCCGACAAGCAGTGGGGCAGCACCGGTACGTACAACTACAAGCAGCTGGCCATCAAGCACATCAACGCCATCAAGCGCAGCGAGATCAACCCGTCGACCAACCTGCTGCGCCCCGGCGACTGGGCCGACTCGGGCGACCCGCGTTACTACGTGACCCGCTCGTCGGACTGGATGGCCGACCACTTCCGCGCGTTCCGCAAGGCCACCGGTGACTCGGCGTGGGACACGATCCGCAACGCCCACCAGAACCTGCTGAAGACCATGCAGCAGAACTTCGCTTCGAGCACCGGCCTGGTACCCGACTTCGTGGAGCGGACGAACTCGACCCCGCGCCCGCCGGCCGGTGAGGTGCTGGAGGACCCGAACGACGGCAAGTACTGGTGGAACGCCTGCCGCGTCCCGTGGCGCGTCGGCGCCGACGCGGCCACCAGCGGCGACGCGACGTCGTTGGCCGCGGCCCGCAAGCTCAACTCGTGGGCTCGGACCAAGTTCGGCGGCAACCCCAACAACATTCGCGTGGGCTACCAGCTCAACGGCACGCAGATCTCCAGCGACGTGTCGGAGGCCTACACCGCGCCGTTCGCGGTGGCGGCGACGACCGACTCCGGCAGCCAGGCGTGGCTGGACGCGTTGTGGAACAAGATGGTGTCGACGCCGATCGGGAGCAACGACTACTTCGCGTCGAGCATCCAGCTGCAGGTGATGATCACGGTGACCGGCAACCACTGGGTGCCGTGACACGGGGCTTGACCTTGACCTAGGGGCAAGGTTGGAAGGTCTCTGTCATGAACAACGACTTCATGACAGAGACCGCCCTCCACTTCCAGATCCCCGGCGCCGCTGTCGGCGTCTTCCACGACGGCGAGGAGCACTTCTTCGTCCACGGTGTGACCAGCGTCGAGAACCCGTTGCCCGTCAACGAGGACACGCTGTTCCTGCTCGGCTCGGTCACCAAGACCTACACCGCGACCGCGATCATGCGGCTCGTCTCGCAGGGGCGCGTCTCGTTGGACGCGCCGGTGCGCACGTACGTGCCGGAGCTCGAGCTGGCCGACGACCGCGAGTTCACCGTGCGGCAGCTGCTCAACCACACGTCCGGCCTCGACTGGGGCACGCTCGTCGACACGGGCGAGGGCGACGACGCTCTGAAGAGGCACGTCGAGGAGCTCAAGACGCTCAAACTGATCGGCGCGGTCGGCGAGCGGCCTTCCTACAGCCAGTCCGGGTTCAACCTGGCCGGCCGGATCATCGAGAACGTCACCGGGCAGACCTACGAGCAGGCCATGGCGACGTTGCTGCTGGAGCCGCTCGGGCTGGGCGACACGCACTTCGACCGGGACGCGGTGATGACGCGCCGGTTCGCGGTCGGGCACGAGAAGGGCGAGATCGCGCGGCCGTGGAGGCATTGGCGCGCCAACAATCCCGGTGGTGGCATCGCGGCTTCGGTCAGGGATCTGCTGAAGTGGGCGCAGTTTCACCTCAGCGACAACGGGCTGGAGGAAATGCGCAAGCCCACTGCGGTCATGCGCGGCAGCAATCTCGGGGACGCGATCGGGGTGAGTTGGTTCCTGCGCGAGATCGACGGCGTGCAGGCGATCGGCCACGGTGGTTCGTCCAATGGGCAGTTCGCCGAGCTGTTGATCGTGCCCGAGCGGAACTTCGCCGTGGTGTCGATCGCGAACCAGGGGCCGGACGGGATTCCGTTCAACCAGGCCGTCGTGCGCGAGGCGCTTCGGCACCACATCGGTGTGCTGGACCGGGATCCGGAGCCGTTGCCGTACGACAGCGCCAAAGCGGCGGAGGTCGCGGGCAAGTACGACAACGACGCGATGGTCATGACGATCGAGGACACCGGTGAGGGCCTCGTGCTGGAGGTGTTGATCCGGCCCGAGATCCGGGAGAGCGCGGAGATGGAGCTGCCGGCGGACCACGCGCCGTTCCCGATGGGGTTGCTGCCCAAGGACGAGTACGTGCTCACCGAAGGCGCGTTCAGCGGACAGCGCGGGTTCTTCACGCGCGACGGGAACGGGCGGATCATCGGGGTCGATCTCGCCGGTCGGATGTTCGGCCGAGTGCGATGATGGCCGCATGATCACGATCGGTCAGCTCGCCCGGTACGCGGGCGTGACGATCAAGGCGGTGCGGCACTACCACAAGGTAGGGCTGCTGGCGGAGCCCGAGCGCGACCACTCCGGTTATCGGCGGTACTCCGCGCGGGACGCGATCGACCTGGTCAAGATCCGCACGCTCGCCGAGGCCGGGGTGCCGCTGGCTCGCGTGAAAGAGCTGATGCGGGCGGGCGAGGAGGAGTTCGCCTCGTCGATCACCGAGATCGACGAGGCGCTCCGCCGCCGTGAGGAAGAGATTCGGCTTGCGCGCCAACGGGTTGCGCGGCTCACGGCGGGCAACTCGCTGTTCCTGACGCCGGAAGCGGCCCGGCTGCTGGCCACGCTCGAGGAGATCGGTGTCAGCGAGCGCGGCGTCGCGATGGAACGCGAGGTCTGGGTGCTCATGCAGGCGGTGGCGCCGGACGAGGCCGCGATCTGGCTCGCGGACAAGGCCGACTCGCTCGAAGACCCCGAGTTCCGGCAGATCTACCAGGAGTACGACGAGGCGTTCGGGTGGTCGCAGGACGACCCGCGGCTGCCGGCCCTGGCGAAACGGGCGGCCGAGTGGATGAGCACCAGAGACGCATTGCCGGTGGCGAACCCCGAGATCGCCGCGCTGGCGATGGAGGCGGCCGGTGCGTCGTCACCGGCGTGGAACCGGATGGCGAAGCTCTAGGACCACTTCAGGAGCACGAAGTCCCTCTCAGCTGACTTGAGTCTGGCTTGAGCGCGTCCGTCCTACGATCGTTCCATGCGGATTCGACGCTTGTTCTGCATGATCCTGGCGGCCGTTCCGGTGCTGGCGGGCACGGGGACGGCGCAAGCAGGAGAGCAGCAGTTGTTGTACTACAACCACGCTTGGGGAACCTTCGACCGCGCCACGGCCGACGCCGTCGAGCACTCCCCGTACGTCAAGGAGTTCGCGAACTTCGAGGTGCGCACGACCACCGGCGCCGACGGCAAGGTGTGGACCGGCCGGTACCTGCGCGGCCGGGAGACCTACCTGGAGATCTTCGGTGTCGGCGACGTCGGCGGCCAGGACGGCGAGCTCGGCGCGGCCGGTCTGGGTCTCTCGACCGAACGCGACGGTGACGTCGACGCGGTGAAGTCGCGACTGGTCGCGGCCGGCAACACCCCGACCGAGTTCCTGCAGACCCGCGACTTCGGCGACCACAAGCCGGTGCCGTGGTTCGACGCGCTGCTCATCACCGAGACGTACGACAGGTTCGGCGCGTGGGCGATGGAGTTCCGCGACGAGTACTTCGCCGACCCGCGCAGCCAGACGGGACCCGCGCGGTTCCCCGGCGACGTCTCGCGAGAGCGCTATCTTCCGGACGGCTACAAGGACAAGCTGATGCGCGACGTCAGCCTGATCCAGATCGACGTGACCGCGCGCGACCTGGCCGCGACGGTGCCGTTCCTGCGGGCCGGCGGGTTCTTCGTGCGCACCGAACCGGGCCGCGTGGTGGCGTCGAAGGGCGGCACGACGATGCGGTTCGACGAGGTCGCGATGGGCCACACCGGACTCAAGCGGGTCGAGTTCGACCTGAACCGCGCGGTGCGGCCGCACGTCGAGTGGCTGGGCACGTCGACGCTGGTCGTGGGCCCGGGCAAGCGCGCGGTCTGGAGTTTCTGACACAGTTGAGTTGTGTCGCTGGTCGGACGAGAACGAGAAGAGCACCGCTTGGCCGCCCTCGCGGCGTCCGGTGGCTGCCTGCAGATCGTGGGAGAGCCGGGCGTCGGCAAGTCCGCGCTGCTCAGCACGCTCAGCGGCCACCGGGTCGTGGGCGTCGAGGCCGAGCGGGACCTGCCTTACGCCGGACTGCACCAGGTTCTGCACCCGTTCCTCGATCTGTCCACATTGTCCAGTGTGCGGCGCGGTGCGCTGGAGGTCGTGTTCGGACTCTCCGACGGTGCCGCGCCGCCGGTCCACCTCGTCGGGCTGGCCGCGCTCGATCTGCTGAGCGGCGCGGTCGTGCTGGTCGACGACGCCCACTGGCTCGACCAGGCGAGTCAGGACGTTCTCGGGTTCGTCGCGCGCCGGTTGACCGACGGGGTGCTCGTCGTGACGTCGCGGAAGCCGTTGTTCGAGGGCGTGTGCACGCTCTCGTTGGAACCGTTGGCGTTCACCGGCACCGACGAGAACGCGGCGTGCCTGCTCGAGCAGACGGCGGACCGCGAGCTGAGGCGTGGTGGTGCGGCGGCCGCGATCCGCGCCTTGGAGAACGCCGCGCGGCTCGGTGAGGATCGCGGGCAGGCCAGGAGGTGGCTGAGGGCGGCTGAGCTGGCTGCTGAGGCAGGACGTCGGGAGGACGTCGAGCGGATCCTGCTGGAGGTTCGCGGGCTGGACCTCACGCTGCGGGAACGTGCGTTGGTGACGTGGTTGCCGAGTGCGTTCGACGACGGCGTGGGGGAGGGCGCGGCGGGGCCGGGGGAGCTGGTCGGGCTGGCTGAGGCCGTGGTGGCGGACGGCGATGTCGAGCTGGGGATGCGGATCTTCTGGAGCGTCGCGATGCGGTGCTTCTGGGTCGAGCCGGGGACGGCGGTGCGCGAGCGGATCGCCGCTGTGGCAGCAAGGCTGCCGATCGATCCGTGCGACCCGCGCATGATCGCGATGGCGGCCTACGTCAGACCTGTGGAACAGGGTGATTCCGTCATCGCGGCTTTCCGCAACGGAATGCCGGACGAACCCGCGACGTGCCGCCTTCTCGGCAGCGCCGCTCTCCAGGTCGGCGCCTTCGAGGAGTCGGTCCGCTTCTCCGTTGCCGCACAACGAGAGTTCCGCGCCCAAGGCCAGTTCGGACTGCTGGCCAGGTCTCTCGCCGTCGAAGCATGGAGCCGAACCCGCCTGGGCGACATCGCCACCGCCGAACCCGCCGCCGAGGAAGCCGCCAAGCTGGCCGAGGAAACCCACCAGCCCTACATGCTCGGACTGGCCAAAGCGGTCCAGGCCGAAATCGCTGCCCTCAAAGGAAACTACGAAGAGGCGAACCAGAAAGCCGCCGAAGCCGAGCGAATCGGTCTGGCGGCGGGTGCGCGACCGGTGCTGGCCACCGTCCAGCTCGCCAGAAGCCTTGCCGCGCTGGGAGAAGGTCGCTACGCCGACGCGTTCGCCGCTGTCCGGCGCATCCACGACCCGGCGGATCCGGCCTACCAGCTGGCACTCCGCCGCTACGTGCTGCCGGAACTCGCCGAAGCCGCCACGAGAAGCGGCAACCAGGACGAAGCCTGCAAGATCGTCGAAGAGCTCGACACCACCACGAGCTCACCCGCGCTGGCGTCCGGACTGCGGTACGCCCGCGCCCTCCTCGCACCGGACGACGAGGCAGAAGCCCGGTTCACCGCCGCTCTGGAGGCCAAGAGCTCGCCCTGGGACCGCGCCCGCACCCACCTGGCTTTCGGTGCCTGGCTGCGCAGGCAACGCAAGGCAACCCAGGCCAGGCCCCACCTGAAAGCAGCGGCGGAGGCGTTCGAGGCGTTCGGCACCAAGGACTGGGCGGAACGCGCCCGCGAGGAGCTCCGAGCGTCCGGCGAGTCGCGCAACGGCACGGGCGAGCTGACCGAGCACGAGCTGACCGTCGCGCGCATGGCCGCCGACGGCCTGACGAACAAGGAAATCGGCGAACGCCTGCACCTCTCACACCGCACGGTCAGCACGCATCTGCACCGGATCTTCCCCAAACTCGGCGTCACCGCACGAGCCGAACTCAAACAGGCGCTGATGACGTACGACGACACCGTCACGTGACGCTCGCGAGCCGCGAAGATCACCAATACGGTCGAGAGCATGATCAGCAGGAGGCAGTTCTCGCAGGCACTGGCCGTGGCGGGCGTGGCGGCACCACTCGTCACCGCACCCGCGCAGGCAGCTGGGTCCAAGCCCGCGTGGGGCGCGATCAAGCAGGTCAGGGCCGGCGTGCTGGACATCGGGTACGCCGAGCTGGGCCCCGCTGACGGCCCTGTCACGATCCTCCTGCACGGCTGGCCGTACGACATTCACAGCTACGTCGACGTGGCGCCGAAGCTCGCCGCGCAGGGGCATCGCGTGCTGATCCCGTACCTGCGCGGGTACGGCCCGACGCGGTTCCTGCACGCGCACACCATGCGCAACGGTCAGCAGTCCGCGCTGGGGGCGGACGTGATCGCGTTCATGGATGCCCTCAAGATCCGCAAGGCCACGCTCGGCGGGTTCGACTGGGGTGCGCGGACGGCGTGCATCACGGCGGCGTTGTGGCCGGAGCGGGTGAAGGCGCTGGTGTCGGTCAGCGGGTACCTGATCGTCAACCTGAAGCAGAACCAGGAGCCGCTCAGCCCGCAGGCCGAGCTGGGCTGGTGGTACCAGTACTACTTCTCGACCGAGCGCGGTGTGAAGGGCTACACGCAGAACACCTACGAGTTCAACAAGCTCATCTGGAAGCTGGCCTCGCCGCAGTGGAACTTCGACGACGCCACCTACGCCCAGAGCGCCACGGCCTGGAAGAACCCCGACCACGTCGCGATCGTCATCCACAACTACCGCTGGCGCCTGCAGCTCGCGGAGGGCGAGCACCGCTACTACGGACTGGAGCGCAAGCTGCAGACCCGGCCCGTGATCACCGTGCCGACGATCACGATCGCCAGCGACTTCGACGGCCCGAACAAGCCGGGCACCGGCTACCGCGACAGGTTCACCGGGCCCTACGAGCACCGGATCATCGACGGCATCGGTCACAACGTGCCGCAGGAGGCGCCGGACGCGTTCACCCGCGCCGTGCTGGACGTGTGAACGACGCCTGAAGCTCAGGCCCACTCGGAGATCAGCCGCAACGCCGCCAGCCGTGCGGCGCGGACCACGGCGATCGGCGTGTAGAGGTCCTTGTCGTGCCACAACGGCGGATGCGCGTCGGTCGACCGCAGGAACCCGGCCGCCCACAACGCCGCCTGCCGCGCCCGGTGGTTCTCCGGCGCGCACTGCAACAGCAGCAACACCGAGTACGCCGTCTCCTCGGCCGTGCCGCCCCATCGTCCCCACGAGCCGTCGGAACGTTGAGTCCCGAGCACCCACTCGACCGCCCGCGACACCATCGGCGTTCGCCCGCCGGTCCGGAACAGGGCCTGCGCACAGCACAACGTCGCGTAGTAGGGCGAGGCGTGCCACTTGTCCCACCAGCTGCCGTCTGCCCCCTGCGACGACGCCAGATAGGCAGTGATCTTCGCGATCACGGCACCGACGCGCGGCTGACCCGCGTAGTACTCGCCGAACGCGTCCAGAACGTGCGCGTTGGTGCTGGTCGACGGCGTCTGCTCGTCCGGGAAGCACACGAAGTAGTCGTCGGCCTCGTAGTTCCAGAGCACGTCGATCGGCCCCGGCGCACCCAGCCTGGCCAGTGCGTACAGCACCACGGCGGTGTCGTCCGCATCCGCGGGCAACCCGGTGCTGGCGGGAGCACCGGACGGTCCCACCGCGGCAGTCAGTCGCTCGGTGAGACCAGGAACCTGGATCCCGGCATCGGTCAGCAACGCCACCACCCACGCCGGCTCGAACACGTTGATGCACGAGATACCGCGAACCGCGCCCTTGTCGAGCGACTGCAGGTGCTGCAACACCCCTACGGCCTCGTGCTCGGACCGCTCACCCAGCCACGCGGCAGTGGCAGCAGCGGAACCGCACACCACACCGTTCACCGGCCGCACCACAGCGGCCTGGCGCGCGTCGCCGCCCAGCGCCTCCAGCGAGTGCCACGCCTTCTCCGGAATCGGCTGTCCACTTCGGACTCGCGCCCGCAGCCCCATCAGCGCCCGGTAGTCCATCGAGCCCGGCAGGTCCACGCCGATCGACCCGGCGAGCCACGGCACCACCAGCTCGGCCGCGATCGTGTCCGGAATGGACACCCGAGGCTGCCGCAACACGGCCATGCCACGCTCCACCGCCCGCTGCACAGGCTCACGGTCGCGGACTTCCTCCCGGCGCAGCACCGCGGACAACGCCTCGACTGCGCTCAGCGTCGGCACGTACTCGTACCCGTCCGGCGCACCCCAGCTCCCGTCGGCGTGCTGCGAGGTCAGCACGAACTCGAGCCGTTCAAGATGGCCGTCGAGCCAAGGCGACGACGAGAGCAGCCGCGCCGTTTCGTACACGGAGGGGGAGACCTGGCCGAGCGGGTCGGAGCACACGGCCGCGACGAGGTCGGACACCGCTCGGTCGTCGTGTTCGGTCCAGCTGGTGGGCATTCGGGACTCCTCGGGGAAACGTCCCGCGCACCATAGGAATCCCAAGCCCTGACTAAAGGTTCACGAGCCCGAGGTGTGGCGGATCGGCGACGCCCGTCTCAGCGGGCGGTGGCCGATCCGCCACATCCGGTCTCAGTTCGCGGGAGGAGTCAGGATCCCGCCCGCCGCCGTCCGGATGCGCAGTGAGGAAGTCTGCGCATCACGCACGATCCGGTCGACGTCGTACGCGACCAACCGGCCGCCGCGCTTGACCATCCGGCCGTCCGAGAACACCGTGTCGACGTTCGCCGGAGTCGCGGCCTGCACCAGCGTCGTCTCGAACAACCCGCCCGGCGCGAGGTTGATGTCGTTGGTGCGCACCAAGATGACGTCCGCCCGCTTGCCCACGGTGATCGACCCGGTGACGCCGCCCAGCCCCAGCGCGCGGGCACCGTTGATCGTCGCCATCTCCAGCGAGCCCCGGAAACCGGCTTCCGGGATGAGACGCATCGTCTCGAACATGTCCGACGGCGCGATGGACGTGGCGTCCGACGACAGCGACACCACCACGCCGGCAGCGCGGAAGCCGAGCAGAGCCTCCTTCTGTCCTCCCGTGCCCAGCCGGTACTCGGAGTGCGGCGCCCAGCTCAACGGCGTCCCCGTCCGGGCCATGATCTCCATGTCGCTGGGCAACGCCGTGATGTAGTGGCACAGCAACGTTTTCGGGCCGAGCCAGCCACGGCGTTCGTAGTCGGCGGCGTCCACGATCCGCGGCGGTGCCTGACCCGCGTGGATCGCGATCGGCAGACCACGCCCGAGCGCTGCCTCCATGTCCGCGATGAACGCCGGCTCGGTGCTCTGCGACAGCCCGCGCAGGTTGATGCCCAGGTGCACCAGCCCGTCGAACGCACTCCCCTGGGAGAAGTACTGCTGCCGCACGCGATCCACGTCCGTGAGGTCCATCGGTACGTCGCGCGGCATCTGGTCCACGTGCCCGTACGAGAACCGCGCGCGCAGCAACCCGTCGCGGTGTGCCCGCAACTCGGCGTCGGCGTGTGCGGGGGAGCGGGTGTTGTTCGACCAGTTGTGCACCGTGGTCACGCCCGCGTTGGCGAGCTCGGCCAGTCCGAGCAGGACGCTGCGGTAGACGTCCTTCGCCTCGTACAGCAGCGACGTCGCCCGCTTCGCCGCGAAGTACGGGAACCCGTCGGCCACGTAGTTGCGGCCGATCGCGCTCCACATGTGGTGGTGCGTGTTGACGAAACCGGGCATGACGATCATGTCGGTCGCGTCGACGATCTTCGCGCCGCGGGCGTCGAGGTCACGCCCGACCGCCGCGATCTTGCCGTCGTCGATCAGGACGTCCGCGCGCGGCAGCACCCCGAGCGCCTGGTCGACGGTGACGACCGCGCCACCCCGGATCAGGTAGCGGCCTCGCTTGGAATGCTCGGTGGTGTCAGCGGTGGCGGGCACAGTGCCGGTGGCCGAGATTGCTAAAGCGGCACCAAGGGATTTTGTGAGTGTCCTTCGGTTGATCATGCGGCCTCCAAAGGCAGGGAGAGCCTGCATGCTCGCTCGCGGACGCCCTTTCTGTCACGAGCGTGGAAGATCCACAGCTCACCGCGCCTGGTCGAGCGGGCGCAGTTGCTTGTCCGGATTTCCGGTGAGCGCGTCGATCTGCGGCCGCGCTGCCTCGAGCCGCGTGCCCTCGGTGGATTGGCGGCGAATGATTTCGTCCACGTTGGACGCCTGCACCGTCAGCCCCGGTGCCACGAACCAGCCCTCCGGCAGCTTGCGGCCGTTCTTGGCGTGCTCGGCCAGCAGCCACCCGGCCACCGCGCCCTTGAGGAAGTGTTCGGCCGACACCGACGCGAACAGATGGCCTTCCTTCACGCCCTGCAACGCCTTGGGATCCAGGCTGAACGCCCCGGCCAGCCACGTCGCCTTCTTCTCGGCGTGCACGGCGGCGAGGTTGATCGCGTCGACGTCACCGGAGCCGAGCAACGCGAGCGCGTCGGGGTTCGCGTCGGCCAGTCGTTGCCACGTAGCGAGATTGGCTGGCAGGTCGCGCCCTGTGTCGAGCGGCCCGAGCACCTGCAGCTTCGGCATCCGTTCGAGCAGCCTCGCCCGCAGCCCGGCGGTGCGCTGGTCGAGCGCGGGCATCGCGGGGGAGTTGCTGCCGATCACGATCTTGCCGGCGCTGTCCGGCGGCAGCTTGTCGGCCGTGGCGTCCGCGAGCATCTTGCCGAGCTCGTAGTTGTCGTTCTCGATCAGCAACTTCACCCCGGTGCCCGGCGCGACCTGCCCGCCCGCGACCGCGATCATCGGGATGCCCTGGCCGGTCACCTGCGCCATCGGTTCGGCGACCAGTTCCGGCGCCACCGCCGACAGTCCGATGCCCGCCTTGGCCTTGGGCGCGAGATCCTTGAGCAGTGCCGCCTGCTTCAGTCCGTCGTGCGTGTCCGGCCCGGTGACCTCGGTCTTCACCCCGCCGGAGATGGCCGCGCCGGCTCGGAAACCCTCGCTCATCTCCTTGGAGAAGTCGCGGGACATGTTCTGCGAGACGAATCCGATGGTGGGAGGTTCATCCGACGTTTGTCCACCGCTGCATCCGCTCACCCCCGCCACGATCAGCAAAAGCGCAGGTAGGGTCACATGGATGCCGCGAACCATGGGAATGCCCAATCGTTTGATCCCTCAAAGCCGACGAGGCTAGCGCACATCGCCCCGATGTGTCGGCTTGCGTGCCATCCTTTGGCTGCGTACCTATTAGCTCTCGGAAAGCGGATTCCACCTCGTGAGGGCGCCCTTGCTGTCCAAGTGGTTCGAGACCCGTACAACCGCGCAGACGGTCGTCGTGAGCCTGACGATCGGTCTCGCCGCGTTGGCGGGCCTTGCGCTGTGGACGAGCCTGAGCATGCAACGAGCAGCCACGCACCTGCACGAGCTGAACGAGATCAGCGACCGCTGGGGTCTGGTCGTCCAGAACGTCGACGTCGCCGATCACGCCCTCTCCGACTACCTGCGCTCCGGCACCCCGGTCATGCGCCAGCCCGTCGCCAACGCCGCGGGTGCCGCCGAGGAGAGCCTCCGCTGGCTGCGCGAGAACGGCGCTCCGGCGGACGTTCGCGCCGCCACGTTCGTCGGCGATCTCTACGGCGACTACACGACCCTGCTGCGCGAGACGGTCGCGGCCGGCGACCTCGGCGACAACCGGCAGGCGGCGCAGAAGGCCGACCAGGCCGAGCTCACGCTGGTCTCGCTGCGCAAACAACTCTCCACGGTCGTCCAGCTCAAACGCTTGGAAACCACCGACTACCTGCGTGCCGCCGAGACGCAGAACGGCCGGCTCAGACTCGCGGCGGTCATCGCATTCGTGGTCGACCTCGGCCTGGTCGGGTTGTGCGGCGTGGTGCTGCTCGGCCACCGTCGCAAGATCCTGCGCCAGGCCGCGAAGAGCGAGCACGAGGCGATGCACGACGCGTTGACGGGCCTCGCCAACCGCACGTTGCTGACCCAGCGCACCCAGCAGGCCATCGCGCGCGCCAACACCAACGGCGAGCCGCTCGGCCTGTTCCTCATCGACCTCAACCGCTTCAAACCGATCAACGACACGCTCGGCCACGCGTTCGGCGACAGGCTCTTGCAACACGTGGCGAACCGGCTCACCGGCGCTGTCCGCGAGGTCGACACCGTGGCACGGCTGGGTGGCGACGAGTTCGCGGTGCTGCTGCCGTCGATCCGCACCGCCGCGAACGCGCTGATCGTCGCGGACCGGGTGCACCGGGCGTTGGAGGAAGCCGTTGACCTGGACGGGTTGTCGGTCGACGTCGGTTGCAGCATCGGCATCGCGCTGTACCCGACGGACTCCACGGACGCGCACGAACTGTTGAAGCACGCGGACATCGCGATGTACGCGGCGAAACGCGCGAAGGCCGGCACGGCGGTGTACGAGGCGTGTCTGGACAAGCACAGCGTCGCCCAGTTGTCCGTCGTCAGCGATCTGCGCCGGGCGATCGACCAGAGCGAGCTCGTCCTGCACTACCAGCCGAAAGCCGACCTCCGCACCGGCACCGTCTGCGGCGCCGAGGTGTTGTGCCGCTGGCAGCACCCGCGCCTCGGCCTGCTCGGTCCGGACAGGTTCATCCCGGCCGCCGAGGAGACCGGCCTGATCGAGCCGCTCACCCAGTACGTGCTGGACCACGCGCTGGCGCAGTGCCGCAGCTGGCACGCGTCCGGCTGGGACGTGCCGATCTCGGTCAACGTCGGCGCCCAGTGCCTGCACGACCCGACGTTCCCCGAACAGGTCGAGCGGCTGCTGAAGGAACACGGGCGGCCGCCGGACGTGCTGACGCTGGAGATCACCGAGTCCGCGATCATCTCGGATCCCGAGCGGGCCAGCGACGTGCTTTCGCGCCTGCGGGAACTGGGTGTGCGGCTGTCCATCGACGACTTCGGCACCGGCTACTCGTCGATCGCCTACCTGCGCACGATGCCGGTGCACGAGATGAAGATCGACCGCTCGTTCACCACGAACATGCGCTCCGACTCGTCCTCCGGTGCCATCACGCGATCGCTGCTCGGGCTCGCGCACAACCTGGAGCTGGAGGTCGTGGCCGAGGGCGTGGAGGACGAGGAGACGTGGACCGCCCTCGCCGCCCTCGGCTGCGACATCGTGCAGGGGTACTGCCTGAGCAAACCGCTGCCCGCCGACGAGTTCGCGGTGTGGCTGCGGGATCGGATGCTGGACGAGCTGACTCCTAGTACTCGCTCATCGCGTCGATGAGCCAGCGCGCCAGGTAGTCGGCGAACGACGACCGCGGGAACAGCCGATACGTCTCGTCGCCGACCTGCCACAGCAGCACCGGAACCGGCCCGACCGTCGTCTGAACCGCTTGTCCAGGACCGAACGCGCGCGGATGCAGGTCGACCGGGCAGCCCTTCTCCAGCACGTCCCGCGCGAACGGCCCGCTCAGCTCGACGATCGTCCGGTTCGCCGACACGTCGACGGCCGAGCCGGACTCACCCGCGAGCGCCTCCACGAGCTCGGCGTGGATCCCGGGCTCGTCGTCCAGCACCAGCCACTCGTCCGGCCCGAGCCAGAACACCGTGCGCGCACCGGAAACACTGGTCTGCCCGCACTGCTGAGGCAGCGCGACCCCGAGCGCCTTCTCGACTCGTTCGGACGACGGGTCGACGCGAAGGTTCACCATGGTGCGGAAGGGAAGCTCGGCCAGGCCCGCGGGGAACTGGACGTGGGCCAGCGGACTGCGACGCAGGTCAGCCATCTCGCCTGCTCCCTTCGGGGTCGTAGAGGACGAGGTCGGCCACCTGCACCGGCACGAGCTCGGAGCCCACGTGCGCCATCAGCGTCTCACCGATTCGCGACTGCCCGGCGGCCACAAGCGCCAGCGCGAACGGACGGCCCAGCGCTTCGCTGTGATAGCTGGAGGTCACGTGGCCCAGCATCGGCACCGGGGGAGTGAGGTCGACGTCCCGCGCGATGATCTGCGTGCCTTCGGGCAGACGGGTCGAACCGTCCGTCGGCAGCAGGCTGATCAGCTGCTTGCGGTCACCACGCGCGGTGTCCGAGCGCGAGAACGAACGGTTGCCGACGAAGTCCTTCTGCTTGGACACCGCCCAAGCCATGCCGGCGTCGTGCGGCGTGACCGTGCCGTCGGTGTCCTGGCCGACGATGATGTAGCCCTTCTCGGCGCGCAGCACGTGCATGGTCTCGGTGCCGTAAGGCGTGATGTCGTACGGCAGACCGGCTTCGTACACCTGCTCCCACACCGACAAGCCGTACCAGGACGACACGTTGATCTCGTACGCCAGCTCGCCGGAGAACGAGATCCGGCAGATCCGCGCGGGTACACCGGAGGCCAGCGTGGTCTCGCGGAACGTCATGAACGGGAACGCCTCGGCCGACAGGTCCAGATCTGGAGCCAGAACCGAGACGACGTCACGTGAACGCGGACCGACGACCGCGATCGTGGCCCACTGCTCGGTCACCGAGGTGCAGTGGACGTCGAGCTCAGGCCACTCGGTCTGGAGCCATTCCTCCAGCCAGTCCAGGACGCCGGCCGCGCCACCGGTCGTGGTGGTCAGGAAGAACCGGTTGTCGTCCAGCCGCAGCGTCACGCCGTCGTCGAAGATCATGCCGTCGGGCTTGCACATCACGCCGTAGCGCGCGTGGCCGGGCTTGAGCTTCTTGAAAGCGTTGGTGTAGATGCGGTTCAGGAACTCACCCGCGTCCGCGCCCCAGATCTCGATCTTGCCGAGCGTCGAGGCGTCCATGACCGCCACGCCGTTGCGCGCGGCACGGCACTCGCGGGCGACGGCGGCGTCGATGTCCTCGCCGTCGCGCGGGAAGTACCACGGGCGCTTCCACTGGCCGACGTCCTCGAACAACGCTCCGTGCTCGACGTGCCACGGGTGGATCGACGTCGTGCGCTCGGGGTCGAACAGGTCACCGCGCTCGCGTCCGGCCAGCGCCGCGAACGCGACCGGGGTGTAGGGCGCGCGGTAGGTCGTGGTGCCGATCTCGCCCACCGAACCGCCCAGCGCGTGGGCGATTACACCGATCGCGTTGACACCCGAGGTCTTGCCCTGGTCGTTGGCGGTGCCGAGCGAGGTGTAGCGCTTGACGTGCTCGACATTCAGCATGCCCGCGCCGGTGGACCGCCACACGTCCGCGACCGTCACATCCCTTTGCAGGTCGACGAAATGCGTGTCGTAGGAGTCGGCGGGCACGAGCCACAACGCCTGCGTCGGCCACAAGCCCTCGCCACTGGCCATGCCGACGATCTCCTGGTTGCGCACCGCGCCGTCCGGGACGAACGCGACCAGTTCGTCGTCCCAGCGCAGCTTGCCCTGGCGCTGGCTGTGCAGGTGCACGACCGGGCTCCAGCCACCTGACACGGCGAGGAGATCGCACTCGAACGAGACCGTGCCGCCTTCGGACGTCCGGACGATCACGCCCGTGATCCGGTCGTCGCCCTCGGTGCCGATCACCGCGCTACCAGGCAGAATTCGCACATCCACGTCGACGGACACGTCAGATCGCGCGTCCACGACGGCCGCGACCTCGACACCGGCGTCCAGCAGGTCGCGGACGGTGTCGTAGGCGCTGTCGTTGTTGGTGAACACGACGACCCGGGAACCTGCCGCGACGCCGTACCGGTTGAGGTACGTGCGCACGGCTCCGGCGAGCATCACGCCGGGCTTGTCGTTGCCCGCGAACACCAGCGGACGCTCGTGCGCACCGGTCGCGAGCACGACCTTGCCCGCCCGGATGTGCCACAACCGTTGGCGTGAAACATTTTGAGGGGCGGCGGAGCCGAGGTGGTCGGTGCGCCGCTCCAACGCCAGCACGTAGTTGTCGTCGTACGAGCCGATCGCCGTCGTGCGGCTCAGCACGACGACATCCGCAGGCGCTTCCACCGACGGCTGATCGTCGACCAGCATGACCCGAACTCCGGTCGCGGCAGCCTCTGCGGCAGCCTTGAGACCCGCCGGCCCGCCGCCCACGACCAGAACGTCGGTGTGCACGAACTTCTTGTCGTACACAGCGGGATCGGGCGTCGGGTCGAGACGTCCCTTGCCCGACAACGTCGACGCGACCAGCCCATCGTAGAGCTCCACGGTCGTCGCGGGCAGCATGCCTTCCGAGCACGGCCCGTCGACCTGGAGCAACGCGTTGGGTTCCTCGACGCCCGCGGCCATGATCCCGCGAGGCCTGTCGCGGTAGATCGACGGCGCGACCTCGATGATCCCGTTCGCCAGCATCGCCGACGCCACGGTGTCACCGGGATGCCCGGTCAGCTCACGACCGTCCACAGTGAACCGGAGAACCGTGGACCGATCGATGCGGCCTCCGTGTGGGAGCCTGGTCATCGGGGCACCTCCTCGCCGTTGCGGTAGACGGCGAGCACCTCGTAGCTGACGGTGTCGCGCAGGACGTTGAACCAGCGCCGGCAGCCGATGGAGTGCATCCAGCGCTCGGCGAACGGGCCCTTGGGGTTCTCGCGGTAGAACACGTACTCGGCCCACTGCTGGTCGTTCAGAGCAGAAGGCGTTTCGGGATAGGCGACGTGGGCTTGTCCGCCGTAGCGGAACTCGGTCTCGTCGCGGGGCCCGCACCACGGGCAGCTGATCAGCAGCACGGTGATCCAATCAGTGGGCCACGGCGGCGGCGCCGTGCTCGTCGATGAGCGCGCCCGTCGTGAAGCGGTCGAGGGAGAAGGGGGCGTTCAACGGGTGCGGCTCGCCGGTCGCGATGGTGTGCGCGAACGCCCAGCCCGCGGACGGCGTGGCCTTGAAACCGCCGGTGCCCCAGCCGCAGTTGACGAACAGGTTCTCGACCGGCGTGGTGCCGATGATCGGCGACGCGTCCGGCGTGACGTCCACGATGCCGCCCCAGGTCCGCAGCACGTGCGCGCGGGCGAAGATCGGGAACAGCTCGACCGCCGCGGCCATCTGGTGCTCGATGACGTGGAACGAACCCCGTTGGCCGTAACCGTTGTAGGAGTCGACGCCCGCGCCCATCACCAGCTCGCCCTTGTGCGCCTGCGAGACGTAGACGTGCACGTGGTTCGACATCACGACGGTCGGGTGCACCTGCTCGTTCAGCTCGGACACCAAGGCCTGCAACGGATGCGACTGGACCGGCAACCGGAAACCGGCTCGTTCAGCGAGAACTGAGCTGTGCCCGGCCGCTGCGAGCCCGACCCGTCCGGCGAGGATCCGGCCGCGGTTGGTCTCGACGCCGACGACTTTGTCGCCGTCCTTGATGAACCCGGTGACCTCGCAGTTCTGGATGAGATCCACGCCCAGTTCGTCGGCGCGCCGGGCCAGCGCCCACGCCACGTGGTCGTGCTTCGCGATACCCGCGCGGGGCTGGAAAGTGCCTCCCAGCACGGGATAGCGGGTCTTCCGCGACAGGTTGATGATCGGGCAGATCTCGGCGATCTGATCAGGCTCGACCCACTCCGCGTCGACTCCGTTGAGGCGGTTGGCGTTCACCCGCCGCACGCCCTCGCGGACGTCCTGCAGCGTGTGCGCGAGGTTCAGGACACCGCGCTGGCTGAACAGGAAGTCGTAGCCGAGCTCTTCGGGCAGGCCTTCCCACAGTTTGAGGGCGTGCTCGTAGATCGCCGCGCTCTCGTCCCACAGGTAGTTGGAGCGGATGATCGTGGTGTTGCGGGCCATGTTGCCGCCCGCGAGCCAGCCCTTCTCCAGCACGGCGACGTTGGTGATGCCGTGCTTCGACGCCAGGTAGTACGCGGTGGCCAGGCCGTGCCCGCCCGCGCCGATGATGATCACGTCGTAGGAGGAGCGCGGCTCGGGGTTGCGCCACAGGAAGTCCGGGTGTTCGGGCAACGGGGTCACGCGGCAGCTCCCTGCAGGTGCGGGTACAGCGGAAACGCGGTGGCGAGCTTCTCGACCCTGTCGCGCAGGACCTGCTCGTCGGTGAGTTCTTGCCGCAGGGCCAGCGCGATGATGTCGGCGACCTCGCGGAACTCGGCCTCGCCGAACCCGCGCGTGGCCAGGGCGGGCGTGCCGATCCGCAGCCCGGACGAGACCATCGGCGGGCGCGGGTCGAACGGCACTGCGTTGCGGTTGACCGTGATACCCACGCGGTGCAACCGGTCCTCGGCCTGCTGACCGTCCAAACTGGAGTTGCGCAGGTCGACGAGCACCAGGTGCACGTCGGTTCCGCCGGTCAGCACGGTGATGTCGGTTTCTTCGAGCAGGCGTTCGGCCAGCAGGCGCGCACCGGCCAGCGTGCGCTCCTGGCGTTCGCGGAACTCCTCGCTCGCCGCGACCTTGAACGCCACCGCCTTCGCCGCGATCACGTGCTCCAGCGGACCACCCTGCTGACCGGGGAACACCGCCGAGTTGATCTTCTTGGCGAACTCCGCGCGGCTCAGGATCACGCCACCGCGCGGTCCGCCCAGCGTCTTGTGCGTCGTGGTCGTCACGACGTCCGCGTAGTGCACGGGGTTCGGGTGCAGCCCGGCCGCCACGAGCCCGGCGAAGTGCGCCATGTCGACCATCAGGTACGCGCCGACCTCGGCCGCGATCTGCCGAAACCGCGCCAGGTCCAGCACCCGCGGGTACGCCGACCAGCCGGCGACGATCATGCGTGGCTTGTGCTCGTAGGCGAGCTGCTCGACCTCGTCCATGTCGATGCGCATGTCCGACTCGCGCACGTGGTACGGCACGACGTTGTAGAGCTTGCCGGAGAAGTTGATCCGCATGCCGTGCGTGAGGTGGCCGCCGTGCGCGAGATCGAGCCCGAGAATCGTGTCGCCGGGCTTGAGCAACGCGAACATCGCCGCCGCGTTCGCCTGCGCACCCGAGTGCGGCTGCACGTTCGCCGCCTCGGCGCCGAACAACGCCTTCACCCGGTCGATCGCGAGCTGCTCGACGACGTCGACGTGCTCGCAACCGCCGTAGTAGCGCCGCCCCGGATACCCCTCGGCGTACTTGTTCGTCAGCACCGACCCCTGCGCCTGCATGACCGCGGCCGGCGCGAAGTTCTCGGAGGCGATCATCTCCAGCGTCGACTGCTGGCGCCACAGCTCCGCGTCCACGGCGGCGGCGACTTCGGGATCGAGTTCGTGCAGTGGCCGAGACAGTGGACTCGTTGGCATGCGAGGCTCCATACTGACGGACGACTGGTGAACAACTGATATATCAGGCTCTGCGTTAAGGTATTCAAGCTCGCGGGAGAGGTCAAGGGGGCCTGATGGAGAACGTGGCCGAGCCTCTGGGCGAGGAGCTCTCCTTCGCCGAGCGGGCCTACCGGAACATTCGTGACCAGCTGGTCATGCTGGACATACGGCCGGGCGCGCCGATCAACGAGGACGCGCTGGCGCAGTCGCTCGGCTTCGGCCGCACGCCCGTGCGCGAAGCGTTGAAGCGCCTGCAGTACGAGCGGCTGATCGCGGCCTACCCGCGGCGCGGCACGTTCGCCACGGACGTCAACATCACCGACCTGGCGCACATCTCCGAGGTGCGGCAGGAGCTGGAACCGCTGGCGGCGGCCCAGGCAGCCCGTCGCGCGACCGCGGCCGACCGCGCGACGCTGACTTCGCTCGTCCAAGGACTCGGGAGGGTGCCGCGCGGCGACTCGGCCGAGCTGATGCGGCTGGACCTCAAGGTGCACCGGGCGGTCTACGCGGCCACGCACAACCCGTACCTGGAAGACACGCTCGTCCGCTACGACAACCTGGCGACGCGGATCTGGTGCCTGTTCATCGACCGGCTCGCGGACATGGCGAGCCACGTCGAGGAGCACGAGCCGTTGATCGAGGCGATCGTGGCCGGGGACGCGGAGAAGGCGGCGGATCTCGCCCGTGGCCACGTCGAGGGGTTCGAGCAGGCCATCAGATCAGCGATCTGATGGCCGTCGCTCATCGCTGGGTAGCGAGCCGGTAGGCGGCGGAGCCGATCAGCTCCAGCGACACCTGCAGGCGTTCGAGGCTGATGTTGTCGCGGATCGTGTCCTCCGGCGTGTGGTAGATCGGTTCGAGCTGCGCCGGACCACCCTCACCGCGCCAGCTGAAGTTCGCCGACGCCATGCCCTTCTCGTGGAACGGCACGTGGTCGCTCGACCCGCGCGCCACCGGCCCGTGCACCCGCGGGTCGTAGCCGAGCCGCTGAGCCGCTGCCCTGACGCTCGCAGTCGTCGCGTTGTCCGCGCCGTCCACCGACAGCAACCAGTACGCGGTCGCCGGGTCGTGGCTGGTGGCGACCATGTCGTTCTGGAACACGCCCTTGATCCGCGCGATCTCCTCGGCCGACAGCTGCGAGACGTAGTGCCGCGACCCGAGCAGACCCTGCTCCTCCGAACCCCACAACGCGAACCGGATCGCTGTGTGCGTTGGCAGATAACGCAGAACACGCGCGAGTTCCAGGCACAGCACGGTTCCGCTGCCGTCGTCGTTGGCGCCTGGCGACCCCGGCACGCTGTCGTAGTGCGCGGTGACCATGACGACCCCGTTGTCGCGCCACGGGAACGTCGCCGGACGCTCGGCGATCACGTTGTAGGAGGTCAGGTTCGGGTGATGCGTGGTGCTGATCGTCAGCTCGCCCGACCCCTGCGCGCGCAGCTTCTCGGTGTGCACCTGGGCGAGCCCGATCACCGGCACGGTGACGTTGCGGTCGAGCGTGGGGGAGAAGGCGCTGGACTTGCTCGCGGTGGAGGAGATCCGGCCGAGGATCACCGCCACCGCACCCCGTTCGATCGCCGCGTGCACGTGCGCGGAACCGGTGGGAGCGTTGACGAAGAACGCGATCTTCCCGGTCAGGTCAGCGCCGTCCGTCACCTCGACGAACGGCGCTTTCACCGTGACGCCAAGGGATCCGAAGCGCGACGAGCCCGTCTGCCACTGGCCGATCTGGGCGAGGTACTTGTCCGGCACGGTGAACGGCTGCGTGGTCACCTGGTACCGCAACGCCTTGAGCTCCCGCACGAGGTAGTCGCGCGCCCGGTGCTCGGACTCGGTGCCACCGATCCGCGGCCCGATCCTGTCGCTGAGCACCTTGAGGTGTTCGAGCGCCTTGCGTGCCCGAACCCGTGCCACGACGGGGAAATCACCGAGGTTCAGGTCCGGGAGCGTCGCCGCGCCCGGTCTCCGCTCGGTCGCCGCGAGCGCGCTCGCGGGGTTGGCCACCACGGCGGCGACCCCGGCCGCCGCGGCGAAGAAGTCACGTCTGCGCATCTCGTCCCCCATCTCCCAAGGTCCACCGAACGTAGGCAGCGCGGGAGGTGGGGGACAACCGACTAGTGGCTGGCTTTCTCGGCGTGCTCCAGAACCAGGTCCTGCACCTGACGACGTGCATCCGAACGGGCTCGCTCGACGCAGTCCATCAGCCGCATCGCCAGCACATCGGGATCAAGATCGCGCACCGCAGGGCTGAGCGCGATACCCGTGGTCACGCCGTTGGAGTCGACGGAAACCGTGACGCCGCCACGGGTCGACTGACCGCTGACTCCGGCCAGCAACCGCACGAGGTCGAGGTAGTGGAGCCGTTCGCGTTCGGCGGTCGCCGCCTGAAGTTCCTCCCACCACGCGAGACGCCGGCGCAACAACGCGTGCGCGGCCGCCGGGTCCGGCACCGGAACCGACCACGCCCCGGACGCGGTGTGCAGCACCAGACCACTCGCGTCGGTGGTCACCTGCTCGATGCGGCCGAACGAGACCCCGGCGCCGTCCCCCCGCGTCGTCCAGTCGATGCGGTCGGTGCCGATCACGACGCGCGCGTCCGGTCCTGTCAGCACCAGCGGAAAGGCGGTCGACCCGAGCTCGAGGACGGGTGAGGCGAGCAGTGACCGCCTCGCCATCCTCGCGAGCACACCGGCAGATCCGGCGCCGAGCACTCCGGCCGCGCACAACGCTTTCACGGCCAGCGCCGCGTGCGGGCTGAGCCGCAACGCGATCCCGGAGCTCGGCAACACGCCGAGAACCAGCTGCGCGCCGGTCATCAGCGTGGTGGCGGGCATCCAGGAGTGCGGGTCGCTCAACCCGTTGCGGCGCAACCAGGTCAGCAACGCCCAAGCGCACGCCGCCGCGGCGACGGCCGGGATCGCCGACCACCAGGCCGTCGTCATCCCGGCCAGCGCCACGCAGACCAGGCCTATCGCCACCGGCAGTGCGCCGGAGGAGAGGAGCAGCAACATCCTCGTGCGGCGCCAGCGGGATGCCAGCGCGCGCACGACGTGAGGATCGTTGATGTGAGGGATGGCATGGGGAAGTAGCGTCATTCGCGCACCCCTGTCAGCTCTCCGCCATCACGAGTTGTGATGTGCGGGCCGACCAGGCTTCCCGGCGCACCTACGCGTAAATATGCCGTAAATGTCCAGGTCGCACAACCGCCCTATGTCGTCTTCACACGCTTTCCGAGGATGGCGTCGATCACCAGGAACACCACGAGACTGATGCCGAGCAACGGCACGAACCAGCCCACCACCAGCGCACCGACACCCAGCCCGACCAACGCGGCCGGCGGTGCCTTGCGCCACTGGCCACGCGGCGTCGGACGGCCGAAACCGCTGGTGGGCCTGCGCTTCCACCACATCCGGTAGCCGAGCACGACCAGCGTCACGAGCCCGCCGCCGATCAGCAGCAACAGCAACTGGTTCGGCCACCCGAACAGCACGCCCATGTGCGCGTCGATGCCCCACCTCGTCAGCTTCGCCGCGAGCGGGTAGTCCGAGAACTTCACCGAGCTGACGACCTCGCCGCCGTGCACCGCGACCGAGTCGACCTGTGTCGGCAGGCCCTTCTCGATCTCGGCGACCTTCCACGCGCCACCGGTGTCCGCGGGCAGGTTGATCTCGACGGCCTTCGCGTCGATGCCGGACGACCGCGCGACGCCGAGAACGGTGTCGACCTCGCTGTGCCCGGCGGCGGCCGGAGTGCTCGAACCGTGGTCGCCGTGGTCGCCCGCACCGGGCATCTTGAGCTTGGGCGTGGTCCAGTTGAAGGCCTCGCGCATTGTCGCGACGTTCTCACCCGCGTAGGCCGACCACGTGAGACCGGTGGCGGACAAGAACAACGCACCCGCCAACACCCACACACCGATCAGGCCGTGCGTGCGGATGCGCTTGCTGTTGCGCGCCCTGGTGATCCACAGCACGAGACCGCCCAGCGCGACGACCCACAGCCACGACGCCGCGAGCTCGCTGTAGAGGCGGCCGGGTTCGCCGAGCATCAGGTTGCGGTGCAGCTGGTCCAGCGTGGTGCGCAACGGCAGGATTCCGCTGGATCCGTAGACCACGAGGTCACCGGTGACACGGCCGGTGCCGGGGTCGACGAACACCGCACGGCGTTCGGACTCGCCCAACCCCTTCTCGGAGAACAGAACGCGGGTCGTGTCGCCGGGTTCCGGAGCCGGCCGGACCGCGACCAGGGATCCGTTGGGCGACGTCGCGAGCGCGGCGTCGACCTGCTGGGCGAGCGGGAGTTGTTGTGCGGTGGCGGGAACGCGGAGCTGGTCGGAGTAGACCCACGACTCGAGTTGAGGAGTGAGCGCGTACAGGACGCCGGTCAGTGCGGCGACCA
This sequence comes from Lentzea sp. NPDC051838, assembly GCF_040681245.1. Taxonomy (NCBI): domain Bacteria; kingdom Bacillati; phylum Actinomycetota; class Actinomycetes; order Pseudonocardiales; family Pseudonocardiaceae; genus Lentzea; species Lentzea sp. NPDC051838. The sequence goes on from NZ_JBFAYI010000037.1 coordinate 75,485, forward strand.
GGATGAACGGGCCGACGAGCACGCCTGCGTAGAAGTGCAGGCGCAGGAAGAGTCCCCGCCACGCGAACGATGTGCGTGACGGAACTTCTGTGGTGGACATGCCAAAGGCCTCTCTGGGCGTGAACAGGTGCAGGACCGTCGGGAAACGGCCCTGTGAAGGGGTTTTCAGACCTGTTCAGCCGGAGGACCGCGCCACGACAGCACGTCCAGGAAGACGACCACCGCGGGAAGGACCCGCGGGGTGGCCACGACGAGAGGCGCCGTGGCGGGCAGGGGAGTGAGCTTGCGGGGGAGCACCGACGCGATGGCGCGGGCCAGGGCGAGCACCGTGCGTTCGGCTGTGGCCAGCACCACGACCGTCAGCACGGTGGCCACGACGTGCGAGGCGACCATGTCGGACGTGTCGTGATGATCGTGCCGGGACGCGGCGAGCGTCATCATGAAGTGCATGGCGACCTGGCCGCCGCCGATCAGCGCGAGCATCCGGCCCGGCGTCAGCTCGGCCTTGGCGAAACCGGCGCCGGCCCACGTCAGCAGTGCGACCAGCGAGAACACCAGGCCCGCGTCGGGTAAGTGCCCGTCCGCGGTCGAGTGCGCCAGAACGGCGAGCGCTCCCGTGACCACGCCGACAGCCGCACAGCGCGCACGGCGCAGCGGGGCAGGGGGCAAGGTCACGTTTCGGAGCTTAACCGCTGGTTGGGGCGGAATTACACCCACGGAAGAACCAACCGGACGGTTCATCGCTCTCACCCGGAAAATGGGCGCTGTGATCTCCTACACGACCGATGTCAGCGCGTTGTCCGAAGCGGATCTCGCCGGGTTCTTCGTCGGCTGGCCCGTTCCGCCGTCTCCCGAGCAACATCTTGCGGTGCTGCGCGGGAGCTACCGGGTGGTGATCGCTCTGGCGGAGGGCCGTGTGGTCGGGTTCGTCAACATGATCAGCGACGGGGTGCTGACCGCGTTCATCCCGTGGCTGGAGGTGCTGCCGTCGTTCCAGGGGCAGGGGATCGGCACGGAGCTGATGCGCCGGGTGCTGGCTGCCGCGGACCACCTGTACTCGATCGACCTGACGTGTGACGAGTCGTTGCGGCCCTACTACGAGCGGCTGGGCATGGCCGCGTTGACCGGCATGGGACTGCGCAACCGCGACGCGTGTGGGTAAACGTACCCAGCTGGACGTGGGCAGGACTGGCTCTGGCTGATCTTCCGGCGGCGCCGGAAGATTTTTCACCATGAAGCCTGCGGTGGGGGGAACCGTTCGCGGCCGTAGCGGACCAGCTCGGAGCGCCGGTGGGTGCCGAGCTTGGCGCGGATGTTCTCCAGATGTCGGTTGATCGTGCGGACGGAGATGCCGAGGTCGCCGGCGATCTCCCGGTTGTCGTACCCCTTGGCGAGAGCGCGCAGGACCTCCTGCTCGCGTGGCGTGAGCTCGCCGCGCTGGAACGCCCCGATGACCAGCGCCGCGACCTCCGGCGGCAGCACCGGCCCCGCCAGCACGGCATGCACGGCCTCTGCGACCTGATCAGCGGTCGACCCTTTGTCGAGATACCCGTGGGCACCGGCCCTGATGGCCTCGACGACGGCGCCGACGGGCGCCTGCGACATGACGATGATCCGGGTGGCGGGCGGGAGGAACGAGATCACGACCCGCCCGTCGCCGTCCTCCAGCCCTAGGTCGACCAGCGCGACGTCGGGTGCCAGTTGGGCGAGTTGCCTGGCTTCTTCGATCGTTCCGGCTTCGCCGACGACTTTCGCGCGCCCGTCTCGCTCCACGCACGCCCGGATGCCGTCCCTGGTGATGGGGTGATCTTCCACGATGATCACTCTGATTTGGGGATCCACAGCTCCACCTCGGTGCCACGGCCCTTGCGGGACCTGACCTTCACGCTCCCGCCGACGTTCTCGACGCGCGCCTTGACGCTGAGTTTCAGTCCGAGCCTGCCGCGCTTCTGGAGCGCATCCTCGTCGAAGTCGAAGCCGACACCGTTGTCCCGCACGGTGATCAGCACACCGTCCGCGTCCTCCAGCACCGCGATCCACACGCGGTTGGCGTGCGCGTGGTTGCGCACGTTGGTCAACGTCTCGCGCACGGCCGCTGTGACTGTCGTGATCGTCTGACGGGGCATGGGCGCTCTGCCGGTCGACGCGGTGCGCACGGGCAGGTCGTCGAACTCGTCGACCAGCCGTTCTAGCTCCTCGGTGAGCGAGCCGTCCTCGTGTGTCGGGTCGTCGTCATGTGTCGGGTCGTCGTCGAGGTGGATGTGGCGGAGCTTGCGTTCTTGCCGTTCTAGTGCGGCTCGTTGTGCGGGGTCTGTTATGTCGCGTCGTATCGCGGCTAGGCGTTGTAGGACGTCGTCGTGGATGTCGGCTGCTAGGCGTGCGCGCTCTTCCAGGCGTGCGCCGTGGTCTGCTAGGGCGGTTAGCTTGAGCAGTTGGCCGGTGACTATGCCTACTACTGCGCCTATCAGGGGGTAGGAGAGCATCGTGCCCATGAGCGCCAACGTTTCCAGGTGCAGCAGGGTGGTTGGTGGCACGCCGTTTATGTAGTACTGGAACGGGACTACGGCTGCTAGGAGGGTGCCTGCTGCTAGGCCGCCTCTTACGCCGTGGATTACCGCCCACGCTGCTACTGCTGCTGTTGGGTAGATGCCGGCGAAACTTGGGTGGACGGTTAGTACTCGGCCGGTTGGTTCTACTAGGCCGCCGATGGTTTGCACCGTTGCGGCCAGGGCCAGGTCGATTGTCGCTGAGCCCTTGTGTTGGGGGGAGAGGGTGACTATCAGGGTCCAGATGAAGACTGTGGCCAGGGTTGCTGCGCCTAGTTGTGTTTGGACTATTTGGCCGCCGAACGCTGCGGTGAAGGACATCCAGGTGAAGGCGGACCAGCGCAGGACGAGGATCAGCGTCATGGGGGCTGGGTGTCTTGCGCGCATTGGGGGTGATGGTCCGGGTGTTGTGGGGTGGGGGCAAGGGTTGTTCCTTCTAGTGGAACGTGGGGCGCGACTTTGTGGGTGGTCGGGTTGCGTTGGGCGTGTTCCTGTTGCGAGTCCGTGCCGTTCCCGGCTTGCGTAGTCAGAGTTCCTGTTGCGTGCTTCCCCTTGGGAGCTCTGCCCCAAACCCCGCCAATCTGATCAGGGGGCCAGCGCTGCGGGTGGGTTGATGGCACGCCTGTTGCTTTGGGCGGCTGCCTGTTGCGTGGGTGGTGCGGTCCGGCGGGCCCCGTCACGAGTCGTGTTGGGGTTGTCCCCGTTTGCCGGACACGTGGTTTTCACGCGGCGTGAGCGCGGCGTGTTTCGGCGGGGGTTCGGTGACCGTTTGTCGAATGTAG